>NZ_JBIRWL010000006.1:179855-481320 GCF_044387825.1 Streptomyces sp. NPDC020299
CCACCCTCACCGGCAGCGACTGTGCCTGTCGGGGGACGACCCCCGGACCCCCGGCCGAAGGCCCGCCGGCCACCCTCACCGGCAACGACTGTGCCTGTCGGGGGACGACCCCCGGACCCCCGGCCGAAGGCCCGCCGGCCACCCTCACCGGCAACGACTGTGCCTATCGGGGGACGACCCCCGGACCCCCGGCCGAAGGCCCGCCGGCCACCCTCACCGGCAACGGATACGGCGGGGGAGTACCACCGAACTCCGGACAGTGCGCCTGGTGGTCGCACCAGCCACACAGCTTCGTCGGCCGCGGCCGCCACTCACCGGTCCGCGTCGCCTCCTGGATCGCCTCCCACAGCGCCAGCAGCTTGCGCTCCACCCGCTCCAGGTCGGCGAGGGCCGGGTCGTACGTCACCACGTCACCGCTACCGAGGTAGACCAACTGGAGCCGGCGCGGGATCACGTTCTTCAGCCGCCAGACGACCAGGGCGTAGAACTTCATCTGGAACAGCGCGCCCTCGGCGTACTCGGGTCTCGGCGCCTTGCCCGTCTTGTAGTCGACGATCCGCACCTCGCCGGTCGCCGCCACGTCCACCCGGTCGATGATCCCGCGCAGCCGCAGCCCCGACTCCAGCTCCGCCTCCACGAACAGCTCGCGCTCGGCCGGCTCCAGGCGGGTCGGGTCCTCCAGCGTGAACCACCGCTCGACCAGCCGCTCGGCCTCGCCC
The DNA here is from genome assembly GCF_044387825.1 of Streptomyces sp. NPDC020299. NCBI lineage: Bacteria > Bacillati > Actinomycetota > Actinomycetes > Kitasatosporales > Streptomycetaceae > Streptomyces > Streptomyces sp. NPDC020299. The sequence goes on from NZ_JBIRWL010000006.1 coordinate 180,575, forward strand.
AGCCAGCGGGCCAGCCGCTCGCCCTCCGGATCGTCCGCGAACAGCTCGACGACCTCCGGCCTGGTCTCCCGCAGCCGGTCCCACTGGCCGGGGATCAGCGACCTGGCGCGGGGCGCGGTCCGCTCGGTCGCCGGCGCGTCGAAGAGCCGCTCCAGCACCGCGTGCACCAGCGTGCCCCTGGTCGCCGCCTCGCTCGGCTTCTCCGGCAGCCGGTCGATCACCCGGAACCGGTACAGCAGGGGGCACTGCATGAAGTCACTGGCCCGCGAGGGCGACAGGGAAGCGGGCGGTACGACGGGGCGCCCGGCCGGGGCGTCCGCCGCGGTCGCCGTGTCCGGCACAGACGTCCCCGCGCCGCCCGCGAGCAGCGGATCCGCCTCCGCGCCCGCGCCGCCCCCGGCCTCCGCCGTGCCCTCGATGCTGCTGTCCATGACCACAGACCATACGGCCCGCCACTGACAGTCACCCAGTCGCGGGCCGCACCTGTGGACAACACCGCTCCCACACAGGGGGTGCCGGGGCGAAACGCACGACGACGGCCGCATACCATCGACCTCGAGACCCTTCCGCCCGGCACCCGGCAGACGCGGAAGACGCTTCGAACGAGGGGACACCGTGGACGTGAGCGGCGCGAGCGGGCAGCCGCGGTCCGGCGACGACAAGCCGACCGAGCACCCCGCGGGTCCTACGGCCCCGGCCACCGACCCCGGCCCCGGCCCGCACGAGACGCCTGCCGCCGACAGCCCGACCCCCACCCCGGAAGAAGCAGCGGACCCCACCCCCGCCACATCCGAACAGCCGACCGACCCCTCAGGCCCCCGCCCGGAGCCCGGCGAGAACACCCCCGCCGCCCCGGCGGCCCCCCCGCCCCACCAGCCCGGCGACGAGCCGGCCGCCCGCCCCGACGTGGAAGCCCACCGAAGGTCCGACGACCACGCCGGCGCACCGGCCGACCCGGACAGGGCTGCCCCGGGCACCGCACCACAGACCGGCGGCACGCCCGAGGACGCGCCCCCGCGGCAGGACACCCCCCGCCCGCACGCCGAGCCGGCGCCGACACATCCGCACCCGAGCGACACCACCCGCTCCGAAGCCCACACCGGCACCAGGAGGAGCCGCCCGCCCCGGCGCCCCCGCGAACCCGGCGGCGGCCTGCTCATGGGACGCCCCTTCGGCGTGCCGGTGTACGTCGCACCCAGCTGGTTCCTCGTCGCCGCGCTGATCACCTGGGTGTTCGGCGGACAGCTCGACCGCGTCCTGCCCGAACTCGGCGCCGCCCGCTACCTCGTCTCCCTCTTCTTCGCCGTCGCCTTCTACGCCTCCGTCCTCATCCACGAGCTCGCCCACACCGTCGCGGCCCTCCGCTTCAAACTCCCGGTCCGCCGCATCCAGCTCCAGTTCTTCGGCGGCGTCTCCGAGATCGAGAAGGAGGCCGAGACCCCTGGACGGGAATTCGTGCTGGCCTTCGTCGGCCCGCTGCTCTCCCTCGTCCTCGCCGGACTGTTCTACCTCGCCATGCTGCCCGTCGAACCCGGCACCGTCCCCGGCGTCCTGCTGGCCGGCCTCATGGTCTCCAACCTCATCGTGGCCGTCTTCAACCTCCTGCCCGGCCTCCCCCTCGACGGCGGCCGCATGCTCCGCGCCGTCGTCTGGAAGATCACCGGCAAACCCATGAGCGGCACGATCGCCGCCGCCTGGGTCGGCCGCGCCCTCGCCGTCACCGTCCTCATCGGCCTCCCCCTGCTCACCCAGTCCGGCGCGCTCGGCACCACCGCCGAGGACAACGTGGGCATGGACACCGTCACCGACGCCCTGCTCGCCGCGATCCTCGCCGCGATCATCTGGACCGGCGCCGGCAACAGCCTGCGCATGGCCCGGCTCCGCGAACACCTCCCGGAACTACGCGCCCGCAACCTCACCCGCCGCGCCGTCCCCGTGGAGTCCGACACCCCGCTCTCCGAGGCCCTGCGCCGCGCCAACGCCGCCGGCGCCCGCGCCCTTGTGGTCGTCGACGCCGAGGGAAACCCCCTCTCCCTCGTCCGCGAGGCCGCCATCGTCGGCGTACCCGAACACCGCCGCCCCTGGGTCACCGTCAGCGGCCTCGCCCAGGAACTCACCGACGGCATGCGCGTCTCCGCGGAACTGGCCGGCGAGGACCTCCTCGACACCCTGCGCGCCACCCCCGCGACCGAATACCTCGTCATCGAGGACAGCGGCGAGATCTACGGCGTCCTGTCCGCCGCCGACGTGGAACGCGCCTTCGTCAAGGCGATGGCCCGACCCACCCCGCAGTCCTCCTAGGAACCCCGCAGATGGTCGGCGACCCCCGCAAACGCCGGTAGGCTGGTCACATGTCCGAACCGACCGGTGCCGCCCGCAGGCGCGGGCCCTTCAAGGTCGGGGACCAGGTACAGCTGACCGACCCCAAGGGCCGCCACTACACGTTCACGCTCGAGGCCGGGAAGAACTTCCACACCCACAAGGGTTCCTTCCCGCACGACGAACTGATCGGCGCTCCCGAGGGCAGCGTTGTCCGCACCACCGGAAACGTCGCCTACCTCGCGCTGCGCCCCCTGCTCCCCGACTACGTCCTGTCCATGCCCCGCGGGGCAGCCGTCGTCTACCCCAAGGACGCGGGGCAGATCCTCGCCTTCGCCGACATCTTCCCCGGCGCGCGCGTCGTCGAGGCCGGCGTCGGCTCCGGCTCGCTCAGCAGCTTCCTGCTGCGCGCCATCGGCGACCACGGCATGCTGCACAGCTACGAGCGCCGCGAGGACTTCGCCGAGATCGCCAAGCAGAACGTCGAGCGCTACTTCGGCGGCCCCCACCCGGCCTGGCAGCTCACCGTGGGCGACCTCCAGGACAACCTGTCCGACGCCGACGTCGACCGCGTCATCCTCGACATGCTCGCCCCCTGGGAATGCCTGGAGGCCGTCTCCAAGGCACTGGTGCCCGGCGGCATCCTGTGCTGCTACGTCGCCACCACCACCCAGCTCGCCCGGACCGTGGAGTCCATCCGCGAGGTCGGCTGCTTCAACGAGCCGACCTCCTGGGAGACCATGATCCGCAACTGGCACATCGAGGGCCTCGCCGTCCGCCCCGACCACCGGATGATCGGCCACACCGGCTTCCTCCTCACCGCCCGCCGCCTCGCCGACGGCGTCGAGCCGCCCATGCGCCGCCGCCGCCCCGCCAAGGGCGCCTACGGCGAGGACTACGCCGGCCCCAACGCCGACGGAGGCGCCGGCCGCTGAGCCGTCACCTCCGGGCCGTCCCCTTCCGGTTGGTCGTCCCTTTCTGCGGCATTGCCACCCCTGTGACGGCATTTGCCGCCCAGCCGCACCAACGCACGGGCGCCCCGTCGAAGTTCCCGAGACCCAATCGGAACTCCGCCGGGGCGCCCGCGCGTTGACGGAGCACCAGGAACCGAGCGCCCAGCGGGCCGAGGAACCCCTGACCCTGCCGTTCCCCCGAACTGTGACGTGTGGCACCATGCTGGCCACCCCCACCGGCACAGCCCTCACAGGAGACGCTCCTAGTGCAGCAATCCGCCGTCCCGGAACTCGCTCACGCCCACCCCCGCCCGATCCACTGGCTCGCCACCGCCACGGCCGTCGCCGGAGTCGTGGCCCTCTCCTCGGTCCTCCAGCCCGGCTCCGCCACCGCCGCCCAGCCGAGCACCGGCACCGAAGCGAAGTCCGCCCCCGTGGCCGCCGCACCACCCACCACCGCGGGCGTCGCCTTCCCCCTCGCCTGCGGACGCGTGAAGGCCGTGGTGGCCAAGAAGGCGACCGGGGACCTCGACGGCGACGGCAGCCCCGAGACGGTCGCCGTGGTCCACTGCGACTCCGCCATGGGCACCCCACCCGACGGCGTCTACGTCCTCACCCGCGCCGCCGACACCAAGAAGCCGCGCGTCGTCGCCACCCTCGTCGACCCCAAGGAACGGCTCACCGTCTCCGACTTCACCGTCCGCGCCGGAGCCGTCACCGCCACCCTGTACGGCTACTCCTCGTCCGGCGTGCCCAGTTGCTGCCCCGACCTCAAGACCCCGGCCAAGTGGCAGTGGAAGGGGAACGCGTTCGTCCGCTCCACCCCGGACGAGGCCCGCGGCGTCTGAAACCGGCTCCCCGCGCGCGAACCATGTGAGAAATCAGACAATGCGCACGGCACGTGCCCGGAAGGTCACTCCGCGTCAGGACCGTAAACCTCTGTCCTGTCCGAAACCCGACGCACATGGATGCACTCGCCCGGACACTCCTTCGCCGAATCCACCACATCCGTGAGAAGCGGCAGAGGAACGGGCGTTGCGGCCCCCCTGGCCTGCAACAGCTCCTCGTCCGGGCCCTTCACGTAAGCCAGGCCGTCGATGTCCAGCTCGAACACCTCCGGCGCGTACTGGGCGCAGATACCGTCGCCCGTACACAGATCCTGGTCGATCCAGACCTCCAGCGCCTCTGTGCCGCTTCGGGTCTCCTGCTGCACGGTCATCTCTCCTGCCGTTTGATCGCCGAGCCGACGGGAATCCGGCCAGCTCTGACGGGTGTTGAACACCTCGACCCTACCCGTGGCGGCTTCCCGAGCATGTTCGGTGGGTATTCCCCTGATGCGAGGGAGAGCGCAAGGGTGAAGATCGGACACTCCTTGACAGTCTTTGTGATCTAGGGGTTTCAATCGACACCCACCCAGGTAGGGTCTGGAAGCGTCCAGCTCCCCTTGGAGGAGGTGAGGACCGTGGCAGCCCACGACGACGACATGAACCGCGGCATCCGCCCGGGACGAGGGTCCGACGACCCGTCCGGGCAGATCGCCTACCTTGAGCAGGAGATCGCCGTCCTGCGACGCAAGCTCGCCGACTCTCCGCGACACACGAGGATTCTCGAAGAGCGGATCGTCGAGCTGCAGACGAACCTGGCCGGCGTGTCCGCCCAGAACGAAAGACTCGCCAACACACTCCGCGAGGCCCGCGACCAGATCGTGGCCCTCAAGGAAGAAGTCGACCGGCTCGCCCAGCCGCCGGCCGGCTTCGGCGTCTTCCTGCAGGCCATCGAGGACGGCACCGCCGACATCTTCACCGGCGGCCGCAAGCTCCGGGTGAACGTCAGCCCGAGCGTCGAACTCGACGACCTCAGGCGCGGCCAGGAAGTAATGCTCAACGAAGCGCTCAACGTGGTCGAAGCCATGGAGTACGAGCGCGTCGGGGACATCGTCACCCTCAAGGAGATCCTCGAGGACGGCGAGCGCGCCCTGGTGCTGGGGCACACCGACGAGGAACGGGTGGTACGGCTCGCCGAGCCGCTGCTGGACGTCACCATCCGCCCCGGCGACGCCCTGCTGCTCGAACCCCGCTCCGGCTACGTCTACGAAGTGGTCCCCAAGAGCGAGGTCGAGGAACTCGTCCTCGAAGAGGTCCCCGACATCGGCTACGAGCAGATCGGCGGCCTCGGCGGCCAGATCGAGGCCATCCGCGACGCGGTCGAGCTCCCCTACCTCTACCCGGACCTGTTCAAGGAGCACGAACTGCGCCCGCCCAAGGGAGTCCTGCTCTACGGACCCCCCGGATGCGGCAAGACGCTCATCGCCAAGGCCGTCGCCAACTCGCTGGCCAAGAAGGTCGCCGAGGTCACCGGCCAAGCCGCAGGCAAGAGCTTCTTCCTCAACATCAAGGGCCCCGAGCTCCTGAACAAGTACGTCGGCGAAACCGAGCGGCAGATCCGCCTCGTCTTCCAGCGAGCCCGGGAGAAGGCCAGCGAGGGCACCCCCGTCATCGTCTTCTTCGACGAGATGGAATCCCTCTTCCGCACCCGTGGCTCCGGCGTCAGCTCGGACGTGGAGAACACCATCGTCCCGCAGCTGCTCGCCGAGATCGACGGCGTGGAAGGCCTGCAGAACGTGGTCGTCATCGGCGCCTCCAACCGCGAGGACATGATCGACCCCGCCATCCTGCGCCCCGGCCGGCTCGACGTGAAGATCAAGATCGAGCGTCCCGACGCCGAAGCGGCCAAGGACATCTTCGGGAAGTACCTCACCGAACGCCTCCCGCTGCACGCGGACGACCTCGGCGAGCACCAGAGCGACAAGTCCCTCACGGTCCAGAGCATGATCCAGACCGCGGTCGAGCACATGTACGCCGAATCCGAGGAAAACCGCTTCCTGGAGGTCACCTACGCCAATGGTGACAAGGAAGTCCTCTACTTCAAGGACTTCAACTCCGGCGCCATGATCGAAAACATCGTCGGACGCGCCAAGAAAATGGCGATCAAGGAATTCCTCGACAACAACCAGAAGGGCCTCCGCGTCTCCCACCTCCTCCAGGCCTGCGTGGACGAGTTCAAGGAGAACGAGGACCTGCCGAACACCACCAACCCCGACGACTGGGCCCGCATCTCCGGAAAGAAGGGCGAACGGATCGTCTACATCCGCACCCTCATCACCGGAAAGCAGGGCGCGGACACCGGACGCTCCATCGACACGGTGGCGAACACCGGTCAGTACCTGTAAAAGCAGGGCGGCTGCGGGTGCCCTCGACGGGTACCCGCAGCCGACTGCTTTTCGGGCACCGCCGGAGCAGGCAAATGACGCAAATGATCTCCCCACCAGCGCAAAGGCGTTCTAGGCTCTTTCCTACCGCCGAGTCGCGCAGTGCGGGGACGGGCACCGCACACGCACCGGAGCGCCAGCGGTACTTGAGCGGCGTCCACGACCGAGGGCGCCGCCGGGCAAGGAGGGCCGCATGACCGTACGGCGAGTAATGGGCATCGAGACGGAGTACGGCATCTCCGTCCCCGGCCACCCCAACGCCAATGCCATGCTCACCTCATCCCAGATCGTCAACGCCTACGCCGCGGCGATGCACCGGGCCCGCCGGGCCCGCTGGGACTTCGAGGAGGAGAACCCGCTGCGGGACGCCCGAGGCTTCGACCTCGCCCGCGAGGCCGCCGACTCCAGCCAGCTCACCGACGAGGACATCGGCCTCGCCAACGTGATCCTCACCAACGGCGCGCGCCTCTACGTCGACCACGCACACCCCGAATACAGCGCCCCCGAGGTCACCAACCCCCGCGACGCCGTCCTCTGGGACAAGGCCGGCGAACGGATCATGGCCGAGGCCGCGGAACGGGCCGCCCAGCTCCCCGGAGCCCAGCCGATCCACCTCTACAAGAACAACACCGACAACAAGGGCGCCTCCTACGGCACGCACGAGAACTACCTGATGAAGCGGGAAACCCCGTTCTCGGACATCGTGCGCCACCTCACGCCCTTCTTCGTCTCCCGCCAGGTCTTCGCCGGCGCCGGCCGCGTCGGCATCGGCCAGGACGGCCACGAACACGGCTTCCAGCTCAGCCAGCGCGCCGACTACTTCGAGGTCGAGGTGGGCCTGGAGACCACCCTGAAGCGCCCGATCATCAACACCCGGGACGAACCCCACGCGGACGCGGAGAAATACCGCCGCCTGCACGTGATCATCGGCGACGCCAACCTCTCCGAGATCTCCACCTACCTCAAGCTCGGCACGACCGCCCTGGTCCTGTCCATGATCGAGGACGGCTTCATCGCCGTCGACCTGGCCGTCGACCAGCCCGTGCGCACCCTCCACCAGGTCTCCCACGACCCGACGCTCAAGCGCCTGGTCACCCTGCGCAGCGGCCGCACACTCACCGCCGTCCAGCTCCAGATGGAGTACTTCGAGCTCTCACGCAAATATGTCGAGGAACGCTTCGGCGCGGACGCCGACGAGCAGACCAAGGACGTCCTCTCCCGTTGGGAGGACACCCTCAACCGGCTCGAGAACGACCCCATGAGCCTCGCCGGCGAGCTCGACTGGGTGGCCAAACGAGAGCTCATGGAGGGCTACCGCCGCCGCGACAACCTCGACTGGGACGCCGCCCGGCTGCACCTGGTGGACCTCCAGTACGCCGACGTACGGCCCGAGAAGGGCCTGTACAACCGTCTGGTGGCCCGCGGGCGCATCAAGCGGCTCCTGGACGAGGCCGAGGTCGAGCGGGCCCGTACGAAGCCGCCGGAGGACACCCGGGCCTACTTCCGCGGACGCTGCCTGGAGCAGTACGCCGACGACGTCGCGGCGGCCTCCTGGGACTCGGTGATCTTCGACCTGCCCGGGCGGGACTCCCTCCAGCGCGTTCCAACCCTCGAACCACTTCGCGGAACGCGAAATCACGTCAAGGCACTACTGGACCGCTGCCGCACGGCGGAAGACCTGGTCAGGGTCCTGTCAGGCGGCTGAGCGGGGCCTTTCCGGGTACTCGGACCGGCCCGGGCGGGCAGGGTGGAAATCCCGCCGCCCGGGAATCATCGAGGTGGCCCCCGCACGTTGTACGAACTGCGGGGCCGATGTCGGACCCGGCTTGTAGGGTCTGATCATCACCGATCGGCAGGAATGCCGACCTGTCGACCATGTCGGGCGAACTGAGCGGGGTGAGGGTTATGGCGACCAAGGACACCGGCGGCGGCCAGCAGAAGGCGACGCGCTCCACGGAAGAGGTCGAGGAGCAGACGCAGGAGGCGCAGGGCTCGGAGGACCTCAAGGAGCGCCACGAGAAGCTGAGCGATGACGTGGACTCCGTGCTGGACGAAATCGATGATGTGCTCGAGGAGAACGCCGAGGATTTCGTGCGCTCATTTGTCCAAAAAGGTGGGGAGTAGTACTTAATGTCCGATTTGAGTGTCGAGAAGCGACGCTCGGCATGCAAGCGGACACTTCCTGCCAGCGCATTCGCGGCCAACAGGTCCAAGCTCGAAGGGCTCCAGGATCGTTGCCGCGAATGCGGGGCAGAGGCCTACCGGCGGAGCCGCGAGGCTCAGGGCAAGAAGGTTCGCAGAGTGGATGTGCCCGAGGGGCACAAGCACTGCCTGGGCTGCGACGAGGTCAAGCCGTGGAGCGAGTGGCATAGAAACGCGTCGGCCTCCGACGGATTGTCGACGCGCTGTGAAGCGTGCCGAGCTGTCGCGGGACGCGAGCGTCACCTGAAGCGCCACTACGGCCTCACCCAAGCCGAGCGTGACGCATTGGTCGCCTCTCAAAAGAGGCTCTGTGTGATCTGCCTGAAGGCTTCGGCCGTACATGTGGATCACTGCCACAAGACGGGTAGGGTCCGTGGCGTACTGTGCTTCAACTGCAATTCGGCCATCGGCAAGTTGGGTGACGATCCCGCAGCCGTACGCCGTGCCGCTGCCTATCTGGAAGGAACCTCGTGGAAGCCAATACTCGTGGCACCGGGCGTCTACCAGCTGCCTTCCTGACGCCAGGATCCTCCTCCTTCATGGACTTCCTCTCGGACCACCAGCCCGAGATGCTCCCGGGCAACCGGCAGCTGCCCCCCACCCAGGGCGTCATCGAGGCGCCGCACGGCACCACGATCGTGGCCGTCAGCTTCCCCGGCGGTGTGGTGCTCGCCGGTGACCGCCGGGCCACCATGGGCAACATGATCGCCCAGCGGGACATCGAGAAGGTGTTCCCGGCGGACGAGTACTCCGCCGTGGGCATCGCCGGCACCGCCGGTCTCGCCGTGGAGATGGTCAAGCTCTTCCAGCTCGAGCTGGAGCACTTCGAGAAGGTCGAGGGCGCCCAGCTGTCGCTGGAGGGCAAGGCGAACCGGCTGTCGACCATGATCCGTTCCAACCTCGGCATGGCCATGCAGGGCCTGGCCGTGGTGCCGCTCTTCGCCGGTTACGACGTGGACCGCGAGAAGGGCCGCATCTTCTCCTACGACGTCACGGGCGGACGCTCCGAGGAGCACGGCTACGCGGCGACGGGCTCCGGCTCGATCTTCGCGCGCGGTGCCATGAAGAAGCTGTTCCGCGACGACCTGACCGAGGACCAGGCCACGACGCTCGTGGTGCAGGCCCTGTACGACGCGGCTGACGACGACTCGGCGACCGGTGGTCCCGATGTCGCCCGCCGGATCTACCCCATCGTCACCGTGATCACCGAGGACGGCTTCCGCCGGCTCACCGACGACGAGTCGTCGGAGATCGCCCGTTCGATTCTCGAACGGCGGCTGGAGCAGCCCGACGGTCCGCGGGCCGCGCTGCTGTAGCCCTCGGCCCTCCTCGCCCAGGTGATCGCAGTGACTTCCACAGAAAGGGACGGATAGCCGGTGTCGACGCCGTTCTATGTCTCACCCCAGCAGGCCATGGCCGACCGGGCGGAGTACGCCCGCAAGGGCATCGCCCGTGGCCGCAGCCTCGTGGTGCTCCAGTACGCCGACGGCATCGTCTTCGTCGGTGAGAACCCGTCCCGCGCGCTGCACAAGTTCAGCGAGATCTACGACCGGATCGGCTTCGCGGCCGCCGGCAAGTACAACGAGTACGAGAACCTGCGGATCGGTGGCGTGCGCTACGCCGACCTGCGTGGTTACACCTACGACCGGGACGACGTGACGGCCAGGGGTCTGGCCAACGTCTACGCCCAGACGCTGGGCACGATCTTCTCCAGTGCGGCCGAGAAGCCGTACGAGGTGGAGCTGGTGGTCGCCGAGGTGGGGGAGACCCCGGAGGGTGACCAGATCTACCGCCTGCCGCACGACGGTTCGATCGTGGACGAGCACGGCTCGGTCGCGGTCGGCGGCAACGCCGAGCAGATCAGCAGCTTCCTGGACCAGCGTCACCAGGACGGTATGTCGCTGGCCGAGGCGCTGAAGCTGGCGGTGCAGGCCCTGTCCCGTGACACCAACGGCAGTGAGCGGGAGATTCCCGCCGAGCGTCTGGAGGTGGCGGTGCTGGACCGTACGCGGCCGCAGCAGCGCAAGTTCAAGCGGATCGTCGGCCGGCAGCTCTCCCGGCTGCTGGCGGCGAACGGCGCGAGCACGGAGGCGGAGAGCGCCGAGGAGGACAGCTCCGAGGAGGAGTAGGTCCTCGTCCCGCACCCCGCCCGCCACGCGCCCCGGCCGATCCTTTCGGCCGGGGCGCGTCGCGTCAGAGAGCTCCAGAGGGCGTCGGGTGGCGTCAGAGGGCGTCAGGTGGCGCGTGGCGGCGCCGTGGAGCCCCGTACCACCAGTTCCACCGGTATGTCCCCGCCCTCTGGCCGCGCGCCCTCCAGGACCGCGAGGAGGGCGCGCATGCCGCGTTCGCCGAAGAGCTCGGCGTCCAGGCGGACGGTGGTCAGTTCGGGGTCGATGGCGGTGGCGAGGGCGAGGTCGTCGAGGCCGGTGACGGACATGTCGTCCGGGATGCGCAGGCCGAGGCGGCGCAGGGCCTTGTAGGCGCCTGCGGCGAGTTTGTCGTCGTCGCAGACGAGGGCGGTGGGGTGGGGGCCCGGGCCGGTGAGGGCGGCGGTGGTGGCGGCGAGGGCGCCTTCGATGGAGATGGGGGCGTGGACGGTGCGGATGTCGGTACCGGGGACGGCGCCGACGTGTGCGGCGAGCTCGCGGGCGCGTACCTCGAAGGTCCAGGAGGCGACCTCCGCGGCGAGGTGCAGGAAGCGCCGGTGGCCGAGGCCGAGCAGGTGTTCGGCGACCTGTCGTACGCCGTCCGCGATGTCCAGGTTGACGGTGGCGGCGCCGAGGCTGCCGTGGGGGTCGCTGTCGAGCATGACGAGGGGGAGCTGGTCGCCGCGGATGGCGGTGAGGGCGTCGGCGGCCATGGAGGAGGCGATGACGCCGTCGAGGGCGGCTGACGCGGAGGCGAAGGGGTCGCGGGCGGGGCCGATGCCTTCGGGGGAGGGGTAGAGGACGACGCCGAAGCCGTGCTGGGCGGCGACGCGGGCGGCGCCGGTGTAGACGCCGGCGAAGAATTCGGTGGTGAGGGCGGGTACGACGAGGAGTACGGTGCGGGTGCGGCCGAGGCGCAGGTTGCGGGCGGCGAGGTTGGGCCGGTAGCCGAGGTCGCGTGCGGCTTCGCGGACGCGTTCGGCGGTGGCCGCGGACACCCGGCCGCGCCATTTGTCGCCGAGGACGAGTGAGACGGCCGCTTGGGAGACTCCGGCGGCCTGGGCGACGTCACGGCTGGTCGGGCGCGTGTTGCTGGGTGCCACCGTGGGTGCGCTCCTTCGGCTGGTTCGTTGCCCCGGTCCTTCGTCTGGACGCGTGAACAGCGCACATGGTACGTATGGAAAGTTGACGTTATACGTAAAACTTGGAGGCAGTCGATGGCCGCGGGATACCTGGAGATCCTCAGAGCCAAGCACGCGGTCCGGCTGCTGACCGGCACCTTGGTGGGCCGTCTGCCGAACGCCACGGCGGCCATCGCGCTGGTGCTCTTCGTCCGCGGCCAGGGCGGCACGTACGGCCTCGCCGGGGCTCTGGCAGCGGTCTACGGTGTCGCGAACGCCGTGGGGCAGCCGGTCCTGGGCAGGCTCGTGGACCTCCACGGGCAGCCGCGTGTGCAGCTGCCCGCCGCGCTGGCCTCGGCCCTGGCGATGACGGCGTTCGCCTTTTCCGGCATCGACCCGCTGCCGTTCGCCTACGCCGCCGTCGCGGCGGCCGGGCTCTTCACCCCGCCCCTGGAGGGTGGTCTGCGGGCCCTGTGGCCGTCCGTGCTGCGGCGGGAGGAGCAGGTGCACACGGCGTACGCGATGGACGCGGTGGCCCAGGAGGTCATGTTCACGGTCGGCCCGCTGCTGGTGACGCTGTGCGTGTCGCTGTGGGACGAGCGGGCCGCGCTGCTGGTCCTGAACGCCGTGGGGGTGCTGGGCGCGCTCTCGGTGGTCGTCTCGCCGCCTTCGCGCGCGTGGCGGTCGGCTCCCCGGGAGGCGCACTGGCTGGGCGCCCTGCGTTCGCCGGGCTTGCTGGCGTTGCTGGGTGCCTTCCTGTTCGTGGGTGTCGCGCTGGGTTCCATCACGGTGGCCTCGGTGCCGTACGCCGACGGGCACGGCGGGGACGCGGTGTACGGCTGGCTGATGGCGGCGCTGGGCCTGGGCGCGCTATTGGGCGGCACGGTGTACGGGGCGCGGCAGTGGGCCGGGGTGCCGGAGCGGCGACTGAGGGCGCTGGTCGGTCTTCTGGCGGTGTGTTATCTGCCGCTGATGCTGATGCCGGGCGCGGTGGCGATGGTGCTGCTGACGGCGGTCTCCGGGGTGTTTCTCGCGCCGTGCATCGCCTGTGCGTTCATCATCGTGGACCGGCACGCGCCGGCGGGTACGGTCACCGAGGCGTTCTCGTGGCTCGTGACGACGTTCACGGTGGGTGCGTCGGTGGGAACGGGCCTGGCGGGCCCGGTCGTCGAGGCGGGCGGGGCGCTGTGGGGATTTGCCGTGCCGGGTGCCGCGGGTGCGGTGTCGCTGCTGGTCCTGGTGGCCACCGGGCGGGTCCTCGCAGCTCCTGCCGGGGGTGCGGTCGTTGCGGCTTCATCGGAAAATGATCCAAATCGTGCTGCCGAACCCCGTTTCAGCTCGGGGGATCGGGCGTAATGTTCACTCATGGACCGCCGCATTTTCGGGCTGGAGAACGAGTACGGCGTCACGTGCACGTTCAGGGGACAGCGCCGCCTGTCGCCTGACGAGGTGGCGCGGTACCTCTTCCGCCGTGTCGTGTCATGGGGCCGCAGCAGTAATGTCTTTCTGCGAAACGGCGCCCGGCTATATCTCGACGTGGGGTCACATCCGGAATACGCGACACCGGAATGTGACAATGTGACCGAACTGGTCACCCACGACAAGGCCGGCGAGCGCATTCTCGAGGGACTCCTGGTGGACGCGGAACGACGCCTGCACGAGGAGGGAATCGCGGGCGACGTCTACCTCTTCAAGAACAACACGGACTCGGCGGGCAACTCTTATGGTTGCCACGAGAACTATCTGGTGGCGCGGCACGGGGAGTTCTCCCGGCTCGCGGACATCCTCATTCCGTTCCTGGTCACCCGGCAGCTGCTGTGCGGCGCCGGCAAGGTGCTGCAGACCCCGCGTGGCGCGGTGTACTGCGTCAGTCAGCGGGCGGAGCACATCTGGGAGGGCGTCTCCTCGGCGACGACCCGCTCCCGGCCCATCATCAACACGCGTGACGAGCCGCACGCGGACGCCGAGCGCTATCGCCGCCTGCATGTCATCGTGGGCGACTCGAACATGTCCGAGACGACCATGCTGCTCAAGGTCGGTGCCACCGATCTGGTGCTGCGCATGATCGAGGCGGGCACGGTGATGCGCGACCTGACCCTGGAGAACCCGATCCGGGCGATCCGCGAGGTCAGTCACGACATCACCGGCCGGCGCAAGGTGCGTCTGGCCAGCGGCCGGGAGGCCTCCGCGCTGGAGGTGCAGCGGGAGTACTACGAGAAGGCCGTGGACTTCTGCGAGCGCCGCGGTATCCGTACCGGCACGGTCGAGCAGGTGCTGGAGCTGTGGGGCCGCACGCTGGACGCGATCGAGACCGAGGACCTCGACCGTATCGGCACCGAGATCGACTGGGTGATGAAGTACAAGCTCATCGAGCGGTACCGGGCCAAGCACAACATGACGATGTCGCATCCGCGGGTCGCTCAGATAGACCTCGCGTACCACGACATCCACCGTCGTCGTGGCCTGTACTACCTGCTGGAGAAGAAGGGTCAAGCCGCGCGGATCTGCAACGACTTGAAGATCTTCGAGGGCAAGTCGGTTCCTCCGCAGACCACTCGGGCGCGGTTGCGCGGTGACTTCATCCGGCGGGCGCAGGAGCAGCGCCGGGACTTCACGGTCGACTGGGTGCACCTGAAGCTGAACGACCAGGCACAGCGGACCGTGTTGTGCAAGGACCCGTTCCGTTCGGTGGACGACCGGGTGGAGAAGCTGATCGCCGGAATGTGAGCCGGGTGTTGTTGTGACACGGGCGCCGTACGTTTCCCGTACGGCGCCCGTGTCACGCCGTAGAGTTGCGCGCACGCCATCCACAAGATCGACCGATTACGAGGCTCCCCCCGTGCGCCGACGCTCCCTCCTCCTTGCCGCCGTACCCGCAGGTCTGGTCACGCTCGCCGGTTGCGGCGACGACTCGTCCGAATCGAGCAAGGCCTCCGCGTCGCCGTCGGCCTCCGCCTCCTCCGTGCCGCCGCCGAAGATCGTGGACGGGCCGCTGCCCGCGATCACGGCGGGCAAGAAGTTCGGTGAGAAGCCGACGGTGGCCAAGGGCACGGGGGAGCCGTCGAAGAACCTGGCGGTCAGGACGGCGATCGCGGGCAGTGGGCGCGTGGTCGCGGAGAACGACTTCATCGTGGCGAACTACCTGGGCCAGATCTGGGCGACGGCGAAGGTCTTCGACAATTCCTACGACCGTAAGGCGCCCCTGGTCATGCAGCTCGCCCAGGGCAGCCTGATCGACGGCTGGCGGTACGCCCTGGCGGGCAAGAAGGTGGGCAGCCGGATCGAGATGGCCGTCCCGCCGACCTGGGGATACGGCAAGTCCGGTAACCCGGACGCGGGTATCAAGGGCACCGACACGCTGGTCTTCGTCGTCGACCTGGTGGATGCCTTCAACTCCAAGAGCTCCAGCAAGGGCAAGCCGGTGGCGCAGTCGGACGCGAGTCTGCCGACGGTCGGCACCAATACGGACGGCGGTGCTCCCTCGGTCGAGATCCACCAGCCGGATCCGCCGAAGAAGCTCGTGTCGAACTATGTCCTGGAGGGTGACGGGCCGGAGGTCAAGGCGAGCCAGACCATCCTGTGCCAGTTCCAGGGTCTGGTCTGGAAGAAGGGCAACAAGGGCAAGCCGTTCGTGGCGACGTACGGTACCGGGCGGCTGAGTCAGCTCTCCCTGGAGCAGATGCAGCAGGTCGTCAAGGGTCTGACCGATGGTGTCACGGGCAAGAAGGTGGGCAGCCGGGTCCTGATCGTGGTGCCCCCGGACCAGGGCTACGGTGACACCCCGCCGAGCGGAAGCCCCATCAAGAAGGACTCCACGCTGGTGTTCACGGTGGACATCCTGGCGGCGATGTAGCGCGCGCCGTGGTCCGCCCGCCGCGGGCGCTGGCGGCCTGGAGATGAAAGACTGTCCGCGTTCCGAGTCGTACACAAGCAGGAGCTTTAGACGTGAACATCGAGAAGCCCGAGATCGACTTCCCGGGCGGCGAGCCCCCGGCCGACCTCGAGATCAAGGACATCTGGGAGGGGGACGGCGAGGTCGCCGCGGCCGGTGACTTCGTCAAGGTTCACTACGTGGGCGTCGCGTTCTCCACCGGCGAGGAGTTCGACGCCTCCTGGAACCGCGGCACCCCGCTGGACTTCCAGCTCGGCATCGGCCAGGTCATCCAGGGCTGGGACAAGGGCGTGCAGGGCATGAAGGTCGGCGGTCGTCGCCAGCTGGTCATCCCCGCGCACCTCGCGTACGGCGACCGGGGTGCCGGTGGCCGGATCGCCCCGGGCGAGACGCTGATCTTCGTCTGCGACCTGGTGGGCGTTGCCAAGCGCTGACCGATCCTGGTCGAACGAGGGCCCGTGCTGTGCGCATGGGCCCTCGGTTCTGCATCGGCTTTTGCCGCGACGCTCCGGAGCGGTACGGTCATCGGTTGGAACCACCATAGGGAAGGCGAAGGGCGTCGATGGCCATTGCCAAGGCCGAGCGGTTGATGAACCTGGCGCTGTGCTTGCTGGGGACACGGCGGCCGCTCAGCAAGCGCGAGCTGCGCGAGTCCATCGAGGCCTACCTCGAAGCAGGCGGTGACGACTCCTTCAGCCGGATGTTCGAGCGCGACAAGGATGATCTGCGCGAGCTCGGTCTGGTGATCGAGACCGTCGAGAACATGGACGGTGAGGTCGGCTATCTGGCCCGCCGTGACAGCAACCGTCTGCCGCCCATCACGCTGGACGCCGAGGAGGCCGCCGCCCTGGGCCTGGCCGCCAAGGTCTGGCAGCAGGCCCGGCTGGCCGGCGCGGCCAGCGGTGCCCTGCAGAAGCTGCGCGCGGCCGGCCTGCCCGAGGATGTCGATCCGTACGAGGCGCACGGCGCTCTGGAGCCGCGCATTCCGGTGCACGAGGCCGCCTTCGAGCCGCTGATGCTGGCCTGCCGTGACCGCCGCCCGGTCGTCTTCGACTACCGCAAGGCCTCCGCGGCCCACCCGGAGCCCCGGCTTGTGGAGCCGTGGGCCCTGGAGTGCTGGCGCGGCCACTGGTATCTGGCGGGCTGGGACCGCGACCGGGGTGCCGAGCGCGTGTTCCGGCTGTCGCGGATCACCGGGAAGGTGCGTAACCGGGGCAACGGTTTCACCGCTCCGGTCCCCGACGTGGTCACGGTCCGTGAGACCGTGGCGAGCTGGGCGGGCGAGATCGCTGATCGTACGGCCCTGATCAGGCTGCGTTCGGATGCCGGGTACCCCCTTCGGGCGAAAGCCACATCGGTGCGGGAACTCGAAGACGGCTGGGACGAGTTGGAGATTCCGTACGGGCACGGTCTGGACGCCTGGCTGGTGGAGTTCGGTCCGGACGTGGTGGTCCTGGAGCCCGCCGAGCTGCGGGCCGATGTGGTGGACCGGCTGCGTGCCGTGGCCAAGGGCTGAGGGGAGGGAAGCAGAACAGTGGCAGGCAAACCGGTCAGGTCCGTGAACGCCATCGACCAGACCAGGCGGATGCTCTCCCTGGTGACGTATCTGCGTGAGCGCCCCGGAGCCCGGGTCGCGGACGTGGCGCGCGCCTTCGGGATCACCGAGGACGAGCTGGTCTCCGACCTCGACGTGCTGCCCATGTGCGGTACCAGTTTCCGTGGCGGCGACCTGCTCGACATCGACACCGACGGCGAGCGCATCTGGTGGCACAACCCCGCGGCGCTCGGTGCGGAGGCCGCGGAGCCGCTCAGGCTCGCCGCCGACGAGGCCACCGCGCTGCTGGTGGCCGCCCGGGCCGTCGCCACCCTGCCCGGCCTGCGGGAGGGCGACCGGCAGGCGCTGCTGCGGGCCACGGCCAAGGTGGAGGCCGCGGCCGGCGAGGCGGCCGGCGCCAGCTCCCGGCTGTCGGTGACCTTCGAGTCCGAGGGCGGTGTCTTCGCCGATGTCGACCGGGCGATCTCCGAGCGCCGCCGGCTGTGGATCCGCTACTACTCGCCCGCCCGGGACGAGGTGACCGAGCGCGAGATCGACCCCATCCGCCTGGTCAGCGTCGGCCATACCTATGTCGAGGCCTGGTGCCGCCGCTCCGAGGCCCGGCGTACTTTCCGGCTCGACCGGGTCGCCGAGATCAGGATCCTCGACGAGCCGTCGGCGCCGCCGGAGATAGAACTGCGGGACCTCTCCGAAGCGCTGGTCCAGCCCGCCGCCGAGGACCCGGAGGTTGTCGTCGAGGTCGGTCCCGGTGGCCGCTGGGTGGCCGAGTACTACCCGCACGACAGCGCGGATGAGCTTCCCGACGGCGGACTGCGTATTACCTTGCGCACCCCCGATCCGGCGTCGCTCAGACGCCTGGCACTGCGGCTGGGCCGCGACGGCCGGATCGTGTCGCCGCCCGAGCTGGCCGCCAGCGCCCGTCAGGCGGCGACCGAGGCGCTCGCGGCGTACGACGCGCCGCAGGCGTGACGCATGCGGTGCTTGGCGTTCATGACCGGTGGGAGTGTGCCGCTGGGGGCGCGCCGGCTGTGGCGCCCCGGTGGCGGGCGCCCAGAAATAGAGGAGCTGGGGTTTTGAGCGAGTCTGCGGGGTCCGGTGCGAGGGACATGACGGTCGCGGCGGCGTTCGCCGGGATGAAGAGAGTGGTCCCCGTGGTGTTCAGGGCGGGCTGCCCGGACTGCCGGGGCCGCTTCGAGCTCTCCGCGAGCGCTCTGCGCCTGGCGATCGGCGCCAGCAGCCGTACGACGTTCTACTCCTTCACCTGCCCCGAGTGCGGCGCGTCCGTCCGCAAGCCCGCGGGGGAGCGCATCGTCGAGCTGCTGACCGGGGGCGGGGTCAGGACGCTGCGGCTGCACTCCACCGTTTAGGCTCGGCGTCATGTTCTGGCCGATGTTCGCGGTAGTTGTGGGTTTCCTGGGACTTGCCGTCCTCGGTGTGCTGGCCGTCCGGGTCTTCCTGGAGGCGCAGCGCCTCGGCAGGCAGGTAACGGACTCCGCGCGCCGTATCAGCAGGGCGGCCGAGGATCTGGAGCGGGCGTCCGCGAGTGCCGCCCGCGCTGTCGACGCGCTGTGAGGGCTGCTGTGGCGGTTCTGTGAGTCTTGAGGCGCACGCGTTTTGGGTCACTTCGCCCTGTCACCAGGGCCCCTGCGGCAGGTACGCTGCTGGTCGCGGTGCGAAGAACGAGGCGCGTACCGCTGACCGGGAGTACGCACGGGGATTGCACCACGTTCACCCCTGGGCGTTACGATCGCTGCCAGCATGATGTTCGGACATGTGTCCGACTGGTCGGACAGGCCCGTCGCCCCGCCTCGGTGAGAAGGTGAAGATTTATGTTCCGCAACGGACTTGAGCCGTGGCACCTGCTGATCCTCGTTGTGGTCATCCTCCTCGTGTTCGGTTCCAAGAAGCTGCCGGACATGGCGCGCTCCCTCGGTAAGTCCGCCCGCATCCTGAAGAGCGAGGCGAAGGCGATGAAGGAGGAGGGCAAGCAGTCCGGCACCGCCGAGTCCGCCTCCGAGGAGCCCGCTCCCGCTCAGCGCACGATCCAGGCCGCGCCCGGCGACGTGACCAGCTCACGCCCGGTCAACGAGCCGACGGACACGACCCAGCGCTGACGCGAGGACCGGGGACATCCGGTCCACTGCACGAGATGAGGATGTGGGTTGCCCAAGTCTGCCCGCAACAAGGAGAGGGATCCCGAGGGCCGGATGCCGCTCGCGGATCACTTGCGTGAGCTGCGCAACCGGCTTGCCAAGGGTGTCCTGGCGATCCTCGTTGTCACGATCGTCGCGGCCTTCTTCTACAGGGACATCATCGATGTCATCACCAGGCCGATGCTCGACGAGATCGGCTGTGGCCAGTCCTTCGGGGAACTGAACCAGGCCAAGAACGTCCACTGCGCGCACATCACCGTCAGCGGCCTGCTGGCTCCGTTCACCCTGGCCCTGAAGGTCGCCCTGATGGCCGGTGTCGTGCTCGCGTCGCCGGTCTGGCTTTACCAGCTGTGGGCGTTCGTCGCGCCGGGCCTGCACCGCAACGAGAAGAAGTACGCCTACGCCTTCGTCGGCTTCGGTTTCCCGCTCTTCCTCACCGGTGGCTACCTCGCGTTCCACGTGCTGCCCACCACGGCCAAGGTGATGATCGGCCTCACGCCCGACGGTGCCGAGAACCTGTTGCCGCTGGACGATCTGCTGGACCTGGTCACCCGCATGATCGTCGTCTTCGGTCTCGCCTTCGAGATGCCCTTGCTGCTGGTCATGCTCAACCTCACCGGTGTGCTGTCCGGAGGACGCATGCTCGGCTGGTGGCGCGGCATGGTCATCGGCATCACCGTCTTCGCGGCCGTGGCCACACCCAGCCCCGACCCGATGACGATGCTGGCGCTGGCGGCGCCGATCTGGGGGCTCTACTTCATCGCCGTGGCCATCGCGCTGCTCAACGACCGGCGCCGGGCGCGACGCGAGGCCCAGGGACCGGGCGACGACGAGGCCTCCGAGCTGGACCTCACCCCCGAGGACATCGGCGAGGTCGAGCCGGTCTCCGCCGGCCGGGTGGTGCCCGAGCAGGCGGGCCCGGACCGGGTCAACGGCTATGACGACGTGACCTGACAGGTCCCTTCACCCACTCACGAGCGGTGCCCGCGTCCCCAGGGACGCGGGCACCGCTCGTTGTGGTTGTCCCACGTTCCGGATAATGATCGTCCTGTTGTCAGTGGGGCCCGGTAACCTCGAAAGCACGATGACAGAGGACCTCTCACCGGCCGAGCGGTACGCGGCAGCCCGCAGGCGGGCAGCCGAGCAGGCCACCGCACTCGCGTCCTTCCGCGAGATGTACGACTTCGGCCTCGACCCCTTCCAGATCGAGGCCTGCCAGGCGCTCGAGGCGGGGAAGGGCGTGCTGGTGGCCGCCCCCACCGGCTCGGGCAAGACGATCGTCGGCGAGTTCGCCGTCCACCTCGCCCTCCAGCAGGGCAAGAAGTGCTTCTACACGACACCCATCAAGGCGCTGTCGAACCAGAAGTACTCCGACCTGTGCCGCCGTTACGGCACACAGAAGGTCGGCCTGCTGACCGGCGACAACAGCGTGAACCCGGACGCCCCGGTGGTCGTGATGACCACCGAGGTACTGCGCAACATGCTGTACGCGGGCTCGCGGACCCTCCTCGGCCTCGGGTACGTGGTCATGGACGAGGTGCACTACCTCTCCGACCGCTTCCGCGGCGCCGTATGGGAGGAGGTGATCATCCACCTGCCCGAGTCGGTGACCCTGGTGTCACTGTCGGCGACGGTGTCGAACGCCGAGGAGTTCGGCGACTGGCTCGACACCGTCCGCGGCGACACCGAGGTGATCGTCTCCGAGCACCGGCCCGTGCCGCTGTTCCAGCACGTACTCGCCGGGCGGCGGATGTACGACCTGTTCGAGGAGGGCGAGGGCCACAAGAAGGCCGTCAACCCCGACCTCACGCGGCTGGCACGGATGGAGGCCAGCCGCCCGTCGTACCAGGACCGCAGGCGGGGCCGCGCCATGCGCGAGGCCGACCGGGAGCGGGAACGCAGGCAGCGTTCGCGGGTGTGGACGCCGGGCCGGCCCGAGGTCATCGAGCGGCTCGACTCCGAGGGTCTGCTGCCCGCCATCACCTTCATCTTCAGCCGCGCCGCCTGCGAGGCCGCCGTCCAGCAGTGCCTGTACGCGGGCCTGCGCCTCAACGACGAGGAGGCGCGGGAAAAGGTGCGCGCCCTGGTCGAGGAGCGCACGGCGGCCATCCCCACCGAGGACCTGCACGTCCTCGGCTACTACGAGTGGCTCGAGGGCCTCGAGCGCGGCATCGCCGCCCACCACGCGGGCATGCTGCCGACCTTCAAGGAGGTCGTGGAGGAACTGTTCGTCCGCGGCCTGGTCAAGGCGGTCTTCGCCACCGAGACCCTCGCGCTCGGCATCAACATGCCCGCCCGCTCGGTCGTGTTGGAGAAACTCGTCAAGTGGAACGGCGAGCAGCACGCCGACATCACCCCGGGCGAGTACACCCAGCTCACCGGCCGCGCCGGCCGCCGTGGCATCGACGTCGAGGGCCACGCGGTCGTGCTGTGGCAGCGCGGCATGAGCCCCGAGCACCTGGCGGGACTGGCGGGCACGCGCACCTACCCGCTGCGCTCCAGCTTCAAGCCGTCGTACAACATGGCGGTCAACCTGGTCGAACAGTTCGGCCGGCACCGCTCGCGCGAACTGCTGGAGACCTCCTTCGCGCAGTTCCAGGCCGACAAGTCGGTCGTCGGGATCTCCCGGCAGGTGCAGCGCAACGAGGAAGGGCTGGAGGGCTACAAGGCCTCCATGACCTGCCACCTCGGCGACTTCGAGGAGTACATGCGGCTGCGCCGCGAACTGAAGGACCGGGAGACCGAACTCGCCCGGCAGGGCGCGGCGCAGCGGCGTACCGAGGCCGCCGTCGCGCTGGAGAAGCTCAAGCCGGGTGACGTGATCCACGTACCGACGGGCAAGTACGCGGGGCTGGCGCTGGTGCTCGACCCGGGTCTGCCCGCCGGCCGTTCCAACGGGCACCGCGGTTTCGAGCACCACGACGGGCCGCGTCCCCTGGTGCTGACCGCCGAGCGGCAGGTCAAGCGGCTGGCGTCCATCGACTTCCCGGTGCCGGTCGAGCCGTTGGAGCGGATGCGGATCCCGAAGTCCTTCAATCCGCGCTCGCCGCAGTCCCGTCGGGACCTCGCCTCCGCGCTGCGCACCAAGGCCGGGCACATCCCGGCGGAGCGGGCCCGCAAGAAGCGCTCGCAGGCCGCCGACGACCGCGAGATCGCGCGGCTGCGCACGGCGATTCGCGCGCACTCGTGTCATGGCTGCAACGACCGGGAGGATCACGCCCGTTGGGCCGAGCGGTACCACCGGCTGCTGCGGGACACCTCGCAGCTGGAGCGACGGATCGAAGGCCGTACGAACACCATCGCGCGGACCTTCGACCGGATCGTCGCCCTGCTGACCGAGATGGACTATCTGCGCTCCGACGAGGTCACCGAGCACGGCAGGCGGCTCGCCCGGCTGTACGGCGAACTGGACCTGCTGGCCAGCGAATGCCTGCGCGAGGGGGTCTGGGAGGGCCTGGCTCCGGCGGAACTCGCCGCCTGTGTGTCGGCGTTGGTGTACGAGGCCCGGGTCGGGGACGACGCGATGGCGCCCAAGGTGCCGTCGGGCAAGGCCAAGGCGGCGCTGGGGGAGATGGTCCGGATCTGGGGGCGGCTGGACGCTCTGGAGGAGGAGTTCCGGATCACCCAGACCGAGGGTGTCGGCCAGCGCGAGCCCGACCTCGGCTTCGCCTGGGCCGCCTACATGTGGGCCAGCGGCAAGGGGCTCGACGAGGTGCTGCGTGAGGCGGAGATGCCTGCGGGGGACTTCGTGCGGTGGTGCAAGCAGGTGATCGACGTGCTCGGGCAGATCTCGGCCGCTTCGCCCGTGGAGGGCTCGACGGTGGCGAAGACCGCGCGCAAGGCGGTCGATCAGTTGCTGCGGGGCGTGGTGGCCTACTCGTCCGTGGGGTGAGGCATCGGCCGGCGGGAGCCGGCCTCGGAACGAGGTGATGTCCCCGGTTTCCTGTGCGCTCGGCTCGCACGGGGAAGCCGGGGACATCTGTCTTCACTCGTTACGGTGAGTTATCTTCGTACGCCTGTCTCTAGCTACGCTGAGTGTGCGATTGTTGGCGCAGAGTGCAAATGGGGCTGAGCGTACTCGCGTGGCGTGGGCGATTTCAGGCGCTTGCCGAATATGACACGGCGATGATCCGGTCGGACTAAGCTCGCCCGCGGCGCACCGAGTTGAGGTGAATTCGTGCGCTTGTTCCCAAAGATACCGAAGATCCAGGCTGCTCCACGAATCTTCCCCCTGAAAGCTCCCCCGACACCCCGCCGATTAGTCACAGAGGCATACATGGTGAGTGTTCAATCCCCTCCCGGTGGCCGCGAACTGTCCTACGCGCGCGTGCTGTTGCTGCCGGCCATAGTGATGGCCGCGGCGACCGGAGCCGCCGTCGCCGTGGTCTCGGCGCCGGCCCGGACCGCGGTCGGCCTGTGCGGCGCCGTCGCCACCCTGCTGGTGATCGCGGCGGCGGCCGAAGCGGTGCGCCGCGGTCGCAAGCTCCGTGAGGTACGGGCGGAACACGCCCGTCACACCGCGTATCTGGAGCGGCGCCTCGCCGCCCAGGAAGCCGATCTCCTCCGCTTCCGCACGGAGGTCGTGCCGACCGCGCTGTACCGGCTGCGCGCCGGTGAATCCCCCAGAGAGGCGATGCACAAGGTCCTCGACGCCGACCCGGAAGCACGTCACCTCCCCGACGCGCTGCGCGACCTGCTCAAGGCCCTGCTGAAGGTCGTGGACGAGGAGGAGACGGCGCGCGACGCCGCGCAGCAGGCGTTCGTGAACATCGCCCGCCGCGTCCAGGCCATCGTCCACCAGCAGGCCCACGAACTCCGCGAGATGGAGGAGGACCACGGCCGCAATCCCGAGGTCTTCGACGACCTGCTGCGCATCGACCACGGCACCGCGCTGATCGGCCGCCTCGCCGACTCCATCTCCGTACTCGGCGGCGGCCGTCCCGGGCGGCAGTGGCCCAACCCCGTGGCGCTGTACAGCGTGTTGCGCGGAGCCATGTCCCGGATCCTCGAGTACCGCCGGATCGACCTGACCTCCATCGCCCATGTGAACATCAAGGGCACCTGTGTCGAGCCGGTCATCCACGCCGCGGCCGAACTCCTCGACAACGCCACCCGCTACTCGCCGCCCCAGACCAAGGTGCACGTCACGGCCACCGAGGTGCAGACCGGCGTCGCCATCGAGATCGAGGACGCCGGGGTCAGCCTCAACGAGGAGGCCCGGGCCCGGATCGAGAACATGCTGGAGGCGGCCAAGGCGGGCGTCGACCTGCAGACCCTCGGCACCACCCCGCGCCTCGGCCTGGCCGTCGTCGGCCGGCTGTGCTCGACGTACAACATGCAGGTCTCGCTGCGCGCTTCCGCGTACGGCGGGGTCCGTGCCGTCCTCATCGTGCCCAGCAGCATGATGACCACCGAGCCGGCCCCCGGCCTCGCCCACGGCATCGGTGCCACCGCCGTGCCCAAGGCCGAACTCGGCGCACTCGAGGGCCCCAAGCGCGCACCCAAGAAGCGGCGCCCCACCAGCCCGCGCATCCCCGCCGGGATCTCCATGGAGGACGACGTCCCCGAGGTCACCGAGTGGACCGCGGGCGGCCTGCCACAGCGCCGCAGCAGGATGAAGATCCCGCTCAGCCGTCGCCTCGCCGAACAGGCCGCCATCGAGCGGGCCGAACGCGAGGGCAAACCCACCGTCTGGTCGCAGCACAAGCCCGGGCCCGAGCCGGAGAAGAAGAAGGACGACCGCGAGCCCGGACTGTGGGTCGAGGCCTTCTGGGAGGGACTCAAGAAGGACAACCCGGGCCACCCGACCGACTTCACGCGGAACCCGACCGCGTACCTGCACCTGATCAACGATCCGGCCACCCACCACACCGAGGCCGACGACGAGGGGGACCTCAAGTGATCCAGCAGCGAGCGAACTTCGACTGGATGCTCAAGGAGCTCGCCGACGGCGTACCGGGCATCGAGATGATCGTGGTGCTTTCCGCCGACGGCCTGCGCATCGCCCGCTACGGCGGCGACCCCGACGCCGCCGACCGCGTCGCCGCGGCCTGCGCCGGCGTGCAGAGCCTGGCCGGCGCCGTCGCCCAGGAACTCCCCGGCAGCGACGGCGACATGAAGCTGGTCGTCATCGAGATCGACGGCGGCTACTTCTACCTGATGGCCGCCGGAGCCAACGCCTACCTCGCGGTCCTCGCCGACGTCGTCTGCGAGCCCGGCCGGATGAGCGGCATGATGCGCGACCTCGTCGTCCGCATCGGCGCCCATCTCACCAGTCCGCCCCGGCGCAACGGGCAGACCGTATGACTCCTCCGCAACGAAAACGTCGGCTCCCGCAACCGGAACCGCAACCGGAACCACTGCCGGAACCCCTCGGGGCGGGCCGGCCGACCGGGGCCAAGAAGAACCCCGAGCGGTTGTACGTCATCACCGGTGCCACCGACGGGGGACGCGCCGAGCTGGACCTGGTGACGTTGATCGTGGCGCGCGCCGACCCACCGCCCTCCGTCCCGCCCGAGCAGGCGGCGCTGCTCCGGCTCTGCACAGCCCCGCTGTCCGTGGCCGAACTCTCGGCCTACCTCAATCTGCCCTTCAGCGCGATGACCGTACTGATCACCGAGATGATCACGGCCGAACTGGTGCAGGCGCGCGTTCCGATCGTCCGCCAGGCGCTGCCCGACCGTTCACTCCTCGAAGCGGTGATGCATGGACTTCAAAAACTCTGACACCATCCCGGGCCCACGCTCCGCGGACCACCTGCCGCACACGGCCCAGGCCGCGGTGAAGATCGTGATCGTGGGCGGATTCGGAGTGGGCAAGACCACCATGGTCGGCTCGGTCAGCGAGATCAAACCGCTGACCACCGAAGAGACCATGACCCAGGCCGGCATCGGTGTCGACGACGACTACGGCTCCGAGACGAAGACCGCCACCACCGTGGCCATGGACTTCGGCCGCATCAGCATCACCGAGAAGCTGGTGCTCTATCTCTTCGGCACGCCCGGCCAGGAGCGTTTCTGGTTCCTGTGGAACGGCCTCTTCGAAGGCGCCCTCGGCGCCGTCGTGCTCATCGACACCCGCCGTCTGGAAGTCAGCTTCGACGTCATAGGACGACTGGAGGAGCGCGGTGTGCCCTTCGTCGTCGCCGTCAACTCCTTCCCCGACGCGCCTCGTCACCCCCTCGAGGAACTGCGCACCGCGCTGGACCTGCCGCCGGAGATCCCCATCATCGAGTGCGACGCGCGCCGCCGGGCCTCCAGCCGCGACACGCTGATGACCCTCATGCGCTTCCTGCACTCGCTCGCCATGACCGGCGCCCTCACCTGACCCCCTCCCGACTCTCCCCTCACCCCGATCCACTCCTCGGAGCGACCACTGTGACGCCTGAACCCCATACCCCGACCGGTACGGACGATCCCACGCTCGGCCCGCCCCCCGGCTGCCCCGCGCACGGCATCGGGCCCGGGGGACTGCACCGGCTGTACGGGCCGGACGCGGACGACCTGGGCGAGCTGTACGACAAGCTGCGGGCGGACTACGGGCCCGTGGCGCCGGTGCTGCTGCACGACGACGTGCCGATGTGGGTGGTCCTCGGACACACCGAGAACCTGCACATGGTGCGCAGCCCCTCGCAGTTCACCCGGGACAGCCGCGTCTGGACCCCGCTGGCGGAGGGCATGGTCAAACCCGACCACCCGCTGATGCCGCACATCGCCTGGCAGCCCATCTGCTCGCACGCCGAGGGCGACGAGCACCAGCGGCTGCGGGCGGCCGTCACCGGCGCCATGTCGACCATCGACCACCGCGGCATCCGCCGCCACATCGGCCGCTACACCCAGGTGCTGGCCAACGAGTTCTGCGAGGTGGGCCGCGCCGACCTGGTCGGCCAGTTCGCGGAGCACCTGCCGATGGCGGTGATGTGCGAGATCCTCGGCATGCCCGAGGAGTTCAACGACCGCATGGTGCATTCCGCCCGGGACGCGCTCAAGGGCACCGAGACCGCCATCGCCAGCCACACCTACGTCATGGACGCGCTCAGCCGGCTCACCAGCCGCCGTCGCGCCCGGCCGGACGAGGACTTCACCAGCCACCTCATCACCCACCCGGCCGGACTGACCGACGACGAGGTCCGGGAACACCTGCGCCTGGTGCTCTTCGCCGCCTACGAGGCCACCACCAACCTCCTCGGCAACGCGCTGCGCATGGTCCTCACGGAACCGGGCTTCCGGGCCCAGCTCAACGGCGGGCAGATGACGGTGCCCGAGGCGGTCGAACAGTCCCTGTGGGACGAGCCGCCGTTCAGCGCCGTCCTCGGCTACTTCGCCAAGCAGGACACCGAGCTGGGCGGGCAGCGCATCCGCCGGGGCGACGGGCTGCTGTTCGCCCCGAGACCGGGCAACGTCGACCCGCGGGTACGTCCCGACCTTGCCGCCAACATGCAGGGCAACCGCTCCCACCTCGCCTTCGGCGGCGGTCCGCACGAATGCCCCGGCCAGGACATCGGCCGTGCCATCGCCGACGTCGGCGTCGACGCGCTGCTGACCCGCCTGCCGGACGTCCAGCTCGACTGCGCCGAGGAGGAGTTGCGCTGGCGGTCGTCGATCGCCTCACGGCATCTGGTGGAACTGCCGGTGCGTTTTGAGCCGAAGCCGAAGCAGGATGTGACGCTCAAGCCCAGCCCCGCGCCGATCCCGCCGCAGCGCGCCACCTGGCAGGTCGGCACCACCCCTGCCGGACCCGCACCGGCCCCCGCCCCCGAAGCCGAGATGGCGGCGCCGCCGCAGTCGGCTCCCGCACCCGCCGAACCGGCCCGCCGGGGCGGCGTGTGGCAGCGCCTCAAGAGGTGGTGGCGCGGCCACTGACCGGTCCGCCGGCCAGGCCGCCACGCCTTCGGTGACCGGCCTGACCGGCAGCCCACTCGGCGGGCGACGACCAGGCCTGCAGCGCCCGCCCGCTGACGAAGCGGTGCTCCCTCCCCGTGACCGGATCGGTGAACTCCAGCCGCCGCGCGAGCAGTTGCAGCGGACACCGGAAGTCACCGGCCGGTACGGGGCCGGTCACCTCCGGGTACAGCGGATCGCCGAGGAGAGGCACGCCCAGGGTGCTCATGTGCACCCGCAGCTGATGCGTCTGGCCGGTGGCGGGGACCAGCCGGTACCGGCCCAGCCCGTCCCGCTCCCGGTGCTCGACCAGTTCCACCAGGGTCACCGCGTTCGGCTCGCCCGGCACCTCCTGGGCGGCCTGGACCCCGCGCTCCTTGACGATCCGGCTGCGCACGGTCCGCGGCAGGGCCAGACCGGGGACGTACGGGGCGACCGCCTCGTACTCCTTGCGTATCCGCCGGTCGCGGAACAGCGACTGGTAGGCACCGCGGTCCCCGGGCCGTACCGTGAACAGCACCAGTCCGGCCGTCAGCCGGTCCAGACGGTGCGCCGCCGTCAGCGTCGGCAGCCCGAGTTCGCGCCGGAGCCGCGCCAGGGCGGTCTCGGCGACATGGCTTCCGCGCGGGGTCGTGGCGAGGAAGTGCGGCTTGTCCACGACGACGATCCGCTCGTCCCGGTACACGACCTCCAGCGGGAACGGCACCGGCACCTCGGCGGGCAGCTCGCGGTGGAACCACACGTACATCCCTGGTACGTACGGGGCGTCGGCGGCCACCGGCCGGCTGTCCGCACCGACGACCAGTCCCGCCTCCAGCATCCCCGCGACCATCCCGGGGCCGGCCCCGCTGAGCCGCTCCACCAGATGCTCACCCACCGTGGCCCACGCCCCGCCGAGCGGCAGCCGCAACCGCACCGGATCCACCCCGCGACGCTGTGGCAGGGGCGAGGGCGGCGTGCGCGACTTGCGTCTCATCAGGGCACCAGCCTAGGCGCTGGGCCCGGGGCACCGAGTCGCCGCCCGCCTCAGCCCGCTCAGGCCGCCGCCGCGCCGCCCTCCTGCTCCGCCTCGATGCGCGCGTTCCAGTCCCGCTTGGAGGCCTGCCAGCCGTCCTCGTTGTGGCCCAGGCGCCAGTAGCCGGAGATCGACAGGTCCTCGCGCGGGACGGCGAGCTCGACGCGCAGCAGCCGCCGCAGCTCCTTCACGAAGGCCGCCTCGCCGTGCACGAAGGCATGCATCCGGCCCTCGGGGAACTCCAGCGCCCGTACCGCCTCGACCAGCGCCGCGCCGACCGGCCGGTCACCGCGGTGCAGCCAGACGACCGGCACGTCGGAGTCGATCTTCTGCTCCTCCTCGGGTCCGGAGACCTCCACGAAGGCGTGCGCCCTGACGCCCCCGGGCAGCGACTCCAGGGCGCGGGCGATCGCGGGCAGGGCGCTCTCGTCACCGGCGAGCAGATGCCAGTCGGCGCTCACGTCCGGCGCGTACGCCCCGCCGGGGCCCATGAAGCGCACGGTCTCACCCGGCTGCACGCGCGCCGCCCACGGCCCGGCCAGGCCCTCGTCGCCGTGGAGCACGAAGTCCAGGGCCAGTTCGCGCTGTTCGGGATTCCAGGCGCGCACCGTGTACGTCCGGGTCACCGGCCACTGCTCGCGCGGGAACTCCGCACGGATCCGCTCCACGTCGAAGGGCTCGGGATAGGTCACGCCCTCGGCGGGGAACAGCAGCTTCACATAATGGTCGGTGCAGGTGTCCGCGGCGAAGTCCGCCAGACCCTCACCCCCGAGCACCACCCGCTGCATGTGCGGGGTCAGCCGCTCGGTGCGCACGACCTGTGCGGAATGGGGCTTGCGCGGCTTGCGTCCCGGACGTTCTGCCATGACGGCCTCCCGGCTCCCTCGGTTGGGCGCTCCATTGGTTAGGTTCGCCTAAGTTAGCATCCGGGGCAAGTAAACACCCCTTCCTTCAGAGCTGGATGAGAGGGCACTTGCAGGAGGCCGAGGCCGCCGTGCGCGTCAGGCCCCGAGCGTCGTCAGCAGCCGCTGGAGGGAACCGCCCAGTCCCCAGCGCGCCGCCAGTTCCTCCAGGCCCGCCGCGTCGCGCGGCCCGCGCGGCACCGCCGTGTCGACGTCCGGCAGGGGGACGTCGGCGGCGACCCGGACGACCGTCGGCGCGACGGCGACGTACGGGCGGGCCTCCTCCAGCCGCTTGCGCTGCGACGGCGTGAGCCTGGACCCGGGGTCGTCGACCGCCGCCATGATCCCGGCCAGGTCGCCGAACTCGGCGAGCAGCTTGGCGGCCGTCTTCTCGCCGATCCCGGGCACCCCCGGCAGGCCGTCGCTCGGGTCGCCGCGCAGCAGCGCCAGATCCGCGTACCCGCTGCCGTCCACCCCATACTTCTCGCGCAGCCACGCCTCGTCGGTCAGCTGCAGCGTGCCGACGCCCTTGAGCGGGTACAGCACCCGGACCCCGCGGGCGTCGTCCACCAGCTGGTACAGGTCGCGGTCGCCGGTGACGATGTCGACCGGCCCGTCGGCGCGCGCGGTGAACGTGCCGATGACGTCGTCCGCCTCGTACCCGCCGACGCCGACCCGCGCGATGCCGAGCGCGTCCAGGACGGCCTCGATGACCGGCACCTGCGGGGAGAGCGTGTCCGGGACCTCCTCCTCGTCCGGTCCCGCCTCGTGCACCTCGGCGACCCGGTGCGCCTTGTAGGAGGGGATCAGGTCGACCCGCCACCGGGGCCGCCAGTCCGCGTCCATGCACGCCACCAGGTGGTCCGGCCGGTGGTCCTTCACCAGCCGGTCGATGAAGTCCAGCAGTCCGCGCACGGCGTTCACCGGCGTGCCGTCCGGCGCCTTCACCGAGTCCGGCACGCCGAAGTAGGCGCGGA
Organism: Streptomyces sp. NPDC020299; assembly: GCF_044387825.1. Taxonomy (NCBI): domain Bacteria; kingdom Bacillati; phylum Actinomycetota; class Actinomycetes; order Kitasatosporales; family Streptomycetaceae; genus Streptomyces; species Streptomyces sp. NPDC020299. The sequence goes on from NZ_JBIRWL010000006.1 coordinate 211,958, forward strand.
AGTACAGGGAGGCGGTGTCGAGGAGCATCAGTCGTCCGGTCACGCCTCGCATCATGCCGTACCCGGCGGGCCTGTGAACTGGGCCACTGTCGTGTTTGCCGCCGGGGTGCCTGGGCAGGCGCCGCCTCCGAGCGGAGATAGTTGCTCATTTCAACGAGAGGTACGTGTGTCAGCCAGCCTTGAGGCCGAGCATCTGTACAAGGTGTTCGGCAGACGACCGGACCAGGCAGTGGAAAGACTGAAGCGGGGAGCCGACCGGGAGGAGCTGCGCGCCGACGGCACCACCGCCGCCGTGATCGACGCCTCCTTCATCGTGGACCCCGGCCAGATCTTCGTCGTGATGGGCCTGTCCGGGTCCGGCAAGTCCACCCTGCTGCGGATGCTCAACGGTCTGCTGGAGCCGACCGCGGGGCAGGTCCGCTTCGGCGGCCGGGACCTGACCGCGCTCACCGGCCGTGAACTGCGCGAGGTCCGCGCCCGGAAGATCAGCATGGTCTTCCAGCACTTCGCGCTCTTCCCGCACCGCAGCGTCCGCGACAACGCCGCCTACGGCCTCGCCGTGCAGGGCGTGCCCCGCGCCGAGCGCGAGCGCCGCGCCGACGAGGCGCTCGCCCTGTGCGGCCTGGCCGGCTGGGAGGACTCCTGGCCCGACGAGCTGTCCGGCGGCATGCAGCAGCGCGTCGGGCTGGCCCGCGCGCTCGCCACCGACGCCGAGCTGCTGCTGATGGACGAGTCCTTCAGCGCGCTCGACCCGCTGATCCGCCGCGACATGCAGGATCAGCTGCTGACGCTGCAGCAGACCCTCAAGAAGACGATCGTCTTCATCACCCACGACCTCAACGAGGCCATGCGCCTGGGCGACCGGATCGCCGTCATGCGCGACGGCCGGATCGTGCAGACCGGCACCGCCGAGGACATCCTGGTCCGTCCCGTCGACGACTACGTCGCCTCCTTCACCAAGGACGTGGACCGCTCCCGTGTCCTGACCGCCGCCGCCGTCATGGACACCGAGCTGCGCGGCGACGAGGCCGACTGCGGCTGCCCGGCCGCCTCGCCGGACACGCCGTTCACCGAGCTGTGCGCGCTCAGCGCCCGCCTCCCGCACCCGGTCGCGGTCCGCGACGACGCACGCAAGCTCGTGGGCGTCGTACCGAGGCAGCGCCTCGTCGGCTTCCTCGGCGACGCGTTCGACGAGCGGGACGAGATCACCGTCTGCGACGGCGGGCAGGACGAGACGAAGAAGGTGACCGCCGGTGCCTAGGATCCACCTCGGTGACTGGGTCGACTCCGGCGTCGACTGGCTGGTCGCCCATCTGTCCTGGCTGTTCGACGCGATCCGCGCGGTCGTGGAGGGCATGTACGACGGTATCGACGCCGTCCTGACCGCGCCCGCGCCGCTGCTCCTGGCGGGCATCCTCGCGGTGCTCGCCTGGTGGCTGCGCGGGCTGGTCGCGGGGATCCTCGCCTTCGCCGGGTTCGCGCTCGTCGACTCGCTCGACCTGTGGGACCGGGCGATGTCGACGCTCGCCCTGGTCCTCGTCGCCACGGTGATCGCCCTGGTGATCTCCGTCCCGCTGGGCATCTGGGCCGCCCGTTCCAAGGCGGTCAGCGCGGCCGTGCGTCCTGTCCTGGACCTGCTCCAGACCATGCCGTCGATGGTGCTGCTGATCCCGGCCATCCTCTTCTTCGGCCTGGGCACCGCCGCCGGCGTCATCGCCACGCTGATCTTCGCCCTCGCGCCCGGTGTCCGCATGACCGAGCTGGGCATCCGCCAGGTCGACGCCGAGCTGGTCGAGGCGGCCGAGGCGTTCGGCACCTCACCCCGCGACATCCTGCTGCGCGTCCAGCTGCCACTGGCGCTGCCGACCATCATGGCGGGCGTCAACCAGGTGATCATGCTGGGCCTGTCGATGGTCGTGATCGCCGGCATGGTCGGCACCGGCGGCCTCGGCGGTGCCGTCAACGAGGCCATCGGCCAGCTCGACATCGGCTTCGGCTTCGAGGCGGGCGTCGGCATCGTCGTCCTCGCCATCTACCTGGACCGGGTCACCGGCGCCCTCGGCACCCAGCTGTCGCCGCTCGGCCGCCGCTCCGCCGCGAAGGCCCGCGCGGCCGCCGGCACCAGGGTCTGGGCCCACCGCCCGCGCCCGGCGGTCGCGGTCGTCGGCGTGGTCGTGCTGGCCCTGGTGGCCGGCGGCATGGGGGTCTTCGGCTCCTCCGGCACCACCCAGGCCTCCGCCACGGACGTCGGCAAGGGCAAGGAGATCCGGATCGGCTACATCCCCTGGGACGAGGGCATCGCCTCCACGTACCTCTGGAAGGAGATCCTGGAGGAGCGCGGCTTCAAGGTGACCACCACCCAGTACGCCGCCGGCCCCCTCTACACCGGCCTCGCCACCGGCCAGCTCGACTTCCAGACCGACTCCTGGCTGCCCACCACCCACGCCGAGTACTGGAAGAGGTACGGCAAGCAGCTCGACGACCTCGGCAAGTGGTACGGCCCCACCTCACTGGAGCTGACCGTCCCGTCCTACGTGAAGGACGTGAACTCCCTGGCGGACCTCAAGGCGCACGCCTCCGAGTTCGGCGGGCAGATCATCGGCATCGAGCCCAGCGCCGGCATGATGGGCCTGCTCAAGAGCAAGGTCCTCAAGGAGTACGGCCTGACGGGCGCGTACGAGGTCGTCGACGGCTCGACCCCCGCGATGCTCGCCGAACTCAAGCGGGCCTACGCCAAGAAGCAGCCGGTCGTGGTCACCCTGTGGTCGCCCCACTGGGCGTACAGCGACTACGACCTGAAGAAGCTCAAGGACCCGCGGGGCGCCTGGGGCAAGGGCGACGGCGTACACACCATCGCCCGCAAGGGCTTCGCAGCCGACAACCCCGAGGCCGGTAAGTGGCTGCGGAACTTCTCCATGACGGAGCAGCAGCTCACCGGCCTGGAGGCGCAGATCCAGAAGGCCGGCAAGGGGCAGGAGCAGGACGCCGTCCGCACCTGGCTGAAGCAGCACCCCGGGCTGGTCGACACGTGGGCCCCGGTCGCCGGCCAGGGGACGAAGAGCCGGGCGGCCGGGTGACCTGACAGCACCCGGTTCCGCTCAAGCGAGGGGTGGGCAGCACGTTCCGGTGCGGCCCACCCCTCGTGGCGTACGGGGCGCGGTGGACGGAACGAGCCCGGACCCACCTACGGAAAGAATCCGGCCAACCACAGAGCGCTACGGCCTTGCCCAAACCTCGGCATCCTGCTGGCCCGCGCCCCCGATGTGTCACCGTCGGCCAACTCCCCAGCGCGCTCCCGGACTTCACCATCCGGCAGCACAGCCCCGATCGGAGGCCGGCGGGGGCTCGCGCGCTGGCGCGATCTAGGGGGGTGACGCGGCCCCCGCGTGACACCGATGTGACGGCCGCGTGAAACGGTTTGCCGAACATGCGTAGGGTGCAGAGAAGTCATCAGAAGTGGTGCGCCCGATGCGGGGCACCCGGAACCCGCGGCGGGCGAAGGAGGGAGCCGGAGCGATGGGCGACCACAAAGAGCAGCAGCCCCTCCGGGTGGGCGCGGCTGTCCGGCGGCGCCGCCGCGCGCTGGAGCTCACCCTCGCCGTCGTGGCCGAGCGCAGCGGTCTGTCGGTTCCCTTCCTGAGCCAGATCGAGAACGACCGGGCGCGCCCCAGCAGAAGCTCCCTGGAGAAGGTCGCCGACGCCCTGCGCACCACCGCCGTCGAGCTGCTCGCCGCCGCCGACCCGGCGTGCAGCGTGGACGTCGTCCGCGCCGAGGACACCGAGAACGGCTTCGACCCGCGGGTGCGTTCCCTGGTGCGCGGCCACCACCAACTGCACGCCTCCGAATTCACCGGCGACCACGACGCCGGCCGCGAATTCCAGCACCGCAACGACGAGTTGATGTACGTCGCCGACGGTGCCGTGGAGATCGAGGCGGAGGGCCGCGCCTATCGCCTCGGCCGTGGCGACACCCTCTACCTCACCGGTGGGGTCCGCCACCGCTGGCGGGCCACGGTCCCCGACACCCGGGTGGTCGTCGTCGCGGTGGCGGAACACATCGAGGCGGTCAAGGACCGCACCCGCTAGGGTTCGCCGCGTGCGGGTCGTCTCCCTCGTGCCGTCGCTGACCGAGGCGGTGGCCGTCACACTGCCCGGCGTCCTCGTCGGCGCCACGGACTGGTGCAGCCATCCGGCGGACCTCGGGGTCACCCGTGTCGGCGGCACCAAGAACCCCCGGCTCGACCGCATCGCCGCCCTCGCCCCCGACCTGGTCATCGCCAACGAGGAGGAGAACCGCGCGCCCGACCTCGACGCCCTGCGCGTGGCGGGAGCGACGGTTCTGGTCACCGAGGTACGGGACGTACCGCAGGCCTTTCGGGAGCTGGAGCGGGTGCTGACCGCGTGCGGGGCGCGGACCCGGCCGCGATGGCTGGACGAGGCCGAGGCGGCCTGGGCGGCGCCGCCGGTGCCGGACCGGCGTACGACGGCGGTCGTGCCCATCTGGCGGCGCCCTTGGATGGTGCTGGGCCGGGACACGTTCGCGGGCGACGTGCTGGCCCGGCTGGGCGTCGACCACCTGTACGCCGGTCACCCCGACCGCTATCCCCGCGTCCCCCTCGACGAGCTGCGGGCCGCCGCCCCCGGCCTGGTCGTCCTCCCCGACGAGCCGTACCACTTCACGGCGGACGACGGGCCCGAGGCGTTCCCCACCCTGCGCTGCGCGCTGGTCAGCGGACGGCACCTGACCTGGTACGGGCCGTCACTGGCTGAGGCGCCACGGGTGCTGGCCGGGGCCCTGCGGGCAGCCGTCCGCTGACCAGCCCGCGCACCGTGCCGACACCGGCCACGAGCCACGCGGCGACCAGCAGCGCGTACAGCCCGACCGCGAGGGCCTGGTAGGCGGCGAGCCCGGTGTGCCGGGCCAGGACGGCGGAGCCGGTGACGCAGGTGCCCACCGGGAAGGTGAACGCCCACCAGCTCATCGCGAACCCCATGCCGTGCCGCCGGGCCCGCACCACGTGCGCGGTGGCGAGCGCCAGCCAGAGCAGCGCGAAGCCCATGACCGGCACCCCGTACAGGACGGCGAGGGCGCCGAAGCCCCGGCCGTAGGGGGCGGGCAGGGCCCCGGGCGCGAGGTCGGCGATGTTGCCGACGGCGGTGGTGGACTGCCCGAGCGGCCCCAGCACCAGGAACAGCGTCGGGGTCAGCGCGAGGGGGAGCGGTCCGGCGGTGATCAGCCGGGCGAAGGCCAGCGGCAGCATCAGCAGCGTCGCGAGCAGGCTCAGCCCGAACAGCGCGAAACAGGCGAGCAGCAGCGTCTGGCGGGGCTGCCCCGGCGGCAGATGCGGCACCAACTGCGGCCCGAGCGCGGCCGACACCATGGGCGCGACCAGCGGCAGCAGCCACACCGGGGTGGCCTGACCCGGCTCGACGCGGTGGCGTACGGCCATGAGGTACGGCACGGCGACGGCGGCCGCCAGCCCGATGGCCGTACCGGCCGTGAACAGCACGGCGTCGAGGGCCACCGCCCGTTCGGTGCCGATCCAGTCCCGGCCCGCCCCCAGGGCGCCGCCGCCGACCGCCAGCAGGGCCATGGCGAGGCAGCCGTAGAACGGGACCGCCGCCGGGTCGAGGAGGTCGGCGCGGGCCTGGTCGCCGTGGTGGGTCCAGTGCAGGGCGCGGGCGGCGAGGAGGACCACCAGCATGACGAGCGAGAGGACCCAGACGCCGGCGCACAGCGGGCGCAGGCCGTCGACGCGGACGGGGAGCGCGGCACCGGCGGTGCCCACCACCGCGGTGCCCATCACGGAGGCGTACCAGTTGGGGCCGAGATGGCGGACTGCCGCTGCGGTGACCATGGACCCACGGTCGCGCGAACGGGCGCCGGCGACCAGGGAGCTCGCCCCTATGGGGGCATAAGCTGGTCTTATGAGCGAGGCGAGTGGTGCGGCGGAGGGACGACGAGGGGCCGGATCACTGGCGTACCGGGTGCCCGACCTGGGCGCGCTGGAACTGCTGCTGGCGGTCGCGCGGCTGGGCAGTCTCGGGGCGGCGGCCCGGGAGGTCGGCATCACGCAGCCCGCGGCCAGCAGCCGGGTCCGGTCCATGGAGCGCCAGCTGGGCGTGGCCCTCGTGGACCGCTCGCCGCGCGGGTCCCGGCTCACGGACGCGGGCGCCCTCGTCACCGACTGGGCGCGGCGCGTGGTGGAGGCGGCGGAGGCCTTCGACGCGGGCGCGCAGGCGCTCAGGGACCGCCGGGACTCACGGCTGCGGGTGGCGGCCAGCATGACCATCGCCGAATACCTGCTGCCGGGCTGGCTGATCGCGCTGCGCGCCCGCCGGCCCGACACCGCGGTGTCGCTGCTCGCCGGGAACTCGGCCGCGGTGGCCGAGCGGCTGCTCGCGGACGAGGCCGACGTCGGCTTCGTGGAGGGGCTGTCGGTGCCGTCCGGCCTGGACTCCGTGGTGATCGCCCACGACCGCCTGATCGTGGTGACGGCACCCGCCCATCCCTGGGCCCGCCGCCGGAGCCCCCTCGCGGCGCGGGAACTGGCGTCCACCCCGCTGATCCTCCGGGAGAAGGGCTCCGGCACCCGCCAGGTCCTGGACGCCGCCCTGGGCGGCCTGGCCCGCCCGCTGATCGAGCTGTCCTCCACCACCGCAGTCAAGGCCTCGGCGGTCAGCGGCGCGGGCCCCGCGGTACTGAGCGAACTCGCGGTGGGCGACGAACTCTCCCTGCGCCGGCTCGTGAGCATCCCGGTGGACGGCATCGCGCTCCAGCGCGACCTGCGCGCCGTCTGGCCCACGGGCCACCGCCCGGTGGGCCCCGCCCGAGACCTCCTCTCCCTGACCCGCTCCCGGCCCGACCGCCCGGCCTGAGAGCCCGCCCACGTCCCCGGCCACGCGCGCAGCGCCCGGAACGCTCGGCTTCGCACGGGCGGAGAACCCTCGCCGAGCGCGCTCCGGCTTAGGGGTCCTTGCACTATGCCCGCCCGGGTCACGCGGCCTGGCACCGCACCTCGCCGCGTTGCCGACCACGCGACCTGATCGGGCGCTCATAGTGCAAGGACCCCTTAGTCCGGTGGCGATGCCGCCGTGCGTGCGGGCCCGGGGGCGGGCCGGATCCGGAGGGGGTGGTCGCCGGGCCTCCCATGGGCCGGGACGCCGATCCGGGCGCGGTCACCGCCGCCCTGGCAGCCCTCGCCGGGTCCTTCCCGAGTCACTCGGTGCGGTGCCCGCCGCCGGGCATCCCCGCGGTCCCGCGCCTGCCGGCGGGCGCGGGGGAGGCGGGCGTCGGAGCGGCTCGGGAAGCGGCTCGCCGCCGGCTCAGGAGCGGTGCGGGGCCGCCGCGCCGGACGCCGCCCGGACCAGCGCCCGTACGACCCGGAGGTCCTCGCCCATCTCCGGATGCCACTGCACGCCCAGCACCCAGCCGGCGGACGGCAGTTCCACGGCCTCCACCGTGCCGTCGGCCGCGTACGCCGAGGGGACGAGGCCCTCGCCGAGGCGGTCCACGGCCTGGTGGTGGTAGGTGGGCACGGTCGTCTCCTCCGGCACGATCTCGCCGTACAGGGTGCCCGGAACCGGCTTGACCGGGTGGCCGCCGAACACGCCGACGACCTCCGCGTGCCCGTCGAGGTGCTGGACGAGCGTGCCGCCGAGGGCCACGTTCAGCAGCTGCATGCCCCGGCAGACGCCGAGCAGCGGGACGCGCGCGGCCAGTGCCGCGTCGACCAGGGCGAGTTCCCAGGCGTCCCGTTCGGGCGCGGGCGGGCCCGTGCGCGGAGAGCGTGCGGCGCCGTAGCGGGCGGGGTCGACATCCGGGCCGCCCGCGACGACCAGGCCGTCCAGCCGGGCCACCGCGGCCGCCGCGTGCGCGGGGTCGTCCGGCGGGAGCATCGCGGCCAGCCCTCCGGCCCGCTGCACCAGACGCGGATAGGCGGCGGGCAGCAGGGCGGCCTCCAGCTCCCAGACGCCCCAGCGCGCGCCCGTCTCCAGGTACGTGCTCACACCGATCAACGGTCGTCCGGTCACGTGGGCCTCTCAGCCATAGAATGGTTCATCGTCATACCTTTGCAGAGCCTGTTCAGGCCAGGAAGCCCCGCAGCAGCGCCGCCGTCCCCGCGCAGTGCTCCCGCATCATCTCCCGCGCCCCGTCCGCGTCCCCGTCCAGCACCGCCTCCACCAGCGCTGTGTGCTGCCGTTGCGAGTGCTCCAGGTTGCGGACCAGCAGCGGGATGCAGTCCAGCAGCTCGTTCACCGTCGCCCGGACGGCCGCGTACCGCGCGGTCAGCGTCGGCGAGCCGCACAGCTCGGCCAGCGTGAGGTGGAGCAGGGTGTCCAGACGACGGTAGTCGGCGAGCGGCGCGTCGTGCGTGCGGGCCAGCGCCCCGCGCAGCCGGACCGCCTGCGGGCCGGTCAGTCCGTGCGTCGCGCAGAGCCCCGCCGCCCCCACCTCCAGCACCTCGCGGAAGCGGAGCACGTCCTCGATGTCGACCTCGGCGATCCGGCGCCGCAGCTCGTCCTCGCCGCCCGCGTCCGTGCGCGGCAGCACGAACGTGCCGCCGTACCGCCCGCGCCGGGACTCCACAAGACCCTGGTCCTGGAGCACCTTCAGCACCTCGCGCAGCGTCACCCGGCTGATGCCCAGCCGCTCCGCCAGCTCCCGCTCGGCGGGCAGCCGTCCCCCGCCCGGCACCAGGCCTAGCCGGACCACCTGGAGGATCTGCTCCAGCGCCTCCTCGAAGCCGTTGCCCGCCCGTACCGGCCGCAGCACCGGTGTGAGCCGGTCGCCGAGACCGCCGTCGGCATCCACTGACATCCGGCCGCGCCCCCTTCCCAAGCAATGGTTCTCGGCAATACCTTATGGCTCCTGGCCCGGCCGAAGAAGCGCGAAGAAGCGCGAGAAAGCGCGAAGAAGCCTGAGGAGGCTCTCCCGTGGCAGACCGCACACCCCCGCTCGGCGTCGAGGAACTGCACGCCCTCGTCGCAGGCGGTGAGATCGACACTGTCGTCCTGGCCTTCCCCGACATGCAAGGGCGGCTCCAGGGCAAGCGGTTCGCCGCCCGCTTCTTCCTCGAAGAGGTCCTCCAGCACGGCACCGAGGGCTGCAACTACCTCCTCGCCGTCGACACCGAGATGAACACCGTCGACGGCTACGCCATGTCCTCCTGGGACCGCGGATACGGCGACTTCGCCATGCACCCCGACCTGTCCACCCTCCGCCGCGTCCCCTGGAACGAGGGCACGGCCATGCTGATCGCCGACCTCGCCTGGAACGACGGCTCCCCGGTGGTGGCCGCCCCCCGCCAGATACTGCGCCGGCAGCTGGAGCGGCTCGCCGAGCTCGGCTACACCGCGCAGGTCGGCACCGAGCTGGAGTTCATCGTCTTCAAGGACACCTACGAACAGGCCTGGGACGCCGGCTACCGGGGCCTCACCCCGGCCAACCAGTACAACATCGACTACTCCGTCCTCGGCACCGGCCGCATCGAGCCCCTGCTCCGCCGCATCCGCAACGAGATGGCCGGCGCCGGCCTGACCGTCGAGTCCGCCAAGGGCGAGTGCAACCCCGGCCAGCACGAGATCGCCTTCCGCTACGACGAGGCCCTCGTCACCTGCGACCAGCACGCCATCTACAAGACCGGCGCCAAGGAGATCGCCGCCCAGGAGGGCATGTCCCTCACGTTCATGGCCAAGTACAACGAGCGCGAGGGCAACTCCTGCCACATCCACCTCTCGCTCGCCGACGCCGACGGCACCAACGCGATGGCCGGCCCCGAGGGGATGTCCGAGGTCATGCGCCACTTCCTCGCCGGACAGCTCGCCGCGCTCCGCGACTTCTCCCTGCTCTACGCCCCGAACATCAACTCCTACAAGCGCTTCCAGTCCGGCTCCTTCGCCCCCACCGCCGTCGCCTGGGGCCACGACAACCGCACCTGCGCCCTCAGAGTCGTCGGCCACGGCCGCTCCCTGCGCTTCGAGAACCGCCTGCCCGGCGGCGACGTCAACCCGCACCTGGCGGTGGCGGGACTGGTGGCGGCGGGACTGTACGGCATCGAGCAGAAACTGGAACTGCCCGACGCCTGCCCCGGCAACGCCTACACCGCCGACTTCGCGCACGTCCCCACCACCCTGCGGGAAGCCGCCGACCTCTGGGAGAACAGCCCGATCGCCCGGGCCGCCTTCGGCGACGAGGTCGTCGCGCACTACCGCAACATGGCGCGCGTCGAACTCGACGCCTTCGACGCCGCGGTCACCGACTGGGAACTGCGCCGCTCCTTCGAACGCATGTGAAAGGCCACCACGTGTCCGACCCGCACGAGCTGAAGGTCCTCAACCCCGCCACCGAGGAGGTCGTCGCCACCGTCCCCGCCGCCACCGCGCAGGACGTGGACGCCGCCGTCGTACGCGCCGTACGGGCCCAGACGAAGTGGGCCGCCCTCCCGCCCGCCGACCGGGCCCGGCTGCTGCGCCGCTTCGCCGACACCGTCGACGCCCATGTCGAGGAACTGGCCCGGCTGGAGGTCCGCGAGGCCGGCCACACCGTCGGCAACGCCCGCTGGGAGGCCGGCAACGCCCGCGACCTGCTGCTGTACGCGGCCGGCGGCGCCGAACGCCTGCTCGGCAGGCAGATCCCGGCCCCCGGCGGCTGGAACGTCACCTTCCACGAACCCCTCGGCGTCGTCGGCGTGATCGCCCCCTGGAACTTCCCCCTGCCCATCGCCGCGTGGGGCTCCTTCCCGGCCCTCGCCGCGGGCAACGCCGTCGTCCTCAAACCCGCCGAGACCACCCCGCTCACCGCCCTCCGCCTGGCCGAACTGGCCCTGGAGGCAGGCCTGCCCGAGCACCTCTTCCAGGTGCTCCCCGGATACGGCCACACCGCGGGACGCGCCCTGGTCGACCACCCCGACGTCGCCAAGATCGTGTTCACCGGCTCGACCCGCACCGGCCGCGAGGTCATGGAGCGCTGCGCCCGGCTGGTCAAGCCGGTCACCCTGGAACTCGGCGGCAAGAGCCCGAACGTCGTCTTCGCCGACGCCGACCTCACGTCCGCCCTCGACCCCTTCTCCTTCCTGGACAACTCCGGCCAGGACTGCTGCGCCCGCACCCGCGTCCTCGTCCAGGAGACGGTGTACGACGAGGCCCGCGCGTTCCTCGCCGACGCCCTGGCCGCCGTGGTCGTGGGCGACCCGGCCGACGAGAAGACCCAGATGGGCCCGCTGATCTCCCGTCAGCAGCTGGACCGCGTACGGTCCTACGTCCCCGAAACCGCCCCGGCCCTGCGCGGCAGCGCACCGGACGGCCCCGGCTTCTGGTTCCCGCCGACCGTGCTCACCGGCGAACGGCCCGACTCCGCCGCGGCCCGCGAGGAGATCTTCGGCCCGGTCGCCGTCCTGCTGCCCTTCACCGACGAGGCGGACGCGATCCGCCTCGCCAACGACACCCCGTACGGCCTCTCCGGCTCCATCTGGACCCGCGACGTCGGCCGCGCGCTGCGCGTCTCCCAGGCCGTCCGCGCCGGCAACCTGTCCGTCAACTCCCACTCCAGCGTCCGCTACTGGACACCCTTCGGGGGCTTCAAGCAGTCCGGCCTCGGCCGCGAACTCGGCCCCGAGGCCCTGACCGCCTTCACCGAAACCAAGAACGTCTTCATCAGCACGGAGGCCTGAGCCGCACATGACCGCCGAAAACATCTGCCGCCGCCTGGTCGGCCGCACCGCCGTCGTCACCGGAGCCGGCAGCGGCATCGGCCTCGCCGCCGCCCGCCGGCTCGCCTCCGAAGGCGCGCACGTCGTCTGCGGAGACGTGGACGAGACCCGCGGCAAGGCCGCCGCCGAGGAAATCGGCGGGCTCTTCGTGAAGGTCGACGTCACCGACCCCGAGCAGGTCGAGGCCCTCTTCAAGGCCGCCCACGACACCTACGGCAGCGTCGACATCGCCTTCAACAACGCCGGTATCTCCCCGCCCGACGACGACTCCATCCTGGAGACCGGCCTGGAGGCCTGGAAGCGCGTCCAGGAGGTCAACCTCACCTCCGTCTACCTGTGCTGCAAGGCCGCCATCCCCTACATGCGCCGCCAGGGCAGGGGTTCCATCATCAACACCGCGTCCTTCGTCGCCCGCATGGGCGCGGCCACCTCGCAGATCTCCTACACCGCCTCCAAGGGCGGCGTCCTCGCCATGTCCCGCGAACTGGGCGTGCAGTTCGCCCGGGAGGGCATCCGCGTCAACGCCCTCTGCCCGGGCCCGGTCAACACGCCCCTGCTCCAGGAGCTGTTCGCCAAGGACCCCGAGCGCGCCGCCCGCCGCCTGGTGCACATCCCGGTCGGCCGGTTCGCCGAGGCCGAGGAGATCGCCGCCGCCGTCGCCTTCCTGGCCAGCGACGACTCCTCCTTCGTCAACGCCACCGACTTCCTGGTGGACGGCGGGATCTCCGGCGCGTACGTCACGCCGCTCTAGGGCCTGTCTGACAATTCCCGCCTGCCCCGCGACGCCTGGCACGCACTCCCCCACGCTCGGCTTCGCTCGCGCGGGGGGACCCCCATGCCGCGTTGCCGAACCGCCCACGTGGCTCCGCCACGAGGGCGCTCCGGCGCCTTGCGATCGCACGCACCAGACGCCGCGGGGCCCGCCCTTCGGGCGGACGACGGGAATTGTCAGACAGGCCCTAGGCGGCCCCGGGATACCGAGGGTCACAGGAACGTGTGGCCCTCGCCCCGGTACGTCGGCGCCGTCGCCGTCACCGCGTCCCCCTCGATCAGGTGCAGGACGTCGAACCGCTCGCACAGCTCACCGGCCTTCGCGTGCCGGAACCACACCTTGTCGCCGATCAGCAGATCGTCGGCGGGTGAGCCGAGCAGCGGGGTCTGCACCTCGCCGGGCCCCTCCTGGGGGTCGTACCGCAGCCCTTCAGGCAGGTACGGCACCGGCAGCCGGTCGGGGCCGGGGGCCCCGGAGGCGGGATAGCCGCCGCCGAGCACGGTGACGACGCCCACGCCCGGCCGCCGTACCACGGGCATGGCGAAGAGGGCGGCGGGGCGGCCGGTGAAGGACGTGTAGTTGTCGAACAGACGCGGCACGTACAGGCCCGAACCGGCCCCGATCTCCGTGACGGAGGACTCCGCCGCGGTGTGCTGCACACTGCCCGTGCCGCCGCCGTTGACGAACTCCAGCCCGGGCGCCACCGCCCGGACCGCCCGCACCACCGCGGCCCGCCGCTCGGCCAGTTCCCGGCGGGCGGTGGCCTGCATCAGCCGGACGGCGCGGGACCGGAAGGGCCGGCCCGCGACCGCGTCACCGACCCCGGCTATGTGCCCCTCGTACGCCATGATCCCCACCAGCCGGAAACCCGGCCGCCGGCTCACGGCCCGCGCCAGGTCGGCCACCTGGGCGGGGGAGTGCAGCGGCGAACGGCGCGCCCCCACCCGCACCCGCCCGCCCAGCAGCTTCAGCGAGGTGTCCAACTCCAGGCAGACCCGCACCACTTCACGGCCACCGGCACGGGCGGCGTCGATCAGATCCAGCTGGGCGAGGTCGTCGATCATCACCGTGACGGCGGCGGCGAGCTTGGGATCGCCCGCCAGTTCCGCGTAACCGGTCCGGTCGGCGGACGGGTACGCGAGCAGTACGTCGTCGAAGCCGGAGCGGGCGAGCCACAGCGACTCGGCCAGCGTGAACGACATGATGCCGGCGAACCCGTCCTTCGCCAGCACCCGCTCCAGCAGGGCGCGGCAGCGCACGGACTTGCTGGCCACGCGGATCGGCTTGCCGCCGGCCCGCCGGACGAGATCGTCCGCGTTGGCGTCGAAGGCGTCCAGGTCCACGATCGCGAGGGGGGCGTCGAGATGGGCGGTGGCCCTGTCGTAACGGGCCCGGTCGGAGGCGCGCGCAGTCATGCACGAAGCCTGCCAGACAGGATTACCGCAGGGTAGGGGGACGTTCCGGGCAGATGCCCCGGCCTCGTGGACTGGTTCCCGTTCGACCGTGGTCAAGCCGTAGAGTGACGCGCACACGCACAGTGGAACCACCCCGGCCGCTTGCTCCGCGCCGGGATGCCGGTCCGCGTGTGCGGGTATGCGTAACGGCACGAGGAAGCGGGGGGTGCATGAGCACGGAAGCGCGGCACGCCCCCGTCCCGCCACGCCCCTCCCACAACCCCACCCCGCCGGGCGCCGACATCCCGGAAGGGGAGTCGCGGCCGGAGGGCGCGCGGGAGAGCGGCCCCGTGCCGGATCCGGGCACGAACCCGCCGTACGGCCGCACGGCGACGACCGACACGGCTCCCGACCGCACCGACCGCCCCGAGCCCGGCGGCACCCCTTCGGCCACGCGTCCGGCGGGCGGCGCCGCTTCGTCCGGTCCGCGTCCGGCGGGGGGCGTGATGCCGTTGAGTTCTCGCCCGGTGGGCGGCGGTACTTCTTCCTCGGGGCGTCCGGCGGCCGGTGACGGCACCTCTTCTTCGCGTACGGCGGCCGGCGTTCCGTCCGGTTCGCGTCCGGCGGGTGGCGGCGCGGCTTCGGGTCCGCGTCCGGCGGGCGGTACCGCCAGTGCTTCCGCAGGGGCGCGTACGGTGCCCGGCGACGGCTCCTCCGGCACGCGCACGGCGACCGGCGGGGTGTCGGCCGGCTCGCGTCGGCCGAGTGCGCCGGTGCGGCCGAACTCCGGTGTGCCGGGGGCCCGGGGTGCGGGGGACCAGAAGGCGACCCGTCCCGGCTCGGGCGGCCCGGGCTCGCGGCCGGACTTCCCCTATGTCCGTCCCGCCTTCGCGGCGCGCAACCCCAGCCCGACGGCCACGACGGCCCCATCGACCCCGACGGCGCCGCCGCCACCCGCCTCCGCCCGCTTCCCCGACGCCCCGCCGACCGTAGGACGGGAGCCGCGCAAGCCCGGCACCCCCTCGGCGGACCGGATCCCGCCCCGGCCCGCCCGCCCCCCGGCCGAAACCCCCTCGGAGACGACGGCCCGGCTGCGCCGGATCCTGGCGGAGGCGAAGTCCGACGCGGCGAGCGCTGACGCATCCCGCGCGAGCGGTGACGCATCCCGCGTGGCCGCCGCCCAGGACACGCCGCGCACCCCGACCGTCACGGCCCCCGTACCGACCCCGGACCCGGCGCTCTCCTGGAGCGCGACGGTGCCGCCCGTCGTGACGTTCGGGCAGGCCGAGGGGTACGACGAGCGCGGGCGGCCCCGGCCGCTGGGCGCGCGGGTGCGGTCCAGCACCGTCGCTGCCGCCGCCTGTGTCGTCCTCGGACTCGGGCTCATCGGCGGTGCGGTGACCGGCAGTTGGCTCACCGGGGACGGTGGGGGCACCGGACCCGGGACCGGCTACACGGCTGCCGCCGACCTGTGGCACAGCGTGCCCGTCGACCAGCTCTTCCCGCCCACCGTGGAGGGCACCGGCGCGGGCCCCGGCGGCGCGGACCGCACCTGGATACGGATCGCCGTCGCCCCGGACACCGGCTGCGCGAACGCCTTCGACCCGCTGCTCGCCAAGGCGCTCGCCCCCGTCGGCTGCCGGCGGCTGCTGCGCGCCACGTACACCGACGCCACCCAGAGCTACGTCACCACCGTAGGCCTGCTCTTCACCAAGGCCGACAGCACCGCCATGAGCTCCCTGGCCGCCCGCTTCCAGAGTGAGGGCCTCGGCGGCCGGACCGACCTGATGCCCCGCCCGTACGCCGCGAAGGGCACCGCCGCCGCGGCCTTCGGCGCCAGGCAGCGCGCCTCCTGGACCATCTCCGTCCTCACCGACGCCCCGGTGGTCGCCTACGCCGTCTCCGGCTGGGCAGACGGCCGCACCGTCGACGACCCGCAGCCCGCGGCGCAGGCCATGCGCTCCGGCGCCACCTCGGCCCCCGCCCAGGCGGGGCTCGGCAACGAGGCGCAGGGCCTGGCCGACCGCATCGAACGGCGCCTGCGCAAGACCGTCAGCTCGGCCACGGAGAGCCCCTCATGAACCGTACGACCGGCGGCGCGGCCCTGAGTCTTCTCCTCGCCGGCTCGATCGCCCTCCTGCCGTCCACCGCGGCGTACGCCGACGGCATCCGCGCCCAGCAGTGGGCCCTGTCGGCGATGCACACCCAGGAGGCCTGGCGCACCACCAAGGGCAAGGGCATCACCGTCGCCGTCCTGGACACCGGCGTCGAGGACGACCACCCGGACCTGGTGGGCAACGTCCTGCCCGGCAAGGACATGATCAACTTCGGCGCCCAGCGCGGCGACCGCGCCTGGGCCCGGCACGGAACCGCGATGGCCGGCATCATCGCCGGCCACGGACACGGTCCCGGCGACGGAGACGGCGTCATCGGTATCGCCCCCGAGGCGAAGATCCTCCCCGTCCGGGTGATCCTGGAGGACGGCGACTCCGCCCGCGGCAAGGCCCGCGCCACCCGCGGCGACGCCCTCGCCGAGGGCATCCGCTGGGCCGCCGACCAGGGCGTCGACGTCATCAACCTCTCCCTCGGCGACGACTCCGTCTCCGCCCACCCCGAACCCAGCGAGGACGAGGCCGTCCAGTACGCCCTGAAGAAGGGCGTCGTCGTGGTCGCCTCGGCCGGCAACGGGGGCAAGAAGGGCGACCACATCTCCTACCCGGCCGCCTACCCGGGCGTCATCGCCGCGACCGCCGTCGACCGCTACGGCACCCGCGCCGACTTCTCCACCCGCCGCTGGTACGCCACCGTGAGCGCCCCCGGCGTCGACGTCGTCATCGCCGATCCGGACCACAAGTACTACCAGGGGTGGGGGACGAGCGCGGCCTCCGCCTTCGTCTCCGGCGCGGTCGCGCTGGTCAAGGCCGCCCACCCCGGTCTGACCCCGGCCCAGATCAAGAAGCTCCTGGAGGACACCGCCCGGGACGCGCCCAGCGGCGGCCGCGACGACTCCCGCGGCTACGGCATGATCGACCCCGCCGCCGCGATCAAGGCCGCCGCGCGCCTCGGGCCGGAGGGTATACGGACCGCCTCCCACAGCGAGAAGTACTTCGGCTCCGGCCCGGACACCGCCGAGGCCACCGGCGGCGCGTCGGACTGGGCGGGACCGCTGGCCGGCAGCACCGGCGGGGTGCTCCTGGTGGCGGCGGGCGTCCTGTGGCGGCGGCGCCGCGAGGGACAGGAGCAGGGACAGGACGGCTTCTGAGCCGCCGCCCGTCACCCCCGCTCGGACGCTGTGGACGAAGCCGTGGGCGAGGCCGACGGCGTGGCGCCGTTGCCGGTGAACACCGACACCGTCGCCTTGGCCGCCGCCTCCACCAGTGAGATGCCCGTCGCCTGGCCGGCGTTGCCGTTCGACAGCACGGCGACCAGGTAGTCGTCGCCGCCCGCCGTGACGCGCCCGATGCTGTTGACGTCCCACAGACCGGTCGTGCTGCGGGCCAGCCAGCCGTTCTTCAGCGCCCACGCGGAGCCGTCGGCCGCTGCGGAGACACCCCAGTCCTGGTCCGGCTCGATGGCCTTCATCAGCCCCTGGACATACGCCCGCGAGGCCTCGCTCAGCCTCGAGTCGTCCCCGAACACCTGCTGGAGCAGCACGAGTTGGTCCGCCGCGGTGGTCTGGGTCAACCCCCACAGCTCGCCGTCGCCGCCCGCGGTGTCCGTGAGCCCGAACCGCTTGTTCGCCGCGTCGAGCCCGTCCGCCGCCCCGATGGCGTGCCACAGCGCCGTCGCGGAGTCGTTGTCGCTGTTCTCGATCATCTTCGTGGCGTACGCCTTCTCCGTCGCCGTGAGATTCCGGCCCGCGTCCTGGGCCTGCAACAGCAGCGTCGCCAGGATGTCGACCTTGACGATGCTCGCCGTGTCGAAGAGGGCGTCGCCGTACGTGGCGCTCGCACCCGAGTCGAGGTCCAGCACGGCCGTCGACACCTTCGCGGCCGACGGCACGGTGACCGCCTTCATGGCCTTCGCCAGCAGCGCTTCGCGGTCCGCCGACGGCTCCGCCACGGGT
Organism: Streptomyces sp. NPDC020299; assembly: GCF_044387825.1. Lineage (NCBI taxonomy): Bacteria > Bacillati > Actinomycetota > Actinomycetes > Kitasatosporales > Streptomycetaceae > Streptomyces > Streptomyces sp. NPDC020299. The sequence goes on from NZ_JBIRWL010000006.1 coordinate 229,901, forward strand.
TCCACCGATGCCTCCCCACCCGCCGGGGCCGAGGAGGAGGCCGACGGTGACGCCGCCGAGGATACGGGGCCGGTGTGCGCCCGTGCCTTCACGTACGCGGTCCCCGCGGCCGTGCCGCCGACCATGGTGACGGCGGCGAGCGCCGTGCAGAGGAGCGGACGGCGCCGGGACGGGCGCGCGCGGCGGCGCCGGCGGGCTCTGGAAGACTCCATGCCCGCGATGCTCGGGGCGGGGGCTGTGCGCTCCGTTGGACGCAAGTGAGAACTGCGTCAGGGAAAACTGAGATTCCCGTGAAAGCCGTGACCGCGGGGTGTCAGGGGCCGCACGAGCCCGGCAGCTTCCCCCCGATAGGGTCGGTGACCGTGGCGAACAAGAACATTCCCGACCCCGGCTTCTCCGACGACGACGGCTCCGCCGACCCCCGGCTGAGCGCCGCGCTGGCCGCGTGGGCCGAGGACCGCACCGCCGTGGGACCCGTCCTGGAGGCGCTGAAGGGCGCCCGGTTGCTGGTTCCGGTCGTGGCGGTACTGGGCGAGGTCGAGGAGGACAGTCAGGAGGGGCGCGAAGCTCCTGGGCTGCGCCGCGAGAAGACCAGCGACATGGCCGTGCCGACCCTGAAGGCCGGTTCCCGCACCGCCCTGCCCGCCTTCACCTCCACCGACTCGCTGGCCCGCTGGGACCCCGGGGCCCGGCCCGTCGCCGTACCCCTGCACCAGGCACTCCAGGCCGCCGCGCACGAGAAGGCGGACACGATCGTGCTGGACATGTCGGGTCCGGTGCCGTTCGAGCTGACGGGCCCCGCGCTGCTCGCGCTGGCCGAGGGCCGTACGACGACCGACCCGCTGGCCGACCCCGCCGTCGTCGAGGCCGTACGCGCCGCCGTGGCCGCCGAGCCCGCCGTGCTCCGCGCCCACCTCGGCCCCGGCCGGGCGGACGGCACGCTCGCCCTGGTGCTCGACCCCGCCGCCGCCCCCGACGAGGCCGCGGGCGCGGTGGCCCGGCGCCTGGCCGCCGACGACACACTCAGGGCCCGCCTGGTGCACGGTCTCGACCTGGCGCTGCTGCCGGCCGGGACGACGCCCCCAGGCGAGCCCTTGTTCGTACGCGGATGAGGTGGCGCGGGACGGACTAGCCGTAGACCGGGCCGGTGTACTTCTCACCGGGGCCCTGGCCCGGCTCGTCGGGGACGAGCGACGCCTCGCGGAACGCCAGCTGGAGCGACTTCAGGCCGTCGCGCAGCGGGGCCGCGTGGAAGGAGCTGATCTCGGTGGCGCTCGCGTCCAGCAGACCGGCGAGGGCGGTCACCAGCTTGCGGGCCTCGTCGAGGTCCTTGTGCTTGTCGCCCTCCTCGGTCAGGCCCAGCTTCACGGCGGCGGCGCTCATCAGGTTGACGGCGACCGTCACGATCACCTCGACCGCGGGGACCTCGGCGATGTCGCGGGTCATCTCGTCGAAGTCGGGCTGCTCGGCGGGGCCGGAGGGGGAGGTCTCACTCATGCCCACACGATAAGCGGTCACCTGCGACGCGTTCCGATTAGCCCTTCCCCACCGTTGCTGCTAACCTTGTGTAACGACCGGCTGGACACCTGGATGTCCGGCCCACAAGTGGAGGCTCCGATCTCCCACCTGACCGCCCCCCGGGACGGCAGGTCACCCGGTCAGGCGGCCACCATCGTTCCGTACGGACGATGGAGTCGCCCGAAAGCGCGCCCCGCGTTCACCGCGGCGGTGCTCCGGTAGTCATTGGAGCCCCGCCTGTGATCGTCCGGGGCATTTTTTGTGCTTCGGCGCGGTTAGGTCTTAACGCATAAGACGTTACGCGGCTGTCCGCCAGACCGTCGCGTGGTGCTACCGAGGAGGATCCATCAGCGCCGAGCCCCGCATCAACGACCGGATTCGCGTTCCCGAGGTGCGACTTGTCGGTCCCAGTGGCGAGCAGGTGGGCATCGTCCCGCTGGCCAAGGCACTGGAGCTTGCGCAGGAGTACGACCTGGACCTGGTCGAGGTCGCGGCGAACGCCCGTCCGCCCGTGTGCAAGCTCATGGACTACGGGAAGTTCAAGTACGAGTCGGCCATGAAGGCCCGTGAGGCGCGCAAGAACCAGGCGCACACGGTCATCAAGGAGATGAAGCTCCGGCCGAAGATCGACCCGCACGACTATGACACCAAGAAGGGTCACGTCGTCCGGTTCCTCAAGCAGGGCGACAAGGTCAAGATCACGATCATGTTCCGTGGTCGCGAGCAGTCCCGCCCGGAGCTGGGCTACCGACTGCTGCAGCGTCTCGCGGAGGACGTCCAGGACCTCGGTTTCGTCGAGTCGAACCCGAAGCAGGACGGCCGAAACATGATCATGGTTCTCGGTCCGCACAAGAAGAAGACCGAGGCGATGGCCGAGGCCAGGCAGGCGCAGGAAGCCCGCAAGGCGGAAGCGAAGGCCAACCCCGGTCGGTCGCAGAACGCTGCCGAGTTCGAGGCCGAGGATGCTGCCGAGGCCGAGGTCGAGGCGCCGTCCGAGGAGCCTGCAGAGGCGTGATCCCGGGGGACGAGAGTCCCCAGGACGTAACCGATACAACAGCGACGCTCCACCGTGCCCGGTTTTCGCGACCGGGCATCGGAGCGCCACCCGACGAGGAGAGAACGGCGCTATGCCGAAGAACAAGTCGCACAGCGGTGCCAGCAAGCGCTTCAAGGTCACCGGCTCCGGCAAGGTGCTCCGTGAGCGCGCCGGCAAGCGCCACCTGCTCGAGCACAAGTCGTCCCGCGTGACGCGTCGCCTCACCGGCAACGCCGAGATGGCCCCGGGCGACGCCGCGAAGATCAAGAAGCTTCTCGGCAAGTGACGCGACGGCGCCGACCGAGCGCCGTGCGTCTGGACCGGGACCCAATCGTTTCCGGGTCGTGTGAGTACCCCCACGGCCCCGCTACAAGGAGTTAACAAGTGGCACGCGTCAAGCGGGCAGTCAACGCCCACAAGAAGCGCCGGGCGATCCTCGAGCAGGCTTCCGGTTACCGCGGTCAGCGTTCGCGTCTGTACCGCAAGGCCAAGGAGCAGGTCACCCACTCGCTGGTCTACAACTACAACGACCGCAAGAAGCGCAAGGGTGACTTCCGTCAGCTGTGGATCCAGCGCATCAACGCCGCTGCCCGCGCCAACGGCATCACGTACAACCGCTTCATCCAGGGTCTGAAGGCCGCGAACGTCGAGGTCGACCGCAAGATCCTGGCCGAGCTGGCCGTCAACGACGCGAACGCGTTCGCCGCGCTCGTCGAGGTCGCGCAGAAGGCGCTGCCGTCGGACGTCAACGCGCCGAAGGCCGCGTGACGCTGCGCTGGCTTCAGCCGACGTGACCACAGGACCCGCAGGCTACGAGCCTGCGGGTCCTGCGCTTGCGGCAAGCCGTACCCCGTCGGCGCCGGTGAGTGTCCTCCTGCGGTGAGTTCCACCGCTGCGCGTCGCAACGCCGGGTTCGGCACCGCCGAAGACCGCCGTCGTGGCGGAGCGCCGTCGCGGCGGAGAAAGGGTGCCGCGGCTGACGGGGACAGCCGATATGCCCCCCGGACAACCGATCGGCCCGGAGACGCGGCCGCCGCCCGGTCAACGACATCCGAACCCCGAAGGTGAACCCATGCCCCCCGCCACCCCCGAGCTGATCTCACCCCGTTCCGCACGTGTGGCTGCCGCGCGGCGGCTGGGGAAGCGGAACTTCCGGGGGAAGGACCGGCTGTTCCTCGCGGAGGGGCCGCAGGCCGTCAGGGAGGCCTCGGGGCATCGCGTGGACGGCACCCCCACCCTGGTCGAGCTGTTCACCACGGTCGAGGCCGCGGAGCGGTACGCCGACATCGTCGGAGCGGCCCGGGACGCAGGGGCCCGTGTGCACCTCGCCGCCGAGGACGTCATCGCCGACATCTCCACCACCGTCACCCCGCAGGGGCTGGTCGGGGTCTGCCGGTTCCTGGACACGCCCTTCGAGGACGTCCTCGCCCGCCGGCCCAAGCTCGTCGCCGTGCTCGCCCATGTGCGGGACCCGGGCAACGCCGGGACCGTACTCCGGTGTGCCGACGCGGCCGGCGCCGAGGCCGTGATCCTCACCGACGCCTCCGTCGACCTGTACAACCCGAAGGCCGTCCGCGCCTCCGTGGGCTCGCTGTTCCACCTGCCCGTCGCCGTGGGCGTGCCCGTCGAGCAGGCCGTGGCCGGGCTGCGGCAGGCAGGTGTCCGCATCCTCGCCGCCGACGGCGCCGGTGACCGCGACCTCGACGACGAGCTCGACAAGGGCGCCATGGGCGGCCCCACCGCATGGGTGTTCGGAAACGAGGCCTGGGGGCTCCCGGAGGAGACCCGCGCGCTCGCGGACGCCGTCGTGCGCGTCCCGATCCACGGAAAGGCCGAGAGTCTGAACCTCGCCACGGCCGCCGCCGTATGTCTCTACGCGTCAGCCCGTGCACAGCGCGCCTCCGGAGGGTGCCGCTCCGTCACCCACAGCTAGTAAGGTGACCAGCTCGGGGCCCTGCGCCGTCTGAGAGGTGGGGTACGGGGATGAGTGTCGTCGGCACCAGCACGGCGCCGGAAGGGCGGGACGTGCGACGCACACCCGCGTCCCGGCCCGCCGACCTCACCGAGCTCGGCATCGACCCGGACGACCTGCCCGACGGTCTCGTCGTCGCCGACGAGGACGGCCGGGTCATCTGCTTCAACGCCGCCGCCGAGCGCATCACCGCGGTCCGCGCCGCCGACGCCCTCGGGCAGCGCCTGGAGAAGGCCCTGCCTTTAGAGGACCTGGAGGGACGGCGCTGGTGGCAGCTCACCGACCCCTACGGCGGGCTCGCCATCCGGGTCCGGCAGCCCGAGCGCAACCTCCTGCTCCCCGGTGTCCGGGAGGTCCTCGTCTCCGTCCGCTATGTGCGCGCCGAACCCACCGGACCCGTCCGCCGCGTAGTGGTCACCCTCCGCGACACCGAGGCCCGCCGCCGCACCGAACGCAGCCACGCCGAGCTGATCGCCACCGTCGCCCACGAACTGCGCTCCCCGCTCACCTCCGTCAAGGGCTTCACCGCCACGCTGCTGGCCAAGTGGGAGAGGTTCACCGACGACCAGAAGCGGCTGATGCTGGAGACCGTCGACGCCGACGCCGACCGCGTCACCCGGCTCATCGCCGAGCTGCTCGACATCTCGCGCATCGACTCGGGGCGCCTGGAGGTCCGCCGCCAGCCCGTGGACATAGGCGCCGCCGTCGGACGGCACATCCAGGCCTATGTCGCCGCCGGACAGCCCGCCGACCGCTTCCTGCTCCGCATCGAGCAGCCGCTGCCCGCCCTCTGGGCCGACCCCGACAAGGTCGACCAGGTGCTCAGCAACCTCATCGAAAATGCCGTGCGGCACGGCGAGGGAACCGTCACCATTGACGTGACGCCCTCGGCATCCCCGCGCGAGGGCGAGGACGGCGAGAACGCAGCCACGTCGGTCACGGTGAGCGACGAGGGGCCCGGCATCCCGGAGGAGTCCATGAACCGCGTCTTCACCCGCTTCTGGCGGGGCAGCAAGCGCGGCGGCACCGGCCTCGGGCTCTACATCGTCAAGGGCATCGTCGAGGCCCACGGCGGCACCATCACGGTCGGCCGCGCCCCCAGTGGCGGCGCCGAGTTCCGATTTACGTTGCCCGTGGGCGCGCCGGCCTATCTGGCATGAGCCGCCCGCGGGCGCATCCGCGTTCCCCGGCCCCGTTAGACTCGGCCATTGGCACCTTTGTGTCCAAAACCAGAGACGGATCGTCCAGGTCTAGGTCCCGGTCCGGGTCGAAGACGGGGCACACCAGCCAGCCAATCGGAAGCACGGGAAGAGATGTCGGCACCGAATAAGTCGTACGACCCTGTAGAGGTCGAGGCGTTGAAACCGGAAGAGATCGAGCGCATGCGGGACGAGGCGCTCGCCGCCTTCGCCGCCGCGGACTCCCTCGACGCGCTCCACGAGGCCAAGGTCGCCCACACCGGCCCCGCCTCCCCGCTGGCCCTCGCCAACCGCGAGATCGGCGCCCTGCCCCCGCACGCCAAGGCCGACGCCGGCAAGCGCGTCGGCATGGCCCGCGGCGCCGTCAACAAGGCGCTCGCCGGCCGCCAGACCGAGCTGGAGGCCGAGCGCGACGCCCGCGTGCTGGTGGAGGAGGACGTCGACGTCACCCTGCCGTACGACCGCGTCCCGGCCGGCGCCCGGCATCCGCTGACCACGCTGTCGGAGCGGATCGAGGACATCTTCGTGGCCATGGGCTACGAGGTCGCCGAGGGCCCGCAGGTCGAGGCCGAGTGGTTCAACTTCGACGCCCTGAACATCGGCCCGGACCACCCGGCGCGTGGTGAGGCCGACACCTTCTTCGTCCAGGGGCCGAACGGCGGCACCGAGTCCGGCGTCGTGCTGCGCACCCACACCTCGCCGGTCCAGATCCGCTCCCTGCTGGGGCGCGAGCTGCCGGTGTACGTGATCTGCCCCGGCCGCGTCTACCGCACCGACGAGCTGGACGCCACGCACACGCCGGTGTTCCACCAGGTCGAGCTGCTCGCCGTGGACGAGGGCCTGACCATGGCCGACCTCAAGGGCACCCTGGACCACATGGTCCAGTCGCTGTTCGGTGCGGGCATGAAGACCCGGCTGCGGCCGAACTTCTTCCCGTTCACCGAGCCGAGCGCCGAGATGGACATGCTCTGCTACGTCTGCAAGGGCGACTCGGTCGGCAACCCCGACCGGCCCTGCCGCACCTGCTCCAGCGAGGGCTGGATCGAGCTGGGCGGCTGCGGCATGGTCAACCCGCGGGTGCTCACCGCCTGCGGCGTCGACCCCGAGAAGTACAGCGGCTTCGCCTTCGGGTTCGGCATCGAGCGGATGCTGATGTTCCGCCACAACGTCGAGGACATGCGAGACATGGTCGAGGGTGACGTCCGGTTCACCCGGCCGTTCGGGATGGAGATCTGATGCGGATCCCGCTTTCTTGGCTGCGGGAGTACGTCGACCTGCCGGCGACGGAAACCGGCCGCGACGTCCAGGAGAAGCTCGTCTCGGCCGGCCTCGAGGTCGAGACCGTCGAGCAGCTCGGCGCCGACCTCAAGGGCCCGCTGGTCGTCGGCCAGGTGCTGACCATCGAGGAGCTGGAGGGCTTCAAGAAGCCGATCCGCTTCTGCACCGTCGACGTCGGCCGGGCCAACGGCACCGGTGAGCCCCAGGAGATCGTCTGCGGCGCCCGCAACTTCGCGGTCGGCGACAAGGTCGTCGTGGTCCTGCCGGGTGCCACCCTGCCCGGCGGCTTCTCCATCGCCGCCCGCAAGACGTACGGCAGGACGTCGCACGGCATGATCTGCTCCGGCGACGAGCTGGGCATGGGCGACGACGGCAGCCACGGGATCATCGTGCTGCCGCCGGAGACCGAGGTCGGCAAGGACGCCATCGAGCTGCTCGAGCTGGTCGACGAGGTCCTCGACATCGCCGTCACCGCCAACCGCGGCGACTGCCTGTCCATCCGCGGTGTCGCCCGCGAGACCGCCATCGCCTACGGCCTGCCGCTGCGCGACCCGGCGCTCATCGACGTACCCGGCCCGAACGCCTTCGGATACCCGGTCCAGGTCTCCGACCCGCACGGCTGCGACCGCTTCACGGCCCGCACGGTCACCGGCCTGAGCCCCGAGGCGCGCTCCCCGATCTGGCTCCAGCGCCGGCTGCAGAAGGTCGGCATGCGCCCGATCTCGCTCGCCGTCGACATCACCAACTACGTGATGATGGAGCTGGGCCAGCCCCTGCACGCCTACGACCGGCAGCTGGTCCAGGGCACGATCGGGGTGCGCCGGGCCGAGGAGGGCGAGAAGCTCGTCACCCTCGACGGCGTCGAGCGCAAGCTGCACGCCGAGGACCTGGTCATCACCGACGAGCGCGGGCCGATCGGCCTGGCCGGCGTCATGGGCGGCGCCAACACCGAGATCGCGGACCACGAGGCCCCCGAGAACGGCGCGAACGCCACCACCGACGTGGTCATCGAGGCGGCCCACTTCGACGCCGTCGCGATCGCGCGCACGGCCCGCCGCCACAAGCTGCTGTCGGAGGCGTCCCGCCGCTTCGAGCGCGGCGTCGACCCGCAGGCCGCCGCTGCCGCCGCCCAGCGCACCGTGGACCTGCTGGTGCTGCTCGCCGGCGGCACCGCCGAGGCGGGCGTCACCCAGGTCGTCGCGCCCTCCGCGCCGCACACCATCACCGTCCCGGCCGACCACCCGGACAAGGTCGCGGGCGTCGGCTACGGCCGTGAGACGGTCGTACGCCGTCTCCAGGACGTCGGCTGCGACGTCTACGGGCAGGACGAGCTGATCGTCACCGTTCCGTCCTGGCGGCCCGACCTCGCCGAGCCCAACGACCTGGCCGAGGAAGTCATCCGCCTGGAGGGCTACGAGAACCTGCCCTCCACGCTGCCCAAGCCCCCCTCGGGCCGCGGTCTGACGCACCGCCAGCGGCTGCACCGCAGGGTCGGCCGGGCGCTGGCCGGTGTCGGCTACGTCGAGGCGCCGAACTACCCCTTCGTCGCCGAGCAGGTCTTCGACCAGCTGGGCCTGGAGGCAGACGACCCGGCCCGCCGTGCCGTCAAGCTGGTCAACCCGCTCAGCGACGAGGAGCCCGCGCTCCGCACGACGCTGCTGCCGGGCCTGCTGGGCGCCCTGCGGCGCAACGCCGGCCGGGGTTCGCACGACCTGGCGCTGTTCGAGACGGGCCTGGTCTTCCACCCGCGTGAGGAGCAGCGCGTCGCCGGGCACCTGCCCGTCGACCGGCGCCCCACCGACGAGGAGCTCGCGCGGCTCGACGCCGCGCTGCCCGATCAGCCGCGGCACGTGGCCGTCGTCCTCGCCGGGGCCCGCGAGCAGGCCGGCTGGTGGGGCAAGGACCGCCCCGCCGACTGGGCCGACGCCGTCGAGGCCGCCCGCGCCGTCGCCCGCGAAGCCGGTGCCGAGCTCATCGTCCGCAAGGGCCAGTACGGTCCGTGGCACCCGGGCCGCTGCGCCGAGCTCGCGGTCGTCGTGGACGGCAGCGAGCGGGTCGTGGGCCACGCGGGTGAGCTGCACCCGCGCGTGCTGAAGGCTCTCGGTCTGGCCGAGCGCAGCGCCGCCATGGAGATCGACCTGGACGCCCTGGAGACGGTCGGCGACGGCACCCCGCAGGCGCCGCGCATCTCGACCTTCCCGGTCGCCACGCAGGACGTCGCCCTGGTGGTCCACAAGCCCGTCCCGCACGCGGACGTCGAGGCCGCGCTGCGCGAGGGCGCCGGTGAACTCCTGGAGTCCATCCGCCTGTTCGACGTCTACGAGAACGCCGAGCAGCTGGGCGACGGCAGGAAGTCCCTGGCGTACGCGCTGCGGTTCCGCGCGGGGGACCGGACGCTGACCGTGGACGAGGCCTCCGCCGCCCGTGACGCGGCGGTCGCTCTCGCGGGCGAGCGCACGGGAGCGGTGTTGCGGAGCTAGCCGTGAAGCCAGCCGTGAAGCGCCCCCCACGGGGCGCTTCACCTGCATAAATGCAGGAGCCCGCCGAGTGCTCACTCATTCGGGTGAGAACCGCGGGTGATCCGGCCCCTCCGGGCCATGACGTCGACAGAATCGGACCGGCCTCTCGGGGCCGGTCCGATTCTGCTCCGTCAGGACCTGCATGGGGGGGCCACCGGCATGATCCGTATCAAGGCACGCGCACCCACCCGCCAGGGCTACGTACGCCGGCCGCTGCGCCGCGCACTGGCGCTGGCGGTGCCCACGGGGTGGGGCGCTCTGGCGGTCGGCACCGGCCTGATCGTCCACGTCCACAGGACCCTCCTGCACGAGCTCAGGCAGGCCCGCAGGGTCGCGGGCGCCGCGCAGAGCGTGCTGCTGCGGCCGCCGCCGCCCCGCGTGGGCGGTCTGAGCGTCGCCGCGGCGCAGCTCTCCGCCGACCGCGGGGCGGCGATGGGCGGCGACCTCTACGAGGCGGTGGCCACCGAGCACGGCGTACGCGTGGTCATGGGCGATGTGCGCGGCCACGGCCTGTCCGCCATCGGCACCGTCGCCGCCGTCCTCGGCAGCTTCCGCGAGGCCGCCCACGACGAGCCCGCCCTCGACCAGGTCCTGCGGCGCCTGGACCGCACCCTGGCCCGCCACCTGCGCGAGCGGGCCCGGACCGAACACCCCTGGAGCGGCCTGGAGCCGGACACACCGGTCGCCGAGGAGTTCGTCACCGTACTCCTGCTGGAATTCACCCACGACGGCGAGATCCACGCCCTGAACTGCGGCCATCCCTGGCCGTACCTGCTCAGCGGTGCCCGGATCGAGCCCCTGACCCGAGCGGACCCCCTCCCGCCGCTCGGCCTCTTCCCGCTCCCGCCCGACCTGCCCGCCCTGCACCGCGGCCGTCTGCTTCCGGGCGAGACCCTGGTCCTCTACACGGACGGCGCGGAGGACGCCCGGGACGCGCGGGGCCGGTTCTTCTCCCTGCCGACGGTGCTGGCCGAAGCCGCCGGCGGTCACTCCGTGACGCCGCAGACGATCCTGCGCAAGGTCTTCACGGCCCTGCTCCGCCACACGAACGGCACCCCGACGGACGACATCGCCCTGCTCGTACTGCGCGACGACCGCCCATCCCGCGCCTGGCCCACGGGCGCCGGAGCGGGCGGCCAGGCCACCGCTTTTCGAGGGGGAGCCGGCGGCCCGGCCGGCCTCTTGCGAGGCAGTTAAGTCAAGCGGCCGGACACGCTGAGCGACACCGCGCACACAGCGCGGATTCGCGTACTCCGTTCACACCCCGTGTGAAGACGAACCCACTACCCTGACGAAGGTGGCGTTCACCGAGCCATCCGGGGGGCCTTGATGCAGCCCAACACTCTGCTCGACGCGATCCTCGACGAGGCCGGGATCTCGCACGCCGGTCTCGCCGCCCATGTCAACCAGGCGGGCCGGGTACGCGGTCTCGCGCTCCGGTACGAACACACCGCCGTCGCACGGTGGTTGAAGGGACAGCGGCCGCGCGGCCAGGTGCCCGACCTGATCTGCGAGGTGCTCGCCGCCCGGCTGCGACGGCCCGTCACCCTCGACGACATCGGTCTCGGCGTGCCCGGCGAACCGAGCGTCCCGCACGGCACCTCGCTCTCCGGCTTCGTCGAACGCGCCACCGCCCTGTGGCGCTCCGACGAACAGCAGCGCCCGCACATCCTCGGCGCCCCCGCGGTCACCGGCACGCCCGCCGTCATGCCGGTGTGGGAGTGGGAGAACCCTCCGGAGGACGTGGACGTCTCCCGCGGCGGCCGGCACCGGGTCACCCCGGCCGACCTCGAGATGCTGCGCGCCGCCCGCGCCCACTACGAGCAGATGTACCGCAAGGCCGGCGGCATAGCGACCCGCACCCGTATCGTCGGCTTCCTGAACGCCGAGGCGGCCCCGCTGCTGCGCGGCAGCTACACCGACGCGACCGGCCGCCAACTGCACCGGGCCACCGGCGGGTTGGTGGCGATCGCGGGCATCTGCGCGTACGACTCCGACGCGCACGGGCTCGCCCAGCGCTACTTCCACCAGGCGCTCAGGCTGGCGAAGGCCAGCGGGGACCGGGGACTTGGCGCGTACGTGATCGCCCTGCTGGTCAACCAGGCGCTGTTCATGCGGGAGTACCGGCAGGCCGTCGCCTTCGCGGAGGCCGCGCTGCGCGCCGCCGGCCGGCACATCACCCCCGCCCTCGCCTCCGACCTGTACGCGATGCAGGCGAAGGCGTACGCCCACCTCGGCGACGGCACGAGCGCCCTGTCCTGCATCCGGCGGGCGGAGACGGCCGCCGAACGCATCCGGCGCGGGCACGAGCCCGACGAGACCGGCTATGTCCAGCCGGGCCTGGTCAACGTGCAGGTGGCCGAGGCGCTGCTCAGCCTCGGGGAACTCGCCGCCGCCCGGGAGCACGCGGCGGCGGCCGTGGACAACCCGGCCCACGACCGGGGCCGGGTGCACCGGCTCGCCATGCTCAGCACCATCGAGGTCCGCCAGGGCAACGCGGACAAGGCGGTGGCCACGGCCGTGCAGATGGCCGAGCAGGCCAGGGGCATGGAGTCCCAGCGGCTGCGGGACAGACTGCGCGCGGTACGCGAACACCTCGTGCGCAGTGGCTGCGCGGGCACCGCCGAAGCCGCCGAACTCATCGACGGGGCACTGCGCGTACCGCTGTAGGTGCAGGAGACACGCTGCTGCGATATTGCCACTTACTCGGCGGAAGGTGGCAGAACCGTGCAGTGGACGAAACAGAACGAACAAACTGTGTACGCAAACCGCTGGTTCAGCGTCAATCTCGCAGATGTCGAGCTGCCGGACGGCCGGCACCTCGACCACTTCCTCATACGGCTGCGGCCCGTGGCCGTGGCCACGGTCGTCAACGAGGCCAACGAGGTGCTCCTGCTGTGGCGCCACCGCTTCATCACGGACAGCTGGGGGTGGGAACTGGCCGCGGGGGTGGTCGAGGACGGCGAGGACATCGCGTGCGCGGCCGCCAGGGAACTCGAGGAGGAGACCGGCTGGCGGCCGGGGCCCCTGCACCACCTCATGAGCGTGGAGCCGTCCAACGGCCTCACGGACGCCCGGCACCACATCTACTGGGCCGACGAGGGCGAGTACGTCGGACATCCCGTGGACGACTTCGAGTCGGACCGCCGGGAATGGGTCCCCCTGAAACTCGTTCCCGACATGGTCGCCCGTGGGGAGGTCCCGGCCGCCAACATGGCGGCCGCGTTACTGCTGCTGCATCACCTCAGGCTCGCCGATGATTAGTGGGCCAGCGTCTGCCAGATCGTCACGACCAGGGCCCCCAGGGCCGTGAGCGCGGCGATCGAGGGTAGGGGCCAGCGTGCGTGTTCCAGCGAGACCATGCGGGTGTTCAGCTCGTCCAGTTCCTTGGCGGTCTCCTCGGTGCGGTGACTGAGCAGGGCGAGTCCGCCCTCCACCCGGGCGTAGGCCACGTCCAGGCGGCGACGTAACTCTGCGAGTTCTCCATGGACCACGGGATGCTCCGGATCGGCGGTCACGGGTCCACTCCTTTCCGTAGTCGAACGTGGTTGTTTCCGCATCCCTTGCATGCGCATGATGAGTGAACTCGCCTGGTGGGCGCGTGGGGAGCGTGTGCGACGGGCATATGCGTGCCCGGCGCGCACACGGGGAGTGAAATGGATGGGCCCGGCACCGAACTCGGTGCCGGGCCCACAGGGCGTCGCTCGGGGTAATCAGCCGTACGTGTAGAAGCCGGACCCCGTCTTCCGGCCCAGCCGGCCCGCCTCGACCATGCGCTGGAGCAGCGGGGGAGCGGCATACAGCGGCTCCTTGTACTCCTGGTACATCGAATGCGCGATGGAGACGATGGTGTCCAGGCCGATCAGGTCGGACAGCTTCAGCGGGCCCATCGGGTGGGCGCAGCCCATCTCCATGCCGTTGTCGATGTCCTCGCGGCTCGCGATGCCCGACTCGAACATGCGGATCGCGGACAGCAGATAGGGCACCAGCAGCGCGTTGACGACGAACCCGGAGCGGTCCTGGGCGCGGATGGAGTGCTTGCCGAGCACCTTCTCGGCGAAGAGCTGGGCCCGGCCGAGCGTCACCTCGGAGGTGGTCAGCGCCGGGATCACCTCGACGAGCTGCTGCACCGGGGCCGGGTTGAAGAAGTGGATGCCGATGACGTGGTCGGGGCGCGAGGTGGCGACCGCGAGCTTGACCAGCGGGATGGAGGAGGTGTTGGAGGCGAGGATCGCGTCCGGCCGGGTCACCACCTGGTCGAGCACCTGGAAGATCTCGGTCTTCACCTGCTCGTTCTCGACCACGGCCTCGATCACCAGGTCCCGGTCGGCGAACTCGCCGAGGTCGGTGGTGAAGCTCAGCCGCGCCTGCGTGGCGTCCCGCTCCTCCTCGCTGATCTTGCCGCGCTCGGCGGCCTTGTTCAGGGAGTTGAACAGCCGGGTGCGGCCGATCTCCAGGGCCTCGCCGGTGGTCTCGGCGACCTTCACGTCCAGTCCGGCGCGGGCGCACACCTCGGCGATGCCCGCTCCCATCTGGCCGCAGCCCACCACCCCGACCCGCGCAATGTCTCCGGCGATGTCCGTCACGTCGTCCCCTTCGCTGCTCAACGGCTGAGGCAGGTGCTCCGGGTTCCGCTCCTGCTCCGATCGTGCACGTTACTCCCAAGTATCGATGATCGATCGCCCGGGTAGGGGCATCCTTGGGCCCGAGACGATCCGTGACGGAGCGGATCCGCAGCGTATGGGGGTACCTCCATGGGGTCCATGAGGCAGGTGTCACGGCGCGCGTTCGCGCTGGCGGCGCTGTCCACGCTGACGATGGCGCAGAGCGCGCCGGCCGCCCCGCGCGGCCGGCGCGCGGCCACGGAGATGCGGGGCGTGTGGCTGGCGACGGTCAGCAACCGGGACTGGCCCTCGCGCCCGGGCCTCACGGCGGCCGAACAGCGCACGGAGCTGATCGCCCACCTCGACCGGGCCGTCCGCGACCGCCTCAACACCGTGGTCTTCCAGGTGCGGCCCACCGCGGACGCCCTGTGGCCCTCGCCCTACGAGCCCTGGTCGCAGTACCTGACCGGCACCCAGGGCAAGGCACCCGGCTGGGACCCGCTGGGCACCGCCGTCGCCGAGGCGCACGCGCGCGGGCTGGAGCTGCACGCCTGGTGCAACCCGTACCGGATCGCCAACCACACCGACCCGACGAGGCTCGCCGCCTCCCACCCCGCCCGCCGGCACCCGGACTGGGTCGTTCCGTACGGCGGCAGGCTCTACTACAACCCGGGCCTGCCCGAGGTGCGTGCCTTCGTCGAGGACGCGATGCTCGACGCGGTCGCCAAGTACCCGGTCGACGCCGTCCACTTCGACGACTACTTCTACCCCTATCCGGTCGCCGGGCAGACCTTCGACGACGACGCCGCGTACGACGCGTACGGCGGGGACTTCGACAACCGTGCCGCCTGGCGCCGCGACAACATCGACCGGCTGGTGCGGGAGACCGCGGCCCGGATCAGGAAGGTGCGGCCCGGCACCCGGTTCGGGATCAGCCCGTTCGGGGTGTGGCGCAACGCCACGACCGACGCGCGGGGCTCGGACACCCGGGCGGGCGTGCAGACGTACGACGACCTGCACGCGGACACCCGCACGTGGGTCCGCGAGCACTGGATCGACTACATCGTGCCGCAGCTGTACTGGAACATCGGCTTCGCCGCCGCCGACTACGCCAAGCTCGTCGCCTGGTGGGCGGAGGTCGCCAAGGGCACGAAGACCCACCTCTACGTCGGCGAGGCGCTGTACAAGGCGGGTGCCGCCGGGCAGCCCTCGGTCTGGCAGGACCCGGTCGAGCTGTCCCGGCACCTCACGCTCGCCGCCGGGTACGCGAAGGTGCGCGGTCATGTCTTCTTCGCCGCGCAGGACGTCGCGAAGGATCCGATCGGGGCGATGGCGCGGGTGGTCGCCGACCACTACGGACAGCCGGCGAAGCCACCGCGCTGAATCCCTACTGCCGTGTCTGGTGTTCCTGTTCCCGGTGCCGGACCTGGCAGTCCGGGCCGGGGGACATCACGGCCTCGTGACCGTCCGGGAAGCGGACGCGGTAGGGCGGAGTACCCTCCCTACCCATCACCTCGACGACTTCCGATACCTGGTCGTGCTGGCCAACCACCCTGCCGTGCTGGACAAGCTGGTCGCCCACGGATGCGCGCATCTGCGGGTCCTCCTCACGATCGCGACCGTTGGGTGACGGCGATGCACACGAGCACGGCGGCGGCCGTCAGCGGAGCGGCAACCGTCAGGTGCTCGCCCAGCAGCAGCACCGACCACACCAGTGTGAGCAGCGGCTGCGCCAACTGCAACTGGCTGGCCCGCGGGATCCCGATGGCCGCCATGCCCCGGTACCAGACGACCAGCCCGAGGAACTGCGAGCCGGCCGCCACCCACAGCAGCCCGGCCACGCCGTGCGCGGTCAGCCGCACGGGTTCGTACGACAGCGCCAGCGCGGCGGCCGGGACGGTGAGCGGCACGCAGAACACCAGCGCCCAGCCGATCACCTGCCAGCCCGGCATCACCCGGGCCAGCCGGCCGCCCTCGGTGTAGCCGGCCGCGCACACCAGCAGCGCGCCGGCCAGATAGCCGTCGGCCGCCGTCAGCGCGCCGCCGCTCTGCTGCACGGTGAAGGCGAGGACCGCGCACGCGCCCGCGAGGGCCGCCGCCCAGAAGGTACGGGAGGGCCGGGTGCCCATCCGCAGGGCGGAGAAGAGCGCGGTGGTCAGCGGGAGCAGGCCGACGACCACGGCGGCGTGCGCGGTGGTGGAGGTCTGCAGGGCGAGGGTGGTCAGCAGGGGGAAGCCGAGCACCACACCGGCGGCGACGACGGCGAGCCCCGGCCAGTGCCGGCGGGCGGGCGGGGGTACCCGCAGGGCCAGCAGGCACGTGCCCGCGATGGCCGCCGCGAGAACGCTGCGCACCGCCACCAGCGACCAGGGCCCGAACCCCTCCAGGCCCCAGGCGGTGGCCGGGAAGGTGAGGGAGAAGGCGACCACGCCGAGGGCGGCCTGGAGGGTGCCGCCGGCGCCGGGACGCTGTCGGCGAGTGGTGACCGCTATCGCGGGTGCGGTAGTAGCGCTACTCTGTGCTCTCATGCAACAGCGTAGCAGCGTCGCCGAACTGGCCGATCAGCTACGGCGGGAGCTCGACCGCTACTCACCTGGTGGAAAGCTCCCGTCGAGCCGTGCCCTGGTCGAGCGATACCGGGTGAGCCCGGTGACCGTCTCACGCGCGCTGGCGCAGCTGGTCGCCGAGGGCCTGGTCGTGACCCGGCCCGGCGCCGGCGCCTTCCGCGCCCACACACGCGGTGCGCCCCAGGCCACCGGGGACACCTCCTGGCAGGCCGTCGCGCTCAGCGCCGACGGCGCCACCGAACTCGTCCCGCGCACCGTCGACGCCTCGGGGGTCACGGTCTCCCTGGCCGCCCCGCCGCCGGGCGTGCTGGAGTTCAGCGGTGGCTATCTGCACCCCTCGCTCCAGCCGGAGCGGGCGATGGCCGCGGCGCTGGCCCGTGCCGGGCGGCGCCCCGGTGCCTGGGGCCGGCCGCCGATGGAGGGGCTGCCGGAACTGCGGGAGTGGTTCGCGCGCGGCATCGGCGGGGCCGTCACCGCCGCCGAGGTGCTGATCGCGGCGGGCGGTCAGTCCGCGCTGGCCACCGCGCTGCGCGCGCTCGCCCCGCCCGGCGCGCCGGTGCTCGTCGAGTCGCCCACCTACCCGGGCATGCTGGCCATCGCCCGCGCCGCCGGACTGCGCCCGGTGCCCGTGCCGGTGGACCCCGACGGGGTGCGCCCTGAGCTGCTCGCCGACGCGTTCCGGGCGAGCGGCGCCCGGGTGTTCGTCTGCCAGCCCCTGTTCCAGAACCCCACCGGAGCCGTGCTCGCCCCCGAGCGGCGCGCCGAGGTGCTCGGCATCGCCCGGGAGGCGGGCGCCTTCGTGGTCGAGGACGACTTCGTACGGCGCCTGGTGCACGCGGACGCGGGCCCGCTGCCGCGCCCGCTGGCCGCCGACGACCCCGACGGCGTCGTCGTGCACGTCGGCTCACTGACCAAGGTGACCTCGCCCAGCTTCCGGGTCAGCGCCCTGGCCGCCCGGGGACCGGTCCTTGAACGCCTGCGCGCGATCCAGGTCGTCGACTCCTTCTTCGTGCCCCGCCCGTTGCAGGAAGCGGCCCTGGAACTCGTCGGCTCGCCCGCCTGGCCCCGCCATCTGCGTACCGTCGCGACCGAGCTGAAGGCCCGCCGGGACGCCATGACCACCGCCCTGCGCAGCGCACTGCCCGAGCTCGCCCTGCCGCACATCCTCTCGGGCGGCTACCACCTCTGGCTCCGCCTCCCCGACGGCACCGGGGAGTCCGCCCTCACGTCCGCCGCCCTCCGCGCGGGCGTGGCGATCACCCCCGGCCGCCCGTACTTCAGCGCCGAGCCCCCGGCGGCCCACCTCCGGTTGAGCTTCGCGGCGGTCGCCGGGACGGGGGAGATCGCGGAGGGGGTACGGCGACTGCGGACTGCGTGCGACGAGGTGCTTCAGGGCAGGGGGCAGGCATGACCGACATCGCTGCCCTCCCCGAGGGCTACGAGTTCTCCGCCGACTCCGGGCGCGTCGACGTCGACCGTGTCCACGGCTGGCTGTCCACCGACACGTACTGGGCGACCGGCCGCCCCCGCGAGACGCACGAGCGCGCGATGGCCGCCTCGCTGAACTTCGGGGTGTACGACACGGCCTCGGGAGAGCAGGTGGCGTACGCGCGCGTGGTGACCGACGAGGCGCTGTTCGGCTGGCTCGCGGATGTGTACGTCGACCCGTCGGTGCGGGGCAAGGGCCTCGGGACGGCGATGGTCGGCGCCATCCGCGAGCACCTGCGGCCGTACGGGCTGCGCCGTCTCCTGCTCGCCACCAGCACCGCCCACGGCGTCTACGAGAAGGTGGGGTTCCGGCCGCTGGACCGTCCTGACCAGTGGATGGTGCACAGCTTCGTCCAAGGTCCCGCAGACCCTCGGTAACTCCCGGGTAACGCCCCCTTGACCTGCTTACTTGCGCGGCCCACCATCACCGCATGCAACTTCGGGTCACGTTCGTCGCCGCAGCGCGCAGCGCCCCCCTGCTCGCGGAGCGCTTCGAGGACGACCGGCCGCTGGACCAGGCCGGCTGGGACGAGGTGCAGCGGGTCGCGGGGGAGCTGCTGCCGCTCGCGGCGGCCGAGCTGCGCTACTGCTCGCCGACGCCGCGCAGCCGCGCCACCGGTGACGCGCTGGGGTACGCACCGCTGGTGCAGCTCGCCCTGCGGGACTGCGACATGGGCCGCTGGCGCGGGTTCACCCTGGGCGAGGCGATGGCCCGGGAGCCGGAGGCGGTGGACGCCTGGCTCGCCGACCCGCGCTCCACCCCGCACGGCGGTGAGTCGCTGCTGGCCTTCGTCTCCCGTGTCGGCGGCTGGCTGGACACCCGTCCCGCCGACGACGGCGGCCGCATAGTCGCCGTCGCCGAGCCCGCGGTGATCCGCGCCGCCCTGGTCTACGCCCTGAAGGCACCGCCCTCGACCTACTGGAACATCGACGTCCGTCCCCTGTCCACCGTCACCGTCATAGGCCACGCCGGCCGCTGGAACCTCCGCTTCGACGGCGCGTCCCCCCAACGCCTCGGCATCCCCTGACCCGCCGCACCTGGCCCCTGCCTCGCTGGACGGGCGGGGATGTGTGGGCCGGGGCTGAGAGCCGCTGCCGGAAACCTCGTCGCCACCCCGTCCGGGCTCAGCTCACGCGCGTGTACTCCGTGGTGAGGACGAGGTCTTTCGCCGGACCGCCCACCCGCCACACCGTCCGCCAGTGGTCTGAGTCCTGGACGGTGAACTCGCCCCGGTAGAGGTCCGCCGCGCACGGATGCTGGGCGACGTGGCGTCCGGACGTCAGGTCCAGCTCGTGGAAGAACCGTCCGTCGGCGAACCGTACGTCGGCCGTGCCCGGCGCCGCGCCCGGGAGGAAGCGCAGGGTGCGCTCGGCCGGCCGTGGGACGCCCTGCCAGGTGAAGTGGCCGGACTCCTCGTGCAGCAGGCCGCCGCCCTCCAGCGGGCCGAAGACGGTGATCCCCTGGAACAGTCCCTCGTCGCCGCTCGCCAGGTCCCGCACGGTGCGCTCCACGTGCCACCGCCCGGCCAGATGCCCGAGCACGTCCGCCACGGGCCAGAACCCGCCCATCGTCGTCCCCGCGTCGGCCGTCAGCGCATCCATGTCCTCGACGATACGTCCCGCCCCATTGACGCGCTCATGCCTCCTGCCTATCTTGCCGTTCGAAGTGCTGACCACTGCTCGATATTTCGAACGCCTGTAACGACCGCAACGACCCCAGAGCCGCGGAGTATCCATGTCACGCACCACCCGCAACCGCCTCAGACTCGGCCTAGGAGCAAGCGCTTTCCTCCTGGCCGTCGGCCTCGTCCCCGCCCCCGCGCACGCCGAGGACGTCACCGACTACGCGATCACCGTCGACCCGGGCGCCAAGGGCGCCAAGATCGACGACACGATGTACGGCGTCTTCTTCGAGGACATCAACCGCGCCGCCGACGGCGGCCTCTACGCCGAACTCGTCCAGAACCGGTCCTTCGAGTACTCCACCGACGACAACAAGTCGTACACCCCCCTGACCGCCTGGACGGTCACCGGCACCGCGCAGGTCGTCAACGACTCCGGCCGGCTGGGCGAGCGCAACCGCGACTACCTCTCCCTGGGCGCCGGTTCCTCGGTCACCAACTCCGGATACAACACCGGCATCGCCGTCGAACAGGGCGAGAAGTACGACTTCTCGGTGTGGGCGAGGGCGGCGAGCGGCAGCAGCCTCACCGTCACCCTCCAGGACGCCGACGGCACGCTCGCGACCGTCCGCAAGGTGGCCGTGAAGGGCGGCTGGGCCCAGTACAAGGTCACGTTCAAGGCGACCCGCACCAGCACCACCGGCCGCCTGACCGTCGCCTCCTCCGGCGCCGCGGCCCTCGACATGGTGTCCCTGTTCCCGCAGGACACCTACAAGCACGAGCCGAACGGCCTGCGCAAGGACCTCGCCGAGAAGGTCGCCGCCCTGCACCCGGGCTTCGTGCGCTTCCCCGGCGGCTGCCTGGTCAACACCGGCTCCATGCAGGACTACAGCGAGGCCTCCGGCTGGCAGCGCAAGCGCTCCTACCAGTGGAAGGACACCATCGGCCCGGTCGAGACGCGCGCCACCAACTCCAACTTCTGGGGCTACAACCAGAGTTACGGCCTCGGCTACTACGAGTACTTCCGCTTCGCCGAGGACATCGGCGCCATGCCGCTGCCCGTCGTCCCCGCCCTGGTGACCGGCTGCGGCCAGAACAAGGCTGTCGACGACGACGCGCTGCTCAAGCGGCACATCCAGGACACCCTCGACCTCGTCGAGTTCGCCAACGGCCCGGTGACCTCCACCTGGGGCAAGAAGCGCGCCGAGATGGGCCACCCCGAGCCCTTCCACCTCACCCACATCGAGGTCGGCAACGAGGAGAACCTCCCGAACGAGTTCTTCGCCCGCTTCAAGCAGTTCCGCGCGGCCATCCAGGCGAAGTACCCGTACATGAAGGTGATCTCCAACGCGGGCCCGGACGACTCCGGCTCCACCTTCGACACGGCCTGGCAGCTCAACAAGGACGCCAAGGTCGACATGGTCGACGAGCACTACTACAACAGCCCGCAGTGGTTCCTCCAGAACAACGACCGCTACGACTCCTACGACCGCAGCGGCCCCAAGGTCTTCCTCGGCGAGTACGCCTCCGGCGGCAACGCCTTCAAGAACGGCCTCGCCGAAGCCGCGTACATGACCGGCCTGGAACGCAACGCGGACGTCGTCAAACTCGCCTCCTACGCCCCGCTGTTCGCCAACCAGGACTACGTCCAGTGGAGCCCGGACATGGTGTGGTTCAACAACCACGCCTCCTGGGGCTCGGCCGACTACGAGGTCCAGAAGCTCTTCATGAACAACGTGGGCGACCAGGTGGTGCCCTCGAAGGCGACCGGAACACCGTCACTGCTCGCCCCCATCACCGGCGCCGTGGGCCTGTCCACGTGGAACACCAGCGCCGCCTACGACGACGTCAAGGTGACCGACGCCGACGGCAACACGCTGCTCACCGACGACTTCTCCGGCGACGCCGCCAAGTGGACGCACACCGGAACCGGCAGCTGGAGCGTCCAGGACGGGAGTTACGTCCAGACGGACACCGCCGCCGAGAACACCATGGTCTCCGCCGGCGACACCGCCTGGCACGACTACGACCTGCATGTGAAGGCCACCAAGAAGTCCGGCAAGGAGGGCTTCCTCGTCGCCTTCGGCGTCAAGGACACCGGCAACTACTACTGGTGGAACCTGGGCGGCTGGAACAACACCCAGAGCGCCGTCGAACAGGCCGTGGACGGCGGCAAGTCCACGCTGCTCTCCAAGGCGGGGTCGGTGGAGACGGGCCGTACCTACGACGTCGACGTCAAGGTGCGCGGCCGACAGGTCACCCTCTACCTCGACGGCCAGGAGTGGGGCAGCTTCACCGACGACAAGCCGGCCGAACCCTTCCGGCAGGTCGTGACCCGGGACGCGAAGACCGGTGACCTGATCGTCAAGGTCGTCAACGCCCAGTCCTCGGCGGCCCGTACGGCCATCGACCTGGGAGGCGCCAAGGTGTCCCACAAGGCCCGCGTGACCACGCTGGCCGCCGCGCCCGACGCGGTGAACACGGAGACCGCCACCCCGGTCGCTCCCGTCACCTCCACCTACCGGCGGGTCACCGACAAGTTCACGTACACCTTCCCGGCGAACTCCGTCACGTTCCTGCGGATCAAGCAGAAGTAGCCGCGGTCTCGCTCGCGGGCTGCTGCCCCACCGGCAGCAGCCCGCGCTCGGCGAAGACCTTCTTCGCGGCGAAGGTCGCGTTCAGCGCCCGAGGCATGCCGCAGTACACGGCCGAGTGCAGCAGCGCCTCGACTATCTGCTCGGGCGTGAGACCCACATTGAGGGCCGCGTTGACGTGCACGTCCAGCTGGGCCTCGCAGCCGCCGAGCGCGGTGAGCACACCGAGGGTCACCAACTGGCGGTCGCGCGGGGCGAGTCCGGGACGGTCGTAGATCTCCCCGAAGGCCCAGGAGACGACCTGGTGGCCCAGTTCGGGGCTGATGTCCGCGAGCGAGTCGACGACCCGCTGACCGGCCTCGCCGTCGACCCGCTTCAGGACCTCCAGGCCGTGGGCGAAACGCTCTTCACGGGTGGTGCTCTCGCTCATGCCGGGTCTTCCGTTCCCGGCTGCCCGGGCACGTGGCCCAGCAGCCGTCAGTAGGTTTCGATCTTCACGTCCAGCACCGAACGGTAGAACCTGGAGTGCGCTCCAGGTCAAGCGTCGCTCCGTCGAGGTCCGGCCGCACCCGTTAACCGGCCGATCATTCACCGGACAGCGCTTATTCACCTGAAAGTCGAAAATCCCATACCGGAAACACCGGCTCGCATATTCGGAATTCCGACACCCACTTTTCGGTGAGGAGACAACCGTTCTGGAATTCGGCCCGTCTAAGGGGGTGGATCAACGAATTCTGGGGGCTTTCCGAGAATGCGACGAATCATCCTGCCCGGGCGCGCCGGCAATGTCCGGCGGGCCGCCTCCCTGCTCGCGGCGGCCTTCACGGTCACCGCGTTGTGCGCCGGCGACGTCATCGCCCGCAGCTACCCTTTCGGCCCCCGGACCCGGAACGTCAACGACCTGGGAAACCAGTACGTGCCCTTCCACGCGCACCTGTGGGACCTGCTGCACGGACACGCCGACGGGGGGCTCCTCGTCAACTGGCAGTCGGGATTCGGCTCCGGTTTCCTGCCCGACTTCGGCACCTACCTCAGCAGCCCGTTCGCTTTGCTGGTGGCGGTGTTCCCGCGGGACAGGATCGACCTCGCGGTGTATGTGATCACCGTGCTGAAAACAGGGTGCGCGGCCGCCGCCATGGCCTTTCTGCTGCTCACCCTGCGCCCGGGCCGCTGGTGGGCCGCGGGACTGCTGGGCGCCTCCTACGCCCTGTGCGGCTGGAGCGTGGCGGCCGCCTCGTACAACCCGATGTGGCTCGACGGACTCATCGCCCTTCCGCTGCTGTGCCTGGCCGGTGAATGGACGCTGACCGGACGGCGTCCGCTGCTCGGTGTGCTGGTCGTCGCGGCCGCCTGGATCGCCAACTTCTACACCGCGTACATGGCCACCGTCGGCGCCGGCCTGGTGCTGCTGCTCCGACTGCTGCTCGCCGGTCTGCCGCGGCGGCGGGCGCTGGCGACGGCGGGCCGGGCCGGTCTCACCTTCGCGCTCGGCGTGGGCCTGGCCGCACCGCTGGTGACGGTGGTGTACTTCGGCTCCGAGCACGCCTCCCCGGGCAGATTCCAGGAGTTCGTCCCGGCGACGGGCCAGGACCTGGCGGCGCGTCTGCTGCCGACGACGTACAGCTTCGCTACGCCGGCCGTGTACGTGGGTGTCACGGCACTGCTGCTCGCCCTGGCTCTGCCGTTCCAGCGGGCGGTGCCCCCGGCGGTGCGCGCGGGGTGGACCCTGCTGGTGGTGGCGGTGGCGCTGTCGATGCAGTGGAACCCGACCCACCTCGCCTGGCACGCCTTCACCGCACCGCAGGGCAGTCCGTACCGCCAGGCCTTCGTCCTGTGTGCGCTGCTGGTGATCGCCGCGTGGCACTCGCTCTCGTACGGCCCGCCCGACCGGCGCGCGCTGCTCACGGCGAGCGCCTTGCTCGTACTGATCGTGGCCGTCGCGAGCCGGAGCCATCTGGTACGCCCGTACGCCTGGCCGGTGCTCCTGCTCGCCGCCGTGGGTGCGCTGGGCGGGCTGGGCGGACTGGCCCTGCTCGCCCGGCGCACCCACGGCGGGCGGCCCGCAGGTGGCACCCGCCGCACCGTGCTGACCGGGCTGGCCGTCACGCTGCTCGTCGGCGCGCAGTTCGGGGAGGCCACCGCCAACTCCGCCGCGACCACCCGGCAGCGGCTCGCGAGCATGGACAACTACGCCCCTTGGGGAGAACGGCAGCGGCAGCAGTCGGAGGCGATCGCCAGGGCCGACGGCTGGCCCCGCCACCGCACCGACCCGGGCCGGGAACAGACTGTCGGCAACGACCCGTTGCTGGTGGGCGGCCAGGGCGCCCAGTACTACAGCAGCCACACCTCCGACGTCCTCTACCGCACGCTCACCGCCCTCGGGGCGGGCTGGACCTCGGGCGGCCGGAGCCCGCAGAGCCTGGACAACGCCGTCACGGACGTGATCTTCTCCGTCGGCGCGCGGGTGCACTCCCCGCCGGACCCGCACCACAAGTGGCCGCCCCAGGACGGCAGTCGGCTGACCGTGTCCCGACGGGACGTGCCGCCCCTGGTCACGGTGCGACCGTCCGGCTCCGCCGCACACCGGCGCACGGGTGTCTCCGCCTTCGGCCCGTCGCCGTACCGCAACCAGGAACTGCTCCTCGGCACCCGGGTCTACACCGTGCCCCGCCTCACCGTGCGGACCGCCACCGGCAAACCCCCGCGCGGCGGCGACGCCCGGCATCCGGGACTGCTCCTCGGCGCCCCCGCCCCCGGGACCGTGCGGAAGCCGACGATCACGGCCCGGTGTCCGGCCGGCGACGAGGTGTACCTGTGGGCACCGCACTTCTGGGGCACCGCCCGGGCGGCCGGTGACTTAGCCGGCCGGCCGGCCGCGTCGTTCAGGTCCGATCCCCACGGCGCCAGGATCGCCGCCATGCAGCCGCTCGGCAGGGTCCCGTCCTCCGGACGCCTCCGCATCGAACTGGCCCCCGAGCGGGCCGGCCGCATCCCGTACGGCGCGGTCGGCTGCCTGGACACCACCCGGCTGCACGACGCCGTCGCACGGCTCTCGGCCACCGGCGCCACCCGGGTGCGCGTCTCCGACGGCACCATCCGGGCCGAACTCCCCGCGGGCAGCACGGGCACCGCGGTCGTCGCGGTCCCCCGGACCGCCGGCTGGCGCTGCGCCGTGGGCGACGCCGCCGCCGTACCGGCCAGGAACCACTACGGCCTGATCGGAGTCCCTCTCGACGGTTCCTCGACCAGCCTCACCTGTACATTCCACCCACCCGGCCTGCGGCTCGGCGCGACCGTCGGGGCCGCCTCGCTCCTCACCCTGGTCCTGCTCGCCGTCCTCGGCGCCATCCGGGGGCGACGGCGTGCCACTGAACCGCCGGTGCCGACGCCCACGCCCGCACGGCCGCGTGCGCCGATGGCCGACGCCCGCTGAACGCGACCGGCCGTCCACGGCCTCCGCCGGCGAGAGGGCGGATATCGGGGCGCGGCCGATGCCGCCCGGCGGGCAGACTGACCGCCATGGAGGACGAGATCAGCCGCCTGGTGGCCGGCCTGGACGCCGACTCGAGCGAGGTGGCCGAGGACGCCCAGCACGCGCTGACCGCCCTGGGGACGGACGTACTGGAGCCGCTGATCGCGGCGGCTCCCGCGCTCGACCCGTTCGGGCAGCTGTGTGCCATCGAGGTGTTCACCGCGCTCGGCGACCCACGCCCCGCCGACGTCCTGATCGGCATGCTGGCGAGCGAGAGCGCGACCGTACGGCAGTGGGCGGCCGAGGCACTGGCCGAGCTGGGCGTCCGGCGTGCCGTGCCGGGGCTGTGGCAGGCCTACGACGCCTTCCGGCGGCGCGGCGAGGCGCCCGACGACAGCGAGGGCGAGGCGCTGCGCCGGGCGCTCACCGAGCTGGGCGCCCGCCGGGACGTCCTCCCGGCGCGGTCGTCCGCGCTCAGGCGGCCGGACGGGGCGCTGAACGACCTCTGGCCGGTGGGACGGCTGCCCGAGGTGATCCGCGATCTCGCCGACCACGGGCAGGCGGTGCTGTACTTCCAGATCTGGGAGGTCCGGCCGGACGGTCGCCGCCTCTGGTCCCGCGGCCCCGGCATCGACTGGGACCCCGACCGCGGCCGTCCCTGGTCCGAGATCGTCGCCCATTGCCGCGACTGGGCCCTGCTGGCCGCAGAGGCCGCAGAGGCCGCAGAGGTGGCGCCGGACCGGGTGGCGACGATCAGCTGGATCGACGCGGCGGATCTGTGACCGCTGGGGTTGAATGTCGTAGATTCACTGGTTCGTCCCGATTAGCATGCGTACTGCTCACGGGTTCCGCGGACAGGACGGGGTTGGCGAGGTGTCTTGCGCGGAGTCGGCCGGTGGCGGCGAACCGGGATCCCCGGGGCCGGCCCCGACGGGCGCACGGCGCTCCGTGGCGCCCCTGCTCGCCGTGTGCGCCGGGTACTTCATGGTCATCCTGGACGTCACGATCATCAACGTCGCCGTGCCCGCGGTGGGCCGGGACCTGTCGGCCTCGCTCACCGGCATCCAGTGGATCACGGACGGGTACACCCTGGTCTTCGCCGGATTCCTGATGACCGGTGGCGCGCTGGGCGACCGGCTGGGCAACCGGCGGGTCTTCTGCTCGGGCGTGGTGGTGTTCACGGTGGCCTCGGCCGCGTGCGCCTTCGCGCCGAGCGCCCCCTTCCTCGTCGGGGCCCGCCTGGTGGAGGGGCTCGGCGCCGCGCTGATCGTCCCCGGCTCACTCGCCCTGCTCCAGGAGGCCTATCCGGCGCCGGCGGCCCGCTCGCGCGCCTTCGGTCTGTGGGGGTCGATGGCGGGCATCGCGGCCTCCGCCGGGCCGCTGCTGGGCGGGCTGCTGGTGTCCACCGTGGGCTGGCGCTGGGTGTTCCTCATCAACCTGCCCGTCGGCGTGGCCTGCCTGGTGCTGACCTCGCGGTACGTCGCGCCCTCGCCGCTCCACCCCGACCGGGCCCTGGACTGGCCGGCCCAGTGCGCCGTCGTGGCGGCCGTGGCCCTGCTGACCGCCGCGCTGAACGAGGCCGGACGGCGCGGCTGGTCCGACACGGCCGTTCTCGCCGGGCTGGGCCTGGCCGTGCTCGCCGTCGCCGCGTTCGTGCTGCGCGAGCGGCTCGCCCGGTTTCCGGCCCTTCCGCTGCGTCTGCTGCGCTCACGCACGATGAGCGGCGGGGCCGTCATCGGCCTGCTGTTCAACTTCGGCTTCTACGGCATGGTGTTCACCGCCAGCCTGGACTTCCAGCACCAGCGCGGCTTCAGCGCCCTCCAGACCGGCTTGGCGCTGTTCCCGGCGGTGGTGATGACCACGTTCGCCTCCGTTCTGTCCGGGCGGCTGACCCGCCGCACCGGTGACCGTCCGCTGGTGGTCTCCGGCATGCTCCTGGGCGCCCTCGGGCTGGCCGGCTGGGCCGCGGCGGGTCTGGATCCCGCCTATCCGCTGCTGGTGGCCCCGATGATGGCCACCGGCTTCGGCACGTCCTTCGCGCTCACCGGTTCCACCGCCACCGTGATGGGCGCCGCGCCTCCGGCGTACGCGGGAGCCGCCTCCGCCCTGTTCAACACCACCCGCCAGATCGGCAGTGCCATGGGCGTGGCACTGGGCGGCAGCCTGCTCGCCACCAGCACCGGCTACGGGGCCGGACTGCGCACCAGCATGATCATCGGGGCCCTCGCCTATCTGACGGCCGCCGCCCTCGCGTGGCGGTGCGTGCCCGCCAAGGCCCGCATTGCGTAAACCCGCATTGCATAAACGTGCAGCGAAACGTATAGTCATGCCATCCAGAGGAGGGTGACATGACGGTACGTGCGGCGGTGGCCGGAGCGAGCGGATACGCGGGCGGAGAGGTCCTGCGGCTGCTCCTCGCGCACCCCGAGGTCGAGATCGGTGCCCTGACCGGCAACTCCAACGCCGGCCAGCGGCTCGGCGCGCTCCAGCCGCATCTGCTGCCGCTGGCCGACCGGGTGCTGACCGAGACCACACCCGAGGCCCTCGCGGGGCACGACGTCGTCTTCCTCGCCCTTCCGCACGGGCAGTCCGCCGCGGTCGCCGAGCAGCTCGGACCCGAGGTGCTCGTGGTCGACATGGGCGCCGACTTCCGGCTGAAGGACCCGGCCGACTGGGAGCGGTTCTACGGCTCCCCGCACGCCGGGACCTGGCCCTACGGCCTCCCCGAACTGCCGGGTGCCCGCGCCGCGCTGGAGGGGTCCAAGCGCATCGCGGTACCCGGTTGCTACCCGACGGCCGTCTCCCTCGCGCTCTTCCCGGCCTACGCCGCCGGGCTCGCCGAGGCCGAGGCCGTGATCGTCGCCTCCTCCGGCACCTCGGGCGCGGGCAAGGCGCCCAAGCCGCACCTGCTGGGCAGCGAGGTGATGGGCTCCATGTCGCCGTACGGCGTCGGCGGCGGCCACCGGCACACCCCCGAGATGATCCAGAACCTCAGCGCGGCGGCGGGGGAGCGGGTGACCGTCTCCTTCACGCCCACGCTCGCGCCGATGCCCCGCGGGATCCTCGCCACGTGCAGTGCGAAGGCGGTCCCCGGCGTGACCGCCGAGTCCGTGCGGGCCGCGTACCAGAAGGCCTTCGCCGACGAGCCGTACGTGCACCTCCTCCCCGAGGGGCAGTGGCCCGCCACCGCGTCCGTCCAGGGTTCCAACGCCGTTCAGGTGCAGGTCGCGTACGACGAGACAGCGGGGCGCATCATCGCGATCAGCGCCATCGACAACCTGACCAAGGGCACCGCGGGCGGTGCCGTGCAGAGCATGAACCTCGCCCTGGGGTTCCATGAGACCACCGGGCTTTCCACGATCGGAGTCGCACCGTGAGTGTCACGGCAGCCAAGGGATTCACGGCGGCGGGCATCGCCGCCGGGATCAAGGAGAACGGCAACCCGGACCTGGCCCTCGTGGTCAACACCGGGCCGCGCCGCGCCGCCGCGGGCGTCTTCACCTCCAACCGCGTCAAGGCGGCACCCGTGCTCTGGTCCGAGCAGGTACTCAAGGCCGGGCAGGTGTCGGCGGTCGTCCTCAACTCCGGTGGCGCCAACGCCTGTACGGGGCCGAAGGGCTTCCAGGACACCCACGCCACCGCCGAGAAGGCCGCCGAGGCACTGGGAAGGGGCGCGATCGAGGTCGCGGTCTGCTCCACCGGCCTCATCGGTGTGCTCCTGCCCATGGACAAGCTGCTGCCGGGCGTGGAGAAGGCCGCCGCCCAGCTCTCCGAGCACGGCGGTGAGAAGGCCGCCATCGCCATCAAGACCACGGACACCGTCCACAAGACGTCGGTCGTGACCAAGGAAGGCTGGACCGTCGGCGGCATGGCGAAGGGCGCGGGCATGCTCGCCCCCGGCCTCGCCACCATGCTGGTCGTCCTCACCACCGACGCCGACCTGGACGACACCACACTGGACAAGGCCCTGCGGGACGCCACCAAGGTCACCTTCGACCGGGTCGACTCCGACGGTTGCATGTCCACGAACGACACCGTGCTGCTGCTCGCCTCCGGCGCCTCCGAAGTCACCCCGGAGTACGCGGAGTTCGCCGAGGCGGTCCGCGAGGTCTGCGCCGACCTGGGCCGGCAGCTCATCGGCGACGCCGAGGGCGCCAGCAAGGACATCAAGGTCGAGGTGATCAACGCCGCGACCGAGGAGGACGCCGTCGAGGTGGGCCGCTCCATCGCCCGCAACAACCTCCTCAAGTGCGCCCTGCACGGCGAGGACCCCAACTGGGGCCGCGTGCTGTCCGCCATCGGCACCACGTCCGCCGCCTTCGATCCCGACCAGCTCAACGTCGCCATCAACGGCGTCTGGGTGTGCAAGAACGGTTCGGTGGGCGAGGACCGCGACCTCGTCGACATGCGCTACCGCGAGGTGCACATCGTCGCCGACCTCGCCGCCGGCTCCGAGACCGCCACCATCTGGACCAACGACCTCACCGCCGACTACGTCCACGAGAACAGCGCGTACTCCTCATGAGCAATGTGACCAGGAAACACACCGCTCTGCCCAAGGCCCAGATCCTCATCGAGGCGCTGCCCTGGCTGGTCCGGCACAACGGCAAGACCGTCGTCATCAAGTTCGGCGGCAACGCCATGATCGACGACGAGCTGAAGGCCGCGTTCGCCCAGGACGTCGTCTTCCTGCACCACGCCGGCCTCAGGCCCGTCGTCGTGCACGGCGGCGGCCCGCAGATCAGCGCCGCCCTCGACAAGCACGGCATCGTCAGCGAGTTCAAGGCCGGTCTGCGCGTCACCACCGAGGACGCCATGGACGTCGTACGCATGGTGCTCGCCGGACAGGTGCAGCGCGAACTGGTCGGGCTGCTCAACCAGCACGGGCCGCTCGCCGTCGGCCTCACCGGCGAGGACGCGCACACCATCACCGCCACCAGGCACCAGCCCGAGATCGACGGGGAGTTGGTCGACATCGGGCGGGTGGGCGAGATCACCGAGATCGACACGGGCGCCATCGAGGCGCTGCTCGCCGACGGCCGCATCCCGGTCGTCTCGTCGATCGCCCGTTCCCAGGACGACGGACATGTCTACAACGTCAATGCTGATACGGCGGCTGCGGCTCTCGCTGCGGCACTTGGCGCCGAAACCCTCATGGTCCTCACCGACGTCGAGGGCCTCTACGAGGACTGGCCGAACTCCGACGAGGTGATCAGCCGCCTCACCGCTTCCCAACTGGAGAAGCTGCTGCCGGAGTTGTCCGCCGGCATGGTGCCGAAGATGGAGGGCTGCCTGCACGCCGTGCGGGGCGGCGTGCAGACCGCGCGCGTCATCGACGGCCGGGTCCAGCACTCGATCCTGCTGGAGATCTTCACCGACGAAGGCATCGGCACGATGGTCGTGCCCGACGAGCAAGAGGGGGAGTCGTCATGAGCAACGAGGAACTGACCGCACGCTGGCAGGGCGCGCTCATGAACAACTACGGCACGCCGCGACTGCCCCTCGTGCGCGGTGCGGGCGCGAAGCTGTGGGACGCCGACGGCAAGGAGTACACCGACTTCGTCGGCGGCATCGCGGTCAACGCGCTCGGCCACGCCCACCCCGCCGTCGTCGAGGCCGTGAGCAAGCAGATCGCCTCCCTCGGCCACGTCTCCAACCTGTTCGTCGCCGAGCCGCCCGTCGCCCTCGCCGAGCGGCTGCTCCAGCTCTTCGGCCGGGACGGCAAGGTCTTCTTCTGCAACTCCGGCGCCGAGGCCAACGAGGGCGCCTTCAAGATCGGCCGGCTGACCGGGCGGACCCATATGGTCGCCACCCAGGGCGGCTTCCACGGCCGCACGATGGGCGCCCTCGCGCTCACCGGCCAGCCCGGCAAGCAGGAGCCCTTCCTGCCGCTGCCCGGCGACGTCACCCATGTGCCGTACGGCGACGCGCAGGCGCTGGCCGCCGCCGTCACCGAGGAGACGGCGCTCGTCGTCATCGAGCCGATCCAGGGCGAGAACGGAGTCGTGGTCCCGCCCGCCGGGTACCTGAAGGCGGCCCGCGCGATCACCGCGGCCACCGGGTCGCTGCTGGTCCTCGACGAGGTGCAGACCGGGGTCGGGCGTACCGGCAACTGGTTCGAGTACCAGGCCCACGAGGGCGTCCTGCCGGACGTCGTGACCCTCGCCAAGGGGCTCGGCGGCGGACTGCCGCTCGGCGCCACCGTCGCCTTCGGCCGCGCCGCCGAACTGCTTCAGCCCGGCCAGCACGGGACGACCTTCGGGGGCAACCCGGTCGCCTGCGCCGCCGGACTCGCCGTCCTCGACACCATCGCGAACGAGGGGCTGCTGCAGAACGTCAAGCGGCAGAGCGAGAAGTTGCGCGGCGGAATCGAGGCACTGGGCCACTCATTGATCGACCATGTCAGGGGTGCGGGCCTCCTCCTGGGTATCGTGCTCACCGAGCCGCTCGCGCCCCAGGTGCAGCAGGCGGCTCAGGAGGCCGGATTCCTGGTGAACGCGCCCGCCCCCGACGTCGTCCGGCTGATGCCACCGCTGAACCTCGGCGACGACGAGGCGGACGCCCTTCTCCAGGCACTGCCCGGCATCCTCGACGCAGGTCACGGGGACGGACGAGCCGGAGAATGAGGCGACGATGAGTCAGGCGCAGGACCACGAGCAGCCCGGGGGGCCTGCCGTGCCGCAGACCCGAACCGCCCGCCACCGCCGGATCGTGGACATCCTCAACCGGCAGCCGGTGCGCTCGCAGAGCCAGCTGGCGAAGCTGCTCGCCGACGACGGGCTGAGCGTCACCCAGGCGACGCTCTCCCGGGACCTCGACGAGCTGAACGCGGTGAAGATCCGTAACACCGACGGCGACCTGATCTACGCGGTGCCGAGCGAGGGGGGCTTCCGTACGCCTCGCGCTCCGCTGGGGGGGGTCGGCGAAGGAGGAGCGGATGCGGCGCCTGTCACAGGAGCTGCTGATCTCCGCGGAGGCCTCGGCGAACCTCGTGGTCCTTCGCACCCCGCCCGGCGCGGCCCAGTTCCTCGCCTCGGCGATCGACCAGGCCGAGCTGCACGACATCCTCGGCACGATCGCGGGCGACGACACGTTGCTGCTCATCAGCCGGGAGGCGACGGGTGGGCAAGCCCTGGCGGACCACTTGCTGAGGCTGGCTCAGAACGGCCACTGAGTGGGGTGGTGGCGGTGGTGTGCCGACTGCGGGTGCGGTGGGGGCTGGTCGCGCAGTTCCCCGCGCCCCCTGGTCGGCCTAGCTGCGGGCAGTCGTGCCGCTGGGGCGGCACGGGTGGGCGCAGCGGCTCCCCGCCAACGCGGGCAAGTGAAGCCCCCGCCCGAGCAGGAACCCCGGCCGGCTGGGAACCCCGCTCAGCCCAAACGCGCTGCCAGGCCCCCGGTACACCGCACTTCATCCCCCGCGGTGATCAGTAAAGCCTCCACACCCGGCAGGGATTCCAGCCAGGCCAGCCCCTCCCGCGACCCCATCGCGAACGCGGCGGTGGCCCAGGAGTCGGCCCAGGTCAGCCGGGGGCCGACCACGGTCACCGCGACCAGGTCCGTGACCGCCGACTTCCCGGTCCGCGGGTCCACGATGTGCGCGCCCCGCTCCGCCGTACCGGACGTGGCCACGGCCAGCTCCTCCACCCCGGTGGAGGAGATCACGGCCGCCAGCCCCCCGGGCCGCAGCGGGTCCGACACCCCGACCCGCCAGGGCCGGTGCGGCTCGGGCGCGCCGAGCATCTGGACGTCCCCGCCGCCGTTGACGCTGACGCCGGTCACTCCGGCCGCCTCCGCGATCCGCCGCGCGCAGCGCTCCGCGGCCCAGCCCTTGACGATCCCGGTCGGGTCCAGCCGGCCCCCGTACGTCATGCTGAACCAGCCGCCGCTCTCCCGCTCCGCCACGGCGCCCAGTTCGAGCACCTCGGCGACCTCGGCATCGCAGCCGGCCACGGTCACCTCGCCCCGCGCCAGCCGTGACACCTGGCTGTCCTCGCGGTAGGTGCTGAACACCTCGTCGACCCGGTGCAGCCCGGCGACCGCCTCGTCGAGGGCCGCGCGCACGGCATGCGGTTCCCCGCCGCGGACGTCGAAGGAGAAGACCGTCCCCATGACCTCCTCCGCGTGACGCACCGCGGCGGGAGCTTCCGGTGACTCCGCCACCGTGTCAGCCACCGGCCTGGTCCAGCGCGGACTGGAGGGACTGTTTGTAGCCGGTGCTGGTGTACGTCGCCCCGGACACGGAGTCGATGTTCGCGGTCCCGGCCGCCACCGCCTCCTGGTTGAGCTTCGGCACGGACAGCGCGGTCTTCTGGTCGCTGGTGCCGCCCTTGGGCGCCTGCACCGCCTCCGCCTTGGTCACCTTGCCGTTCGCGACGGTGATCCGGACCTGCACCGGCCCGTACTGGGTCTGGGCGACCTTGCCGGTGAGCACACGGCTCGCCTGGGCCGCACCACCGGAGGACGACGACCCGCCGCCACTCTGCGAGGAGGACGCCTTCACCTTGTCCAGCGCGGACTGGAGCGACTTCTTGTACCCGGTGCTGGTGTACGTCGCCCCGGACACGGAGTCGATGTTCGCGGTCCCGGCCGCCACCGCCTCCTGGTTGAGCTTCGGCACGGACAGCGCGGTCTTCTGGTCGCTGGTGCCGCCCTTGGGCGCCTGCACCGCCTCCGCCTTGGTCACCTTGCCGTTCGCGACGGTGAGGCGCACCTGGACCGGGCCGTACTGGGTCTGCACCACGTCACCGGTGACGGCGCCCGTCCCGGCGGCCGCCGCCCCGCCCTGCGGGGACTCCTGTCCCGCCGCGGTCTGCTGCGGGGCCGCGCCGGCCGCCTGCGCGGAGGTTGGATCCGAGGCCGGCTTCAACGCCAGCAGCAGCACGACGCCGGACACGGTGGCGGCGGTGGCGAGCACGACGCGCCGAATGGGGTGGCTCTTCCTCATCGTTCCTGAGCTCCTGATTTCCCGTGGGTTTCCCGACGATTCCCGTCGCTCACATCTCGAACGACTCGTGATGGATGCGGCGGGCGGGAACCCCCGCGCCGCGCAGTGCTTCGTACACTCCCTGCGCGAACCCGGGCGGGCCGCACATGAAGACGTCGTGGTTCTCGACGTCCGGGATCTTCCGCTGGAGGTTCTCCGCGGAGATGTCCGGCCGCTCGCCCTCGGGGCTGTTGACCGCGTACATCAGCCGGGCGCCGCGTTCCTTGGCGATGGCGGCCAGCTCGTCCCACAGGGCGAGGTCCTGGGTGGTGTTGGCCCGGTAGAGGAGCGTGATGTCCCCGGCGCCGCCCGGCAGCGTCTCGAACAGCGTGCGCATCGGCGTGATGCCGACCCCGCCCGCGACCAGCAGCACCTTGCCGCGGCTGCGGCGCTGGGCGGTCATCGCGCCGTACGGACCCTCGGCCCACACCCGGGTGCCGGGCGTCAGCTCGCGCAGCCGGGCGGTGTGGTCGCCGATCGCCTTCACGGTGATCCGCAGCATGTCCGGGCGGGGCGGCGCGGACAGCGAGTACGGGTGGGAGCTGAACCGCATGCCCGGCGCCAGGAACCGCCACCGGAAGAAGTGCCCGGCCTCGGCGCCCATCCGGTGCAGCTTCCGCCCGCTGATCAGCACCGACACGATGCCCGGCGTCTCCTCGATGACCGCCTGCACGCGCATGCGGTGACGCAGGTTCAGCCGGATCGGGACGAGGATCCGGTACCAGATCACCAGCGCGGTGACCGTGCCGTACAGGCCGTACCAGAAGGTCTTCGCGGTCGGTTCGATCGCGAAGTCGTTGCCCGTCGTGATCTGGTGCCAGAACGTCAGGAACACCGCCCCGTACGTGAACACGTGCACGTGGTACCAGGCGTCGTACGGCAGCCTGCGGCGGACCGGGCCGATCGAGGTCAGCCCGATGACCACGAACAGGCCCGTGCCGATGGCGGCCTTGCCCATGTCCGGGAGCTGGTTGATGGAGTCGATGGTCTGCTGGACGATGTCGCCGAGCGACTTGCCCGCCTGGAGTGCGTAGCCCCACATGATCAGGAAGACGTGGGCGAAGACCAGGCAGAGCGTGTAGCGGCCGCTCATCGCGTGCCAGCGGGCCACCCGGTCGGAACCGACCCGGCGCTCCAGCGCGGGCACCCGGGCCATCTGGAGCACGACCAGGGCCATCAGGTATCCGGCGAGCAGACCGGTGATCCGGCCGGCGTTGAGGATCTTGCTGTTGTCGTCGGCGATGGACGGCGTGTTGTGCCACCACAGCCACAGCACGCCCGCCGCGCCCGCCCAGACGGCGAGCAACAGCGGGACGGCCGGGGAGCGGCGCGGACGGATGCGGCGCATCGTCTGGCGGCGGGCGGCGCGTCCGCCTGCGATCGTGGTGGTCACGGTTCCTCCGTGGGGACTTGACCCTTGGCGCCCACAGATACGTGCCGTGACGCGGGAGTGTTCAGAAACCGGCCGAGTCCAGTGCGGACTGGAGTGACTGGCGGTAACCCTCACTCGTGTACGTGGCTCCCGAGACGGTGTCGATGTCGGCGCTCTGCGCGGCCAGCGCCTCGCGCCGCAGTTGGGGGATGGCGTAGCTGTTGATCTCCTGGTCGCGCGGGTTCTCCGTCGGATAGGTGACCGCGGTCACCTCGGTGAGCTTGCCGCCCTTCACCGTGATCCGCACCTGGACGGGGCCCCAACGGGTCTGGACCGTGTCGCCCGTGGCGGACTTGGTGCCGGTGGAGCCCGATCCACCGGACCCGCCGGAGCCGCCCGATCCACCGGACCCGCCGGGGGCCGCGGTCGTGCTGCTCGACGGCGCCGGGGACGACGCGCTCACGGTGAGGCCGGGGCTGTCGTGCGGCTTCAGCGACAGCAGCAGCACCATCCCGGAGACGGTGGCGGCACTGGCCAGCACGATGCGGCGCAGGGGGCGGTTCTTCTTCAACGCGTGCACTTCTACTGCCTCTCTACTGCCTCACAGCTCGAACGACTCGTGGTGGATGCGGCGGTCCGGCACCCCGGCGGCGCGCAGCTCCCGGTACAGCTCCTGGGCGAAGCCGTGCGGCCCGCAGATGTACACGTCGTGCTCGGCGAGACCGGGGACGGTGGCGGCCAGCGCCGCGGCCGTGAACCTCGGGCGCTCGCCCCGCGGCCCGTTGAGCGCGTACAGCACCTTCGCCCCGCGCCAGTCCGCGATGCGCTCCAGCTCGCCGCCCAGGGCGAGGTCCTCGGCCGTACGGGCCCGGTACAGGAGGGTGACGTCACCGGGCAGCGTCTCGAACAGCGCCCGCAGCGGGGTGATGCCGACGCCGCCCGCGATCAGCAGCGACCGGTGGGTGGTGGCCCGGTCCGCGGTCAGGGAGCCGTACGGGCCCTCCGCCCACACCCGGGTACCCGGCCGCAGCAGGGGGACGGCCGCGCTGTGGTCGCCCAGCGCCTTCACCGTGATCCGCATCAAGTCCGGGCGGGGCGGCGCGGACAGCGAGTACGGCGTCGACGCCCAGCCCATGCCCTCGCCGAGGAACCGCCAACGGAAGAACTGCCCGGGCCGCGCGCCCAGCTCGTCCAGCCGCCGCCCGCGCACGACGACCGAGTACACGCCCGGCGCCTCCTTGTGCACCGACTCCACCTGCAGCCGGTGCCGCAGGTTGAGCCGCACCGGCGCGAGGATCCGGTACCAGAGCACCAGCGCGGCCACGCCCAGGTACAGGGCGTACCAGGCGGCCGTGGACACCGGCTTGCCGTTGAAGTCGTTCCCCAGCGACAGCTGGTGGAAGAAGGCCAGGAAGACGGCGGCGTACGTGAGCAGGTGCACGTAGTACCAGAACTCGTAACTGGTCCGGCGGCGCACGGCCCGCGCGGAGGTGATGCCGACCGCGAAAAGGATCACCGTGCCGGCCGTCGCCATCAGCATGTCCGGATAGTCCAGGATCACGGTGAGCGTCTCGTGCACGATCGAGGCGCGGTCCTGGGCGGCGTACCCGGTCAGGATCAGCACGACGTGCGCGACGAGCAGGCAGACCGTGTACCGGCCCGCCATCGCGTGCCAGCGGGCCACCCGGTCCGAGCCGATCCGCCGCTCCAGCAGCGGCACCCGGGCCATCAGCCCGACCAGTACCGCGCAGGAGTACCCGCACAGCAGCCCGGCGATCCGCCCGGCCCCGGTCAGCCAGCCCTCGGTGCCGACCACCGAGCCGGTGTCCGTCCACCACAGGACCAGCACGGCCGCCGCCCCCGCCCAGAGCAGGGCGAGCAGCGGGCCCGCGGGGGAGCTGCGGGGGGCGGGCAGCACGGGCGGTGCCGTCCGCCGCTCGTACACGGTGGTCATGAGGCGGGTCCTTTCTGCCGTTCGGTACGCAACTGTGCGCGGCGGACCTCTGAGCCAGCTCTGAGCGGGCCCGTTCCCAGCCCACTCAGAGGAAACTCAGAGCTTCGGCGGACGTCGGGCACCCCGGGCAGGGGTGATCCTGGAAGGGCGATGAACACGACCCGCTCCGGCCGCCCGGCCTTCACCCGACCCGACGGCACCCCGCTGCGCGTCCTCGTCGTCGACGACGACCCCGACCTCGCCGAGGTGCTCACCGGCGCCCTGCGCTACGAGGGCTGGGAGGTACGCGCGGCCGGCGACGGCGCTTCGGCGCTCGCCGCGGCGCGCGAGCTGCTGCCCGACGCCGTCGTCCTCGACGTGATGCTCCCCGACACCGACGGCTTCGCCGTGCTGCGCAGCCTGCACGGGGTGAAGCCCGACGTCTGCGTGCTCTTCCTCACCGCCCGGGACGCGGTGGAGGACCGTATCGCGGGCATCACGGCGGGCGGCGACGACTACGTCACCAAGCCGTTCAGCCTGGAGGAGGTCGTCGCCCGGGTGCGCGGCCTGCTGCGCCGGGCCGGCATGGCCCGGCAGCTGGACGAGGGACCGCGGCTGATCGTGGGCGACCTGGTCATGGACGAGGAGTCCCACGAGGTGACCCGGGGCGGAGAGCTGATCGAGCTGTCCCCGACCGAGTTCGAGCTGCTGCGCTTCCTCATGCGCAACCCCCGCCGGGTGCTCAGCAAGGCGCAGATCCTCGACCGGGTGTGGTCGTACGACTTCGGCGGCCGGGCCCATGTCGTCGAGCTGTACATCTCCTACCTGCGCAAGAAGGTGGACGCGGGCCGCGAGCCCATGATCCACACGGTGCGCGGGGCGGGCTATGTGCTCAAGCCGGTGATCAAGTGAGGTACCCGCGCCGCCTGCCCCGGCCCCGCACCCTGCGGGCCCGGCTCACCGTCGGCCTGGTGGTGCTGCTGGCGGTCAGCTGCGCGGCGGTCGGGCTCGCCGCGGTGGTGGAGCTGAACGGCTTCCTGACCCAGCGCCTCGACCAGCAGCTCGAACAGGTCGGTACCCGGTTCCCGCAGAGCCTGGAGCACGGTGGCAAGCTGCCGGACGATCACGACGGGGACGAGCACGGCGACGACCGCAGGCAGGCGACGGGCACCTTCGGCGCGCGTCTGGTGGACGGGAGAGTCACCAACGCGGCCGTCGTCCGCCCCGGCGGCATCGAGAACGTGATCGGCAGGCTGACCGACAGGGACAGGAAGCAACTCGCTGCGGTCGGCACCGACGGCAGAGCCCACAGCGTCGAACTCGCGCCGCTGGACGACTACCGGGTCCACGCGATCCAGGGCATCGACGGCGACGTCCTGATCACCGGGCTGCCCCTGGAACCCGTGCAGGCCGCCGTGCACCGCCTGGAACTGGTCGCCGGGATCGTCTTCGGGCTCGCCCTGGCCGCCACCGGCGTGATCGGCGCGCTCTGGGTGCGCTGGTCGCTCAGGCCGCTGAGCCGGGTCGCGGCGACCGCCACCCGGGTCAGCGAACTCCCGCTCGCCAGCGGCGAGGTCACCCTGCCGCCGCGCGCCCCCGAGTCCGACCCGCGCAGCGAGGTGGGCCGGGTGGCGGCGGCCTTCGACCGGATGCTGGGCCACGTCGAGGACGCCCTGACCAAACGGCACGCCAGCGAGGAGCGGCTACGCAGTTTCGCGGCCGACGCCAGCCACGAGCTGCGCACCCCGGTCGCCTCGGTACGCGGCCACGCGGAACTCGCCCTGCTGCACCCCGGGCCGGTGCCGGCGGAGGTCGAGCGGGCCCTGGTGCGCATCGCCGCCGAGTCCTCCCGCATGGGCGAGATGGTCGACGACCTGCTCCTGCTCGCCCGCCTGGACGCCGGCCGCCCGCTGGAGCGCCGTCCCGTCGACCTCACCCACCTCGTCCTCGACGCCGTCACCGACGCCCGCGCGGCCGGCCCGGGCCACCGCTGGACCATGGAGCTCCCCGAGGACCCGGTGACCGTGACCGGTGACGCCCACCGCCTCCACCAGGTGCTGGCCAACCTGCTGGCCAACGCCCGGCTGCACACTCCCGCCGGCACCAAGGTGTCGGTGTCCCTGGAGACCGACGGCACGGGGGCCCGCCTGGAGGTCCACGACGACGGCCCCGGTGTCCCCGAGGAGGTACAACCCGGCGTCTTCGAACGCTTCACCCGGGCCGAACACCGCCGCCGCACGGATGCCTCCGGCGGCGGAGCGGGGCTGGGTCTGGCGATCGTGGCGGCGGTGGTGGAGGCGCACGGGGGCACCGTGGGGCTGGAGAGCCGGCCGGGCAGCACGACGTTCACGGTGCGGTTGCCGCTGGGTGACGTCAGTACCGGGTGAGGGCCAGTTCCCCGCTCTCCGTGCCCGTGGCGAGGTGCGGCCCGCGCGCGGGATCCACCCACTGCAGGATCCGCCGCATGGCGTCCTGAGGCACCGACACACAACCGGCCGTCGCCCCGGCCCCGTTGACGTGCAGGAAGATGCCGGCGCCGCGGCCCCGCTCGGGATGCTCGTAGTTGAAGCCGATGACGAGCGCGTGCGCGTACTGCGTCCCGTAGTCGACGAGGTGCTCGGACTCGGTGGCCCGGCAGTCGGCGGGCAGGGGCTCGGTCCAGCGGTTGTAGGAGCCGGAGTCGTTGTCCTGGCACCACCAGGAGTCCGTGTGGACCGGACGGTAGGGCATCCTCGTCCCGTCCGGCGCCGCCGTGGTGCCGAAGGCGAACGGCA
This sequence comes from Streptomyces sp. NPDC020299, assembly GCF_044387825.1. Taxonomy (NCBI): domain Bacteria; kingdom Bacillati; phylum Actinomycetota; class Actinomycetes; order Kitasatosporales; family Streptomycetaceae; genus Streptomyces; species Streptomyces sp. NPDC020299. Next base: position 270,832 of record NZ_JBIRWL010000006.1, read on the forward strand.
GGTCGTAGAGCCCGGTGGGCGTCGTGTTCGTGCCCTGGGTCCGGGTGGCTCCCTCGACGAGTCCGCGCGCGCCGAAGCGCGCCGGTGCGGAACCCGTCTGCTCCCACCGCCCGTCCCGCAGATCCCACCAGAGAAGCGTGCCCGTCGTGGAGCCGGCGTCCGGCGCCTGAGCCGTGATCAGCTGGGTGCCGCCACCGGTGTCCGCCATCCGGGCGGGCAGCGGCTCCGGGTCACCGCGGGGCGCGGCACCGAGCAGCAGGAGGGACAGGGACGCGAGGGCGATGACACCGGGGCGCATGGCTCAGACGCTAGAGGGCGGCAGCGGCAACGGCAGCCCGGGTAGGCCGTCCAGGCTGCTGGCGACGTGGTCCTTCTTGCTGAAGTACTCGCTGAGCGAGGCGTCGTCCTCGCGGGCGAAGCGCTTTCCGTGCAGGTCGCGGTCCGTCTCGTAGGCCATGAAGGGCACCGCGTACCCGCAGGTGTCCCGGACGAGCTCGGCGTGCACGACGATGATCGCGCGCAGCCCGTGCCGGCCCGGGTCGATGTCCGGGAAGCGGGTGAGCAGTTCCCGGAAGCGGGGATCGTCGCGGAAGACCGGCTCGCCCCGGCCGTGCACCCGCACGATGTTCGGCGGGCCCTGGAAGGCGCACCACATCAGGGTGATCCGCCCGTTCTCCCGCAGATGGGCGATGGTCTCCGCGTTGGACCCGGCGAAGTCGAGATACGCCACGGTGTGGTCGTCGAGCACCGCGAAGGAGCCCTTGAGGCCCTTGGGGGAGAGGTTGACCGTGCCGTCGCCGGAGAGCGGAGCGGTCGCGGTGAAGAAGAGGGGTTGTTCTTCGATGAACGTACGGAGCCTGCCGTCTATGCCCTCATAGGTCTTTCCCATGGTTGACGATTATCGGCGAATTCCTTTCGGCTGTCTAAGGAATTCGCCGTTCGGTCGCGGCTCGACCGCGGCCGCCCCGGCCGGCGCTCACTCGGGGCGGCCACGGCTGCCTGTCACGTCACTTGTTGAGCGTGCAGGCAGCCAGGGAGTCGAGACCGGCCGGCTTGGCGGCGGTGCGGCCGATCGCGGTGGCGATGCGGTCGACGGTGGACTTCCGCTTGTCGGCCAGCGGGCCGAGGATCGCGTTCTGCACGAAGTTGGGGCCGCCCTGGCCGACGGTGTCCTGCAGTCGCTTGTTGGCCTCGTCGATCTGCGTCTGGAGCAGGGTGAGGTTGCGGTCCACCTCGGCCTGCGCGGAGGCCGGGATCGCCGGGAGCTGCGACTTCACGTCGGGGCAGGTGATGGTGCCCGCTGCGCCGCCGGCGCCGGCGTTGCCGGTCTCGCCGCCCGCCTGCTGGGTGGCCGCGGCCGAGGCCTCGCCGGTCGCGGCGCCCGCACCGGAACCGTTCGCGTCGTTGCCGGCCGCGTTTTCGCCGTTCGCGTTGTTACCGTTCGCGTTGTTACCGGCCGCGTTGTTGCCGGTCGCGTTGGTGCCGCCCCCGTTCAGGGTGCAGGTGGCGAGGGAGTCGAGGCCGGCCGGCTTGGCGGCGGTGCGGCCGATCGCGGTGGCGATGCGGTCGACCGTGGACTTCCGCTTGTCGGCCAGCGGGCCGAGGATCGCGTTCTGCACGAAGTTGGGGCCGCCCTGGCCGACGGTGTCCTGCAGTCGCTTGTTGGCCTCGTCGATCTGCGTCTGGAGCAGGGTGAGGTTGCGGTCCACCTCGGCCTGCGCGGAGGCCGGGATCGCCGGGAGCTGCGACTTCACGTCGGGGCAGGTGATGGTGCCGGCGCTGGCGAGGGTGCGCGCGTTCGTGGCGTCGTTGCTCTTGTCGGGCGTCCCGGCGAGCGCGGTGGTGGCGATCACCGCGCCGGACAGCACCACGGCGGCAGCGCCGCCGATGATCGCCACGCGACGCTTGTTGTACTTCGGAAGGGCCCTGGACATGCGGATGCCTCACTTGGGTCAGAGGTGGGTGTAACCAACGCGGGGTTTCAAACGCGGCGCCAGCGTTCGGAGTTGAGTACGGGAAAGCGGTTTCGTCTGTTCAACGCGCCCACAGAATCTTCCGAGATTGACGAATCATGCAGAGTGCTGCATACTCATGCATGTCAGCGAATGCACTGTGAGGAGAAACCCGTGACCGAGCGCGTCGTACTCGCCTACTCAGGCGGTCTGGACACCTCCGTCGCCATCGGCTGGATCGCCGAGGAGACGGGCGCCGAGGTCATCGCCGTTGCGGTCGACGTCGGCCAGGGCGGCGAGGACCTGGACGTCATCCGCAAGCGCGCTCTCGCCTGCGGTGCGGTCGAGGCCGAGGTCGCCGACGCCAAGGACGAGTTCGCCGACGAGTACTGCCTCCCGGCGATCAAGGCCAACGCCCTCTACATGGACCGCTACCCGCTGGTCTCCGCCCTCTCCCGGCCGACGATCGTCAAGCACCTCGTCGCCGCCGCCAAGAAGCACGGCGCCACCACGGTCGCCCACGGCTGCACCGGCAAGGGCAACGACCAGGTCCGCTTCGAGGCCGGCATCGTCGCCCTCGCCCCCGACCTCAAGTGCATCGCCCCGGTCCGCGACTACGCGATGACCCGGGACAAGGCGATCGCCTTCTGCGAGGACAAGCAGCTCCCGATCGCCACCACCAAGAAGTCCCCCTACTCCATCGACCAGAACGTCTTCGGGCGCGCGGTCGAGACGGGCTTCCTGGAGGACATCTGGAACGCCCCGATCGAGGACATCTACGAGTACACCTCCAACCCCGCCACCCCGCGCGAGGCCGACGAGGTGGTCATCACCTTCAAGGAGGGCGTCCCGGTCGCCATCGACGGCAAACCCGTCACCGTCCTCCAGGCCATCCAGCAGCTCAACGAGCGGGCCGGCGCCCAGGGCATCGGCCGGATCGACATGGTCGAGGACCGCCTCGTCGGCATCAAGTCCCGCGAGGTGTACGAGGCTCCCGGCGCGATCGCCCTGATCACCGCCCACCAGGAGCTGGAGAACGTCACCGTCGAGCGCGAACTCGCCCGCTACAAGCGGCAGGTCGAGCAGCGCTGGGGCGAACTGGTCTACGACGGCCAGTGGTTCTCCCCGCTCAAGCGCGCCCTCGACGGCTTCATCAACGAGGCCAACCAGCACGTCTCCGGCGACATCCGGCTGACCCTGCACGGCGGCCGCGCGGTCGTCACCGGCCGGCGCTCCGAGTCGTCCCTGTACGACTTCAACCTCGCCACCTACGACACCGGCGACACCTTCGACCAGGCCGCGGCCAAGGGCTTCATCGACATCTACAGCCTGTCGTCGAAGATCGCCGCCAAGCGCGACCTCGCGTAACGCCATCGGTCACCTCGCACGCACTAGCCTGACAACCGCCTCCCCATGCACGTCGTGGGGAGGCGGTGGCACATCCACACCTCCGAGGAGCAACCCAAGTGAGCAGCAACAGCGGTGACGTACGGCTCTGGGGCGGCCGTTTCGCCGACGGCCCCGCCGAGGCCCTGGCGAAGCTGTCCGCGTCCGTCCACTTCGACTGGCGGCTCGCGCCCTACGACATCGCCGGTTCCCGCGCCCACGCGCGCGTGCTGCACAAGGCGGGGCTGCTCACCGAGGACGAGCTGACCCGGATGCTCGCCGGGCTCGACCGGCTCGAGGCGGACGTGGCGTCGGGCGACTTCACGGGCACCATCGCCGACGAGGACGTCCACACCGCCCTGGAGCGCGGCCTGCTGGAGCGCCTCGGCCCCGACCTCGGCGGCAAGCTCCGCGCGGGCCGTTCCCGGAACGACCAGGTGGCGACCCTCTTCCGGATGTACCTGCGCGACCACGCCCGCGTCATCGGCGGCCTGATCGCCGACCTCCAGGACGCCCTGATCGGCCTCGCCGAGGCACACCCGGACGTGGCGATGCCCGGCCGCACCCACCTCCAGCACGCCCAGCCGGTGCTCTTCGCCCACCACGTCCTGGCCCATGTGCAGTCCGCGTCCCGGGACGCCGAGCGGCTGCGCCAGTGGGACGAGCGGACGGCGGTGTCGCCGTACGGCTCCGGCGCCCTGGCGGGCAGCAGCCTCGGCCTGGACCCGGAGGCGGTCGCCAGGGACCTCGGCTTCGAGCACGGCAGCGCCGGCAACTCCATCGACGGCACGGCCTCCCGGGACTTCGTCGCCGAGTTCGCCTTCATCACGGCGATGATCGGGGTCAACCTGTCCCGTGTCTCCGAGGAGATCATCATCTGGAACACGAAGGAGTTCTCCTTCGTGACCCTGCACGACGCGTTCTCCACGGGCTCGTCGATCATGCCGCAGAAGAAGAACCCGGACATCGCGGAGCTGGCGCGCGGCAAGAGCGGCCGTCTCATCGGCAACCTCACCGGACTCCTGGCCACCCTCAAGGCCCTGCCCCTCGCCTACAACCGCGACCTCCAGGAGGACAAGGAGCCGGTCTTCGACTCCTGCGACCAGCTGGAGGTGCTGCTTCCCGCGTTCACCGGCATGATCGCCACCCTCACCGTCAACCGCGAGCGCATGGAGGAGCTGGCCCCGGCCGGCTTCTCGCTCGCCACCGACATCGCGGAATGGCTGGTCAAGCAGGGCGTGCCGTTCCGCGTCGCGCACGAGGTGGCCGGCGAGTGCGTGAAGGTGGCCGAGGCCGAGGGCAAGGAGCTGGACGAGCTGACGGACGAGCAGTTCGCCAAGATCAGCTCTCACCTCACCCCCGAGGTCCGCTCGGTCCTCAACGTCCCCGGCGCCCTCGCCTCCCGCAACGGCCGCGGTGGTACGGCACCCAGCGCGGTCGCCGTCCAGCTGGCCGAGGTCAAGGCGGACGTGGCGGCGCAGCACGCGTGGGCGGACGCCAAGAAGTAGCGGGCGCAGAGAAACAGTAGGAGCCAAGAAGCAGCAGGCCGTCACGCATACCCGGGGCGTCGCGGGTTAGGTTGGTCCGGAGCCGGATGGAGCCGACCGAACGGAGCCCGCGATGCCCTTCGCACGACTGGCCTCGGCCACGACTCCCACCTGCCACATCGGCCTGGGCCTCGCCGCCGTCGGCCGGCCCGGCTACATCAACCTCGGCCGCGAGCGGGACCTCCCCGCGGACCGGACCGTCGAGGCCCTGCGCGAGCGCACCCACGAGCTCCTGGACGCCGCCTACGCCCAGGGCGTCCGGTACTTCGACGTGGCCCGCTCCTACGGCCGTTCCGAGGAGTTCCTCGCCGGCTGGCTGAGTGCCCGGCCGGACGTCGCCGACGTCGTCGTCGGCAGCAAATGGGGCTACACCTACACCGCGGGCTGGTCCACCGACGCCGAACGGCACGAGGTCAAGGACCACGGCCTCGCCACCTACGAGCGGCAGCGAGCCGAGAGCGCCGAGCTGCTCGGCGACCGGCTCGACCTCTACCAGATCCACTCGGTGACCCCGGACAGCCCCGCCCTCACCGACAAGGAACTGCACGCCAGGCTGGCCGAGGCCGCCGCGCAGGGACTCACCGTCGGCTTCTCCACCAGCGGCCCGGCCCAGGCCGACGCCATCCGCGCCGCCCTCGCCGTGACCGTCGACGGCGAGCCCCTCTTCCGTACGGTCCAGTCGACGTACAACGCGCTGGAGACCTCCGCCGACCCCGCCCTGGCCGAGGCGCACGAGGCCGGGCTCACCGTGATCGTCAAGGAGGGCATGGCCAACGGCCGGCTCGCCGAGCCGCACGCACCCGAGGAACTGAGGGCCGTGGCCGCGGAGACCGGCCTGGGCTGCGACGCGGTCGCCCTGGCGCTGATCCTCCGCCGGCCGTGGGCCGGGGTGGTCCTCTCCGGCGCGGCCACCCTGAACCAGCTCGCCTCCAACCTGCACGCCGCCGCCGTGGACCTCGACGAGGCCCAGCTCACCCGTCTCACCGCCCTCGTCGAGGAGTCGGGGTCGTACTGGGAGCGGCGCGGACAGCTGCCCTGGCACTGACCGAAGACCGAACCCCCTGCCTGACCAGTGGCTACGAGCGGCCGACGTGAGGCGCATACGCCTCGTGTGAGACATCAATGTCTCACATGGGCTATTCTCGTCTCATGGCTGTCGACCGTGCCCATGTGCTGCGCAGCGCCGCCGCGCTGCTGACCCGTAGATCCACCGCGACCATGGACGAGGTCGCCAAGGCCGCCGGGATCAGCCGTGCCACCCTGCACCGCCACTTCGCCGGGCGCGACGCGCTCGTCCGGGCGCTGGAGGCGCTCGGCATCGAGGAGTGCGACGCCGCGCTGGACGGTGCACGGCTCGACGAGGGGCCGGCCCAGGACGCCCTGCGCAGGTTCGTGAAGGAGATCGAACCGGCCGCCGGACTGATCGCCTTCCTCTACTCCGAGAACCAGCTCTTCGAGGGCGAGGAGCAGAACGAGGGCTGGTCCCGGCTCGACGACCGCGTCTCCGCCCTGTTCCGGCGCGGCCAGCTCAGCGGCGAGTTCCGCATCGACCTCACCCCCGCCTGGCTGACCGAGGCGCTCTACGGCCTGCTGGCCTCCGGCGTCTGGGTCGTACAGAGCGGCAAGGGCGCCCCCAAGGACTTCCACCACATGATCGTCGAGCTGCTGCTCGGCGGTGCGCTACGGAGAGAGGAATCATGACCAGCACCCTGCGGCCGGTGGCAGCGACGCGGGAGGCGGAGAAGCGCCCGGACCGCTGGCTCGCGCTCTGTGTCCTCGTGCTCGCCGTGCTGCTCGTGGCCGTGGACGCGACGGTCCTCGGCCTCGCCACCCCGTACATCAGCGAGGACCTCCAGCCGACCGGCACCCAGCTGCTGTGGATCGGCGACGTCTACTCCTTCGTCATCGCCGGTCTGCTGGTCTCCATGGGCAGCCTCGGCGACCGCATCGGCCGGAAGCGCATCCTGCTCGGCGGCGCGACCGTGTTCGGCGCGATATCCGTCCTCAACGCCTACGCCACGACGCCCGAGCTGATGATCCTGGCGCGGGCGCTGCTCGGCGTGGCCGGTGCCACCCTGATGCCCGCCACGCTGGCCCTGATCCGCAATCTCTTCCACGACCCGCGCGAGCGGAGCCTCGCCGTCGGCATCTGGGGCGCCACCGCCTCCGCCGGCACGGCGGTCGGCCCCATCGTGGGCGGTTTCCTGCTGGAGCACTTCTGGTGGGGCTCGGTCTTCCTGATCAACCTGCCCGTGATGGCGGTCCTGGTCCTGGTCGGCATCCGGACGCTGCCCGAGTCCCGCAACCCCGACCCCGGCCCCTGGGACCTGATCAGCGTGGTCCTGTCCCTGGTCGGCATGATCGCCCTGGTGTACGCGGTCAAGGAGGCCGCCACCCACGGGTTCACAAGTGCCACGCTCGGCGCGGGCCTGCTGGGCGCGGCGGCCCTGTACGGGTTCGTACGCCGCCAGTTCACGCTCCCGGTCCCGCTGCTGGACGTGCGCCTCTTCCGCAACCGGGGCCTCAGCGGCGCGGTCCTGGCAGACCTGCTCACCATCCTCGGCCTGTCCGGACTGGTGTTCTTCCTCTCCCAGTACCTGCAACTCGTGCAGGGCAGGCACCCGTTCGAGGCGGGGCTCGCGGAACTGCCCGCCGCCGTCGGCGCGGTGGCGGCGGGCCTGGTCGCGGGCCGCGCGGCCCGGCGCTTCTCGGTCCGGTCCGTGGTCTCCGGCGGCCTCGCGGCCATGGGTCTCGCCCTGGCCGCGCTGACGACGCTGGGCCAGTCGACCGGCTACCCGGTAATCGGCGCCGCGCTCCTGGTCGTCGGCGTCGGCGCGGGATTCTCCTTCACCGTCACCGCCGACGTCATCCTCGCCGGCGTACCCAAGGAACAGGCGGGCGCCGCCTCCGCGGTCTCCGAAACGGCCTACGAACTCGGCGCCGCCCTCGGCATCGCCCTGCTCGGCTCGATCATGACGGCCGCGTACCGCGACTTCACCGGCCCGCCCGGCACCCCCGAGGGGGCACACGAGTCACTGGGCGCGGCGGTGGAGGCGTCGACGAGCATGCCCCCGCACCCGGCGGCGGCCCTCCTCGACGCGGCCCGCGACTCCTTCGTCCACGGCCTGCACCTGGCCGCGGGCGCGGGCGCGGCGGTCCTGCTGGCGACAGCGGTGGGGGCGTGGTTCCTGCTGAAGGGACAGAAGCTGGACAGCACGGGCTGAGTGAAGCGCGCCCCAAAGGGGCGCGGGGCTGTGTCGATATGCGGCTCCGCCGCGTGGGCGCGACCAGCCCCCACACACCTGTACTTGACGTACTGCCGAACCGCCGGAGGCGTCAGGCGGCCTTGGCCTTGGTCGCATACATGTCCACGTACTCCTGCCCGGAAAGCCGCATGACCTCGGCCATCACCGAGTCGGTCACGGCCCGAAGCACATACCGGTCCCGGTCCATCCCCTCGTACCGCGAGAACTCCATCGCCTCGCCGAAGCGAACCGTCACGCGGCCGGGCCGCGGAATACCCCGCCCCCCCGGCTGCAACTTGTCCGTGCCGATCATCGCGAAGGGAACCACCGGCGCCCCGGTCATCAGCGTCAGCCGCGCGATACCGGTACGCCCCCGGTACAGACGGCCGTCAGGCGACCGTGTGCCCTCGGGGTAGATCCCGAAGATCTTCCCCTCCTCCAGCACCCGCCGCCCGGTCATCAGCGCGGCCACGCCACCGCGCCCGCCGTCACGGTCGACGGGGATCATGCCGACGCCGGTGAAGAACCACGCCATCAGCCGGCCCTTGAGGCTCTTGCCGGTGACGTACTCGTCCTTGCCGATGAAGAAGACCTGACGGTCGCACACCAGGGGGAGGATCATCGAGTCGATGAACGTGAGGTGGTTGCCGGCCAGGATGACCGGGCCGTCGCCCGGGATGTGCTCCACGCCCTCCACCCGTGGGCGGAACATCAGGCGCATGATCGGTCCGAGCACTGCCTTGATGAGCGCGAAGCGGGACAACGGGTCCTCCGATGTCAAGGGGCCGGTATGTGTATGTGCAGGTGAGGACGATACTCGCGACGTGCTGCGAAGCGCACATCGGGGACGTCCGGTTCACCGATGTCTTACGCACTGTTGACGCGGGTTTACCTGCGGCACCGTACCGACGACTGGCCGTAACGCCACCGCGACGATGTGACGGACCTCGCTCCAGAGCCTTGTTCCGGCGGGTACCCGGGTCCCGCCGGCCGAAGCCGACGGATCGTCACATCTTGCCCGCGATACGCCATCTGGCGTCACCCACCTGTTCGGACCAGCGTCTCCCGCGGGTCATGTCCACGGACCTACCATCGGCCCGCACCGACGGCTCACGGCAGGAGGACCCTGATGGAAACCCGGGACTCGAACGAACGGGACGCGAACGCGCGGGCGCACGGCACCGGACGGCGGGCACTGCTCGGCGCCGCGGTGCTCGGCGCGGGCGGAGCGGTCCTCGGGCTGCCCGGCGCGGCCAGAGCCACGGAGGAGAAGGTGAGCGGGGGGAGGGGCCTCAAGAGCCTGCCCGTGCCGACGATCATCGGCCACCGGGGTGCCAGCGGCTACCGGCCCGAGCACACCTTCGGCTCGTACCAGCTGGCCCTGGACCTCGGCGCGGACGTCGTCGAGGCGGGCGACCTGGTGCCCACCAGGGACGGTCACCTCGTCTGCCGTCACGAGCCGGAGATCGGCGGCACCACGGACGTCGCCTCCCATCCGGAGTTCGCCGGCCGCAGGACCACCAAGGTCCTCGACGGGGTCTCCACCACGGGCTGGTTCACCGAGGACTTCACGCTCGCCGAGCTGAAGACGCTGCGCGCCATCGAGCGCATCCCGGCCAACCGCCCGCACAACACCCTCTACGACGGACGCTGGGAGATCCCCACCTTCGAAGAGGTCCTGAAGTGGCAGGACGAGCAGACCCGCAAGCGCGGCAAGCAGGTGTGGATCTACCCCGAGACCAAGCACCCCACCTACTTCCGGGGGCTCGGCCTCGGCCTCGAGGAACGGGTGGCCAAGCTGCTGCGCAAGCACGGCAAGGACAAGCGGACCTCGCCGGTCATCCTCCAGTCCTTCGAGCCGAGCAGCATCCAGCGCCTGAACACGCTGGTGGACAACCCCCTCGTCGTCCTGCTCTCCGCCGCGAACACGCAGCCCTACGACTTCGTCGCGACGGGCGACCCGCGCACGGTGGCCGACCTCATCACGCCGAAGGGCCTCAGGGAGATCGCCGGTTACGCGCAGGGCATCGGCCCGACCCTGGACCTGGTCATCCCCAAGGACGCGAGCGGCAGGCTCACCACGCCGACCACCCTGGTCAAGGACGCCCACGCGGTGGGCCTGGTCCTGCACCCGTACACCATGCGCAACGAGAACCCCTTCCTCCCGGCCGAGTTCCGCAAGGGCACCGAGGCGGACGCCTACGGTGACGCCTTCGGGGCGTTCAAGACGTACTTCGCGACCGGTATAGACGGCGTGTTCACCGACAACGCGGACACCGGTGTGCTGGCCCGCGCCGACTTCGTCAACGGCTGACCCGCCCGGCCCCTCGTTCGAGGGACTCGCGGCCGCCCCGGCAACCTGCCTTTGGGGCGGCCGCGTCGCACTGCATATGACGCACGACCTGGTTGCCTCCCTGCACCCGCTCCTGACCGCCGAGGCAGCCGCCGAGGCATATGCGGCCGGGGCCGAGCCGGGAGACCTGGAGCAGGCGGTCTGGCTCCGTCTGCTGGAGCGGCTGGAGTCCGACGGGCCGCCGAACGATCCGCAGGGCTGGCTGCGCAGGGCCGTCCGCGCCGAGGCGCGCCGCAGCCGTCGTGCGACCCGTCGCGAGCAGCCGTACGACGGCGATCCCGCCGACGACCAGGGCCACGACCCGGAGCAGCTGGCCCTCGCCGCCGCCCGGCGCCGTGCCCTGCGCGACGCGGTGCGCCGGCTGCCGGGCCGCTGCCCGCGGCTGATGGAGGCCCTGCTGTCGTCGCGGGACCTCACCTACCGGGAGATCGCGGGGGAGTTGGGTATCTCACAGGGCAGCCTTGGCCCGGAACGTTCCAGATGCCTGGGATGTCTTCGGCGATCGCTGACACCGGAGGTTGCGGCCCGCGAAGTGCGGGGATAGGAGTGAGGAACGACCGGTGATCAGGTGAGCGGGAGGCGTGCGCACATGGGCATGAGCGTGACCATCTCGGTGGCGACCGAGCAGGATGCAGAGCAGATCTTCAAGCTCCAGTACCTGTCTTTCCAGAGCGAGGCCGCGCTGTACGGCAACTACCGCATCGACCCGCTCGTTCAAACCCTCGAATCGGTCCGCCAGGAGGTCACCTCCGACTGCGTCTTCGTCGCCCGGCTCGGCGAGGAGGTGGTCGGCTCGGTGCGCGGCCGGATCACCGAGGACGGCGCGGCCTGCATCGGCAAACTCTGCGTCCACCCGCGCCTCCAGGGACACGGCATCGGTGCCCGCCTGCTGCGTGCGGCCGAGGAGGCCCTGGCGCAGGAGCGCGGCGCCAAGAGGTTCCGCCTGCACACCGGACACCGCAGCGAGGGCAACCTCCGCCTGTACCGCCGGGTCGGCTACCAGACGGTGGGCACGTCCAGGGGTGCCGACGGCGTGGAGATGATCGTCCTGGAAAAACCGGCCGGAACGTATGCGGCTACGGCATGATGACCAACCTAAGGGGCGCGGGGCGGCATCACCATGCGGCTCCGCCGCGCGGGCGCGACAAGCCACGACGCAACCGCGCCCGCCCACATGCCTCAGCCGTCCTGCTGAATAGGCGCCTTCCGCAGCCAGTAAATGGCGGAGAGCGGCAGCAGCACCGGGATGAACACGTAGCCCATGCCGTAGTCGGACCACACGGTCGCGTCCGGGAAGGCCGACGGCTCGACCAGGGTCCAGGTACCGACGACCAGTACACCTGCCAGCTCGGCGGCACAGCACACCAGTGCCGCCCTGCGGGCGGTCTCCCCGCCGCGCACCAGCGTGTACGTGATGAAGCCGTAGACCACGCCCGCCACCGCCGACAGCGAGTAGGCGAGCGGCGCCCGGCCGAAGTCCGTCGCGATCTGGTAGGCGGACCGGGACACGGCCCCGACGACCATCACGCCGTAGAACCAGACGAGCAGCATCCCCGGCCCGCTGATGAGCCGCGTCCGCGCCGGCTTGTCCTCCACGGTGGCCATTGTCACCTTCCCCAGATGTCATAGAGCCGCACCTCGAGCACGGCCAGCACCACACCGCCGGCCGCGACCGTCACCGACCCCCAGCGGGTCCGCTCGGCCAGCGACATGAACCCCGCCGCCGGCACGCACGCGAACGCGCCCAGCAGATAGGCCACGAAGATCGTCGTACCCTGCTCCGGCTTCTCGCCCCGCGCCAGCTGCACGATCCCGATCACCAGCTGCGCCACGGCCAGCAGGGACACCACGGCCATCCCGATGAAGTGCCAGTCCTTGGTCGGCTGGTCCCGGTAGGCGGCCCACCCGCACCAGGCGGCGAGCAGCAGCGCGGCGACGCCGGTCACCAGCGTCAGGGCATTGAGCATGCGGTGACCCTATTACGGACCAAACGGCCCGATGCGCGCGGGCCCGCCCGTCGGCCGGGGCATACGGGGCCCGTAGGGTCCGGACCATGATGTTCGACGCACAAGCCCTCCTGTTCGACAACGACGGCACCCTGGTCTCCTCCCTCGACTCCGTGGAGCGCTGCTGGACGCGGTGGGCCGGGGAGTACGGGATCACGGCCGAGGAGTTCGGGCGGGTCGAGCTGCACGGGCGGCCCGCGGTGGAGATCGTCGCCGACCTGCTGCCCGCCGGGCTCGTGCCGGAGGCCGTCGCGCGGGTCGAGCAACTGGAGGTCGAGGACGTACCTGACGGCGGCGTCCATCTGCTGCCCGGCACCGAGGACCTGCTCGCCTCGCTGCCCGCCGAATCGTGGGCCGTCGTCACCTCCGCCACCCGGCGGCTCGCCCAGGCCCGGCTGGACGCCGTCGGCGTCCGCCCCAAGACGCTGATCGCCGCCGACGACATCACGAGCGGCAAGCCCGACCCCGAGCCCTACCTGCTCGCCGCCCGCCGCCTGGGTGTGGACCCGGTCCACTGCGTCGTCTTCGAGGACGCCCCCGCGGGCCTCCAGGCGGGCCGCGCCGCCGGGATGACCACCGTGGCCTTGACCACAACACACCAGGCCCACGAGCTGGTCGCCGACCTGGTGGTCGAGAACCTGTCGGCCCTGTCCGCACTGGTCACCGACGGCGGAATCCGGATATCCGCCCGCGGCTGACCCCGCACCGGCCCCTGTCCGCGGCCGTCCAGCATGCGGACAGCGGCGGCCTGTCAGGACCGTACGTCTGGTTTACTGATCGCATGACCACGACGAGCTGCCGCATCCCTGCGACCGAGGCGACCATGACGCCCGGTGCTCGTTGTATGTGTCGCATGTGCCGAATGTGCGCCTTCTAGAGGGCCCCCGCACCACCCCCGAGCTCGCGCCCCGAAGCGAGCCGCCGTGGCACGTTCGTACGCCGTGAGCCGTACGTGACCTGAGCCGCGCCCCGCGCACATGTTCTCCCCCGGTTCCATCGCCACCGCGAGAACCGTGCCGCGTCCCTGAACGAACGCACCCGTGCCCGGGCACACCCACGCCCGCGGCACTCGACAGTGACGGAAACCCACGTGATCACCACATCGGGCCTCACCAAGGTCTACCGATCCCGCGGCCGCGAGGTCACCGCCCTCGACGGCGTCGACCTGCACGTCCGCGAAGGCGAGGTGTACGGCGTCATCGGCCAGTCCGGCGCCGGCAAGTCCTCGCTGATCCGCTGCGTCAACCTGCTGGAGCGCCCCACCGCGGGCACGGTCAGCGTCGCCGGGCAGGACCTCACCGCCCTCGCCGGGCGCGGACCGCGCGCCGGCAAGGAGCTGCGCCAGGCGCGCAGCCGGATCGGCATGGTCTTCCAGCACTTCAACCTGCTGTCCTCGAGGACCGTCCAGGACAACGTCGAGCTGCCGCTCGAAATCCTTGGCAAGTCCGGGAAGGAACGTTCCCGCAAGGCGCTGGAGCTGCTCGACCTGGTGGGCCTCGCCGACAAGGCCAAGGCGTACCCGGCCCAGCTCTCCGGCGGCCAGAAGCAGCGCGTCGGCATCGCCCGCGCCCTGGCCGGCGACCCCAAGGTGCTGCTGTCCGACGAGGCCACCAGCGCCCTCGACCCGGAGACCACCCGCTCGATCCTGGCGCTGCTGCGCGACCTCAACCGGCAGCTCGGCCTGACCGTCCTGCTCATCACCCACGAGATGGACGTCGTGAAGTCGATCTGCGACTCCGCCGCGCTCATGGAGCAGGGCCGCGTCGTCGAGTCCGGCACGGTCAGCGAACTCCTCGCCACCCCGGGCTCCGAACTCGCCGCGGCGCTGTTCCCGGTGGGCGGCGAGGCAGCCGGTGCCGACCGCACCGTCGTGGACGTCACCTTCCAGGGCGAGGCCGCCACCCAGCCGGTCATCTCCCAGCTCGCGCGCACCTACAACATCGACATATCGATCCTCGGTGCCGCCATCGACACCGTCGGCGGCCTCCAGGTCGGCCGCATGCGCATCGAGCTGCCCGGCGGCTACGAGGACAACGTGGTGCCGATCGGCTTCCTGCGCGAGCAGGGACTCCAGATCGACGTGGTCGGCAACGAGGGCGAAGAGCCCGCACTTGTGAAGGAAGGTGCCAAGTGACCTGGAACGAGATGCAGCCCCTGCTGTCCCAGGCGTGTTGGGACACCCTTTACATGGTCGGCTGGTCCACGCTGATCGCCGTCGTCGGCGGGCTTCCGCTCGGCATCCTGCTCGTCCTCACGGACCGGGGCGGACTGCTGCAGAACCTCGTCGCGAACAAGGTCATCGGGCAGGTCGTGAACGTCGCCCGCTCCATGCCGTTCATCATCCTGATGGTGGCGCTGATGAACTTCACGCGCTCGATCACCGGAACGACCATCGGCCGTGAGGCCGCCATCGTGCCGCTCGCCATCGGCGCCATCCCCTTCTTCGCGCGCCTGGTCGAGACGGCCGTCCGGGAAGTGGACGGCGGGCTCGTCGAGGCCGTGCAGTCGATGGGCGGCAACACCTGGACGATCGTCCGCAAGGTGCTCGTACCGGAGTCCCTGCCCTCCCTGATCTCCAGCACCACCACCACGATCGTCGCGCTCATCGGCTACTCCGCCATGGCCGGCACGGTCGGCGCCGGCGGCCTCGGCGACATCGCCATCCGCTACGGCTACCAGCGCTTCGAGACCCAGCTGATGTGGATCACCGTGGCGATCCTCGCCGTCGTCATCTCCCTCATCCAGTTCGCCGGCGACTACGCGGCCCGCTCCCTGCACCACCGGGGCGGCCGTTCCGGCCCCGCGCCGAAGCTCCGCCTGCTCAAGGCCAAGGAGCCCGCGGCGGCCGACGTCGGCAAGGTCGCCTGAACCCCCCTGAGGACACCCCTGAGGCTCCCCGCACACGCCCACCCGTCACCCGACCACCACCCCTCAACGACGACGCTTCGCGCCGACACCCCTTGATCCAAGGGGTCGCACCACCATAGGAAAGGCACTTTTCGTGCGTAACACCGCCAAGATCACCACTGCCGTCCTCGCCGCCGGAGCCCTCACCTTCGGGCTGACCGCCTGCGGCTCGGGCGACTCCTCCGCCTCCGCCGCCGACTACAGCGGCCCGCTGGTCGTCGCCGCCAGCCCCACCCCGCACGCTGAGATCCTGAACTTCGTCAAGGACCACCTGGCGAAGAAGGCGGGCCTCGACCTCCAGGTCAAGGAGTTCCAGGACTACATCGTCCCGAACACGGCGACCGAGGACGGCTCGGTCGACGCCAACTACTTCCAGAACCAGCCCTACCTGGACGACTTCAACAAGAAGCGCGGCACCCACATCGTGCCCGTCGTCACGGTGCACCTGGAGCCGCTCGGTCTGTACTCCCACAAGGTCAAGAAGACCGACGCGCTCAAGAGCGGTGCGACCATCGCCCTCCCGAACGACGCCGTGAACGAGGCGCGTGCCCTCAAGCTCCTCGCCGCGAACAAGCTCATCACCCTCAAGGACGGCGCCGGCAACGAAGCGACCCCGCAGGACATCTCCAAGAACCCCAAGAACCTCAAGTTCAAGGAGGTCGAGGCGGCCCAGACCGTGCGTTCCCTCGACGACGTGGACGCCGCCGTCGTCAACGGCAACTACGCCATCTCCGCCGGGATCAAGCCCGCCAAGGAGGCCCTCGTCCTGGAGTCCCCGAAGAACAGCCCGTACGGCAACTTCCTCGCGGTGAAGAAGGGAAACGAGAAGGACCCGCGCGTGAAGAAGCTCGCGAAGCTCCTGACCTCCCCCGAGGTGAAGAAGTTCATCGAGGACAAGTACCAGGGTTCGGTCATCGCGTCGTTCTGATCCCATATCGCCACGCACGGGGTCCGCTCCTTCACCGGGAGTCGACCCCGTTGTGCGGTTCGGTGCTTTCATGCTGCATGCTGGGCAGTTGAGCAGGCCCTCAAGGTTTTCCGAAGGTTACGGAGCGGCGCATGACTAGCACCTTCCCCAACATCTCCATCAGCACGGAGCGGTTGGTGCTGCGGCCCCTCGACGAGGACGACGTGGCCGCCCTGGCCGAGATGATGAACGACGAGCAGGTCGGGGCCTGGACCGACGTGCCCCAGCCCTACACCGAGGACCAGGCCCGCCACTGGGTCACCCGGTACGCTCCCGCCGAGCGCGCCGCGGGGCGCGGCCTCGACCTCGCGGTCACCGAGTTCCTCACCCAGCGATTGGTGGGCATCGTCCAGCTGGCCAAGACCAGCTGGCACGTACGGTCCACCGAACTGTCGTACGTCATCGCCCCCTGGGCCCGGGGCGAGGGCTATGCCTCCGAGGCCGCTCTCGCCACCGCCCAATGGCTGCTGGGCGACCAGAAGTTCGAGCGCATCGAACTGCGCACCGCCGCCGACAACACCGCCTCCCAGCAGGTCGCCCAGAAGATCGGCTGCATCAGCGAGGGCGTGTTGCGCAACGCCTGCATAGCCCACGTCCGCGCCGAGGACGGCACCTGGACCGACGTCCGCACCGACTTCATCGTGTGGAGCCTGCTCCCGGAGGACCTGGAGGGCGCGGGCGAACAGCTCGCCGACACCGGTGGTTTCACGTCGTTCTCCGACTGGAACTGACTGGAACCGATTGAAACTGCGGGGGACTGAGGGGAAGAGACCCGGACGGGACCCCACGGCGACACCGCCCGCCGCGCGCCCGTCGGCTCCACCAGGTACTCTCACGGGACCCGCCTGTGGGCACCCGTACGCTGACGACCTGCGAAAACCTGGAGACTGACGACGATGGCCGACCGGGTCACGGTGATCGGCTGGGACGGCTCGCCGCTGACGGACGCGGCACGTTCCGCGCTCGGCGCCGCCTCCCTCGTGGCGGGCGCGGCCCACCACCTGGCGCTCCCCGAGGTCCCGCACACCGCCGAGCGCGTCCGCCTCGGCAGCGTGGCGCTGGCCGCCCGCCGCATCGCGGCCCACCGCGGCACCGCGGTCGTGCTCGCCGACGGCGACCCCGGATTCTTCGGCGTCGTACGGACCCTGCGCGCACCGGAGTTCGGCCTCGAGGTCGAGGTCGTGCCCGCCGTCTCCTCCGTGGCCGCCGCCTTCGCCCGCGCGGGCATGCCCTGGGACGACGCCCAGGTGGTGGTCGCACACCGGCGCACCCTGCGACGCGCGGTGAATGTGTGCCGCGCCCACACCAAAGTCGCCGTCCTCACCTCACCCGGCGCCGGCCCCGCCGAACTCGGTCTGCTCCTGGAGGGCGTCCACCGCACCTTCGTCATCTGCGAGGAACTGGGCACCGAACGCGAGCAGGTCTCGGTCGTCACCTCCGAGAACGCCGCCGACCACACCTGGCGCGACCCCAACGTCGTCATCGTCATCGGCGGCCCGGCGGGTCCCGCCGCCCCGGGTGACGGCTGGATCGCCGGCCGGGAACCGGGCACCGGCCCGCGCGGCTGGGTGCTGCCCGACGAGGCGTACGGCGGTGCGCTCGGCGAGGGGGAGACGGATCTGCTCCGTGCAGCCCAACTCGCCCGCCTGGGACCGCGCGTCGGCGACCTGGTGTGGGACATCGGCTGCGGCAGCGGCGCCTTCGCCACGGAGGCCGGGCGCGCCGGCGCCGCCGTCATCGCCGTCGACCGGCACCCGGAGGCCTGCGCCCGCACCGAGGCGGCCGCACGGCGCTTCGGGGTGCAACTCCAGATCGTGTGCGGCACCGCCCCGCACGTCCTGGAGAACCTGCCAGAACCGGACGTCGTCCGCGTCGGCGGCGGGGGAGCGGCCGTGGTCTCCGCGGTCGCCGACCGCCGGCCGCAGCGCATCGTCACGCACGCCGCGACCCGTGACGCGGCCGAACTCATCGGCAGGGACCTGAGCGAGCACGGCTACCGGGTCGAGTGCGCCCTCATGCAGTCCGTCGAACTCGACACGCGGGCCTGGACGGAGACCGAACGGAACGTCGCGTTCCTGCTCACAGGGGAATTGCTGCGGCGCGAAGCGCCTCGTTGAGGGGTGGTGGTCGGGCGACGGGCGGGATTGCCCGATCGCGCCCAGTGATCCGCTTGTCGTACCCGCGCGGTAGGCTGGCCGATCGTTGTACCGCACCGGGTGGCCCGGACATTCGTTCGTCAATGTCCGGAAAACCCGCCCGGTTTGGGGTGGGTGTGGTACGGCAGAACCGGAGGACGCGCAACGTGGCGCAGTCCACAGCGGCCTGTCGCGGATCAAGCTGTCACGACGGCGGCATGCCCGCGACAATAGCCACTGAATGGCTTTGTCGCCTTTTCCGGGCGGGCCGTTCGTGCCGCTGGGCACGGACGCTCGTTCTTCACTACGGGGCGGTCGGTGCGCCGTTCCGGATGAGCTGGTCGTAGGAGCACTAACCGATGGGCGAGGGGTACGCATGACGGACACCGGCCAGGTTCCGGCCGAGGGACTGCCGGAGGGCGCAGGCATGGTGGAGCAGCCGGGCGTCCCCGCGCACGGCGCGTACACCTACCTCTCCGACCTCTCCGAGACGCCCGCCGAGGACGAAGACCTGCTGCTGCCCGGTGCCCAGGGCGCGTGGGGCAACGAGGTGCCGCCGCCGCCTCCGGAGCCGGTCCTGGAGACCGTCCACGAGCCGGGCCCGCACGAGACGGACGGGCGCGACAGCGGCTCCGTCGACCTCGGCGGTGTCCGCCCGCTCGACCCGGGGCCCGTGTCCGTCCCGCCGTCCCCGATCCTCTCGGTGCCGCACGACCCCGCGGCGGCTCCGGCGGTCCCGCGGCGCCCGCTGCACCTCGGGCCGCCGATCCCCGACGCCTCCGCCAGCCCGGTCCGCTCCCTCGCCGACCGCGGCCCCGCCGGCGCGCCGGTACGGCAGCCCGGACCGCCGGCCCCCGGCCCCGAGTACCTCGACGCGCAGCCGCTGCGCGACCTCGCCCCGCAGGGCGCGGCGCCGTGGGGCGCGGCGCAGGGGGCGCCCGGGGCCCAGGTGAGCGCACAGGCCCCGGCTGCCGAAACGGTTGTTCCGGCGGCTGAGCCGATGCCCGAACCGGCCGCCGGCCCCGCCGGCGCGGCCCAGGCCGCCGTCGCCCGGCTCGCCACGCAGGCCGCCATGGCCGGTGCCACGACGGAGGTCGCCGCTGCCGCCGCTGCCGCCGCCCAGGCGGCGGCGCAGGAAGTGGCCGCCGGGGCCGTCGCTCAGGAGCCGGACGCGGCGGACACCGTGGCCGAGGAGCAGGGCGGCGAGGCCGCCGTCGCGCCGGAGGCCGCGCAGGACCCCGAGAGCCCCGAGAGTGCCCCGGTCCCGGAAGGCGCGCAGGCCGCTGACGGTGTCCCGGACTCCGCGACTCCGCAGGCTCCGGAAGCCGCGCCCGCCCCGCAGGCCGCCCAGGCCCCGGAGGCGTCCGGCGAGGCAGTCGTGGAGGCCCAGGAGGCCGCGCACGAAGAGGCCGCGCACGCCCCGGCGACCGTTCCGGCACCGGAAGAGGCGCAGATCCAGGAGGCTCTGGCCCAGTCCCCGGAGCCCGAGCAGGTTGCCGAGGCCGACGAGCCCGCCGAGGTCGCCGAGCCCGGGGTCCAGCAGACCGCCGACACCCCCGAGGCCCCGGAAGGTGTGCCGCCGATCGAGGGCACGGAGGTGCCCGACGCGGGTCAGGCCCAGGCCGCCCCGCTGGTCGAGGAGGCCCCGCAGGCCCCCGCCGACGCCCCGGCAGGCGCGCCCGCCACGGAACCGACAGAGCTCGCCGCTGTCCCCGTCCCGGAGCCGCCGCAGGCCGAGTCCGTCCCGGCCGCTCCGGAGGGCGCACCGGCTGAGCCCACCGACGCCGGCATCCCCGCGCAGGTCCAGGGCCCGCAGCTCGGCCGCCCCCAGGCCGGCGACCCGGCGCGGCCCACCACGCTCGTACCGGAGCAGCCGCAGCCCGACCAGAGCCCGGACGCTCAGCCGCAGGAGGAGCTCCAGGCCCCGGAGACGAGCCCGGCGGAGCCGGGCACCCCCGCGGCCACCACCGAGGACGCCCCCGCCGAGGACGTCACCCCCGCCGACGACGGCACCCACCCGGAGACCGCCCCCGCCCAGCAGGCGCCCGAGCCCGACGCCGAACCCCTGGCCCCCGCCGCCGAGCAGGCCCCGGCCCCCGGCGACCCCGCCGTCGCGCCGCCCGGCAGCGTGCCGGCGCAGGCGCAGCCGGACCAGCCGCTGGGCCGGTTCGTGCCCGTGCAGGGCTCGGTGCCGACCACACCGCACCTCGCGCCGACCCCGCCGCACCCCCTCGTCCTCCCGCAGGACGAGCCGGCGGCCCCGGCGGAGCCCGTCGCCACGGTCCCCGCACCCCGGGAGCCCGACTCCTCGCCGGCCCACCCGGACGAGGCGCCCGACCCGGAAGTCGTACAGCACGCGGAGGACCTGGACACCAGGGCCGCCGACCAGGAAGAGAGCACGGCCGAAGTGGCAGAAGCACGACAGTCCACCGGCCCGGCCGCGCCCGGTTACGAGGACGCCGAGCGCGAGGCCGTGCTCAGGGTGATGCGCGAGCGCCGCGACATCCGCAACGGCTTCCGCAACGACCCGATCCCGCACGAGGTGCTGCTCCGCGTCCTGGAGGCGGCCCACACCGCGCCCTCCGTGGGCCACTCGCAGCCCTGGGACTTCGTCGTCATCCGGTCCGCCGAGACCCGGCGCAGCATGCACGAACTGGCCATGCGCCAGCGCGATGCCTACGCCAAGTCCCTCCCGAAGGGCCGGGCGAAGCAGTTCAAGGAACTGAAGATCGAGGCCATCCTCGACACACCGGTGAACATCGTCGTCACCGCCGACCCGACCCGCGGCGGCCGCCACACCCTCGGCCGGCACACCCAGCCGCAGATGGCGCCGTACTCCGCGGCCCTCGCCGTCGAGAACCTCTGGCTCGCCGCCCGCGCCGAGGGCCTCGGCGTCGGCTGGGTCAGCTTCTTCGACGAGCGCGAGATGGTCCGCGCCCTCGGGCTGCCCGAGCACCTGGAGGTCATCGCCTACCTGTGCGTCGGGTACGTCGACGAGTTCCCGGACGAGCCCGAGCTGTTGCAGGCCGGCTGGTCCAAGCGGCGCCCGCTGTCCTGGGTCGTGCACGAGGAGACGTACGGTCGTCGCGCGCTGCCCGGCGAGGACCCGCACGACCTGCTCGGCGAGACCGTCTCGCAGATCCGCCCGCTGGACGCCAAGGCGCTCGGCGAGGCCTGGGAGCGGCAGAAGCGGATGACCAAGCCGGCCGGCGCGCTCGGCATGCTGGAGATCATCTCCGCGCAGCTGTCCGGCCTGTCCCGGCAGTGCCCGCCGCCGATCCCCGAGCCCGCCGCCGTCGCGATCTTCGCCGGTGACCACGGCGTGCACGCCCAGGGCGTCACCCCGTGGCCGCAGGAGGTCACCGCGCAGATGGTGGCGAACTTCCTCGGCGGGGGAGCGGTCTGCAACGCCTTCGCCGGGCAGGTGGGCGCCGAGGTCTGCGTCATCGACGTCGGCGTGGCCGCCGACCTGCCCGCCACGCCCGGTCTGCTGCCCCGCAAGGTCCGCGCGGGCACCTCGGACATGACCACCGGGCCCGCGATGACCCGCGAGGAGGCCAAGCAGGCCATCGAGGTGGGCATCGAGACGGCCCGCGACCTGGTGGCGGCCGGCAACAAGGCGCTGCTCACCGGCGAGATGGGCATCGCGAACACCACCGCGTCCGCCGCGCTGATCTCCGTCTACACGGGCGCCGACCCGGCCGAGGTGACGGGCCGGGGCACCGGCATCAACGACGAGACGCTGGCCCGCAAGACCGAGGTGGTCCGCCGCGCCCTCGACCTGCACAAGCCGGACCCGGCCGACCCCATCGGCGTTCTCGCCGCGATCGGCGGCTTCGAGCACGCGGCGATGGTCGGCCTGCTCCTCGGCGGCGCCTCCCTGCGTACGCCGGTGATCCTGGACGGCGTCAGCGCCGGTGCCGCCGCACTGGTCGCCCGCGCGATCGCCCCCGAGGTCCTCGCCGCCTGCATCGCGGGCCACCGCAGCGCCGAGCCCGGCCATGTGGCCGCCCTCAACAAGCTGGGCCTGCGCCCCCTGGTCGACCTCGACCTGCGCCTGGGCGAGGGCACGGGCGCGCTGCTCGCCCTCCCGCTGGTGCAGAGCACGGCACGCGCGATGCACGAGGTGGCGACGTTCGATTCGGCGGGGGTAACGGAGAAGTAAGGGCCCACAGCAGAGGTGGTCCGGTGTTCAGCTGCCGGACCACCCGAGCCGTCTGACCCGCCGCCCCTTAAAATCCCCACGTCAGGGCCGCTCCAATGGCGCAGCGCCCACTGCACGCCCGTACGAGGAGCCGCAGCCTCATGGCCGAACACCCCGCCTACCCCGTAGGCCTCCGTCTCTCCGGCCGCCGCGTTGTCGTCCTCGGCGGCGGCCAGGTCGCCCAACGCCGTCTGCCGGCCCTCATCGCGGCGGGCGCGGACGTCCTCCTCGTCTCGCCGGGGGCCACGCCGTCGGTCGAGGCCATGGCGGACGCGGGCGAGATCACCTGGGAGCGGCGCCCCTACGCCGAAGGCGACCTCGCCGACGCCTGGTACGCCCTGATCGCCACCAGTGATTCCGAGGCCAACGCCGCGGCCTCCGCCGAGGCGGAGCGCCACCGCGTCTGGTGCGTCCGCTCCGACGACGCCGACGCGGCGACCGCCTGGACCCCGGCCACCGGCCACAGCGAGGGCGTCACCGTCGCCGTGCTCACCACGGACGCGCGCGGCCGCGACCCCCGCCACACCGCGGCGATCCGCGACGCGGTCGTCGAGGGCCTGCGCGACGGCACCCTGGTCGCCCCGCACCACCGCACCCGCACCCCGGGCGTCGCCCTGGTCGGCGGCGGCCCCGGCGACCCGGACCTGATCACCGTGCGCGGCCGCCGTCTCCTCGCCGAGGCCGATGTCGTCATCGCCGACCGTCTCGGCCCGCGCGATCTGCTCGCCGAACTCCCGCCGCACGTCGAGGTGATCGACGCGGCGAAGATCCCGTACGGCCGTTTCATGGCCCAGGAGGCCATCAACAACGCGCTGATCGAGCACGCCAGGCAGGGCAAGTCCGTGGTCCGGCTCAAGGGCGGCGACCCGTACGTCTTCGGCCGGGGCATGGAGGAGGTCCAGGCGCTGGCCGCGGCCGGGATCGCGTGCACGGTCGTGCCCGGTATCTCCAGCTCGATCTCGGTGCCGTCAGCGGCGGGCATCCCGGTCACCCACCGGGGCGTCGCCCACGAGTTCACGGTGGTCAGCGGCCATGTCGCCCCCGACGACGAGCGTTCCCTGGTCGACTGGCCGTCGCTCGCCAGGCTGACCGGCACCCTCGTGATCCTGATGGGCGTCGACAAGATCGGGAAGATCGCCGAGACGCTCGTCGCCCACGGCAAGTCCCCCGAGACACCCGTCGCCCTGGTCCAGGAGGGCACGACCGCCGCGCAGCGCCGCGTCGACGCGACGCTCGCGACGGTCGCGGAGGCCGTGCGCGCCGAGGAGGTGAAGCCCCCCGCGGTCATCGTCATCGGCGAGGTCGTCGCCGTGGGCTCCGCCCCCTCCGTGCTCCTCCCCGAGTAACCGCGGGTAACCCATCCGTTCCGAGCCGTTGGCACCGCACCCAGGACAAGGCAGTATCACCCTGTGGCCGATCTCATCACCGTTGAGGACCCCGCCGACCCGCGCCTGCGCGACTACACGGGCCTGACCGACGTCGAGTTGCGGCGCAAACGAGAACCGGCCGAGGGCCTGTTCATCGCCGAGGGCGAGAAGGTCATCCGGCGGGCCAAGGAAGCCGGGTACGAGATGCGCTCGATGCTGCTCTCGGCCAAGTGGGTCGACGTCATGCGCGACGTCATCGACGAACTCCCGGCCCCCGTGTACGCGGTCAGCCCCGAACTCGCCGAACAGGTCACCGGCTACCACGTGCACCGCGGCGCCCTCGCCTCCATGCAGCGCAAGCCCCTGCCGACGGCCGCCGAACTGCTCCACGACGCACGCCGGGTCGTTGTCATGGAATCCGTCAACGACCACACCAACATCGGCGCGATCTTCCGGTCGGCCGCCGCCCTCGGCATGGACGCGGTGCTCCTCTCCCCGGACTGCGCCGACCCGCTCTACCGCCGCAGCGTGAAGGTCTCGATGGGAGCCGTCTTCTCCGTGCCGTACGCCCGCCTGGACACCTGGCCCAAGGGCCTGGACTCGGTCCGCGAGGCCGGCTTCACCCTCCTCGCGCTCACCCCGGACGAGAAGGCGAAGAGTCTCGACGAGGCCGCCCCGCACCGCATGGACCGCGTCGCCCTCATGCTCGGCGCCGAGGGCGACGGCCTCTCCACCCAGGCACTGGTCGCCGCCGACGAATGGGTCCGCATCCCCATGTCCCACGGTGTCGACTCCCTCAACGTGGGCGCGGCGGCAGCGGTCGCCTTCTACGCGGTGGCCACGGGCCGCCCGGACGCGTAGCCCGAGGCGGTCCCGGCTGCGCTGGGGGCTCCGCCCCCCGACCCCCGGGCCTATGCCCACCCACCACCCGTGCGAGTGGGCTGGAGGGCGCGGCTCTCCTCTTCCGTCGCGGTGGACTGGGAGGCGGGCGCGCTCTTGTCAGCCCGTCCGGCGTTTGAGGACGAGACCGTTCAGGCCGACGGGGTCCGGGGCGGAGCCCCGGCGGGGTGCAGGGGCGGAGCCCCGCGGGGGTTCGGGGGCGGAGCCCCTGGGGATGGGAATGGGTAGGGGCGGCGGGGGCGAAAAACGTCGTCGCCCGCCCACCGCGCCCCGGGGGCTACTGCGTGAGATCCGCTGGCGGCAGCGCCACACCCGCGTGCACGACACCCCCCACGCCCCCGAGCCCATGGGCAGGCCCCTGACACCCCTGAGCCGCCGCGATACCGAGCGCGACCAGCAGCGTCACCACCACGAACACGAACAGCCGCTGCCGCAGCAGCCGCGGGTTGGCGGGCCGCAGCCCGGTCCCCGTCGGCCGCTGCCGCTGCTGCCCGGCCCCGCCCCGGGGAACGGGACGCCCCCCGGACCGCGGAGTGTTGCGCGAGGCCGGAGTCGCCCGGCCGCCACCGGTCCGCGAGCCCCCCGTACGCGCCGCGTCCGGCCGCGAAGGCACACCGCCGGCCCGCGGGGCACCGCCACCGCGCGACGGCGTGGCCCCCCGCACGGGAGCTCCCCCCCGTGACGCCGGAGCGCCCGCGCCCGGCGAGGACTGCGGACGCCGCTGACCGCGCTGCGCGTCCGGATAGGTCTCGGCGAGCCGCCCCGTGGGCCGGTCCGCCTCGGCGGCACGCGGCGCGGGCGGCCGTACGTCGGCCAGCCCCTGGGCCTCACGCGCCGCGATCTCCTTCAGCCGCAGCGACAGCTGGAGCGTGCTCGGCCGGTCCTCGGGGTCCTTCGCCAGACAGGCCCGGACGAGCGGCGCGAGCGCGTCCGGGACGCCGTGCAAGTGCGGCTCCTCGTGCACCACCCGGTACAGCATGACCTCGGAACTGCCGTGCCCGAAGGGGGAGTCACCGGCCGAGGCGTACGCCAGCGTCGCCCCGAGCGAGAACACGTCCGTGGCCGGAGTGACCGCGGCGCCGCGCACCTGCTCGGGCGCGAGGAAGCCGGGCGAGCCGACCGCGGTGCCGACATGGGTCAGCGTCGAGGCCCCCGTGGACCAGGCGATGCCGAAGTCGATGATCCGCGGCCCCTTCGGGGACAGCAGGATGTTGGAGGGCTTCAGATCCCGGTGCACCACGCCGGCCTCGTGCACGGCGACCAGTCCCTCGGACAGGGCGGCCCCGATCGAGGCCGCCTCCGCCGCGCCGAGCGGGCCCTCGTCGGCGACCTTGTCGTGCAGGGAGGGCCCGGGCACATACTGCGTGGCGAACCACGGCCGGTCCGCGTCCAGGTCCGCCGCCACCAGCCGGGCCGTACAACCGCCCCTGATCCGCCGGGCCGCCGAGACCTCACGCGCGAACCGGGACCGGAACTCCTGGTCCTCCGCCAGGTCAGGCCGGATGACCTTCAGGGCGACCCGCTGCCCCTTCTTGTCCGAGCCCAGATAGACAACGCCCATCCCGCCCGCGCCGAGCCGTCTGTGAAGCCTGAACGAGCCGACGACGCGCGGGTCCTCGCGCCTCAGGCGCATCATCGCCATGTTCATCCCCGCTGCCCGGTCCGTGTGACGTGGCACAGCTTACGTTTCCACGGCCCGCTGCGCGCAGAGGCCGCGCCCTCTCGCCCCGATGGATTGTCAGTGCCGGATGGGAGACTTGAAGAGTGGTCAGGGAAGCGTCACATCCTGCTCCCTTGGCCGCCCAGCGACTTCAACCATCCATCCCGGAAGGGGGATTGGACGCGTGAAGGGTGACCGCGTGGAGATAGTCGTCGACGCGGGGGACACGACACGGACGTACGAGGTGGTGGCAGGCCGGGCGGGCCGCCGTGTGGAGACGGCGGTACGACGAGGTGTGGTCGAAGTGAGCGAAGTCACTCGCAACGGTACTGTGGTCCGCACGGCCCGCTTCATGGCCAACCGGGTCCTGGCTCTGGTCGAGCAGCCGGTACCGCGCGAGGACAGCTCGGAAAAGCGGGGGCACTCCGGGCACCCCCTCCGGGAAGACCCCGAGACCTAGGACCGCGTCTCCACCCAGGGGAGTACATCGCAGGTCATGGCTCATCCTCCGGGAGGCCCGTCATTCGGTACGAAGGCATGACGCCCGCCGCCGCCCATCCGCCTAGATTTGAGGTCAAGCGGCGGGTGCAGCACTCGTCCCCCGAGGTCAAGACACCCGCCGCTGCCAACGACAACTGAAACGGTCAGGAGAGGGACCATGGCCCACACGGCTCCGCGGACGTTCATCCGCACACAGGCACGCACCGCGCGCTCCCGCCGTACCGGCCGTCGCCACCCCTTGGTGGCGACCGCGATGGTCCTGCCCCTGGCGGCCCTGCTCGTGTACGCCTTCGGCGGCTGGGAAGCAGTGGTCACACAGGCGTCGTCCGTGGGCGTGATGCTGGGGCGCTGAGCGGCGACCCCAGGCCCGGAAGAGCGGTCCGGGCGGGGACATCCACCCATGAAACCCCGTGGGGACGGGGGTGCGGCGGACGGCACAAATGCCGGCGCAGCTGGGGAGCTGCGCCGGCATTGCTGTGTCCGGCCTCTGAGCCATGCCCGACCGCAGCTGCAGCCGCCGCAGCTGCGGGCAGTCGTGCCGTTGGGGCGATGGGGGAGGGTGGGCGCAGCGGCACCCCGTAACGCCGGGCTGCGAGCCCCCGCCCAGCTGCGACCCCGGGCCGCGTGGCACCCCGGCCCACCGCACCCGCGTACCCTCGCCGAAACACCCGCCCGCCCCCGAAGGACCCCGTGACCGCAGACACACTGCTGCCGCAGCTGACCGCGCAGGCCGGAGCCATCGCCCACCCCGACGGCATCCCCTGCGGATGCGGCACCGCGTCCGTCACCCTCGCCGACCGCCCCGACGCCACAGTCGTCCGCCACGCCGGCACCGTCGCGAAGGCCCACGCCCCGGACACGGACCCCGCCGAGCTGGCCCTGCGCCTCGAGACGGCCGCCCACCTCACGGACGTACTCCTCGCGCCGATCGTCAAGTCTCCCGTCACCGTGGACGAGCGGCTCGTCACCTTCTGGCCGTACGGCACCCCCGTGGACCGGGACGACCCGGACGCCGCCCCCTGGGAAGCCGCCGCCACCCTCCTCGCCCGTCTGCACCGCGCGCCCGTCCCCGCCTCCGCACCCCTGATGCGCGGTCCCGCCAAGGCCGTCCGCGCGCTGACGCGTCTACGGCGGGCCCTGGCCGGTGCGGACCACCCCGCCGCGGGCCCGGTCCTGCGCGCCTGGGCGGCCCTCCCCGCCTGGGCCCGCGCCGAGGCCCCCATGCCCGGCGCCGGCGCCCTCTGCCACGGCGACCTCCATCTCGGCCAGCTCGTCCGCCACCCCGCCCCGGACGGCCCCTGGCGGCTCATAGACGTCGACGACCTCGGCGTGGGCGTGCCGTCCTGGGACCTGGCCCGTCCCGCGGCCTGGTACGCCTGCGGGCTCCTCCCGCCCGACGAGTGGACGCGCTTCCTCACCGCCTACCGCACGGCGGGCGGTCCGGCCGTGCCCCCGGACGGCGACCCCTGGCCCGCCCTGGACGTCCCGGCCCGCGCCCTCACCGTCCAGACCGCCGCCCTGGCGGTCACCAAGGCCCTTGCCGCGGACCGCCCCCTCGACGAGGTGGAGCAGTCCGTCGTCGACGCCTGCGCGCGGATGAGTTCCGTACTGCCCGAGTTGACGCACGGATTCCCGAAGTAAGGTGCAACCGACCAGGGCCGCACGGAGTCTGTCCTGGGGAAACGCGAAGCAGGACCGACCGGCGAGGAGTTGAGCCGACCCATGCAGTGTCCCAAGTGCCATGCGCCGATGCACACGTACAACCGCAACGGCGTCCAGATCGAGCAGTGCAGCGGCTGCCGCGGCATCTTCCTCGACTACGGCGAGCTGGAGGCTCTCACCCGCCTCGAATCCCAGTGGTCCCAGCCCGCCCCGCCGCCCCCGGCCGCCCCGCAGGCCTACCCGGCCCCGCCGGCCCCCGCCTGGGGCGCCCCGCACGGCGGCGGTTACGGCGGCGGCCACTACGGAGGACACGGCGGCCACCACCGTCACAAGAGCTTCGGCCACATGCTGTTCTCCAGCTGAGCCCAAGGGCCCTCTGGGCCCACCGGGCCACCGGTCGCACGACGAAACCCCCGGCCGTACGAGACGGCCGGGGGCTCCGGTGTGCGTGGACGATACTGGGATTGAACCAGTGACCTCTTCCGTGTCAGGGAAGCGCTCTCCCGCTGAGCTAATCGTCCGGGGGTGCTGCGTGCGCGATACTGGGATTGAACCAGTGACCTCTTCCGTGTCAGGGAAGCGCTCTCCCGCTGAGCTAATCGCGCTGGGGCGGATCTTGCCGTAGGTGCTGGAAGATCCAGTGGACGATACTGGGATTGAACCAGTGACCTCTTCCGTGTCAGGGAAGCGCTCTCCCGCTGAGCTAATCGTCCTTGGAGGTGGAGACGGGATTTGAACCCGTGTAGACGGCTTTGCAGGCCGTTGCCTCGCCTCTCGGCCACTCCACCAGGAGTGTAAGGGGACCGGGAAGACCCCTCTCCTACGAGCGGACGACGAGGCTCGAACTCGCGACCTCAACCTTGGCAAGGTTGCGCTCTACCAACTGAGCTACGTCCGCCTGTCCTTCCGGACCGCTTCCGCGTCCCGGCGACGTGTTGAACTCTAGCGGATTCCCGGGCCAGTACAAAAACGCGTTTGCGCAGCGTGCTGCGCTGCGCCCGGCGGGTGCCGTGGTCAGGGCACCCTCGGGGACACGCCCGGGTCACCCGAACGACACCCGCCATAGACTCGGCTGCGTGCTCCACCTGCCTCCGCTCGCCCGTTTCGGCGACCGTCTCGCCACCGGCCTCCTCGACGTCACCAGTGATCCGGCGGCCCTGGACTCCACCGGCTTCTGGGTCGTCTGCGCCGACTTCGAGGGCCGTGTGACCTGTGCCCGGTTCGCGGACGTACGCGAGCAGCCCGTGCCCGCACCGATGCCGGGGAGGTGGCGGGGCCCCGCCGTGGGCGCCTGGACCTCGTCGCTCGACCGGGCCGCGTACACGGAGGCGGTACGCCGGATACGCGCGTACATCGCGGCCGGCGAGGTGTACCAGGCCAACCTCTGCCGTGTCCTGACCGCGCCCGTCGCGCCCGACGCCGACGTGGACGCCCTGACCGCACTGCTGGCGCGCGGCAACCCGGCACCGTATGCAGGAACGATTCGGCTGCCCGGGTACGGCGTCGAGATCGCCACCGCCTCGCCCGAACTGTTCCTGCGCCGGGACGGGCGGACCGTGGAGTCCGGACCGATCAAGGGCACCGGACGCACCGAGGCCGACCTCCTGGAGAAGGACTACGCCGAGAACGTGATGATCGTGGACCTGGTCCGCAACGACATCGGGCGGGTCTGCGCCACCGGCAGCGTCACCGTCCCCGACCTCTGCGCCGTGGAGAAACACCCCGGCCTGGTCCACCTCGTCTCCACGGTCCGCGGCGAGCTGCGCGACGGAGCCGGCTGGCCGGAGCTGCTCGACGCCGCCTTCCCGCCCGGCTCGGTCACCGGCGCGCCCAAGTCGAGCGCCCTGAGGATCATCGACGCCCTGGAGACGGCACCGCGCGGCCCGTACTGCGGCGGGATCGGCTGGGTCGACGCCGACCGCGGCGCCGGAGAGCTGGCTGTGGGCATCCGCACCTTCTGGATCGACCGCGCGGAGGGCGTCCTGAGATTCGGCACCGGCGCCGGCATCACCTGGGGTTCCGACCCCGAGGGGGAGTGGCGGGAGACCGAGCTGAAGGCGTCCCGGCTGCTCGCGGTAGCGTCGGGGGCGTACGAGGAGAGTGGAGGGGCAGTTTCATGAGGATCTGGCTGGACGGCGGGCTGCAGGACGTCGAGACCGCCCGTGTCTCCGTCTTCGACCACGGGCTGACCGTGGGCGACGGCATCTTCGAGACGGTCAAGGCGGTCCACGGCAAACCCTTCGCGCTCACCCGGCACCTCGACCGGCTGACCCGCTCGGCCCGGGGCCTGGGCCTGCCCGACCCCGACCACGACGAGGTCCGCCGGGCCTGCGCGGCCGTCCTCGAGGCCAACCCGATGCCGCTCGGCCGGCTGCGCATCACCTACACCGGCGGCCACGGCCCGCTCGGCTCCGACCGCGGCGAGCACGGTCCGACCCTGGTGGTCGCCCTCGGCGAGACCGGCCGCCGCGCCGACTCCACCGCCGTGATCACCGTCCCCTGGACACGCAACGAGCGGGGCGCCCTCACCGGCCTGAAGACCACCTCGTACGCCGAGAACGTCGTCGCCCTGGCCCGTGCCCACGAACAGGGCGCCACCGAGGCGCTGTTCGCCAACACGGTCGGCCGGCTGTGCGAGGGCACGGGCTCCAACGTCTTCGTCGTCCTGGACGGTGAGATCCACACCCCGCCGCTCGCCTCCGGCTGCCTCGCCGGCATCACCCGCGCCCTGACCGTGGAGTGGACCGGCGCGAAGGAGACCGATCTGCCGCTGGACGTCCTGGAACGGGCCGACGAGGTCTTCCTCACGTCCACGCTGCGGGACGTACAGGCCGTGCACCGGGTCGACGACCGGGAACTGCCGGGCGCCCCCGGTCCGGTGACCGCCAAGGCGATGCGGGTCTTCGAGGAGCGGGCCGGGGACGACCTCGATCCCTGAGGGCCCCGGGGGAAATCGGCTGACGTGCGCCTTCTCGATGGGTAGAACACTCTGATGACGACGACCCTGCGGCCGACCGAGCCGCTTCAGCAGCACCCGGACGGAGCCCGCTCGCGGCGCTACCAGGTGTGCGTCAACGGCCGCCCGGTGGGCGGAGTACGCCTGTCCACCCACCCCGAGTACGGGCCCACCGTGGCCCGTCTGGAAGACCTGCGCGTAGCGGAACCGGACCGCAGGCGGGGCCGGGGCACGGTGGCCGCGCTCGCTGCCGAGGAGGTCGCTCGCGGCTGGGGCTGCCGGCGCATCGAGGTGTCCGTGCCCGAGGAGTCCGCAGCCGCGCTCCGGCTCGCCACGGCGCTCGGGTACGTGCCGCGCAACCGGAACATGGCGAAGCCCCTGGGCGGTACACCGCCCGGACTGCCGCCCGGCAGCACGGCCCGGCCCATGTCGGAGGACGAGTTCGGCCCGTGGCTGGCAGCGGACCGGGACCACTTCGCACGCAGCATGACGACGAGGGGAGTGTCGGAGGCAGAGGCGTACGCCAGGGCGGACGAGGGGCACCGCCTGCTCCTGCCGGACGGGCTGGCCACCGAGAACATGCTGATCAGCGTCCTGGAGCACGGGGGGACCCCGGTCGGCACCCTGTGGGTCGGGCTGGATCTGGCACTGTGGCCGGAGGCCGCGTACGTGCTCAACGTCGAGGTGCGCGAGGAGCAGCGGGGCCGCGGGCACGGGCGCACACTGATGCTGCTGGCGGAGACCCAGGGGATCGGAGCCGGCAAGGGCCGCATCGCTCTCAACGTCTTCGCCGGCAACACTCCGGCGGAGCGGCTCTACGCGTCCCTGGGATACGCGCCGACCGCTCACCACCTCTACAAGGACCTGGGCTGAGGAACCTGCGGCGAGGAACCTCGCCGAGGACCGGCGACCTGAGCCGAGGCCGGCCCTACGCGCCTTCGGCCAGCAGCCGGTCCGCGATCTCCTCGACGCGCTCGCGCAGCCCCTCCTGGGTCTTGCCGCCGTCGAGGCGCTCGCCGCCGAGGACGTACGTCGGGGTGCCCGTGACACCGATGGCCTTGCCCTCGGCCGCGTCGGCGTCGACGATCAGGATGTGCCGGCCGTCGATCAGGGCGGTGTCGAACTCCTCGGCGTCCAGCCCCAGTTCCCGCGCCACCTCGACCAGGAAGGGTTCCCCCTCACGGTCCAGCTCCTCGACGCGGTCCAGCACCGCCTCGACGTACGCCCAGCCCTGCCCCTGCTCCAGCGCCTCCTCGGCGGCCTGTGCGGCGGCGAACGCGTGCTTGTGCTTCTCCAGCGGGAAGTGCCGCAGCCGCAGCTCCAGCCGGTCGCCGTAGCGGGCGCGCAGCGCGCGCAGGTCGTCGAGGGCGCTGCGGCAGTCCGGGCACTGGAGTTCGCACCAGACGTCCAGCACGGGGACGGCGGTGCCGGCGGGGGAGGAGTCGCTCATGCGCACCAGTCTCCCAGGCCGGACCGCACCGGCCCAACCGGGACCGTGGGGCACGAGCGGCCGGACCGGCCCCAGGGAGGAGGCGACCCGGAGATGTCCCTGATGTCGGGCCAGGGCATGGCCCCGCGGGTGCGCGGCGGTGCACGATGGAGGTGCACGAGGGAGGTGCGAGGGAACGTGGTGCCGCCTGCCGCGGTGACCGGCACGTTCCTGGCACCCGCCCCGCCCGACCCAGCCGCCTGGAGGACCGGATGATTGCCGAGACAGTCTGTTCCGCCGTGTCCGCGGCCGGCCTGGGCATCGCCGTGGTCACGGCCTACCGCAGGCGCTTCCTTGCCGCGGCCCGGATCGCCGCGTACTCGCTCGTGCCGGTGGGGCTGGTGATGACCGGCGTCGTCGGCTGGCTGGCCGACACCGCGTTCAGCCCGACCGCATGGGCGGGCTTCGGGGTGCTCGGCGCCGCCTGGGCCCTGTTCGCGACCACCCGGGTCGTGGAGCGCCGGCGCGGGGGCACCCGGGCCGAGCGCAAGGCGGCCAGGGCCGCGGACCGCGAGGCGGTCGCACCGGCGGCCTCCGAGCCCTCCCTCGGTCCCGCCACGCGTCCGGCCGCCCGTCCCGCCACGGCACCCCGGGCCGGCGGCACCGCCGACGATTTCAGCGACATCGAGGCCATCCTCAAGAAGCACGGCATATGACCTGGCACGAAAGCCTCTGAGGGATCCTCTGCGGGAACCCCTGGGGGAACAAAGATCGTCCCCTGCGCGCCCCGAAACGATCACTGGTCGGCCGCAAGTGAACCGGAGATCAAGGATTTCGGCGAACTCCCGTACATTCCGTGTGTGTTGATCGCGGACGGGGCGCCCCGTGGTCCATCATCGCCGCGAGATGCTGGACACGTCAGAGAGCGAGGCCGCGCCGCCGAAGGACGAGCCGCGCGGGTGCCTCTTCGCCCTTTCCCAGCCACCGCTGATGATCTTCCTTGCGGTGATCGGGTGTCTGCTCCTCATGGCTGCGCTGCACGATCTGCTGTTGCTGTGAGCCGTACACGCCCGTCCCCGGCGTCACCCGCCGGGGGCGGCGTCGACATCCAGGCAGCGCACGGTTCCCGCAGGTGCGGCATCGGACCCCACCGGCGCTCAGCCCGTCGCCTCTTTCCGCCGGGCCCGGTAGGCGGCCACGTGCAGCCGGTTCCCGCAGGTGCGGCTGTCGCAGTAGCGCCGCGAGCGGTTCCGGGAGAGATCGACGAAGGCCCGACGGCAGTCGGGCGCCTCGCAGCGCCGCAGCCGCTCCTGCTCCCCGGCCACCACGAAGAACGCGAGCGCCATCCCGCAGTCCGCGGCGATGTGGTCGGCCATGGAGGCGCCGGGGGCGAAGTAGTGCACATGCCAGTCGTAGCCGTCGTGATCGGTCAGCCGGGGAGTGGTGCCCGCGGCGGCGACCAGATCGTTGATCATCCCGGCGGCCTTACGGGCGTCCGGCGCGGCGAAGATCCCCGCGAACCGCCCGCGGACCTTGCGCACCGCGGAGAGGTCGAACTCCGAGAGCACCCCCACATCGCTGATCTCGTGCTTCCGTACGAAATCAGCCAGCGCCGCGACGTCCGGCAGCCCGTCCGCCGCCGAGTCGTCCTCCGGCACGGTGTTCACCAGAGCCACCACGGTGTCGAGGGCACACCGGGTGTCGTGGGTGATCAGCACGTTTCGCTCCCTGCCTGGGGGGTCGGGCGGACGCCCGCCGATGCTGGCCGATGGTAGCGACACTGCCGAAAGAACGGCTGCGCGCCCGCGGGGGTTCCCGTCGTGCCCGCAGGGCAGCCCGGCTCGCCAGGGGCGCTGGACCGGCCGCGGGGCAGATGAGCGCGCACACCGACGCCGTCCCCGTGAACACGCACGGTGACGGCGTCGGTCATGCCGTATGCGGTTGTCCTGGCCCGAGAGCCGCCCGAACCGTCTCCCCGAGTGGACGGTGCCGGCCGGCTTCGACCCGCGACCTAGCTTTCCGCCAGGATGTGCGAGAGCTCCTGATCCAGATCGAAGTGCCGGTGTTCCGTGCCGGGCGGCACGGCCGCGTCCGTCCGCTTCAGGAAGGATTCCAGGGCCCGCGCCGGGGCCTCGAGCAGGGCCTCCCCCTCCGGAGAGCTCAGGGCGATGCAGACGACGCCCTGACCATGACTCCGGGACGGCCAGACGCGGACGTCGCCGGTGCCCGTGGGACGGTGAAGCCCCTCGGCGAGGAGGTCGCGGGCGAACACCCACTCGACGGTCTCCTCGGCTCCGGTGTGGAAGGTGGCGTGCACGGCGTAGGGGTCGGCCGTGTCGTACCGCAGGCCTGCGGGGACAGGCAGGGAGGACTCGCTCGACACAACGAGGCGCAGGTGCAGCTCGCAGCTGACCGTGGTGTTCATAAGCGCCAGGGCCTTTCGCTCAGTGTGCGCTCGGGGATTCGCACGTCGGCGAAATCGACATGCCACCTACGGTGCCGTTGTAAACCCCTCTGAGTGTTTTGCGTGCGTTTACGTAACTCTTCCGGCTCATGACTGATCCGCCAGATACGTCCATTCCGGTGACAGGTTCCGCTCCGGTAGTGTTTGGTCGTATGAATACGGGGAGTAACGATCCGGGTGAAGTCGCCATGGCGACGGACAAGGCGGAGGCGATGACGGACGGGGCGCGGGACGAGCGGGGACTCGGCTCGAAGGCGCCGGAATTCATCAAGGCTCGGCGTGCACTGCACCTGAGCTGGCAGGTCGGGGTCTTCGTGATCGGGCTCGCGGTCGTGGCGGCGGGGATCGTCATGCTGCCGCTCCCCGGGCCGGGCTGGGTCGTGATCTTCGCCGGCATGGCGATCTGGGCGACCGAGTTCGTCTGGGCCCAGCTGGTCCTGCGCTGGACCAAGCGCAAGGTCACCGAGGCGGCCCAGCGGGCGCTCGACCCCAAGGTGCGCCGCCGGAACATCATCCTGACCTCGGTCGGCCTGGTCGTCGTAGGCGCCCTGGCCGGGATCTACCTGTGGAAGTTCGGCCTGGTGATGCCCTGGAAGATCCGGGACCAGTGAGCCGCCCCGGGCCCCGGCCCGGCCGCTCGCCCCGGCCGCCCATGGTCGGTCGCACCCCTGACATGCGGTAATGTTCTTCCTGCACCCGGGCGATTAGCTCAGTGGGAGAGCGCTTCGTTCACACCGAAGAGGTCACTGGTTCGAACCCAGTATCGCCCACCCCCGGAACCACGGCCCACCTGCGATCCCGCAGGTGGGCCGTGGTCGTATGCCGCTCGGGCGGGTCTGCGGCCTGTTGTCTCTCGCCGGAGCCTGACACCCGCCCGACAGTCACCGGCGGATCGGCCGGGAGTCGGCGTGATTCGGCGAGCCTCCCGCAGGGCCCCAATCCCCTCACCTGCGGAGTCGCCACTCCGCGCGGTCACCGCTCAAGAAAATCCTGTCCGAATCATTGACGCACCCTCGGGCCCTCCGTACCTTGTGCCAGCAAGCGCTTACTTGAAACGATTCATGCATACGGTGATGAGGCTGCGGGGAGGCCCAACAGTGGCGATCGGCAAGAACTTTGAGAGGCGTACGATCCTGAAGGCCGCCGGGGCGGGGGCGGCCGCGCTCGGGCTGGGGGCGACGGCGGGGTGCGGGGGTGACAGCGGCTCGGGGGACGGGTCGGTGACGCTCCGCTACGCATGGTGGGGTGGCGAGCCGCGCACCGTCGCCATCAAGAAGACGATCACGCTCTTCGAGAAGAAGTACCCGAAGATCAAGATCAAGCCTGAATTCACCGACTACGAAGCGTTCTGGGAGAAGTTCCAGACCCAGGCCTCCGGTGGGAATCCGCCGGACGTTTTCCAGAATGCGGTCGCATTCCTGCGCAAGTACGACAAGCGCGGAGTTCTGATGGATCTCAAGACCCAGGCGGACGCGGGGAATCTGAGCCTGAAGAACTTCCGCAACGGTGTCCTGGCGGCCGGTCAGGCCGATGGCAAGCAGCTCGGCGTTCCCGTCGGCGCCAACACCATGGCGCTCGTCATCGACCTCAAGGCCTTCAAGAAGGCAGGGGTGGAGGCGAAGTTCGGCTGGACCTGGGACGACTACTTCGACGCGCTGCAGACGATCCAGGACAAGCTGAAGATCGCCGGTGACACCGGCTACTTCGCCATCATGTACCTGTATGACCTGTACCTGCGGCAGAACGGCAAGGCCTTCTTCACCGACAGCGCTCTCGGTTTCACCGAGGACGATCTGACGCAGTGGTGGGAGGACGGCTACAAGCGAGTGAAGTCCGGGCTCGTCGCCGACCCGAAGAAGATCGAGCAGGTCAAGCCCAAGTCCGGCCTCTCCGCGGGGCTCGCCGCGTCCGAGTTCACCTGGGACAACTTCTCCATCCGCTACGAGGGCGAGGGCGACTCCGACTACGGGCTCGCGCCGATCCCCACCACGAACGGCAAGGACACCGGCCAGTACCTCGGCTCGCTGATGCTCAGCGCCTTCGCCGGGACCAAGCACCCCAAGGAAGCCGCCCAGTTCATCGACTTCATGGTCCACGACCCCGAGGTCGGCAAGATCATGGGCTACGACCGCGGCATCCTCGCCACGACCGAGCAGTACGACGCGTTCAAGCCCACCGACGCCCAGAACAAGGGCGTCGCGGCGTACGAGGACGAGGTCGCCAAGGCCGGAGTCCTCGGGAAGATCACCCCGCACCCGTCCGGTGCCGACATCGTCGAGGCGGCGTTCCTGCGGATCGGCGCCGAGGTCGCCCAGGGCAAGTCCAAGCCGGCCGACGCCGCCAAGACGCTGTTCAGCGAGGCCAAGGCCGCGTTCGCGGGCTGAGGGGACGTACCACCATGACGCTCGTCAAGGAAGCGCCCGCGCGCCCGGCCGGAAAGCGGTCCGCCGCTCCCGCCGCCGGGCGGCGCGGGCGGCGCCGCGAGAACATCGCCGGCTATCTCTTCATGTCGCCGTGGATCGCGGGGTTC
This sequence comes from Streptomyces sp. NPDC020299, assembly GCF_044387825.1. Lineage (NCBI taxonomy): Bacteria > Bacillati > Actinomycetota > Actinomycetes > Kitasatosporales > Streptomycetaceae > Streptomyces > Streptomyces sp. NPDC020299. The sequence continues at coordinate 309,003 of NZ_JBIRWL010000006.1, forward strand.
CTGCTGCTCACGGCGGGGCCGATGATCGCGTCGCTGTACTACGCGTTCACCAGCTACAACCTGTTCACGCCACCGAAATGGGTGGGCCTCGACAACTTCACGACGATGTTCCACGACCCGCGCTGGCAGAAGTCGGTGCAGGTCACGCTGAAGTACGTCGTCGTGGCCACACCGCTGAAGCTGCTGCTCGCACTCGGCGTGGCGCTGCTGCTCGCGCAGAAGCGGCGCGGACAGGCTCTGTACCGGGCCGCGTTCTACCTGCCCTCGCTCATCGGCGCCAGCGTCTCCGTGGGCTTCGTGTGGCGGGCGCTGTTCTCGGACGACGCGATCGTGGACCGTACGCAGAAGATCTTCGGCCTCGACGTGGGCGGCTGGATCGGCAACCCGGACTACGTGATCTACGCCCTGGTGGCCCTCAGCATCTGGCAGTTCGGGGCGCCGATGGTCATCTTCCTGGCCGGCCTCAAGCAGGTCCCCCGGGAGCTGTACGAGGCGGCCGAGGTGGACGGGGCCGGTCCCTTCCGGCGGTTCTGGAACATCACGCTGCCGATGATCTCACCCGTGCTGTTCTTCAACGTGCTGCTGGAGTCCATCCACGCGTTCCAGGTGTTCGGCTCCGCGTACGTCGTCTCCGACACCCGCTGCGGGCCCGCCGACGCCACGCTCGTCTACACCTGTTACCTGTACCAGAAGGGCTTCAAGGAGGCCCAGATGGGCTTCGCCGCCGCGATGGCCTGGACGTTGGTGGTCGCGGTCGCCCTCGTCACGGCGGTCCTGTTCTGGTCGCAGAAGAAGTGGGTGCACTACGAGGAGGCCGCCAAATGACCACCGCCACCAGCCCCGCCGCGCGCACCGCGAACGAGCGGGGGCGCATCGGATCGATCGCCTGGCACGTGGGCGCGCTCGTCGTCCTCGCGGTCGTGCTGTACCCCGTGATCTGGGTGGTCGGTGCCTCGTTCAAGCCGAGCAAGGACATCATCGCCAGCCTCGACCTGCTGCCCGCCAAGCCGGTCTGGGCGAACTTCTCCGGGCTCGCCGACGGCATCTCCGGCCTCTCCATCAGCGGCTTCTTCATGAACTCGCTGACATACGCGGTCCTTGCCGTGGTCGGTGTGGTGCTGTCCAGCTCGCTGACCGCCTACGCCTTCGCCAAGATCCGGTTCGCCGGGCGGAACCTGCTGTTCACGCTGATGATCGGCACGCTGCTGCTGCCGTACCACGTCCTGCTCATCCCGCAGTACGTGATGTTCCGCAAGCTGGAACTCGTCGACACGCTGGTGCCGCTCGTGGCAGGCAAGTTCCTGGCCACGGAGGCGTTCTTCGTCTTCCTGATGGTGCAGTTCATGCGCGGGCTGCCGCGCGAGCTGGACGAGGCCGCCAAGCTCGACGGCTGCGGGCACCTGAGGACCTACTGGTCCATCGTGCTGCCGCTGAGCCGCCCCGCCATCATCACCAGCGCCATTTTCACCTTCATCAACGCGTGGAACGACTTCATGGGGCCGTTGATCTACCTCAACACTCCCTCGAAATACACCGTTTCGCTCGGCCTGATGATGTTCCGGGACCAAGAGGGCATCTCCGACTACGGCAGCATGATCGCGATGTCGCTGGTGGCGCTGGTGCCGGTCATCGCCTTCTTCATGGCCTTCCAGCGGTACCTGATCGACGGCATGGCGACCTCCGGACTGAAGGGCTGAGGGGAGCACCATGGCCGAGGCACGCGTCAAGGCACGCAAGGAGTCCGCGTTCTCCGAGCGGTTCGCGGTCTTCGCCGAGTGTCTGCTGACCGGGGTGTGGATCGCGGTCGCCTCGCTCGGAGTCGTCACATACCCGGCCGCCTTCGCCGCCGGCGCCCGGCATCTGCGCCGCCGTACCGCCCACGAGGGCGGCGGTCTGCGGGAGTTCGCCGCCGACTTCCGGGCGGCCCTGCGCGGGGGCTGGGCCGTCGGCGTGGCCGGGTGGGTCGCGGTGGCCGTGGCCTGGGTGGACGTGCGGGCCGTCCGGGCCGGACTGCCCGGCGGGCCGCTCGTGGGGGCCGTGGGTCTGTTCGCGCTCATCGGGCTCGTCGTCGCCGGACTGCGCGCGGCGGCGGTGTGGAGTCCGGGCGAGAGCTGGCGTGCCCTGCTCGCAGACGCCGGCCGCCGGACCGTTCGCGATCCCGCCGGATCCTTTCTGCTCGTCGGCGGAGCGGTCCTCACCGCCTGCTCCGCCCTGATCGTCGCACCACTCGCGGCCCCCGTGCTCGGGGCCGTCGCGGCGGCGGCCGTCGCCGTGGAGGAGCGGTACCGGCGCCGCTGACCGGCGGTGCCCTCGATCGGGGTCGGTGCCCTGGGCGCCGTACCTCTCTCTGTCATGCCCCTGACCAGTCGCAAGCGTCAAGACTTCCCGAACGGAAAGGACAGGTCGAACTCTCATGTCTCCCATCCCCCGCAGATCCCTCCTCAAGGCGGCCGCGGCCGCCGGAGCCGCCGCCCAGTTCAGCTGGGTACTGGGGGCGAGTGACGCACAGGCCGCGCCCGCAGCGGCGGCCGACGGCGCGGACCCGGTGACCCTCGACTGGCTGGAGGACGGCGGCCTCGGGGCCGCACCGGGCTCCACGGTCGGCGTGCCCTGGCCGATGGGCGCGTACCAGGAGGACCAGACCTTCGCGATCACGGACGCCGGCGGCAAGGACGTGCCCGTACAGTCCTGGCCGCTCGCCCACTGGCCCGACGGCTCCCTCAAGTGGACCGCCCACGCGGTGAGTTCCGGCTCCGGCAAGCTCACCCTCAAGGCCGGTACGCCCGAGGCCCCCGCCCAGAAGGTCACCGTGGACAAGAGCGGCGGCACCATCGACGTGTCGACCGGCGTCATCACCGCGAAGATCGGCAAGAACGGCTCCACGATCGTCAAGTCCGTCACCCGGGGTTCGACGGAGATCGCGAAGAACGGGCGGCTGGTGCTCATCCGCCAGCCGGAGATCGAGGACGAGGACCAGGGCTCGGTGAAGACCGAGCGCTTCGACGGCGCCATCTCGTCGGTCACCGTGGAGCAGGAGGGGCCGGTCCGCGCCGTCGTCCGCATCGACGGCAAGCACCGCAAGGGCGACCGCGGCTGGCTGCCCTTCTCGATCCGCCTCTACTTCTACGCGGGCGCCGACTCCTTCCGGATGGTGCACACCATCACCTACGACGGCACGCTGGAGCCCGGCAAGGCCAGCGGGGACTTCATCCGCGGCCTCGGCGTCCGCTTCTCCGTGCCGATGCGGGACGCCGCCTACGACCGGCACATCCGCATCGGCGGCGAGGGCACCGGCCTGCTGCGCGAGGCCGTCCAGGGCATCACCGGCCTGCGCCGCGACCCGGGCGCCGCCGTCCAGGCCGCCCAGTACGAGGGGAAGAAGCTGCCCGACCCGTCCACCTGGGACCAGCGGGTCACCACCCGCCTCCAGTACATCCCGCACTGGGGCGACTACACCCTCTCCCAGCTCTCCGCCGACGGCTTCACCCTGCGCAAGCGCACCAAGAGGGGCTACGGCTGGATCGGCGCCGGCGGCGGCAAGCGGGCCTCCGGCTTCGGGTACGTCGGCGGGGCGAGCGGCGGACTCTCCTTCGGGCTGCGCGACTTCTGGGAGAAGTTCCCCGCCCAGCTCGACATCCGCGACGCCCACACCGACGAGGCCGAGGTCACCCTCTGGCTCTGGTCGCCCGAGGCGCAGCCCATGGACCTGCGCTTCTACCACGACGGCATGGGCCAGGACACCTACGCCGAACAGCTCGAGGGCCTCAACATCACCTACGAGGACTACGAGCCGAAGTTCGGCACCCCGTACGGCATCGCCCGCACCTCCGAGCTCCTCTTCTGGGCCAACGACTCCACCCCGAGCGCCGACACCCTCGCCGACCAGGTGAAGGCCGTACGCGTACTGCCGCAGCTCGCCGCCCCGCCCAAGCAGCTCATCAAGGCCAAGGTCTTCGGCCCCGGCCTGTACTCCGAGCCCGACCGCTCCACCGCCGCCAAGGCGAAGATCGAGGACCATCTCGACTTCCTCTTCACCTACTACAAGGACCAGGTGGAGCAGCGCCGCTGGTACGGCTTCTGGGACTACGGCGACTTCATGCACACCTACGACGCCGCGCGGCACACCTGGCGCTACGACATCGGCGGCTACGCCTGGGACAACTCCGAGCTCTCACCGGACCTGTGGCTCTGGTACGCGTACATCAGAAGCGGCCGCTCCGACCTCTTCCGCTTCGCCGAGGCGCTCACCCGGCACACCGGCGAGGTCGACGTCTACCACCTCGGCGAATGGGCGGGCCTCGGCACCCGGCACGGTGTGCAGCACTTCGCCGACAGCGCCAAGCAGCAGCGCATCGCCAACACCACCTACCGCCGCTTCTACTACTTCCTCACCGCGGACGAACGCGTCGGCGACCTCATGCACGCCAACGTCGACTCCGACGAGACGTTCCTCGTCCTCGACCCGCAGCGCAAGGTGCGCACCGACCCCTACACGCCCGACCGCCACGCCCTGTCGATCGGCTTCGGCACCGACTGGAGCGGCCTGGTGTCGGCCTGGCTGACGGAGTGGGAGCGCAAGGGCCCCAAGTGGGAGAAGGCCAAGGCGCGCGTCCTGTCCACGATGGAGGGCATCGCCGCCCAGCCCAACGGCTTCGTGCAGGGCAGCGGCCTGTACGACCTCGACACCGGCAGGTTCGCCGTGGCCGGCACACCGGTGGTCTCCGTCTCCCACCTGTCGGCCGTCTTCGGCCTGAACGAACTGTGCGCCGAGCTCATCCACCTGGTCGACATGCCGAAGTTCAAGGAGGTCTACCTCGACTACTGCCGCTACTTCAACGCCACCAAGGCCGAGCAGAAGGCCCGTTACGGCTCCGACTTCGGCTCCCTGCTGCTGTTCCAGGGCCACTCGCGCCTCGACGCGTACGCCGCCGTCCAGACCGGTGACGCGACACTCGCCCAGCGCGCCTGGACGAAGTTCTACAGCTCCGACGGCTACACCGAGTCCTCACCGTGGAAGACGGAGAAGCTGAGCGGCCCCGCCACCCTGGTCCCCGGCAGCGAGGCGAGCTGGGTGTCCAGCAACGACACCGCGCTCTACGGGCTCGCGGCCATCGAGAACCTGGCCCTGCTCGGCGACAGGATGCCGTCCTAGGGTGCGAGGGGGAGCGCCGTCGCACGGGCGGCGGCGCTCATTCCCCGAGTGTGGTCCGCGTCACGGCGGGCCGCATGAGTACGCGTACTCAGTTCGACGCGCCCACCATGGGCAGACTCCGTCCATGGACTGGTCCCACTACCGCTTCCGCAGCCTGTGGTCCCTGCCCGCGCCGCCCGCCGCCGTGTACGCGGCACTGGAGCGGGCCGAGGAATACCCCCGCTGGTGGCCACAGGTGCGGGCGGTGACCCGGCTCGACGACACCACCGGCGTCATCACCATCCGCTCCGTCCTGCCGTACGACATGACCTTCACCGCGCGCGAGACGCGCCGCGACCCCGCGTCCGGAATCCTCGAGGTCACCCTGTCCGGCGACATCGAGGGCCGGGCACGCTGGACCGTCACCCCGCACGGCGACGGATCCCTGGCCCGCTACGACCAGGTCGTCGACGTGCACAAGCCGCTGCTCAGACGGCTGGCCGTACCGGGACGGCCGCTCTTCCGCGCCAATCACCGGCTGATGATGCGGGCCGGGCGGCGCGGACTGCTGCGGTACCTGGAAGCGGTTTGAAGGAAGCCCGCCCGGGCCTGTATTGTTCAGTGCGTTCCCGGGCGATTAGCTCAGTGGGAGAGCGCTTCGTTCACACCGAAGAGGTCACTGGTTCGAACCCAGTATCGCCCACCGGGAGAAGGCCGGTCCGCATCCGCGGACCGGCCTTCGTCATGCCGCCGCCGGCAGCTCCGGACGCAGCGGCCACGACGGGTCCACCTCCTCCGGAGAGCCGCTGCGCGCGAACCACGCCTGCAGCCCGCGCGCCTGTGCCGCGTGCCAGCCGACCTGCAGGGCGTGCACCTCGGTCGGCGTCAGCCGCTCCAGCCGGGTCGCGAAACGGCGCCCCAGGGCGCGTACGACCTCCAGCGCCGCCAGAGCGTCCGCCCCCGCGTCGTGCGCGCCGTCCAGCGTCACCTGGTAGTGCGCACACAGGTCGGTCAGCGTGCGACGACCCTTGCGGTAACGGTCCAGGTGCTTGTCCAGCACCCGGGGATCGAGCACCCGCAGTGGCGACGCCTCGAACCAGCGCTCCAGCGAGGACGCGCGATGGCGGCGCAACTCCCGGTCCAGCAGTGTGAGATCGAACGGCGCGTTCATCACCACCAGCGGCCGGCCCCGCGCCGCGTGCTCCGCCAGTTCCTCGGCTATCTCGTACACCACCGGCGCCGGCCAGCGGCCGTTGGCCTGCAGATGCTCGTCCGTCAGCCCGTGCACCGCCGTCGCCCCCTCGGGCACCGGGACACCCGGGTTCACCAGCCAGCGCCGCACCCGGGGCCGGGTGCCCGGGGCGTCCTGGACGACGACGGCGGCCGACACGATCCGGTCGGTCTCGACGTCCACGCCCGTCGTCTCCGTGTCGAAGGCGGCCAGCGGCCCCTCGTACCAGCACGTCATACGACCACAACTCCTCTTTCACCCACGGCAGCTGACATACCGTCTTCTGCCTGTTTGGTGATACCCGGGCTGTTTGCGCCGTACGCCGGAAGGACACAACAGGAGTACGGGTCTTTGCAGTTCAGCGGCCCGCAACGGGGAAATCCTTGGCGTGGAAGGCTGTTCGTCATGGCGATAGCGCAGCCCGAGCGGGGCGGGCTGCTGCCCGAACGCACGGGCCTTCTTCGCGGCACACTCGCCACCACCGCCTGCATGGAGACACTGCAGGTCGGCTATCTGCACGCGGTCGCGGCGGCGGCGGGCTGCTCGCTGTCCCAGCCGTTCCCGGACAACGGCATCGACTGGCACATCAGCCACAGCGCACCCGGGCACACCGTCGACGACGAGGTGACCGTCAAGGTCCAGCTGAAGTGCACCTACCAGATCGCCCCCAACCCTCCGGGCCGCTTCTTCTCCTTCACGCTCGACAACGATCACCTGCGCAAACTCGCCCGCACACCCGTCTCGGTGCACAAGATCCTCGTCGTGATGCTCGTGCCGAGGTCCCAGGACGACTGGCTGCGCGCCGGCCACGAGCGCCTCGACCTCAGGCACTGCTGCTACTGGATCAACCTCGCCGGCCACCCCGTCACCGGACGGCACCGGACCACCGTGCGGATACCGACCTCGCGCATCTTCGACGACCGGGCGCTGTGCGAGATCATGACGCGGGTCGGGACGGGAGGCACACCGTGACGCACCACTCCCTCGACGAGCCCCCGCGGCAGCTCAGGCCGCATCCCGACGGCCCCGCCGCCCCCTGGGACCGTCCCCCCGACCCCGCCGACGTCGACCCGGCCGTCCTGAGCGCCCTGCTGCACCGGCACGGCTGGCGGCGGCGCGGCGGAGCCCCCGGACGCTACGGCCGCTGGACCCCGCCGGGCCCGGCCGGCAACGGCACCAGCCTGCTCGTGCCCGAGAGCCGCGCCTTCCCCGACAGCGACGACCTGCTCGGCGAGGCGCTCCTCGCCCTCACCCGCAGCGGCACGCCCTCCGCCCGCGAGGTACTCGTCTCCCTCGCCGTCCCCAGCGACGAGATCCACTGGTGGCGGGACGCGCCGAGCGGCCCCGCGGGCGCCGCCCCCTGGACCGTCGAGGAACAGCTGCGCGCCGCGGCCCGCCAGACCCTCCTCGCCGCCGCGCTCGCCACACGCGCGCGGGCCGGCTACCACGGCGCCCGGCACCGCCGGCCGGCCGCCGCGCTGCTGGAGCACGTCCTCGTCGGCCCGGCCGCCCCGGGCCGCCCCCTCACCGTCTTCGTCCCCGTGGGCACCGCGCGACCCCTCGCCGTACGCCTCCACCAGGCCCTGTACGCCGCCCGCGAGGCGATCGACTACCGGCGGGCCACCGGCGGCATGGACGCCTTCGAGGGCGCCGTCGAGGCGGGCGTCAGCCGTGAGCTGACCGACGCCCTCATCGCCCTTGTGCGCGGGACGGAGGGCGCCCGGATCGCCGTCGACTGGGCACCGGCCGCCGGTGTGCCCGAGGGCTGCGCGGCCCCGGCGGAACCCGTGGAGTTCTCGCCGGGCGACCTGCCCGCCCTGCGCGAGGCCGGGGCCCGCTATCTGCGCGAGGAACCCGCTGTGCCGGTGCGGATCACCGGGGCGGTGGTACGGCTGCGCAGGCCGGGCCCGCGCGGCGCGGGCACCGTACGGCTGCGGGTGATCGCCGGCGCCGAGGTGCCGCACGTCCGCGTCACCCTGGGCGAGGAGGACTACCGGATCGCCGGGCACGCCCACCTCGTCGGACTGCCGGTGCGGGTGCAGGGGCGGCTGGAGAGCCGGGGCGGCTTCCGCAGGCTCACCGGCGCCTGCGGGGTCGTACCGGTACAGGTGGACGACGCCGAGCGGGACCAGCTGCTCAAGTCACTGCACGAGAACCTCGACTTCTTCGGGGAGGCGGGCGGGCCGGAGGACTGAGGGTGACCGTTTCGCGGTCGGCGGCCCGGGGTCGGTACGATCGCAGTCATGCGCGCGCCCCTGGTATGGCGCCGCAACCCATCTTCAGTCAGGAGAGACCGGTGTCAGACGTCCGTGTGATCATCCAACGCGATTCCGAGCGGGAAGAACGCGTGGTGACGACGGGCACTACGGCCGCCGAGCTCTTCGCCGGCGAGCGCTCGGTCATCGCCGCGCGCGTCGGGGACGAGCTGCGGGACCTCGCCTACCAGGTCCGGGACGGCGAGACCGTCGAGGGCGTCGAGATCTCCTCCGAGGACGGCCTGAACATCCTGCGCCACTCCACCGCGCACGTCATGGCGCAGGCCGTCCAGGAACTGTTCCCCGAGGCCAAGCTGGGCATCGGCCCGCCCGTCAAGGACGGCTTCTACTACGACTTCGACGTCGAGAAGCCGTTCACGCCCGAGGATCTCAAGGCCATCGAGAAGAAGATGCAGGAGGTCCAGAAGCGCGGGCAGCGTTTCTCCCGCCGTGTCGTCACCGACGACGCCGCCCGCGAGGAGCTGGCGGACGAGCCGTACAAGCTGGAGCTGATCGGCCTCAAGGGCTCCGCCTCCGCCGACGACGGAGCGGACGTCGAGGTCGGCGCCGGCGAGCTGACGATCTACGACAACCTGGACGCCAAGACCGGCGACCTGTGCTGGAAGGACCTCTGCCGCGGTCCCCACCTGCCCACCACCCGGAACATCCCGGCGTTCAAGCTGATGCGCAACGCGGCCGCCTACTGGCGCGGCAGCGAGAAGAACCCCATGCTCCAGCGCATCTACGGCACCGCCTGGCCGTCCAAGGACGAGCTCAAGGCCCACCTCGACTTCCTCGCCGAGGCCGAGAAGCGCGATCACCGCAAGCTCGGCAGCGAGCTCGACCTGTTCTCGATCCCCGAGCAGATCGGCTCCGGCCTCGCCGTCTTCCACCCCAAGGGCGGCATCGTCCGCCGCGTGATGGAGGACTACTCGCGCCGCCGTCACGAGGAGGAGGGCTACGAGTTCGTCTACACCCCGCACGCGACGAAGGGGAAGCTCTTCGAGACGTCCGGGCATCTGGACTGGTACGCCGACGGCATGTACCCGCCCATGCAGCTCGACGAGGGCGTGGACTACTACCTCAAGCCCATGAACTGCCCGATGCACAACCTGATCTTCGACGCGCGCGGCCGCTCCTACCGCGAACTGCCGCTGCGCCTCTTCGAGTTCGGGACCGTGTACCGGTACGAGAAGTCGGGCGTCGTGCACGGTCTGACCCGAGCCCGGGGCTTCACGCAGGACGACGCGCACATCTACTGCACCCGTGAGCAGATGTCCGACGAGCTCGACAAGACGCTCACCTTCGTCCTCGGCCTGCTGCGCGACTACGGCCTGACCGACTTCTACCTGGAGCTGTCCACCAAGGACCCGGAGAAGTTCGTCGGCTCCGACGAGGTCTGGGAGGAGGCCACGGAGACCCTCCGCCAGGTCGCCGAGAAGCAGGGCCTGCCGCTGGTCCCGGACCCGGGTGGCGCCGCCTTCTACGGCCCGAAGATCTCCGTCCAGACCAAGGACGCGATCGGCCGTACCTGGCAGATGTCGACCATCCAGCTCGACTTCAACCTGCCGGAGCGCTTCGACCTGGAGTACACCGGTCCGGACGGTGCCAAGCAGCGCCCGGTGATGATCCACCGTGCCCTGTTCGGTTCGATCGAGCGGTTCTTCGCCGTGCTGCTCGAGCACTACGCGGGCGCCTTCCCGGCGTGGCTCGCCCCGGTCCAGGCGGTCGGCATCCCGATCGGGGACGCCCACGTCGAGTACCTGGAGAAGTTCGCCGCCGCCGCGAAGAAGCAGGGGCTGCGGGTCGAGGTGGACTCCTCCTCGGACCGTATGCAGAAGAAGATCCGCAACGCCCAGAAGCAGAAGGTGCCCTTCATGGTCATCGCGGGCGACGAGGACATGTCGGGCGGCTCCGTTTCCTTCCGCTACCGCGACGGCTCCCAGGAGAACGGCATCCCCTTCGACGAGGCCATCGCGAAGATCGCGCGGGTCGTCGAGGAGCGGACGCAGGTCTGACGCGCAGGCTCCAGCGGGCCTCCGGGGAGCTTCGGTTCCCCGGGGGCCTGTCGTGTTGCGGCAGGCCATATGCTGCGTTGCATGACGAGTGAGCCGGAGCAGCAGATCGGAGTGGGGACGCAGGACGCGTTCCAGCGCCTGTGGACGCCCCACCGGATGGCGTACATCCAGGGCGAGAACAAGCCGAGCGGCCCGGGCGCCGGCGACGGCTGCCCCTTCTGCTCGATCCCGGCCAAGTCCGACGAGGACGGGCTGGTCGTCCGGCGCGGTGAGCATGTGTACGCGGTGCTCAACCTCTACCCGTACAACGGCGGCCACCTGATGACCGTGCCCTACCGGCACGTCGCGGACTACACCGAACTCACCGGTCCGGAGACCACCGAACTGGCCGAGCTGACCAAGCAGGCGATGACGGCCCTGCGCACCGCCTCCGGCGCGCAGGGTTTCAACATCGGCATGAACCAGGGCACCGTGGCGGGCGCCGGCATCGCCGCCCACCTCCACCAGCACATCGTGCCCCGCTGGGGCGGCGACACGAACTTCATGCCGGTGGTCGGCCACACGAGAGTGCTGCCGCAGCTGCTGGCGGACACCCGCAAGATGCTGGCGGAGGCCTGGCCGACGGTGTGAGCGCGCGGCGTTGATTCCCGGGGGGGCACAAGCCCCCCCGGACCTACGCTTCGTACAGATCGGCCTTTTTGGGGGTCGGATCCTGCACCTGTCCGCTGAGGAACGCCGACCGCGCGCCGAACTTCTCCACGTCCACGCCGTTCTCCCGCAGCACCTTGATCGCCGAGGAGTGCACCACCCGCAGCACCGGCGTGGCGGCGCGCAGCGCGTCGTCGGCCATGAACCGGTGGCGCCACGGCTTGTCCGCCCAGACGTGCCGGAGTCCGAACGGCTCGGGCAGCCCGAGCGTGCCGCCGAGCCAGTTCAGCAGCGGCGGGTACCAGGTCAGCGGTGCCCGCGCGGCCAGTCGTACCACCTCGTCGGCGTCGACCAGCGGCAGGTTGATCGTGCGGGACTCCCACGGCTTGAGGGATTTGGCGACCGATTTCGTCGGCGCCTCGGGCTTCGAGGTGAACAGCGAGTGCACCGGTCCCAGCGCGTGCCCGGTCACCTCGATGCGCAGCGTCTCGTGCAGCACGGTGACGGTGATCAGCATGGTGATGATCAACTGGCCGTCCCACAGCGTCCATTGCACCCCGAGGTAGTGCCGGTCGCCGCTGCCGAACTGCTGCTTGTTGCAGATGTCCTGTATGGCGTGCGACTTGACCTGGTACGCCTCGACGTCGGTGCCCTCGGGCCGGGAGACCGCCTTGGCGTTCTCACCGGTCGGCGTGACGATCCAGTGCCGGATCGAGGGCTTGGGGAAGCCGCCGGTGTTCAGCGGGCCGCGCTCCAGCATGCGCAGCTGGTCGTGGATCGCGCGGATGACGTCCCAGCTGCGGAAGGGGTGGATCTCCCGGGCGGCATCGGCCGGGACCAGGTCCTCGGCGAGCTGCCAGGCACCCCAGCGGGTGCCCATGCCGAGTATGCCCTTGGGCCCGGCGTAGAAGACGGAGTTGGACTGCTGCTCGGCGCTGAGCTTGGCCAGGGACTGGCGCAGCTGCTCGGCGGCGGTCTGGGCGGGACTGCTGGGCACCGACTCCGGGATCTTGGCGCCGACGCTGCTGCCGGCGAGCAGACCGCCCCAGCGCCCGCGCAGGTCGTGTGCGGTGCGCTCGCAGATGCGCTTGGCCCAGAACCAGCCCAGCACCGGAGCGACCACGGCCGCGCGCGCGTACCAGGCCCAGAACCCGTGGAACGGCATGCGCACCAGGAACAGCGCGGCGAGCGCGCCGAAGGCGACGAGCAGGGTGGTACCGAGGGCGCCGGCCCGCTTGTTGGTGAGTTTGGCGATGGTGGAGCGGATCTGGAAGACGAGCAGCCACACCAGGAGCCCGGGCAGGAAGAGCAGGCCGCACACCACCATGACGGCGGACAGCCGGTTGTCGCGGTCCCGGCGGATGGCGTTGGCCGCGAGGCAGTGCTCGACGACGACCTGGGGCTCGGTCCCGAAGGACTGGATGAGCGCGCCTCGGCCGGGGGCGAGCATGCGGTCGACCACGGCCCGGGAGAAGGCCTCGCCGAGATTCGGCCTGAACAGGGAGATCCTGCCGTCGTTGACGGTCGACTCGTGCCATTCGTTGTTGGCCTTGAGTATCTCCGCGACGCCGCTGTCCCGGTAGGCCGCCGAGGCCAGGGCGAAGGTCGCCGCCTGGCTCTCGTCCCCCGAGATGGGCACCTGTGGCCCGTCCCATTCCGTTCCCACCGACATTCCCGCCCCCGATCGCCGCGGCCCCGCTCCTGCGGCCTTCCCGACTTCCTTGCTCCGCACACCTGTTGATCAGGACATCTGGTGATCAGGCGCATGCGTGTTGATCACATCACCAGCGTATCCGCAGGCACCGACATTCGTCGGCGGACGGCCGAAGCCGCCCGCCGACGGTGGAACGCCGGCCGACTACGCGGATTCCTTCGCCTCCTCCCGGACGCGTTCGGCGATCTGCGGCGGCATCGGTTCGTGCCGGGCGTACGCCCGGCTGAAGCGGGCGGTGCCGTGCGACAGGGACCGCAGGTCGACCGCGTACCGGCCGATCTCGATCTCCGGCACCTCGGCCCGTACGAGAGTGCGTCCGGTGCCCACCTGTTCGGTGCCGACCACCCGGCCGCGCCGCCCGGACAGATCGCTCATCACGGTGCCCACGTAGTCGTCGCCGACCAGCACCGTGACCTCGGCGACCGGCTCCAGCAGATGGATCCTCGCTTCGGCGGCGGCCTCCCGCAGGGCGAGCGCGCCCGCGGTCTGGAAGGCGGCGTCGGAGGAGTCCACCGAGTGCGCCTTGCCGTCCAGCAGCGTGATCCGCACGTCGATCAGCGGATATCCGGCGGCCACTCCCTTGGCGGCCTGCGCCCGTACGCCCTTCTCGACCGACGGGATGAACTGCCGGGGTACGGCACCGCCGACCACCTTGTCCACGAACTCGATGCCCGAGCCACCGGGCAGCGGCTCCACCTCGATCTCGCAGATGGCGAACTGCCCGTGCCCGCCGGACTGCTTCACATGCCGTCCGCGTCCGGCGGCCCTGGTGCCGAAGGTCTCGCGCAGGGACACCTTGTGCGGTACGACGTCGACCTGGACGCCGTACCGGCTGCGCAGCCGCTCCAGGGCCACGTCCGCGTGGGCCTCGCCCAGGCACCACAGCACCACCTGGTGGGTGTTCTGGTTCTGTTCGAGCCGCATGGTCGGGTCCTCGGCGACCAGCCGGGACAGGCCCTGGCTGAGCTTGTCCTCGTCCGGTTTGCTGTGCGCCTGGATGGCCAGCGGAAGCAGCGGGTCGGGCATCTCCCACGGTTCCATCAGCAGCGGGTCGTCCTTGGCGGACAGGGTGTCCCCGGTCTCGGCGCGGTTCAGCTTGGCCACGCACGCGAGATCGCCCGCGACGGCGTGGCTGACCGGGCGCTGCTGTTTGCCGAACGGCGTGGACAGGGCTCCGATGCGCTCGTCGACGTCGTGGTCCTCGTGGCCGCGGTCGGCCAGCCCGTGCCCGGAGACGTGCACCGTCTCGTCGGGGCGCAGGGTGCCGGAGAAGACACGGACCAGGGAGATGCGGCCGACGTAGGGGTCGGAGGACGTCTTGACGACCTCGGCGACCAGCGGTCCGCCGGGATCGCACGGCTTGAGCTCGCGCGCTGTGCCGTCGGGCGTGGTGACCCGGGGCTGCTCGCGCTCCAGCGGGGTCGGGAAGCCACCCGTGATCAGCTCGAGCAGTTCGACCGTGCCGAGGCCCTGCCGGGCGCCGTCGGCCGCGGGGGCGGCGGCCAGGACGGGGAAGAACACACCGCGCGCGACGGCCCGCTCCAGGTCCTCGATCAGCGTCTTGACGTCGACCTGCTCACCGCCGAGATAGCGGTCCATGAGGGTCTCGTCCTCGCTCTCGGAGATGATTCCCTCGATGAGCCGGTTGCGGGCGTCCTCGATCCGTGGCAGCTGGTCCTCGCCCGGCTCGGACTCGTCGCGTTCCCCCGAGGAGTAGTCGAACAGCTTCTGCGACAGCAGTCCGGTCAGGCCGGTCACGGGCGCGTGTCCGTCGGGGCCTTCCGGGCCGTACAGCGGCAGGTACAGCGGGAGTACGGCGTCCGGGTCGTCGGCGCCGAACGCCTCCGCGCAGACCCGGGTCATCTCCGAGAAATCCGCCCGCGCCGCCTCCAGATGGGTGATGACGATGGCGCGCGGCATGCCGACGGCCGCGCACTCCTCCCACACCATCCGGGTCGAGCCGTCCACCCCGTCCGAGGCCGAGACGACGAAGAGGGCCGCGTCCGCCGCGCGCAGACCGGCCCTGAGTTCCCCGACGAAGTCGGCGTATCCGGGGGTGTCGAGAAGGTTGATCTTGAACCCGTCCCATTCGACGGGCACCAGGGAGAGCTGTACCGAGCGTTGCTGCCGGTGCTCGATGTCGTCGTAGTCGGAGACGGAGCCGCCGTCCTCCACGCGGCCCGCCCGGTTCACCGCTCCCGCGGTCAGTGCGAGAGCCTCCACCAGAGTCGTCTTGCCCGAACCGGAGTGGCCGACCAACACCACATTCCGTACGGACGCGGGGTGGTCGGCCGCCGTAGCCCTGCCGGCGGCCCCGGGGTGTGTGTGCGCCTTGTCGCCCATGGCCTTGCCTCCCGTGCACGGTGAGGTCACTGTGGGCGCGGACACGCGGCACCGCGTGCACTGGCGGCTCCGGCGACGCCCGCGGTCCTTCGAGCTTTCCACTCCCGTCACGTCGCGTCCATACGAGGAACTCGCGAGGTATACCGATCGCGTCACCGCCGGGCGGTCGCGAGCCATGCGCGCGATCCGGTCGGCGGGTGCGGGTGCCCGGCCGTCGCCCACGCGCGCGCGTGGCTACGATGGGCCAGCCGGAGGCCAGCAGGGGCCGCGGCGCCACCGACCGTCGGGAAGGCCATGCTGAACAAGTACGCGCGTGCATTCTTCACGCGTGTCCTCACACCGTTCGCCGCGTTTCTCATCCGGCGGGGGGTCAGCCCCGACACGGTCACCCTGATCGGCACCGCCGGAGTGGTCGCGGGCGCGCTGGTCTTCTACCCCCGGGGCGAGTTCTTCTGGGGCACGGTCGTGATCACCCTGTTCGTCTTCTCCGACCTGGTCGACGGCAACATGGCCCGCCAGCTGGGCCGCTCCAGCCGCTGGGGCGCCTTCCTGGACTCCACCCTCGACCGGGTCGCCGACGGCGCCATCTTCGGCGGCTTCGCCCTCTGGTACGCGGGCCTGGGCAACGACAACGTGCTGTGCGCCGTGTCGATCTTCTGCCTGGCCAGCGGCCAGGTGGTGTCGTACACCAAGGCCCGCGGCGAGTCGATCGGGCTGCCGGTCGCCGTCAACGGGCTCGTGGAGCGCGCCGAGCGGCTGGTGGTCTCACTGGTGGCGGCCGGTTTCGCGGGCCTGCACAAGTTCGGCGTCCCGGGCATCCAGTACCTGCTGCCCGTGGCCCTGTGGATCGTCGCCGTCGGCAGCCTCGTCACGCTGATCCAGCGGGTCGTCACGGTCCGCCGGGAGTCCGCCGAGGCCGAGGCGGCGGCCGGGCCGGACAGCGCGAACGCCTCCCAGGGGAGCGGGGCGGCGCAGTGAACGCCGGGGAACGGCTGACCGACGCGCTGTACGGGCTCGGCTGGAGCACCGTCAAGAAGCTCCCCGAGCCGGCCGCGGTACGCCTCGGGCGCACCATCGCCGACCTCGCCTGGAAACAGCGCGGCAAGGGCGTGCGGCGGCTGGAGAGCAACTACGCGCGCGTGCTGCCGGGCGCGTCCCCGGAGCGCCTGGCCGAGCTGTCCCGGGCGGGCATGCGCTCGTACCTGCGCTACTGGATGGAGTCCTTCCGGCTCCCCGCCTGGAGCGCCGAGCGGGTCAAGGCGGGCTTCGACCCCAAGGACCTGCACTTCCTGACCGACGGCCTCGCCGCCGGGCGGGGTGTCGTCCTCGCGCTGCCCCACCTGGCGAACTGGGACCTGGCCGGGGCCTGGGTCACCACCAAGCTCGAGACCCCGTTCACCACGGTCGCGGAGCGCCTGAAGCCGGAGAGTCTGTACGACCGGTTCGTCGCCTACCGCGAGGGCCTCGGCATGGAGGTGCTGCCGCACAGCGGCGGCTCCGCGTTCGGCACGCTGGCCCGGCGGCTGCGGGACGGCGGCCTGGTGTGCCTGGTCGCCGACCGCGACCTGTCCGCGTCCGGCGTGGAGGTGACGTTCTTCGGCGAGACCGCGCGGATGCCCGCCGGTCCCTCACTCCTCGCCCAGCAGACCGGGGCGCTGCTGCTGCCCGTCACGCTCTGGTACGACGACTCGCCCGTCATGCGGGGCCGCGTCCACGCCCCGATCGAGGTGCCCGGGTCAGGTACGCGGGCCGAGAAGACGTCTGTCATGACACAGGCGCTGGCCGACGCCTTCGCCACGGGGATCGCCGACCATCCGGAGGACTGGCACATGCTGCAACGGCTGTGGATCAAGGACCTTGATCCCGTGAAGGGGCCCCGGTGAGGATCGGCATCGTCTGCCCGTACTCCTGGGACGTGCCGGGCGGCGTCCAGTTCCACATCCGCGATCTGGCGGAGTATTTCATCCGGCTCGGCCACGAGGTCTCCGTGCTCGCCCCCGCCGACGACGACACCCCGCTCCCGCCGTACGTCGTCTCGGCCGGCCGCGCGGTGCCGGTGCCGTACAACGGTTCGGTGGCCCGGCTGAACTTCGGCTTCCTCTCCGCGGCCCGGGTACGGCGCTGGCTGCACGAGGGCGCGTTCGACGTGATCCACATCCACGAGCCGACGTCACCGTCGCTGGGCCTGCTGACCTGCTGGGCGGCGTCCGGCCCGATCGTGGCGACCTTCCACACCTCCAACCCCCGCTCGCGCGCGATGATCGCCGCGTACGCGATCCTCCAGGCCGCGCTGGAGAAGATCAGCGCGCGGATCGCGGTCAGCGAGTACGCCCGCCGCACGCTGGTCGAGCACCTCGGCGGGGACGCGGTGGTGATCCCCAACGGCGTCGACGTCGACTTCTTCGCCCGGGCCGAGCCCAGACCCGACTGGCAGGGTGACACCATCGGCTTCATCGGCCGCATCGACGAGCCCCGCAAGGGCCTGCCGGTGCTGATGCGGGCCCTGCCGAAGATCCTCGCCGCCCGGCCGCAGACCCGGCTGCTGGTGGCCGGCCGCGGGGACGAGGAGGAGGCCGTGGCATCGCTGCCGGCCGGGCTGCGCGAGCGCGTGGAGTTCCTCGGCATGGTCAGCGACGAGGACAAGGCCCGCTTCCTGCGCAGCATCGACCTGTACATCGCGCCCAACACCGGCGGCGAGAGCTTCGGCATCATCCTCGTCGAGGCCATGTCGGCGGGCGCGCCCGTCCTCGCCTCCGACCTGGACGCCTTCGCCCAGGTCCTCGACCAGGGCGCGGCCGGCGAACTGTTCGCCAACGAGGACGCCGACGCCCTCGCCGAGGCGGCCGTACGGCTCCTGGACGACCCGAAGCGCCTGGCGGAGCTGCGCGAGCGCGGCAGCGCCCATGTGCGGCGCTTCGACTGGTCCACGGTCGGCGCGGACATCCTCTCGGTGTACGAGACGGTGACGACCGGCGCGGCGGCGGTGGCCGCGGACGAACGCACTTCGGGCCTGCGGGCACGGCTGGGACTGGCGCGGGACTGATCGGGCCGAAGCGGGTTAGCCTTGCCGCCCGTGACCGCAACATTGATCTGGATCCTCGTCGCGCTCGTCGCGATCGGCCTGTACCTGAGCTGGACCGCGGGCCGGCTGGACCGGCTGCACGCGCGCATCGACGCCGCACGTGCCGCGCTCGACGCCCAGTTGCTCCGCCGGGCCTCCGTGACCCAGGAACTGGCCACCTCCGGGGTGCTGGACCCCGCCGCCTCGATAGTGCTGTACGAGGCCGCGCACGCCGCCCGGCAGGCCGAGGAGGAGCAGCGGGAGGTCGCCGAGAGCGAGCTGAGCCAGGCGCTGCGGGCGGTGTTCGCGGATCCGCAGCAGGTCGAGGCCGTCCGGGAGGCGCCCGGCGGAGAGGAGGCGGCACGCGAGCTCGCCGAGGCCGTACGCCGGGTGCCGATGGCCCGCCGCTTCCACAACGACGCGGTGGGGGCGGCTCGCAGACTGCGGGAGCACCGCAAGGTCCGCTGGTTCCGGCTGGCCGGGCACGCCCCGTTTCCGATGGCCTTCGAGATGGACGACGAGCCGCCGGCGGCACTGGTGGAACGGGTCTCCTGAATCTCAGGGGACCAAAAGGATCCACCGGCTTGCCATTGGCCCTTGCTGTGGCCTGGTCCACTCCCGTTTCCTCTGGGAAGCAGTAATCCTCTTTCCCTTCAGTGAGGTCACCCGTGTCCACCATCGAGAACCAGGCTCCCGAGACCGGCACCGCCCGTGTGAAGCGCGGCATGGCCGAGCAGCTCAAGGGCGGCGTGATCATGGACGTCGTCACGCCGGAGCAGGCGAAGATCGCCGAGGACGCGGGCGCGGTCGCCGTCATGGCCCTGGAGCGGGTCCCCGCCGACATCCGCAAGGACGGCGGCGTGGCCCGCATGTCCGACCCGGACATGATCGAGGGAATCATCGAGGCGGTCTCGATCCCGGTCATGGCCAAGTCCCGCATCGGCCACTTCGTCGAGGCCCAGGTGCTGCAGTCGCTCGGCGTGGACTACATCGACGAGTCCGAGGTCCTCACCCCGGCCGACGAGGTCAACCACTCCGACAAGTGGGCCTTCACCACCCCCTTCGTCTGCGGTGCCACCAACCTGGGCGAGGCCCTGCGCCGCATCGCCGAGGGCGCCGCGATGATCCGCTCCAAGGGTGAGGCCGGCACCGGCAACGTCGTCGAGGCGGTCCGCCACCTCCGCCAGATCAAGAACGAGATCGCCAAGCTGCGCGGCTTCGACAACCACGAGCTGTTCGCCGCCGCCAAGGAGCTGCGCGCCCCGTACGAGCTGGTCAAGGAGGTCGCCGAGCTCGGCAAGCTTCCCGTGGTGCTGTTCTCCGCCGGTGGCGTGGCCACCCCGGCCGACGCCGCGCTGATGCGCCAGCTCGGCGCCGAGGGAGTCTTCGTCGGCTCCGGCATCTTCAAGTCCGGCGACCCGGCCAAGCGCGCCGCCGCCATCGTCAAGGCCACCACCTTCTACGACGACCCGAAGATCATCGCGGACGCGTCCCGCAACCTCGGCGAGGCCATGGTCGGCATCAACTGCGACACCCTCCCCGAGACCGAGCGCTACGCCAACCGGGGCTGGTGATGACCACTCCCGTTGTCGGAGTGCTGGCGCTCCAGGGCGACGTGCGGGAACACCTCGTCGCCCTGGCCGCGGCCGACGCCCTGGCCAGGCCGGTCCGGCGCCCCGAGGAGCTCGCCGAGGTGGACGGCCTGGTCATACCCGGCGGCGAGTCCACCACCATCTCCAAGCTGGCCGTCCTGTTCGGCGTGATGGAGCCCCTCCGCGCGCGCGTGCGAGCCGGAATGCCCGTCTACGGCACCTGCGCGGGCATGATCATGCTCGCCGACAAGATCCTCGACCCGCGCTCGGGCCAGGAGACGATCGGCGGCATCGACATGATCGTGCGCCGCAACGCCTTCGGGCGGCAGAACGAGTCGTTCGAGGCGGCGGTCGACGTACGCGGTATTGACGGCGATCCTGTGGACGGCGTGTTCATCCGCGCCCCCTGGGTCGAGTCCGTGGGCGCCGACGTCGAGGTGCTCGCCGAGCACGACGGCCACATCGTCGCGGTGCGCCAGGGCAACGCGCTGGCCACGTCCTTCCACCCGGAGCTGACGGGCGACCACCGCGTGCACGCCCTCTTCGTCGACATGGTGCGCGCGAACCGGCGGCCGGAGTCCTTGTAGGATCTCAGGCGTTGGTAGACGGGTTACGCGAAGGAGACAGGCAGATGTCCGGCCACTCTAAATGGGCCACGACGAAGCACAAGAAGGCCGTGATCGACGCCAAGCGCGGCAAGCTCTTCGCGAAGCTCATCAAGAACATCGAGGTCGCGGCACGGATGGGCGGCGTCGACCTCGAGGGCAACCCGACGCTCTACGACGCCGTCCAGAAGGCCAAGAAGCAGTCGGTGCCCAACAAGAACATCGACTCCGCCATCAAGCGCGGTGGCGGTCTCGAGGCCGGCGGCGCCGAGTACGAGACGATCATGTACGAGGGTTACGGCCCGAACGGCGTCGCCGTGCTCATCGAGTGCCTCACGGACAACCGCAACCGCGCCGCCTCCGAGGTCCGCGTCGCCATGACCCGCAACGGCGGCTCCATGGCCGACCCGGGCTCGGTGTCGTACCTGTTCAACCGCAAGGGCGTCGTCATCGTCCCCAAGGGCGAGCTGAGCGAGGACGACGTGCTCGGCGCCGTCCTGGACGCGGGCGCCGAGGAGGTCAACGACCTCGGCGAGAACTTCGAGGTGATCAGCGAGGCCACCGACCTGGTCGCGGTCCGCACCGCGCTGCAGGACACCGGCATCGACTACGACTCCGCCGAGGCCAACTTCGTCCCGACCATGCAGGTCGAGCTGGACGAGGAGGGCGCCAAGAAGATCTTCAAGCTGATCGACGCCCTCGAGGACAGCGACGACGTGCAGAACGTCTTCGCCAACTTCGACGTGAGCGACGAGGTCATGGAGAAGGTCGACGCGTAACGCTGCCGCGAGTTGAGCGCCACTCGGCGGGCCGGGGGACACGTCCCACCGGCCCGCCGCTGTTGTCAGTGGCAGCGACTAGCCTGGCGCCATCCGTGGATCACCATCCACGCACGGCAAAGAGGGGAGGGGCGCGGTGCGCGTACTGGGGGTGGACCCCGGGCTGACCCGGTGTGGTGTCGGCGTCGTCGAGGGGGTAGCGGGGCGCCCGCTCACCATGCTGGGCGTCGGCGTCGTACGGACGCCCGCGGACGCCGAGCTGGGACACCGCCTCGTCGCCATCGAGCAGGGCATCGAGCAGTGGCTGGACGAGCACCGGCCCGGATACGTGGCCGTCGAGCGGGTGTTCAGCCAGCACAACGTCCGTACCGTGATGGGCACCGCCCAGGCCAGCGCCGTCGCCATGCTCTGCGCCGCCCGCCGGGGCATCCCCGTCGCCCTGCACACCCCCAGCGAGGTCAAGGCCGCTGTCACCGGCAGCGGACGCGCCGACAAGGCCCAGGTCGGTGCCATGGTCACCCGCCTGCTCCGGCTCGACGCGCCGCCCAAGCCGGCCGACGCCGCCGACGCCCTCGCGCTCGCCATCTGCCACATCTGGCGCGCCCCCGCGCAGAACCGGCTCCAGCAGGCCGTCGCCCTGCACGCAGCCAAAGCACCGACACTGAAAGGCCGTACGGGATGATCGCCTTCGTGAGCGGACCGGTCGCCGCCCTCGCCCCCGACTCCGCCGTGGTCGAAGTGGGCGGCATCGGCATCGCCGTCCAGTGCAGCCCGAACACCCTTTCGGGGCTGCGGATGGGCCAGCAGGCCAAACTGGCCACCTCCCTGGTCGTCCGCGAGGACTCCCTGACCCTGTACGGCTTCGCCGACGACGACGAGCGCCAGGTCTTCGAGCTGCTCCAGACCGCCAGTGGCGTCGGCCCGAGACTCGCCCAGGCGATGCTGGCGGTGCACACGCCGGACGCGCTGCGCAGGGCCGTCGCCACCGCTGACGAGAAGGCCCTCATCGCCGTCCCCGGCATCGGCAAGAAGGGCGCCCAGAAGCTGCTGCTGGAGCTGAAGGACCGCCTCGGCGAACCGATCGGCGCCCCCGCGGTGGGCACGCCCGTCACCCAGGGCTGGCGCGACCAGCTGCACGCGGCACTCATCGGCCTCGGATACGCCACCCGCGAGGCCGACGAGGCGGTGACCGCCGTGGCCCCGCAGGCCGAGGCCGCGGGCGGCACGCCCCAGGTGGGCCAGCTGCTCAAGGCCGCCCTGCAGACCCTCAACCGCGCCCGCTGACCGACCCCACCACCCCGAGGCACACCACATGAACTGGGACGACACGACCGACCCCGCCGCCCCCGAGCGGCTGGTGGGCTCTGTCGCCGACCGTGAGGACCAGGCCGTCGAGGCGGCCCTGCGCCCCAAGGACCTGGGCGAGTTCATCGGCCAGGAGAAGGTCCGCGAGCAGCTCGACCTCGTGCTGCGCGCCGCCCGCGCGCGCGGGGCGACCGCCGACCATGTGCTGCTCTCCGGCGCCCCAGGCCTCGGCAAGACCACCCTCTCGATGATCATCGCCGCCGAGATGGGCGCTCCGATCCGCATCACGTCCGGCCCCGCCATCCAGCACGCCGGCGATCTCGCGGCGATCCTCTCCTCCCTCCAGGAGGGCGAGGTCCTCTTCCTCGACGAGATCCACCGCATGTCCCGGCCCGCCGAGGAGATGCTCTACATGGCCATGGAGGACTTCCGGGTCGACGTCATCGTCGGCAAGGGGCCCGGTGCCACCGCCATCCCGCTCGAACTGCCCCCCTTCACGCTGGTCGGCGCCACCACGCGCGCGGGACTGCTGCCGCCCCCGCTGCGTGACCGCTTCGGCTTCACCGCGCACATGGAGTTCTACGAACCGACCGAACTCGAGCGCGTCGTGCACCGTTCCGCGAGCCTTCTCGACGTCGAGATCGACGCCGACGGAGCGGCCGAGATCGCCGGCCGCTCCCGCGGCACCCCCCGCATCGCCAACCGCCTGCTGCGCCGGGTGCGGGACTACGCGCAGGTCAAGGCCGACGGGCGGATCGTCCGCGAGATCGCCGCGGCGGCCCTCGCGGTGTACGAGGTCGACGCGCGCGGCCTGGACCGGCTCGACCGGGCGGTCCTCCAGGCCCTCCTCAAGCTGTTCGGGGGCGGCCCGGTCGGCCTGTCCACGCTCGCCGTCGCGGTGGGGGAGGAGCGGGAGACAGTGGAAGAGGTCGCCGAGCCCTTCCTCGTACGCGAGGGCCTGCTCGCCCGCACCCCGCGCGGGCGGGTCGCCACGCCCGCCGCATGGGCGCATCTCGGCCTCACCCCGCCCGGCTCGGCGGCCGGGGGCACATCTGGTGGAACCGGACAACAGGACCTGTTCGGGGCGTGACGCGCGGTCATCGGCGCGGTCATCACCTCGGTCATCGGCGGGGGCATTGGCCGGGGGAGGAACCCAGGTGCCATGCTGAACGTTGTTCCATGTGCGCGGACTCGCTTAGACTCCGCCGATGCCGCCTTCGCGGGCGGCGCCAACCACACCCCCAAAGACCAGGCCGCTCTCCGTCGCGGTCGCGCGAAGGAAATCCCGTCCCGTGAATACCTTGACCCTTCTCCCGTTCATCGTGCTCATCGCGGCCATGTTCCTGATGACGCGCTCGGCCAAGAAGAAGCAGCAGCAGGCCGCCAGCATGCGGAACGAGATGCAGCCCGGCTCCGGCGTCCGCACGATCGGGGGCATGTACGCGACGGTCAAGGAGGTCAACGACGACACGGTCCTCCTCGACGCCGGCCCGGGTGTCGACCTCCTCTTCGCCAAGAACGCGATCGGCGCCGTCCTGACCGACGACGAGTACAACCGCATCGTCCACGGCATCGAGCACGACCTGAAGTCCGACACCGACGTCGTGCCGGACGACGCCTCCTCCCTCACCGAGACCGACGCCGACGCTGCCGCCGCCTCCGACGACAAGGCCGTCGACCTCGGTAAGAAGGACGTGTCCGAGGAGAAGGCCGACGAGGCCGAGGCCGCCGAGGCCCGGACCGACGAGGCCCGGGACGCCGCGGCGAAGGCGGACGAAGAGCCGAAGAAGACCGGCGGCGACTCCGACGCGAAGTAGTCACGTCCCGGGGAGCACGGCGCGATAGGTTCGCGGCCGGCGCACCCCGGGCGCGTCTGTTTTCCGCAAGGAATCCCGACACCATGTCATGGCCGACCGCGTCCCGACCGGGCGCGGGGCGGCCCGAGAGGGAGTACGAGAAGGTGGCAGCACCTAAGAGGGGCCGGAGCGCGAGTGCCCAGAGCAAGCCAGGGCGCTCGCTGGCCCTCATCCTGATCGCCATCGCGGCGCTCACCGGAGGCATGTTCGCCTCCGGAAACACCACTCCGCGTCTCGGCATCGACCTCGCCGGCGGCACGAGCATCACGCTCAAGGCGAAGGCCGACCAGGGATCCGCGATCAACCAGGCCAACATGAACACCGCGGTCGACATCATGAACCGCCGTGTCAACGGCCTGGGCGTCTCCGAGGCGGAGGTGCAGACCCAGGGGAAAGACCACATCATCGTCAACATCCCCAAGGGCACCAACTCCAAGGAGGCCCAGCAGCAGGTCGGCACCACCGCCAAGCTGTACTTCCGCCCGGTCCTCGCCAGCGAGCCCAGCGGCGGCGCCGCCGCCTCGCCGAGCCCGTCGCCGAGCGCGTCATCCAGCGGCAGCGGTTCGCCGAGCCCCTCGAGCAGCGCCTCCTCCAAGGAGAAGGCGTCCTCGTCCTCCTCCGCGTCCCCGACCGCCACCGCCACCTCGCAGGGCCGCGCGGTCAGCGACGCCCTGAAGGCCGACGCCACGCCGTCGTCCTCGGCCTCCGCGAAGTCCTCGGCCTCCCCGAGCCCCTCCGCCTCGGCGAGCTCCTCGGGCAGCGCCACCGACAAGGCGGCCAAGACGGCCGCCAACCTCCAGGCCCAGTACACGGCCCTGGACTGCTCCAAGGCCGCCGACCGGGCCGAGGCCGGCACGAGCGCCAAGCCCGGTGAGTCGACCGTGGCCTGCGGCCAGATCCGAAAGGTCTGGTACAAGTACCTGCTCGGCCCGGCCGCCGTGGACGGCACCGACGTGAAGAAGGCCAACGCGGGCTTCGACACCCAGGGCGCCGCCGGCTGGCAGGTCCAGATGCAGTTCACCTCCGGCGGGGCGAAGAAGTTCGCGGACATCACCGGCCAGCTCGCCAAGAACCAGGACGTGCAGAAGGAGTTCGCCATCGTCCTGGACGGCAATGTCGTCTCCAGCCCGAACGTGGACCAGGCCATCACCGGTGGCCAGGCGCAGATCACCGGCAGCTTCACCCAGCAGGAGGCGCAGAGCCTCTCGAACATGCTGTCGTACGGCGCTCTGCCGCTGTCCTTCAAGGAGGACACCGTCACCACGGTGACCGCCGCGCTCGGCGGGCAGCAGCTGCACGCCGGTCTGCTCGCCGGCGCCATCGGCCTCGGCCTGGTCGTGATCTACCTGATCGCCTACTACCGCGGGCTGTCGCTCGTGGCCATGGCCTCACTGCTGGTCTCCGCGGCCCTCACCTACGTGATCATGTCGCTGCTCGGCCCGGCCATCAACTTCGCGCTGAACCTGCCGGCCGTCTGCGGTGCCATCGTCGCCATCGGTATCACCGCGGACTCGTTCATCGTGTATTTCGAACGCATCCGCGACGAGATCCGCGAGGGCCGCAGCCTGCGTCCCGCCGTCGAGCGGGCCTGGCCGCGCGCCCGGCGCACCATCCTGGTCTCCGACTTCGTGTCGTTCCTCGCCGCCGCGGTGCTGTTCATCGTGACCGTCGGCAAGGTCCAGGGCTTCGCGTTCACGCTCGGCCTGACCACCGTGCTCGACGTGGTCGTCGTCTTCTTCTTCACCAAGCCGCTGATGACACTGCTCGCCCGCCGCAAGTTCTTCGCCGACGGCCACAAGTGGTCCGGCCTCGACCCGAAGAGCCTGGGTGCCAAGCCGCCGCTGCGCCGCACCCGCCGTCCCGCCGGTCCTGCCGCCGGCTCCGTCGACCCGAAGGAGGCGTGAGCGATGTCGAAACTCGGCAACCTCGGCGCGCGACTGCACCGCGGCGAGATCAGCTACGACTTCGTCGGCAAGCGCAAGATCTGGTACGGCGTCTCGATCCTGATCACCATCACGGCCATCGTCGGCCTGGCGGTGCGCGGCCTGAACATGGGCATCGAGTTCCAGGGCGGAGCGGTCTTCACGACCCCCACCAAGATGAGCACCTCGGTGGCCAAGGCGGAGGAGTACGCGCAGGACGCCGCCGGCCACGAGGCGGTCGTGCAGAAGCTCGGCAACGGCAGCCTGCGCATCCAGATCGCCGGCATCGACACCGACAAGTCCGACCAGATCAAGCAGACGCTGGCCAAGGACCTGAACCTCGACCCCGACAAGCTGGCCGCCGACCTGGTCGGCCCCAGCTGGGGCGAGCAGATCGCCAACAAGGCCTGGGAGGGCCTGGGGATCTTCATGGTCCTCGTGGTGATCTACCTGGCGATCGCCTTCGAGTGGCGCATGGCGATCGCGGCCCTCGTCGCACTGATCCACGACATCACGATCACGACCGGTATCTACGCCCTCGTCGGCTTCGAGGTCACGCCCGGTACGGTCATCGGTCTGCTGACCATCCTCGGTTACTCGCTCTACGACACGGTCGTCGTCTTCGACAGCCTCAAGGAGCAGACGAAGGACATCACCAAGCAGACCCGCTTCACCTACAGCGACATCGCCAACCAGTCGATCAATGGCACCCTGGTGCGTTCGATCAACACCACGGTGGTCGCGCTGCTGCCGGTCGCGGGCCTGCTGTTCATCGGTGGCGGCTTCCTCGGCGCGGGCACGCTCAACGACATCTCGCTGTCGCTGTTCGTCGGTCTCGCCGCCGGTGCCTACTCGTCGATCTTCATCGCCACGCCGCTCGTCGCCGACCTCAAGGAGGCGGAGCCGCAGATGAAGGCCCTCAGGAAGCGCGTCCTCGCCAAGCGGTCCCAGGCCGCCGTCGAGGAGGAGCTCGCCGGGCCCCGGTCCACCGCCGCCGACGAGCCCGACGATGATGCCGCCGCGGCCGTCGTGGGCCCGCGCAACCAGCCCGCGTCCCGCAGCCGGGGCCGGGGCCGCCCCTCGGGGAAGCGCCGATGACCGACATCGAGGAACTGCTGCTCAGCCGCATCCGGGACGTCGAGGACTACCCGGAGCAGGGCGTGATGTTCAAGGACATCACCCCGCTCCTGGCGGACCCGGCAGCGTTCACCGCGCTGACCGACGCGCTGGCGGAGACCGCCGAGCGCACCGGCGCCACCAAGATCGTCGGGCTGGAGGCCCGCGGCTTCATCCTGGGCGCCCCGGTGGCCGTCCGGGCGGGGCTCGGCTTCATCCCCGTACGCAAGGCGGGCAAGCTGCCCGGGGCCACGCTCCGGCAGTCGTACGACCTGGAGTACGGGTCGGCCGAGATCGAGGTGCACGCGGAGGATC
Organism: Streptomyces sp. NPDC020299; assembly: GCF_044387825.1. NCBI lineage: Bacteria > Bacillati > Actinomycetota > Actinomycetes > Kitasatosporales > Streptomycetaceae > Streptomyces > Streptomyces sp. NPDC020299. Next base: position 336,894 of record NZ_JBIRWL010000006.1, read on the forward strand.
TGGTCAGCGGTGACCGCATCCTCATCGTGGACGACGTCCTCGCCACGGGGGGTACCGCCGAGGCGGCCATCCAGCTCATTCACCGCGCGGGCGCCGAGGTCGCGGGCGTGGCGGTGCTGATGGAGCTGGGCTTCCTCGCGGGGCGTCCCCGGCTGGAGGCCGCGCTGCGGGGAGCTCCGCTGGAGGCGTTGCTGCGGGTCTGAGCCACGCTGATCACCGAGGCCGTCCTGGAGTTTCCGGGGCGGCCTCGGCTGCGCCTTCGGCCGGTTCTGTTCCCACCCGCACCGCCCGTGCGAATCGGTCGTCGGGTGCGGGTGGCCCTTGTGGTCCGTCCTCGCCGTCGGCGGCTTGCGGGTGGGGAGCTGTGGGTGGGGGCGTCGGGCGTGCGGCTGGGGAACTGGGGGACCCGTGAGACAACCCGGGGCGACCCGTGGGACACCCCCGTGACACCCGGTGGCCGTCCTGGCGGAATCCGGCGGGAGCGGGTCGTGTTTCAGCAGTAGACCGTCCTCACATCGGTCTGAAGGCGAAGCCGGAGCCCAGGATCGCTACCATGGGGTTTCCGGAGCCTGACCGGGGGACCCGGATCGCGCACGAGGAGCCCTCTTGCCAGACGAGGCCCAGCCACTGACCGCCGCCAAGCCCGAGTCCGCCTCGGCGTCCGCGGCCAAGCCCGCGCCGAACGCGCCCCACGCGAAGAACGACACCCGCGGGCCGGTCGAGCATGCCCAGTCCGCGCCCGTGGAGAAGTCGGCCGAGACCGTGCGTCCCAAGCCGGCCCCGCCCGAGCGTGCCGCGCACTCCCCGGCAGCCCGTCCGTCCACCGGACAGCCCGCGCGCTCCGGCTCCTCCAACCGCGTCCGTGCCCGCCTCGCCCGGCTGGGCGTACAGCGCGCCAACCCCTACAACCCGGTCCTGGAGCCCTTGCTGCGTATAGTCCGCAGCAACGACCCCAAGATCGAGAACGCCACCCTGCGCCAGATCGAGCGCGCCTACCAGGTCGCCGAGCGCTGGCACCGCGGCCAGAAGCGCAAGAGCGGCGACCCGTACATCACGCACCCGCTCGCGGTCACCACCATCCTCGCCGAGCTGGGGATGGACCCGGCCACCCTGATGGCCGGCCTGCTGCACGACACCGTCGAGGACACCGAGTACGGCCTCGACCAGCTGCGCCGCGACTTCGGCGACACCGTCGCCCTCCTCGTCGACGGCGTCACCAAGCTGGACAAGGTCAAGTTCGGCGAGGCCGCGCAGGCCGAGACCGTGCGCAAGATGGTCGTCGCCATGGCCAAGGACCCGCGCGTCCTGGTCATCAAGCTCGCCGACCGCCTGCACAACATGCGCACCATGCGCTACCTCAAGCGCGAGAAGCAGGAGAAGAAGGCGCGCGAGACGCTGGAGATCTACGCTCCGCTCGCCCACCGGCTCGGCATGAACACCATCAAGTGGGAGCTGGAGGACCTCGCGTTCGCGATCCTCTATCCCAAGATGTACGACGAGATCGTGCGGCTCGTCGCCGAGCGCGCGCCCAAGCGCGACGAGTACCTGGCCATAGTGACCGACGAGGTCCAGGCCGACCTGCGCGCCGCCCGCATCAAGGCGACCGTCACCGGCCGCCCGAAGCACTACTACAGCGTCTACCAGAAGATGATCGTGCGAGGCCGCGACTTCGCCGAGATCTACGACCTGGTGGGCATCCGCGTCCTCGTCGACACCGTGCGCGACTGCTACGCGGCCCTGGGCACGGTGCACGCGCGCTGGAACCCGGTCCCCGGCCGGTTCAAGGACTACATCGCGATGCCCAAGTTCAACATGTACCAGTCGCTGCACACGACGGTCATCGGGCCCAACGGCAAACCGGTCGAACTCCAGATCCGTACGTTCGACATGCACCGCCGCGCCGAGTACGGCATCGCCGCGCACTGGAAGTACAAGCAGGAGGCCGTCGCCGGTGCCTCCAAGATCCGCACCGACGTGCCCAAGGCCGGCAAGAAGGACGACCACCTCAACGACATGGCGTGGCTGCGCCAGCTGCTGGACTGGCAGAAGGAGACGGAGGACCCGGGCGAGTTCCTGGAGTCGCTGCGCTTCGACCTGTCCCGCAACGAGGTCTTCGTCTTCACCCCCAAGGGCGACGTCATCGCGCTCCCGGCCGGGGCCACCCCGGTCGACTTCGCGTACGCGGTGCACACCGAGGTCGGCCACCGCACCATAGGGGCGCGGGTCAACGGCCGCCTCGTACCGCTCGAGTCCACCCTGGACAACGGCGACCTGGTCGAGGTCTTCACCTCCAAGGCAGCCGGCGCGGGCCCCTCCCGCGACTGGCTCGGCTTCGTGAAGTCGCCGCGCGCCCGCAACAAGATCCGGGCCTGGTTCTCCAAGGAGCGGCGCGACGAGGCGATCGAGCAGGGCAAGGACGCCATCGTCCGCGCCATGCGCAAGCAGAACCTGCCGATCCAGCGCATCCTCACAGGTGACTCGCTCGTCACCCTCGCGCACGAGATGCGCTACCCGGACATCTCCGCGCTGTACGCGGCGATCGGCGAGGGCCATGTCTCCGCGCAGAACGTGGTGCAGAAGCTCGTCTCCGCGCTCGGCGGCGAGGAGGCGGCCACCGAGGAGATCGACGAGGCGGTCCCGCCGTCCCGCGGACGCGGCCGCAAGCGCCGCTCCAGCGCCGACCCGGGTGTCGTCGTCAAGGGCGTCGAGGACGTGTGGGTCAAGCTGGCCCGCTGCTGTACGCCCGTCCCCGGCGACCCGATCATCGGCTTCGTCACGCGCGGTAGCGGCGTATCGGTTCACCGCAGCGACTGCGTCAACGTCGAGTCACTGTCCCGTGAGCCGGAGCGCATCCTCGACGTCGAATGGGCGCCCACCCAGTCCTCGGTGTTCCTGGTCGCCATCCAGGTCGAGGCCCTGGACCGCTCCCGCCTGCTGTCGGACGTCACCCGCGTCCTGTCCGACCAGCACGTCAACATCCTCTCCGCGGCCGTCCAGACCTCCCGCGACCGCGTGGCCACCTCCCGCTTCACCTTCGAGATGGGCGACCCCAAGCACCTCGGGCACGTCCTGAAGGCGGTACGGGGCGTGGAGGGCGTGTACGACGTGTACCGCGTCACCTCGGCGCGCAACCGGTCCTGACGCGCGGATAAAGCCCCCGGGCACCACGAGAGGGCCCCGTACGACGTCGTACGGGGCCCTCACGCGCGCGTTAGAGGCTCGTCAGCCGCCGAACTCCTGCAGACCCTTCAGCGCCTGGTCCAGGAGCGCCTGGCGGCCCTCCAGCTCCCTCTCGAGCTTGTCGGCCTTGGACGAGTTGCCCTGGGCGCGGGCCTGCTCGATCTGGCCCCGCAGCTTGTCCACGGCGGCCTGGAGCTGGCCGGTGAGCCCCTCGGCACGCGCGCGTGCCTCCGGGTTCGTCCGGCGCCACTCGGCCTCCTCGGCCTCCTGGAGCGCCCGGTCGACGGTGTGCATCCGGCCCTCGACCTTGGGCCGCGCGTCGCGCGGCACATGGCCGACGGCCTCCCAGCGCTCGTTGATCGAGCGGAAGGCGGCCCGGGCGGCCTTGAGGTCCGTGATCGGCAGGAGCTTCTCGGCCTCCTCGGCCAGCTCCTCCTTCAGCTTCAGGTTCTCCGACTGCTCCGCGTCCCGCTCGGCGAACACCGAGCTGCGGGCGGCGAAGAACACGTCCTGGGCACCGCGGAAGCGGTTCCACAGGTCGTCCTCGTGCTCGCGCTGGGCGCGGCCCGCGGCCTTCCAGTCCGCCATCAGCTCGCGGTAGCGGGCCGCCGTCGGCCCCCAGTCCGTCGAACCGGACAGCGCCTCGGCCTCGGCGACCAGCTTCTCCTTGGTCTTGCGGGCCTCCTCGCGCTGTGCGTCCAGCTGCGCGAAGTGCGCCTTGCGCCGCTTGGAGAACGCCGAGCGGGCGTGCGAGAAGCGGTGCCACAGCTCGTCGTCCGACTTGCGGTCGAGCCGCGGCAGACCCTTCCAGGTGTCCACCAGGGCACGCAGCCGCTCACCGGCCGCCCGCCACTGGTCGGACTGCGCCAGCTGCTCCGCCTCGGTGACCAGGTCCTCCTTGGCCTTGCGGGCCTCGTCGGACTGCTTGGCCCGCTGCGCCTTGCGCTCCTCACGCCGCGCTTCGACCGTCTCCACGAGCTTGTCGAGGCGGCCCCGCAGAGCAGCCAGGTCACCGACCGCGTGGTGCGCTTCGACCTGCTCCCGGAGGTGGTCGATGGCGGTCTGCGCGTCCTTCGCCGACAGGTCGGTGGTCTGCACTCGCTTCTCGAGGAGGCCGATCTCGACAACCAGGCCCTCGTACTTGCGCTCGAAGTAGGCAAGCGCCTCCTCAGGGGAGCCCGCCGCCCAGGAACCGACGACCTGCTCGCCGTCGGCCGTACGCACGTACACGGTCCCCGTCTCGTCGACGCGGCCCCACGGGTCGCTGCTCACAGCGCCTCCTCCACATGATGCCTGCGGGGGGCCTGAAGCTCCCCCGGGCATCGTCCACAGTTTCGTCACGGCCAACATAGGCGACCAGCGGGTGGCCTGTCCGCATCCAGCGCGACCGAAATTCCGCTGGCCGCCGCCTTGGTCGTCAGGACTTCGTGACCGTCGCCTTGTTGATCACGACCGTCGCGTTCGGAGCGCCGTCACCCTGGCCCGTGCTCTCACCCGCGGCGGCGATCTTCTTCAGCACCTTCAGTCCCGCCGCGTCGACGGTACCGAACGGTGTGTAGCTGGGCGGCAGCTGACTGTCCTGGTAGACCAGGAAGAACTGGCTGCCACCGGTGTGCTTCTGCCCGGTGTTCGCCATCGCGATCGTGCCCGTCGGGTAGACGTTGGCCTTCAGGCTTTTGTCCTTGAGGTTCTCGTCGGGAATCGTGTACCCGGGACCGCCGCTGCCCGTGCCCGTCGGGTCGCCGCACTGCAGCACGTAGATGCCGTTGGTGGTGAGCCGGTGGCACTTGGTGTGGTCGAAGTAGCCCTTGCCCGCGAGGAAGTCGAACGAGTTCACGGTGTGCGGGGCCGCCGACGACTTGAGCGCGATGTCGATGTCGCCGCAGGTCGTCGCCAGTTTCATCGTGTACTTCGCCGACTTGTCGATGGTCATCGCCGGCTCCTTCTTCCAGCTCAGCTTCTCCACGGCGCCCTTGTCCGGCTTCTCGCACGGGTCCGGGGCCTTGCTGGGGGCGGCCGAGGCGCTGGGCGTGACCTTCGAACCGGCGTTGCTCGCCTTGTCGTCGTCGTTCTTCAGCACCCCGGTCGTGTACAGCGCGACACTGCCGATCACGACCACGCCGAGCACCGACGCGATCACGGAGTTGCGCATGCGTGCCTTGCGCCGCGCGCTGGTGCGCCGCTGCTGCTGCCGCAAGAACTTCTCCCGGGCGAGCTGACGCCGCCGCTGCTCCTGGCTGACCACCGGGTTCTCTCCTCATGCGTGTCGTGTTGCCGACCGGATACGCGCGCGTCCTGTGAGCCGACGGCAGCGTGTAGCCCCGTACCGTATATGGGTTCGCTGAGGAAACGGCAGCGCCGGTAGGCTTCGAGGGCAGTTGTAGCCGCCTGTAGCCGACACAACGAAGGACGATCGTGCTCATTGCCGGGTTCCCCGCCGGGGCCTGGGGGACGAACTGTTATCTCGTCGCCCCCGCCGCCGGTGAGGAGTGCGTGATCATCGACCCGGGCCACCAGGCCGCCGCCGGAGTCGAGGAAGCGCTGAAGAAGCATCGGCTCAAGCCCGTCGCCGTCGTCCTCACCCACGGACACATCGACCACGTGGCCTCGGTCGTCCCGGTGTGCGGCGCGCACGACGTACCGGCGTGGATCCACCCCGAGGACCGGTTCATGATGAGCGACCCCGAGAAGGCGCTCGGCCGTTCCATCGGCATGCCGCTCATGGGCGAGCTGACGGTCGGGGAACCGGACGACGTCAAGGAGCTGACCGACGGCGTCAAGCTGGAGCTGGCGGGTCTGGAGCTCTCCGTGGCACACGCCCCGGGCCATACCAAGGGGTCGGTGACCTTCGGCCTGCCCGAGGCGGCGGACATCCCGCCCATCCTCTTCTCGGGCGACCTGCTGTTCGCCGGCTCCATCGGACGCACCGACTTCCCCGGTGGCTCCATGGACGACATGCTCGAGTCCCTGGCCCGCGTGGTCCTGCCGCTCGACGACTCCACCGTGGTGCTGCCCGGTCACAACGACTACACGACCATCGGCCAGGAGCGCGCCACCAACCCGTATCTGCGGCAGGTGGCCGCCGGCCCGGGAGCGGACTCAGGACCCTCCGCTCCCCGACGAGGAATGTGACGAGAGACTTCCCGTGAGTACCTTCCAGGCCCCCAAGGGCACCTACGACCTCATTCCGCCGGACTCCGCGAAGTACCTGGCGGTCCGCGAGGCCATCGCCGCGCCGCTGCGCGACTCCGGCTACGGCTACATCGAGACGCCCGGCTTCGAGAACGTCGAACTCTTCGCGCGCGGTGTCGGCGAGTCGACCGACATCGTGACCAAGGAGATGTACGCCTTCGAGACCAAGGGCGGCGACCGGCTGGCCCTGCGCCCCGAGGGCACGGCCTCCGTGCTGCGGGCCGCGCTGGAGGCCAACCTGCACAAGGCGGGCAACCTGCCGGTCAAGCTCTGGTACTCCGGCTCGTACTACCGCTACGAGCGCCCGCAGAAGGGCCGCTACAGGCACTTCTCGCAGGTCGGCGCGGAGGCCATCGGGGCCGAGGACCCGGCGCTGGACGCCGAGCTGATCATCCTGGCCGACCAGGCGTACCGCTCGCTGGGGCTCAGGAACTTCCGCATCCTGCTGAACTCGCTCGGCGACAAGGAGTGCCGGCCGGTGTACCGGGCCGCGCTGCAGGACTTCCTGCGCGGCCTGGACCTCGACGAGGACACCCTGCGCCGCTCCGAGATCAACCCGCTGCGCGTCCTGGACGACAAGCGGGAGTCGGTCCAGAAGCAGCTCGGGGACGCGCCGCTGCTGCGTGACTATCTGTGCGACGCGTGCAAGGCGTACCACGAGGAGGTGCGCGAGCTGATCAGTGCGGCGGGCGTGGCCTTCGAGGACGACCCGAAGCTGGTGCGCGGCCTGGACTACTACACCCGCACCACCTTCGAGTTCGTGCACGACGGCCTGGGCTCCCAGTCCGCGGTGGGCGGCGGCGGCCGCTACGACGGGCTGTCCGAGATGATCGGCGGGCCCGCGCTGCCCTCGGTGGGCTGGGCCCTCGGCGTCGACCGTACGGTACTGGCCCTCGAGGCGGAGGGCGTCGAGCTCGACCTTCCCTCGGCGACCAGCGTCTTCGCGGTGCCGCTCGGGGAGGAGGCCCGGCGGGTGCTGTTCGCCAAGGTCACCGAGCTGCGCAAGGTCGGCATCGCGGCGGACTTCTCGTACGGCGCGAAGGGGCTGAAGGGGGCCATGAAGAACGCCAACCGCAGCGGCGCGCGCTACACGCTCGTCGCCGGGGAACGCGACCTCGCCGAGGGCGTTGTCCAGCTCAAGGACATGGAGTCCGGCGAGCAGACGGCGATCGGCGTCAACGAGATCGTGGCCGAACTGGAGTCACGACTGAGCTGACCCCCGACGGGGGCTCGGGTCAGTCGAGGAGGCCGTGCCGCATCGCCGAGGTGACCGCGGCGGTGCGGTCGTCCACGCCCAGCTTGCCGAAGACCCGCAGCAGATGCGTCTTCACCGTCGACTCACCGATGAACAGGTGCCGCCCGATCTCGGCGTTGGTGCAGCCCTCGGCGACCAGGCGCAGTACCGCCGTCTCCCGGGAGGACAGGCGTGGGCGTTCCGGCTTGGCGCGGAGCTGGTCCACCAGGCGGGCCGCCACCGAGGGGGCCAGCACCGTTTCGCCGCGCGCGGCGGCGCGTACCGCCTCGGCCAGCCGGCCCCGGGGGAGGTCCTTGAGGAGATAGCCCGCGGCCCCGGCCTCGACCGCGCGCAGGATGTCGCGGTCCGTCTCGTACGTCGTGAGGACGATCACCCGGCAGGGCAGCCCGGCCTCGCTCATCCGCTCGATCGAGTCGACCCCGTCACCGCCCGGCATCCGCAGGTCCATCAGCACGATGTCGGGCCGCAGCTCGGCGGCCAGGGCCTCCGCCTGCGGCCCGCTGGTGGCGTCGGCGACGACCTCCAGGTCGGGCTCGGCGCTGAGCATCGCGCGCAGGCCCTCCCGGACGACGGGGTGGTCGTCGGCCAGGACGATCCGGATCACGGGGTGTCACTCCTCACGGTGGCGAGGACGGGCAGGCGTACGGTCACCGTCGTGCCGTCGCCCGGCGCGCTGCGGACCGAGGCGGTCCCGCCCACCTCGGCGGCCCGGGCCCGCAGCCCCGCCAGACCGTATCCGGCGCGGGCGGCGGCCGGGTCGAAGCCGTGGCCGTCGTCGTGGACGCGGACGGTGAGCGCCGCGTCGGCGTATGTCAGTTCGATGGCGACCGCCGCCGACGCTCCCGCATGCCGGCGGGCGTTCGTCAGGGCCTCCTGGCAGGAGCGCAGGGCGACCACCTCGGGGCCGGCGGGCAGCGGTCGTACCGGACCGGTCACCTCCACGGTCGCCGCGTGCCGCGCGGCGAGCCGGCGCAGTGCGTCGGGCAGCGAGGCCCCGTCGAGGTCGGCCGGTGCGCCCCCGGCCACGAGGGCCCGGGCCTCGGCGAGGTTCTGGCGGGCCGTGGCGTCCATCAGCGCCAGATGGCGGCGGGCCTGCGGGAGGTCGTCGTCCAGCTCGGCCTCGACCGCCTGGACGAGCATCAGCAGGCTGGTGAAGCCCTGCGCGAGGGTGTCGTGGATCTCGCGGGCCATCCGCTCCCGCTCGGCCAGCGCGCCGTGCGCCGCCGACAGCCGGGCGATCTCGTGCCGGCTGGCGTCCAGCTCGGCGATCAGCTCGGCCCGCTCCCCGCTCTGCTCGATGATCCGGATGATCCAGCCGCCGATCACCACGGAGAACACGAGGGTGACCCCGGCGAACACCGCGTTGGCGAACAGGTCCTGGCCGTCCGGCCGCCACAGCAGTGCCCAGCCCGCCACCGGCACCAGGTTGATGACGGTCACCGCCACCAGCGCCTGCCGCGCCCTGAGCGTCATGAAGCACTGGGGGACGAGCGCGAACGCCATCAGCCGCGTCTCGCCGACCAGGACCGCGGACGGCAGGAACAGGGCGATGGCCACTCCGAGGTAGTGCAGCGTCCGCCGCTCCTCCGGCGGGTCCTCCTGGACCAGCACGCGGCCCACCACGGCGTACCAGGGCACCAGCGGGACGAGCAGCCCGGCGGCGACCGCGCGGACGGGCCACCCGGGATGTCTCGCGGCGAGCACGAAGGCGAGGGTGGCCACCCAGGCGACCGCGAAGTACAGGTCCCAGAGACGGATCGAGCGGTCCCAGGCGTGCGCGTCCCGGGCCGAGCCCGGATGTGTCATCCGGTGCGCCGGTCCCGCCAGCGGAAGGTCAGCAGACACAGCGCCAATCCTGCGGCGCACCAGGCGGCGAGCACCAGCGCGATCCGCCCGAACTCCCAGCTGCCGGCCTGCTCCAGCACCCGCGCGGAGTCGGGCAGGAACACCCCGCGCAGCCCCTGGCACAGCCACTTCAGCGGGAACAGGGCGCCGACGTCCAGCATCCAGCCGGGGATCGTGGCGACGGAGATGTACACCCCGGAGATGAACTGGAGCACCAGGAACGGCAGCACGACGACCGAGCTGGCGCTCTGCGCGGACCGGGGCACCGAGCTGATGGCGATGCCGAGCAGCGCGCACGCGGTCAGCCCGAGCACGAAGATCCACCCGAAGTCGAACCAGCGGCCCGGGTCCGACGGGAGGTCGACGCCGTACAGGGTGGTGCCGACGAGCAGCAGGATCACCGTCTCCACCACACCGGTGAACAGAACCAGCCAGATCTTCCCCAGGAAGTACGCCGCCGGCGGCATAGGTGTGCCGCGCAGCCGGCGCAGCGCCTTCTGGTCCCGTTCCACGGCGATCGAGATGCCCAGCGACTGGAAGCTCGTCGACATGATCCCGGAGGCCATCATCGCGGGGACGTACAGCTGGGAGGCGGTGACGCCGCTGCCACGGACGTCGTCGTGGAAGATCGACGCGAACAGGAACAGGAAGACGACGGGGAAGGCGAAGGTGAACACCACCTGGTCGCGCTGCCGGAAGAACTGCCTGATCTCCAGCGCGCCGCGGCTGAGGCCGAGGGTCCAGGCCGTCATCGGGTGGCCTCCTGTCCGGTCAGCCGGAGGTAGACGTCCTCCAGCGTGGGGCGGCTCACCGCCAGGCCCGGGATCTCGCCGTCGAAGCGCTCCATGAGCGCCGCGACCGTCTTCGTCGGGGTGTCCGTGTGCTCCGCGCGCGCGGAGCCGTCGGGATCCGTCCAGGTCACCGTGGCGCCGGTGCCGTAACGTCCGCGCAGCTCGCCGGGCTCGCCCTCGGCGACGACCCGGCCCCTGGCGACCACCGCGAGCCGGTCCGCGAGGGCCTCGGCCTCCTCCAGGTAGTGCGTGGTGAGCACGATCGTCGTGCCCTCGTCGGCGAGCAGCCGGATCAGGTCCCAGAACTGGCGGCGGGCCGCCGGGTCGAAGCCGGTCGTCGGCTCGTCCAGGAGCAGCAGCTCGGGGCCGCCGATCACGCCGAGCGCCACGTCGAGGCGGCGGCGCTGACCGCCCGAGAGGGCCTTGATCCGGCTGTCGGCCTTGGCCGACAAACCAACCATGTCGATGACCTGCTCCGGGTCGCGGGGGCGGCGGTAGTAGCGGGCGAAGTGCCGCACCGTCTCGCGGACCGTCAACTCGGCGGGTGCCGATTCGTCCTGCCAGACGATCCCTACACAGGATCGCCACGCGCGCGTGGCGGTCGCCGGATCCACCCCCAGGACCGAGACCTCGCCCGCGTCCCGGGTGCGGTTGCCCTGGAGGATCTCCACCGTCGTGCTCTTGCCCGCGCCATTGGGCCCGAGCAGGCCGAACACCTCCCCGCGCCGGATGCCCAGATCGATGCCGTCCACCGCGGTCACGTCCCCGTACTGCTTGCGCAGCCCCCGTACGTGCACCGCGAATTCGTTCGCGTGTGCTGTCATGCCCCCGATCTTCGGCCGGAACCGAACGCTCCGGGACGACCGTGCGTACCTCCTTATGTCCACCGAACGGTGGACACAGCCCGCGTGCGGCACAATGACCGTGCCCGAAGAAGGTCCACCCCACTCAGTGACGGATCGGCGTGATGAGCAAGACGACAGTCAAGGACGTCTCCACGGAGCCCGGGCCGGACGAGGCCGACGCCGTGCCGCGCACGGTGGGGGGCAGCCGGGCGTTCGCCCTGCTGCTGATGATCACCGGCGCGGCCGGACTGCTCGCCGCGTGGGTCATCACGATCGACAAGTTCAAGATCCTCGAGGCCAAGGCCGCGGGCAAGACCTTCACCCCCAGCTGCAGCCTCAACCCGGTCGTCTCCTGCGGCAGCGTCATGGAGAGCAAGCAGGCCGCCGCCTTCGGGTTCCCCAATCCGATGCTCGGCCTGGTCTGCTACGGCATCGTCATCTGCGTCGGCATGAGCCTGCTCGCCCGGGCCCGCTTCCCGCGCTGGTACTGGCTCACCTTCAACTTCGGCACGCTCTTCGGCGTGGCCTTCTGCACCTGGCTCCAGTTCCAGTCGCTGTACCGGATCAACGCGCTGTGCCTGTGGTGCTCGCTGGCCTGGGTCGCCACGATCACGATGTTCTGGTACGTGACGTCGTTCAACATCCGCAACGACTTCCTGCCCGCCCCGCGCTGGCTGAAGGGCTTCTTCGACGAGTTCACCTGGGTGCTGCCGGTGCTGCACGTCGGCATCATCGGCATGCTGGTCCTGACCCGCTGGTGGGACTTCTGGACCAGCTGACAGCCCTGAGGGGATTGTCAGTGGGGTGACTTAGGGTTTCTTGCGTGGAACCCGACCTGTTCACCGCCGCAGCAGAAGAACGCCAGGAGAAGGACCCCGCCGCGAGTCCCCTGGCGGTGCGCATGCGCCCGCGCACCCTCGACGAGGTGGTGGGCCAGCAGCACCTGCTCAAACCCGGCTCGCCCCTGCGCCGGCTGGTCGGCGAGGGCGCGGGCGGGCCCGCCGGACCGTCCTCGGTGATCCTCTGGGGCCCGCCCGGCACCGGCAAGACGACCCTGGCGTACGTCGTCTCCAAGGCCACCAACAAGCGCTTCGTGGAGCTGTCGGCCATCACCGCGGGCGTCAAGGAGGTCCGCGCGGTCATCGACGGCGCGCGCCGGGCCACCGGCGGGTTCGGCAAGGAGACCGTCCTCTTCCTGGACGAGATCCACCGCTTCAGCAAGGCCCAGCAGGACTCCCTGCTCCCCGCGGTCGAGAACCGCTGGGTGACCCTGATCGCGGCCACCACCGAGAACCCGTACTTCTCCGTGATCTCCCCGTTGCTGTCCCGCTCCCTGCTGCTCACCCTCGAACCCCTCACCGACGTCGATCTGCGCGGTCTCGTCCAGCGGGCCCTGACCGACGAGCGCGGTCTGGGAGGCGCCGTCACCCTCCCCGAGGACACCGAGGACCACCTGCTGCGCATCGCCGGCGGCGACGCCCGCCGCGCCCTGACCGCCCTGGAGGCCGCCGCGGGGGCCGCGCTCGACAAGGGTGAGACGGACATCGCCCTGGCGACGCTGGAGGAGACGGTCGACCGGGCGGCGGTGAAGTACGACCGCGACGGCGACCAGCACTACGACGTCGCCAGCGCCCTCATCAAGTCCATCCGGGGATCGGACGTCGATGCCGCGCTGCACTACCTGGCCCGGATGATCGAGGCCGGCGAGGACCCCCGCTTCATCGCCCGCCGCCTGATGATCTCCGCCAGCGAGGACATCGGCCTGGCCGATCCGAACGCCCTGCCGATCGCGGTCGCCGCCGCCCAGGCCGTCGCCATGATCGGCTTCCCCGAGGCCGCCCTCACCCTCAGCCACGCCACCATCGCCCTCGCCCTGGCCCCCAAGTCCAACGCCGCGACCACCGCGATAGGCGCCGCCCTGGACGACGTACGCAAGGGACTGGCCGGCCCGGTGCCGGCGCACCTGCGGGACGGGCACTACAAGGGCGCGGCCAAGCTCGGACACGCGCAGGGGTACGTGTACCCGCACGACCTGCCCGAGGGCATCGCCGAGCAGCAGTACGCGCCGGACGCCATCAAGGAACGCGAGTACTACACGCCGAGCAGGCACGGAGCCGAGGCGAGGTACGCCGACGCCGTCGAGTGGACCCGCAAGCACCTCGGTCGCAAGCGGTCCTGAGCGCCCTGTAGACTGCCTCGAAGTGCTGAGTCCCGTGCCGTCAGAGCGGGACAGCCAGCCGGAGCCCCGGTCCTTCGCGGACCGGCTCCAGGAGCGTCGCGCACCGTCGAACGGTGTCGCGGGCAGCCCACCACCACCCGGAATTCCGGGATCGGCCGGTGGGCCACTCGCGTGCTGCACGTATGTGCCCAGACCAGGGGAGCGGCTGCCCGCCCCGTCCGTCAGGACGAGGAGGGTTTCCCCGGCTGCGGATGCGACCTCCCTCGACACTGACAAGCCGGAAATTCAGAAAAGAGACTAAAGACAGTGGCGAACCAGTCCCGCCCCAAGGTCAAGAAGTCGCGTGCGCTCGGCATCGCGCTGACCCCGAAGGCCGTCAAGTACTTCGAGGCCCGCCCCTACCCGCCGGGTGAGCACGGCCGTGGCCGCAAGCAGAACTCGGACTACAAGGTCCGTCTGCTCGAGAAGCAGCGTCTGCGCGCGCAGTACGACGTGTCCGAGCGTCAGCTCGTCCGCGCCTACGAGCGTGCCTCCAAGGTCCAGGGCAAGACCGGTGAGGCCCTGATCATCGAGCTCGAGCGCCGTCTCGACGCGCTGGTCCTGCGTTCGGGCATCGCCCGCACCATCTACCAGGCCCGTCAGATGGTCGTCCACGGCCACATCCAGGTCAACGGCCAGAAGGTCGACAAGCCGTCCTTCCGCGTGCGCCCGGACGACGTCGTCCAGGTCCGTGACCGCTCCAAGGACAAGACGCTCTTCCAGATCGCCCGTGAGGGTGGCTTCGCCCCCGACGGCGAGACCCCCCGCTACCTGCAGGTGAACCTCCGCGCCCTGGCCTTCCGCCTGGACCGCGAGCCGAACCGCAAGGAAGTTCCGGTCATCTGCGACGAGCAGCTCGTCGTCGAGTACTACGCCCGCTGATCACCGGCCGGGTGTAGCACCTCAGCGTCAGCCCGCCGTCTCCCCGCCCTCCGGGCGGGCGAGGCGGCGGGCTTTCGTCATGGCCCACCTTGCCTCTTCGCGATTGTCCCGCTCCCGGGAGGTAATCCGGTACGGAGCGCCACCCCCGGCGCGATAGGCTCGGTGCACGACTTTCTCGATGTCCAGAGCACGTTTCAGGGAGCGGGTGCGCACAGTGTCCGGTGGAGAAGTGGCCGGAATCCTGGTGGCCGTCTTCTGGGCGATTCTGGTCTCCTTCCTCGCCGTCGCGCTGGCGAGGCTGGCCCAGACGCTCAAGGCGACCACCAAGCTCGTGGCGGACGTGACCGACCAGGCCGTCCCGCTGCTGGCCGACGCCTCCGCGGCGGTGCGCTCCGCACAGACCCAGATCGACCGGGTCGACTCGATCGCCTCCGACGTCCAGGAGGTCACGTCGAACGCCTCCGCGCTCTCGACCACCGTCGCCTCCACCTTCGGCGGCCCCCTGGTGAAGGTCGCGGCCTTCGGCTACGGCGTGCGCCGGGCGCTGGGCGGCCGCAAGGAGGACGCGCCCGCGAAGTCGCCCCGGCGTACCGTGATCGTGGGCCGCACGGTTCCCGCCGCACGTCGCAAGCGGAAGTAAGGACTGAGACCGAGCGATGTTCCGCCGTACGTTCTGGTTCAGCACGGGTGTCGCCGCCGGTGTGTGGGCCACCACCAAGGTCAATCGCAAGCTGAAGCAGCTGACGCCCGAGAACCTCGCCGTCGGCGCGGCCAACAAGGCCCTCGAGACCGGCCGGCGCCTGAAGGACCACGCGGTCGGCTTCGCGCTCGACGTCCGCGACAACATGGCGCAGCGGGAGGCCGAGCTGGGAGACGCGCTGGGCATCGGCGCGGATCCCGAACTCCCCGCGCCCCGGCGGTACACCGCCATCGAGAACAACCGCAGCAACCCCAAGTACATCGAGAACCCGAAGTACATCGAGAACACGACGTACTCGTACAACCGGAATGAGGACCACTGATGGAGTCGGCTGAGATTCGCCGCCGCTGGTTGAGCTTCTTCGAGGAGCGCGGTCACACCGTCGTCCCTTCGGCGTCGCTCATCGCGGACGACCCGACTCTGCTCCTTGTCCCGGCCGGCATGGTGCCCTTCAAGCCCTACTTCCTGGGCGAGGTCAAGCCGCCCTTCGCCCGCGCCACCAGCGTGCAGAAGTGCGTGCGCACCCCCGACATCGAAGAGGTCGGCAAGACCACCCGCCACGGCACGTTCTTCCAGATGTGCGGCAACTTCTCCTTCGGCGACTACTTCAAGGAAGGCGCCATCAAGCACGCCTGGGAGCTCCTCACCAGCCCCCAGGACAAGGGCGGTTACGGCCTGGAGCCGGAGAAGCTCTGGATCACCGTCTACAAGGACGACGACGAGGCCGAGCGCATCTGGCACGAGGTCGTCGGCGTGCCCAAGGAGCGCATCCAGCGCCTGGGCATGAAGGACAACTACTGGTCCATGGGCGTCCCCGGCCCCTGCGGCCCCTGCTCCGAGATCAACTACGACCGCGGCCCCGAGTTCGGCGTCGAGGGCGGCCCCGCCGTCAACGACGAGCGGTACGTGGAGATCTGGAACCTCGTCTTCATGCAGTACGAGCGCGGCGAGGGCATCGGCAAGGACAACTTCGAGATCCTCGGCGAGCTGCCGAGCAAGAACATCGACACCGGCCTCGGCCTGGAGCGCCTCGCCATGATTCTGCAGGGCGTGCAGAACATGTACGAGATCGACACCTCCATGGCCGTCATCAAGAAGGCCACCGAGCTGACCGGTGTGGCCTACGGCGACGCCCACGGCTCGGACGTCTCCCTGCGCGTGGTCACCGACCACATGCGCACCTCCGTGATGCTCATCGGCGACGGCGTCACCCCCGGCAACGAGGGCCGCGGTTACGTCCTGCGCCGCATCATGCGCCGCGCCATCCGCAACATGCGCCTGCTCGGCGCCACCGGTCCGGTCGTCAAGGACCTGATCGACACCGTGATCGGCATGATGGGCCAGCAGTACCCCGAGCTCGTCACCGACCGCGAGCGCATCGAGAAGGTCGCCCTCGCCGAGGAGAACGCCTTCCTCAAGACGCTCAAGGCCGGCACGAACATCCTCGACAACGCCGTCACCGAGACCAAGGACTCCGGTGGCACGGTCCTGGCCGGCGACAAGGCGTTCCTGCTCCACGACACCTGGGGCTTCCCGATCGACCTCACCCTCGAGATGGCCGCCGAGCAGGGCCTCTCGGTGGACGAGGAGGGCTTCCGCCGCCTGATGAAGGAGCAGCGGGAGCGCGCCAAGGCCGACGCCCAGGCCAAGAAGACCGGCCACGCCGGTGCCGGTGCCTACCGCGAGATCGCCGACAAGGCCGGCGAGACCGACTTCATCGGCTACACGGACACCGAGGGCGAGACCACCATCGTCGGCATCCTCGTCGACGGCGTCTCCTCCCCGGCCGCGACCGAGGGCGACGAGGTCGAGATCGTCCTGGACCGCACCCCGTTCTACGCCGAGGGCGGCGGCCAGATCGGCGACACCGGCCGCATCAAGGTCGACACCGGTGCCGTCATCGAGGTCCGCGACTGCCAGAAGCCGGTCCCGGGCGTCTACGTCCACAAGGGTGTCGTCCAGGTCGGTGAGATCACCGTAGGCGCCAAGGCCCACGCCTCGATCGACGCCCGCCGCCGCACGGCCATCGCCCGTGCCCACTCGGCCACCCACCTCACCCACCAGGCCCTGCGTGACGCCCTCGGCCCGACGGCCGCCCAGGCCGGTTCCGAGAACCAGCCCGGCCGCTTCCGCTTCGACTTCGGCTCCCCGTCGGCCGTTCCGACGGCCGTGATGACCGACGTCGAACAGAAGATCAACGAGGTGCTCGCCCGCGACCTCGACGTCCGCGCCGACGTCATGGGCATCGACGAGGCCAAGAAGCAGGGCGCCATCGCCGAGTTCGGCGAGAAGTACGGCGAGCGGGTCCGCGTGGTCACCATCGGCGACTTCTCCAAGGAGCTGTGCGGCGGCACGCACGTGCACAACACCGCCCAGCTGGGCCTGGTGAAGCTGCTCGGCGAGTCCTCGATCGGCTCCGGGGTGCGCCGTATCGAGGCCCTGGTCGGCGTGGACGCCTACAACTTCCTCGCCCGTGAGCACACGGTCGTCGCCCAGCTCCAGGAACTGATCAAGGGCCGTCCGGAGGAGCTGCCGGAGAAGGTCTCCGCCATGCTCGGCAAGCTGAAGGACGCCGAGAAGGAGATCGAGAAGTTCCGCGCGGAGAAGGTGCTCCAGGCCGCCGCCGGTCTCGTCGAGTCCGCCAAGGACATCCGCGGCGTCGCCGTCGTCACCGGCCAGGTCCCGGACGGCACGACCCCCGACGACCTGCGCAAGCTGGTCCTCGACGTGCGCGGCCGCATCCAGGGCGGACGGGCCGCCGTGGTCGCCCTGTTCACGGTGAACAACGGCAAGCCGCTCACGGTCATCGCCACCAACGAGGCCGCCCGCGAACGCGGCCTCAAGGCCGGTGACCTGGTCCGCACGGCCGCCAAGACCCTCGGCGGCGGCGGTGGCGGCAAGCCGGACGTCGCCCAGGGCGGCGGCCAGAACCCGGCCGCCGTCGGCGAGGCCGTGGACGCCGTCGAGCGGCTCGTGGCGGAATCGGCCAAGTGACCCCCGTGAATCCCGAGAAGCCCGCGAACCCCGAGAACACGGCAGGCGGTGAGGGCCGGGTCATGCGCCGAGGACGCCGACTCGCGATCGATGTCGGGGACGCCCGTATCGGGGTCGCCTCGTGCGATCCCGATGGGATTCTCGCCACACCGGTGGAGACCGTCCCCGGGCGGGACATCCCGGCCGCTCACCGCCGGCTGAGGCAACTGGTCGAGGAGTACGAGCCGATCGAGGTCGTCGTCGGTCTCCCTCGCTCCCTCAAGGGGGGCGAGGGCCCGGCCGCCGCCAAGGTCCGTCGCTTCGCCCAGGAACTGGCACGCATGATTCAGCCGGTCGGGGTCAGACTCGTGGACGAGCGGATGACGACCGTGACGGCCACTCAGGGACTGCGCGCCTCCGGCGTGCGGTCCAAGAAGGGCCGTTCCGTCATAGATCAGGCGGCCGCCGTGATCATCTTGCAACAGGCCTTGGAATCCGAACGGGTGTCAGGTAATACACCCGGCGAGGGCGTCGAAGTGGTCATCTGATCGCGATACGGTAACGTTCCGCGCGATGCGACGGTGTTCGAACAGCCGCCGCACAAGAAGAGGCGGAACGTCAGCGGGCCCCTAGAGCCGCGTGACCGCCCGCCTCGCGGCTCTAGGGGATCGATGACTGAGTATGGCCGGGGCCAAGGCTCCGAACCGTGGCATCCCGAGGACCCGTTGTTCGGGGACGGCGGATGGGAAGGGCAGCAGCAGGCCCAGGTGGGCCCGCAGTCTGCCTACGGCGGCCAGCCGCAGCAGCATCCGCAGGAGCCGCAGTACGGCGACTGGGGCCAGCACCAGCACGGCGGGTACGACCAGCAGCAGTACCAGTACCACGACGGACAGGGTCAGCAGCAGTACGGCACGCAGGGTCAGCAGCAGTACGAAGCGCAGGGGCAGCAGCAGTACGACCAGCAGTACGCAGGTCACGCCCAGGAGCAGTACCACCAGGGCGGCTGGGACGCCACCGGCACCCACGGACACGTGCCCTACGCCGCGGACCCGGGCGACCCCTACGGCCAGCAGCCGGTGGCGTACGGCGCGGAGCAGCCCGACTTCTACGGCACGCCCGACGCCTACCCCCCGCCGGAACCCCCCGGCCAGCGACGCCCCGAACCGGAACCGGAACCCGAGGCGGAGACCGACTGGGACCCCGGCCCCGACCAGGGTGAACACGCCTTCTTCGCGGGCGACGACCAGGACGACGAGGAGGACGACGCCTCCCAGAGCCGCCGCTCGCGCGACGCGGGCGGAAAGGGCCCCAAGAAGAAAAAGAAGGGGCGCAACGGCTTCGCCTGCCTGGTGGTGTGCCTGGTGTTCGGCGGTGGCCTGGCCGGTGTCGGCTACTTCGGCTATCACTTCTACCAGGATCGTTTCGGCGCGGCGGCGGACTACGCGGGTGACGGGAACGGTGAGGTGGTCACGGTCGTCATCCCCAAGGGCGCCGGCGGCTATGTGATCGGGCAGAAGCTGAAGGAAGCGGGCGTGGTCGAGAGCGTCGACGCGCTCGTCTCCGCGCTGGGCGCGAATCCCAATGGCAAGGGCGTCCAGGACGGCGTCTACACGCTTCAGAAGCACATGTCGGCGGCGAGCGCGGTCGAACTCATGCTGAGCAACAAGAGCCACAGCAACCTGGTCATCGCTGAGGGCATGCGCAACGCAAAGGTCTACGAGAAGATCGACGAGCGCCTTGGGGTGCCGAAGGGCACCACCGCGAAGGTGGCGAAGAGCGACTACCGCAAACTGGGCCTCCCCGACTGGGCGCTGAACCACCCGAACCTCAAGGACCCGCTGGAAGGATTCCTCTACCCCTCCAGCTACGCGGCCGCGAAGGGGCAGAAGCCCGAGGCCGTCCTCAAGAGCATGGTCTCCCAGGCCAACCAGACGTACCAGGAGCTCGGCCTCGTGAAGAAGGCCAAGTCCCTTGGACTCGACAACCCCTGGCAGTTGCTGACGGTGGCGAGCCTCGCCCAGGCCGAGGGCACCAGCCATGACGACTTCCGCAAGATGGCCGAGGTCGTCTACAACCGCCTCGAACCCGGCAACCCGCAGACCAACGGCAAGCTCGAGTTCGACTCCACGTACAACTACGTGAAGAACCAGAGCAAGATCGACCTTTCGATCGCCGAGCTGCGCAACTACAACAACCCCTACAACACGTACTTCGTCAGGGGTCTGCCACCCGGCCCCATCGACAACCCGGGCGAGGACGCGCTCAGGGGCGCGCTCGACCCGACGCACGACGGCTGGTACTACTTCATCTCGCTGGACGGCAAGACCAGTAAGTTCACCAAGACACTGGCCGAACACGAGAAGCTGGTGGCGGAGTTCAACGCCCAGCGCAAGGGCGGCTGAGCGCCGACACCGCCGGGGGGGCGGCCCAGCGGGTGTCGCAGCGGTGTCGACCTTGATCACCGTTCTGTCGGCACTGCAGCCTGATCCGGCGAATCGCCGGCCGGCGGCGGACCGGCCTCGGGTCGGCTGTCGCCGGCCGTGATCGATAGAGTGACGCTATGGATGCAGGAGCGCCCCACGTCCGCAACCGCGCCGCCGTGCTCGGCAAGCCCATCGCCCACTCGCTCTCCCCGGTGCTGCACCGGGCCGCGTACGGCGAACTCGGCCTGGCCGACTGGTCGTACGAGCGGTTCGAGGTCGACGAGGCCGGGCTGCCCGGGTTCTTCGACGGGCTCGGGCCCGAGTGGGCGGGGCTGTCGCTGACCATGCCGCTGAAGCGGGCGGCCATCCCGCTGCTCGACGAGATCAGCGAGACGGCGGCCTCCGTGGACGCGGTGAACACCGTCGTCCTCGCCGAGGACGGCCGCCGCCTCGGCGACAACACCGACATCCCCGGCATGGTCGCCGCCCTGCGCGAGCACGGCATCGAACAGGTCGACTCCGCTGCCGTCCTCGGCGCCGGAGCAACCGCCTCCTCCGCCCTGGCCGCCCTGTCCCGGGTCTGCACCGGCGAGGTCGTCGCCTACGTCCGCAGCGAGGCCCGTGCCGCCGAGATGCGCCATTGGGGCGAGCGGCTCGACGTCGAGGTCCGTACGGCCGACTGGGCGGACGCGGCCGAGGCGCTGCACGCCCCGCTGGTGATCGCCACCACCCCCGCGGGTACCACCGACGCGCTCGCCGCCGCCGTACCGGAGCGGCCCACGACCCTGTTCGACGTGCTCTACGACCCTTGGCCCACCGAGCTCGCGGCACGCTGGTCCATGTTCGGCGGTGCCGTCGTCAGCGGCCTCGACCTGCTGGTGCACCAGGCGGTGCTTCAGGTGGAGCAGATGACCGGCCGCGCCCCGGCTCCCCTGGAGGCCATGCGCCGGGCCGGCGAGAAGGCGCTCGCCGCGCACTGACGTCCACCGCCACGTCCGCCTTCTGGACCGGGAGCCGGGTACGGCCCCGGACGTGGGAGGATCGGACGTGGCGGACCGGCGCCGCGCACCCGGTCACGCCGTTGCCGTACGCGAGGACGCGCTACGCAGGGCAGTACCCGGGCGCGAGCACTGAGGAGCACCGTTGAGCAGGTTGCGCTGGCTGACCGCGGGGGAGTCCCACGGTCCCGCACTCGTCGCCACGCTGGAGGGCCTTCCCGCCGGCGTGCCGGTCACCACGGAGATGGTGGCGGACCACCTCGCGCGGCGGCGCCTCGGCTATGGACGCGGTGCGCGCATGAAGTTCGAGCAGGACGAGGTCACCTTCCTCGGCGGCGTCCGGCACGGCCTCAGCCTCGGCTCCCCGATCGCGATCATGGTGGGCAACACCGAGTGGCCCAAGTGGGAGCAGGTCATGGCGGCCGACCCGGTCGACCCCGAGGTGCTGGCGGGCCTGGCCCGCAACGCGCCGCTGACCCGGCCCCGGCCCGGCCACGCCGACCTCGCCGGCATGCAGAAGTACGGCTTCGACGAGGCCCGCCCGATCCTGGAGCGTGCCTCGGCCCGTGAGACGGCGGCCCGGGTGGCGCTGGGCGCGGTGGCCCGGTCGTACCTGAAGGAGACGGCCGGCATCGAGATCGTCTCCCACGTCGTCGAACTGTGCTCAGTGAAGGCTCCGCAGGGCGTGTACCCGACCCCGGCCGACGTCGAGAAGCTGGACGCCGACCCGCTGCGCTGCCTCGACGCGGACACCTCGAAGGCGATGGTCGCGGAGGTCGACCAGGCCCACAAGGACGGCGACACCCTCGGCGGTGTGGTCGAGGTGCTCGCCTACGGCGTCCCGGTCGGCCTGGGCTCGCACGTGCACTGGGACCGCAAGCTGGACGCCCGGCTGGCCGGCGCCCTCATGGGCATCCAGGCGATCAAGGGCGTCGAGATCGGCGACGGCTTCGAGCTGGCCAGGGTGCCCGGCTCCCAGGCACACGACGAGATCGTCAGCACGCCCGAGGGCATCCGGCGCGTGTCCGGCCGCTCCGGTGGCACCGAGGGCGGCCTGACCACGGGTGAGCTGCTGCGGGTGCGGGCCGCGATGAAGCCGATCGCGACCGTGCCGCGCGCTCTGCGGACCGTGGACGTCAGCACCGGCGAGGCGACCCAGGCGCACCACCAGCGTTCCGACGTGTCCGCGGTCCCGGCGGCCGGCATCGTCGCCGAGGCGATGGTCGCGCTCGTCCTCGCGGACGCGGTGGCGGAGAAGTTCGGCGGCGACAGCGTGGCCGAGACCCGCCGCAACGTGCGGTCGTACCTCGACAACCTCGCGATCCGATGACCGGACCGTCGATCGTGCTGGTCGGTCCGATGGGCGTCGGCAAGTCCACGGTCGGACAGCTGCTGGCCGAGCGGCTGGGCGTCGTCTACCGGGACACCGACGACGACATCGTGGCCGCCGAGGGCCGGACCATCGCCGAGATCTTCGTGGACGAGGGCGAGCCGGTCTTCCGCGCCGTCGAGAAGCAGGCCGTGCGCACGGCACTCGCCGAGCACGAGGGCGTCCTGGCGCTCGGCGGCGGCGCGATCCTCGACGAGGACACGCGTGGCCTGCTCGCCGGGCACCGCGTGGTCTACCTCTCGATGGACGTCGAGGAGGCGGTCAAGCGCACCGGTCTCAACGCGGCCCGTCCGCTGCTCGCCGTCAACCCGCGCAAGCAGTGGCGCGAGCTGATGGAGGCGCGGCGGCACCTGTATGAGGAGGTCGCCACGGCGGTCGTACCAACCGACGGCCGGACGCCCGAAGAGGTCACCCAAGCCGCCCTGGACGCACTGGAGTTGAAGGAAGCATGAGTGAGGCAGTGACGCGGATCCAGGTCGCCGGCACCGCGGGCACCGACCCGTACGAGGTGCTGGTGGGCCGTCAGCTCCTCGGCGAGCTGGCCGGGTTGATCGGCGACCGGGTCAAGCGTGTCGCGGTGATCCACCCCGAGGCCCTCGCCGAGACCGGTGACGCACTGCGCGCCGACCTCGCCGAGCAGGGCTACGAGGCCGTCGCGATCCAGGTGCCGAACGCCGAGGAGGCCAAGACCGCCGAGGTCGCCGCCTACTGCTGGAAGGCGCTCGGCCAGTCCGGCTTCACCCGCTCCGACGTCGTCGTGGGCGTCGGCGGCGGTGCGACCACCGACCTGGCCGGGTTCGTGGCCGCGACCTGGCTGCGCGGCGTGCGCTGGATCGCCGTCCCGACGACCGTGCTGGCCATGGTGGACGCGGCGGTCGGCGGCAAGACCGGCATCAACACGGCCGAGGGCAAGAACCTGGTGGGCGCCTTCCACCCGCCGGCCGGTGTGCTGTGCGACCTGGCCGCGCTGGACTCGCTGCCCGTCAACGACTACGTCTCCGGGCTCGCCGAGATCATCAAGGCCGGCTTCATCGCCGACCCGGTGATCCTGGAGCTCATCGAGTCCGACCCCGAGGCCGCGCGCACCCCGGCCGGGCCGCACACGGCCGAGCTGATCGAGCGGTCGATCCGGGTGAAGGCGGAGGTCGTCTCCTCCGACCTGAAGGAGTCCGGCCTGAGGGAGATCCTCAACTACGGCCACACGCTCGCCCACGCCATCGAGAAGAACGAGCGCTACAAGTGGCGGCACGGCGCCGCGGTGTCGGTCGGCATGCACTTCGCCGCCGAACTCGGCCGTCTGGCGGGCCGGTTGGACGACGCGACCGCCGACCGTCACCGCACCGTCCTGGAATCGGTCGGGCTGCCGCTGCACTACCGCTACGACCAGTGGCCCAAGCTGCTGGAGACGATGAAGGTCGACAAGAAGTCCCGCGGCGACCTGCTGCGCTTCATCGTGCTCGACGGCCTCGGCAAGCCGACCGTCCTGGAGGGACCGGACCCGGCGGTACTGCTGGCCGCCTACGGCGAAGTGGGGCAGTAGGCGGCGGGCGCGGTACGTCCTCACCTGCTCCTTCCGCCCGATTCACCTCTCGGGACGGGCACTTCGCAGCGCCCCCGGTCGTTTCACCGAACGACGGCCGGGGACGGTACCGTTCGGTAGGGAGCGGGGACAGCCCCGCTGTCGGCGTCAATTGCCTGTACGGACGAGACGGAGTGGCACCGGATGCAGCACGCAGTGGGGTCCGAGCTGCCGCCGCCCCACCAGCCGGGGCAGGGACCGGCCGCCGGCTGGGCGCCGGCGGCACACCACCCGGGAGCCCACCAGGGCCCCGCACCTGTGCCCCCGCCGCCGCCCACGGCGCCGGGCTTCACCGGCGCCTCCACGGGCCCGGTGCCGCCCGCGCCCGCCCAGCCCCCGGCCCCGCAGTCCCCGGCCCCGCAGCCCCCGCCCGTGCCGCCGGCCCCCGACACCACCGGTCATGTGCCGCTGCCGCCCGGCGGCCCGGTCGCCGTGCCCAGCCCGCCGCCCGCCACCGCCGTCCCCGACACCTCCGCCACGACCCTGGCCGTGCTGCTGATCGGCCCCGCCGGCGCCGGGAAGACGAGCGTCGCCAAGTACTGGGCGGACCACCGCCGGGTCCCCACCGCCCACATCAGCCTCGACGACGTACGCGAATGGGTCCGCTCGGGCTTCGCCGACCCCCAGTCCGGCTGGAACGACCACTCCGAGGCCCAGTACCGCCTGGCCCGCCGCACCTGCGGCTTCGCCGCGCGGAACTTCCTGGCCAACGGCATCTCCTGCGTCCTCGACGACGCCGTGTTCCCGGACCGGCCGGTCGTCGGCCTCGGCGGCTGGAAGCGGCACGTCGGCCCCGGTCTGCTGCCCGTGGTCCTCCTCCCGGGTCTGGACATCGTCCTGGAACGCAACGCCGAACGCAGCGGCAACCGCCGCCTCACCGACGAGGAGGTGGCCCGTATCCACGGCCGCATGGCCGGCTGGTACGGCTCGGGCCTGCCGATCATCGACAACTCGCAGCTGGACGTGCCGAGCACGGCCCGGGTTCTCGACGAGGTGCTCGCGCGGGCCATCACCAGCCCACCGAGCTGGTGATCACGGACTGACGGAACTCTGACGGAACTCTGGCGGAACCCCACTCGGCCCCTACAAACGGCGCGAATCGGGCAAAACTCCTACGCTCGTCTCATGTCAGAGGTGTACGCGACCCGCCGATCCAGGCTGAGGGATTGCTGCAACGCGGCCGGTACCGCGGCAGCGCTCATCTCCCGCCCCGCCAATGTGCGCTATCTGGCGGGCGCCGCCCCCCAGGACGCAGTTCTGCTCCTAGGCAAGCGCGAGGACCTCCTCGTGTGCGCCGCCCCGCCCGACGACCGCCCCAGCGAGGGGCGGCCGGACGACAACCTGCGCCTCCAGATCCTGCCCGCACCCGGTGGCGACACCGCGGTCGCGGCGGCCGACCTCGCCGCGGCGCAGGGAGCCGACACCCTCGCCGTGGAGGAGCACCACCTCACCGTCACCCGGTACAGGGCCGTCTCCTCGGTCGCGCCCCGCCTCCGCCTCGCCGACCTCGGTGCGGCCGTGGAGCAGCTCAGGGTGGTGAAGGACGAGGAGGAGATCTCCTGCCTCCGCATCGGCGCCGAGATCGCCGACCAGGCCCTCGGTGAGCTGCTGGAGTCGATCCTGGTCGGCCGTACCGAACGGCACCTCGCCCTGGAGCTGGAGCGGCGCCTGGTCGACCACGGCGCGGACGGGCCGGCCTTCGCGACCTCCGTCGCCACCGGCCCGAACGCCGGCCGGCGCGGGCACCGGCCCACCGACCGGCGGGTCGAGGAAGGCGACTTCCTGTCCGTCTGCCTGGGGGCCACCTACCGCGGATACCGCTGTGAGATCGGCCGGACGTTCGTCATCGGCACCTCGCCGGCCGACTGGCAGATCGAGCTGTACGACCTCGTCTTCGCAGCGCAGCGCGCCGGACGGGAGTCCCTGGCGCCCGGCGCGGCCTACCGCGACGTGGACCGCGCGGCACGCCAGGTGCTGGACTCCGCCGGGTACGCACAGGGCCTGCCACCGCTCATCGGGCACGGTGTGGGACTCGAAATCGACGAGGACCCGCAGTTGGCTCCCTCGGCCATGGGTAAACTGGACGCTTGCGTGCCGGTCACCGTCGAACCGGGGGTCCACCTCCCGGGCCGGGGCGGCGTCCGGATCGATGACACGCTCGTCGTGCGCCCCGAGGCGGACGGCGGACCCGAGCTACTCACCATCACGACCAAGGAGCTGCTCGCGCTCTAGCCTCGCGCTGTGCGCCTGCCCCGGGGTCGTACGTCAGTCCAGGAGATTCCGCAACCGTGGCTTCCACGAACGACCTCAAGAACGGCCTGGTGCTCAAGCTCGAAGGCGGCCAGCTCTGGTCCGTCGTCGAGTTCCAGCACGTCAAGCCCGGTAAGGGCCCGGCCTTCGTGCGCACCAAGCTCAAGAACGTGCTCTCCGGCAAGGTCGTCGACAAGACCTTCAACGCCGGCGTCAAGGTCGAGACGGCCACTGTCGACAAGCGCGACATGCAGTTCTCGTACATGGACGGCGACTACTTCGTCTTCATGGACATGGAGACCTACGACCAGCTCATGGTCGACCGCAAGGCCGTCGGCGACGCCGCCAACTTCCTGATCGAGGGCTTCACGGCCACCGTCGCGCAGCACGAGGGCGAGGTGCTCTTCGTCGAGCTCCCGGCCGCCGTCGAGCTCGTCATCCAGGAGACCGAGCCGGGCGTCCAGGGCGACCGCTCCACCGGCGGCACCAAGCCCGCGACCCTGGAGACCGGTCACCAGATCCAGGTCCCGCTCTTCATCACCACCGGTGAGAAGATCAAGGTCGACACCCGTACGAGCGACTACCTCGGCCGGGTGAACAGCTAGCCGTGGCTGCCCGCAACACGGCCCGCAAGCGCGCCTTCCAGATCCTCTTCGAGGGCGACCAGCGCGGCGCCGACGTCCTGACGGTCCTCGCGGACTGGATCCGGCTCTCCCGGGACGACCCCCGGCAGCCGCCGGTGAGCGAGTACACGATGCAGCTCGTCGAGGGCTACGCCGTGCGTGCGAAGCGCATCGACGAGCTGATCGCCCAGTACTCGGTCGGCTGGACGCTCGACCGGATGCCGGTCGTCGACCGGAACATCCTGCGCCTGGGCGCCTACGAGCTGATCTGGGTGGACGAGACCCCGGACGCCGTCGTCCTGGACGAGATGGTGCAGCTGGCGAAGGAGTTCTCCACGGACGAGTCGCCCTCGTTCGTCAACGGCCTGCTCGGCCGGCTCAAGGAGCTGAAGCCCTCGCTTCGCCGCGACGAGGCCTGACCAGCGACCAGCGACGAGCGACAAGCACGCCGAAGGGCCCGCAGCGCGACTGCTGCGGGCCCTTCGGCGTGCTGCCCTGTGGTGCGGGCGGGCGGCACGTTTCTGCTGGGTGCTGAGGGGCTCAGCCCTCTTCGTGGGTCGCCACGGCACGGCGCGCGTCCGCGTCCAGCACGCCCCAGCTGATCAGTTGCTCGGTGAGGACCGAGGGCGACTGGTCGTAGATGACGGCGAGAGTGCGCAGGTCGTCCTGCCGGATCGACAGCACCTTGCCGTTGTAGTCACCGCGCTGCGACTGGATGGTCGCGGCATACCGCTGCAGCGGGCCTGCCTTCTCGGCCGGCACCGTGGCCAGCCGCTCCAGGTCCAGGACCAGCTTCGGCGGCGGCTCGGCGGCGCCGCCCGGCGTGGTGCCCGGCAGCAGCTCCTGCACAGGAACACCATAGAAATCGGCCAGTTCGGCAAGGCGCTGCACGGTCACGGCGCGGTCGCCGCGCTCGTAGGAACCGACCACCACGGCCTTCCAACGACCCTGTGACTTCTCCTCGACACCGTGGAGGGAAAGGCCCTGCTGGGTGCGGATGGCCCGGAGCTTGGCCCCGAGCTGTTTGGCGTATTCGCTGGACATATAGCTCCCCGGACACTGTGTCGACGCGGCTGGCAGTGTTTCCGCGCCGCGCGGCTGGTAACTCACTGTGAGGTTACGCAGCGTTACTCTTCTGCGTCAAGCCGAATGGTCCGCAGCGACTCTTCCGTGGTAGCGGCGACGCGTTGCGCCAAGGGGGTGATCGGGGGCGTACGGGGGACCTGCTACGGTGGATGGCGCAATTCCGACGTCCTTTAAGGTCCGTCCCGTGAGGCGGAGAAGGAGGTCCGTTTCGTATGGACAAGCACGACACGCAAGACACGCAGGCGTCCGATGCGCGGCCCGTTCTCGAAGGCCCCGACATCGCGCGCGTGCTGACCCGCATCGCCCACGAGATCGTCGAGCGCGCCAAGGGCGCCGACGACGTGGTGCTCCTCGGCATTCCCACCCGGGGCGTCTTCCTCGCCCAGCGGCTGGCCGCCAAGCTCGAGCAGATCACCGACCGCAAGGTGCCCGTGGGGTCGCTCGACATCACCATGTACCGCGACGACCTGCGCATGCACCCGCCGCGCGCGCTGGCCCGCACCGAGATCCCCGGTGACGGCATCGACGGCCGGCTGGTCGTCCTCGTCGACGACGTGCTCTTCTCCGGCCGCACCATCCGTGCCGCCCTCGACGCCCTGAACGACATCGGGCGCCCGCGCGCGGTGCAGCTCGCGGTCCTCGTCGACCGCGGTCACCGCGAACTGCCCATCCGCGCCGACTACGTCGGCAAGAACCTCCCCACGTCGCTGCGGGAGACGGTCAAGGTCCAGCTCGCCGAGGAGGACGGTCGCGACACCGTGCTGCTCGGTGTGAAGCCGACCGCCCAGCAGTAGCACGCGCGCGTGCGGCCCCCCCCGGGCCGTACGACCCCTCGCCGTGCCCCTGTGTGCCCGGAATCTCCCGAATCCGAACTGCCTTACGGAGCCTGACAGATGCAGCGTCATCTCATCTCGGCCGCCGACCTCACCCGCGACGACGCCGTCCTGATCCTCGACACCGCCGAGGAGATGGCCCGGGTCGCCGACCGGCCCATCAAGAAGCTGCCGACCCTGCGCGGCCGCACGATCGTCAACCTCTTCTTCGAGGATTCCACCCGGACCCGGATCTCCTTCGAAGCCGCCGAGAAGCGCCTCTCCGCGGATGTGATCAACTTCTCCGCCAAGGGATCGTCGGTGTCGAAGGGCGAGTCCCTGAAGGACACCGCCCAGACACTGGAGGCCATGGGCGTCGACGCCGTCGTCATCCGCCACGGCGCCTCCGGAGCCCCCTACCGCCTGGCCACCTCCGGCTGGATCGACGCCGCCGTCATCAACGCCGGCGACGGCACCCACCAGCACCCCACCCAGGCCCTGCTGGACGCCTTCACCATGCGCCGCCGGCTGGTCGGCCGGGACGCCGGGATCGGCCAGGACCTGTCCGGCAAGCGCATCACGATCGTCGGCGACATCCTGCACAGCCGGGTCGCCCGCTCCAACGTCGGCCTGCTGCACACCCTCGGCGCCGAGGTCACCCTGGTCGCGCCGCCCACGCTGGTGCCGGTCGGCGTCGAGACCTGGCCGTGCGAGGTGTCGTACGACCTCGACAGCACCCTGCCCAAGTCCGACGCGGTGATGATGCTCCGCGTCCAGCGCGAGCGTATGAACGCGGCCTTCTTCCCCACCGAGCGCGAGTACTCGCGACGCTACGGCCTCGACGGCGACCGTATGGCGCGGATGCCCGAGCACGCCATCGTGATGCACCCCGGCCCGATGGTCCGCGGCATGGAGATCACCGCGGAGGTCGCCGACTCCGAGCGCTGCACCGTCGTCGAGCAGGTCGCCAACGGCGTCTCCATCCGGATGGCCGTCATGTACCTGCTGCTCGGCGGCAACGAACCCGCCCTCACCCACGCCCGCACCATCGAGGAGAAGTAAGACCCATGAGCAAGATCCTTATCCGTGGTGCGAAGGTGCTCGGCGGCGAGCCGCAGGACGTGCTGATCGACGGCGAGGTCATCGAGGCGGTAGGCACCGGGCTGTCCGCCGAGGGCGCGACGGTCGTGGAGGCCGGCGGCAAGGTGCTGCTGCCGGGCCTGGTCGACCTGCACACCCATCTGCGCGAGCCCGGCCGGGAGGACTCCGAGACCGTCCTCACCGGCACCCGCGCGGCCGCCTCGGGTGGCTACACCGCCGTGTTCGCCATGGCCAACACCTTCCCGGTCGCCGACACCGCCGGCGTGGTCGAGCAGGTCTACCGGCTCGGCCAGGAGCACGGCTACTGCGACGTGCAGCCCATCGGCGCCGTCACCGTCGGCCTGGAGGGCAAGAAGCTCGCCGAGCTGGGCGCCATGCACGAGTCGGCCGCCGGGGTCACCGTCTTCTCCGACGACGGCAAGTGCGTCGACGACGCCGTGATCATGCGCCGGGCGCTCGAGTACGTGAAGGCCTTCGGCGGCGTCGTCGCCCAGCACGCGCAGGAGCCGCGGCTGACCGAGGGCGCCCAGATGAACGAGGGCGTCGTCTCCGCCGAGCTGGGCCTGGGCGGCTGGCCGGCCGTCGCCGAGGAGTCGGTCATCGCCCGGGACGTGCTGCTCGCCGAGCACGTCGGCTCCCGTGTGCACATCTGCCACCTGTCGACCGCCGGATCCGTGGAGATCGTCCGCTGGGCGA
This sequence comes from Streptomyces sp. NPDC020299, assembly GCF_044387825.1. Classification (NCBI taxonomy): domain Bacteria; kingdom Bacillati; phylum Actinomycetota; class Actinomycetes; order Kitasatosporales; family Streptomycetaceae; genus Streptomyces; species Streptomyces sp. NPDC020299. The sequence continues at coordinate 367,733 of NZ_JBIRWL010000006.1, forward strand.
AGTCCCGCGGCATCCAGGTCACCGCCGAGGTCACCCCGCACCACCTGCTCCTCACCGACGAGCTGGTGCGCAGCTACAACCCCGTCTACAAGGTCAACCCGCCGCTGCGCACCGAGCGGGACGTGCACGCCCTGCGCGAGGCGCTCGCCGACGGCACGATCGACATCGTCGCCACCGACCACGCCCCGCACCCGCACGAGGACAAGGACTGCGAGTGGGCCGCCGCCGCCATGGGCATGGTCGGCCTGGAGACCGCGTTGTCAGTGGTCCAGGAGACCATGGTGGACACGGGCCTGCTGGACTGGGCCGGCGTCGCCGACCGGATGTCCGTCAAGCCCGCGCGGATCGGACAGGCCACGGGCCACGGCCGTCCCGTCTCGGCAGGTGAGCCCGCCAACCTCACTCTCGTCGACACGGCCTACCGTGGCCTGGTGGACCCCGCGGGCTTCGCCTCGCGCAGCCGCAACACCCCGTACGAGGGACGCGAGCTGCCGGGCCGTGTCACCCACACGTGGCTGCGGGGCAAGGCCACGCTCGTCGACGGGAAGCTCACGTGACACCTGCAACTTGGCTCGCGGCCGGACTCGCGACCGGACTGGCGGCCGACAGGAAATCGGCCGATGTGACCGACTGGACCGCCCGCATCGGCTGGCTCGTCGGACTCGCCCTCTTCGTCGCGCTCGTCTACTGGCTGATGCGCGAGGGCTGGAAGTGGCGCGGCACCCTCCAGGGGGACCTCCCGGAGCTGCCCGCTCGCCCGTCTCCCACCACCACCCTCAACGGAGGCGGCAAGCCGCCGCAGCCTGGAATGCCGAGCGAGCCCGGCCCGGCGAAACTGAGCATGACCGGCCGCTACCACGGCTCCACCACCGCCGGTCAGTGGCTGGACCGCATCGTGGCGCACGGCCTCGGCACCCGCAGCCGGGCCGAGCTCACCCTGACGGACGCGGGTCTGGACGTCGTACGCCCCTCAGCGGCCGACTTCTTCGTCCCCACCGCCGCCCTGCGCGAGGCCCGGCTCGATAAGGGCATCGCCGGCAAGGTCCTCACCGAGGGCGGGCTGCTGATCGTCACCTGGCAGCACGGCGACCGGCTGATCGACTCGGGGTTCCGCTCGGACCGGGCCGCCGAGCACCCCGAGTGGGTCACCGCCCTCAACTCCATGATCAAGACAACCAGCACGGAAGGCGCCGAACGATGACGACCTCCACCAGGGGAGCTGGCAAGACTCCCGCCGTACTCGTCCTGGAGGACGGCCGCACCTTCCGCGGCCGCGCCTACGGGGCCGTGGGGTCGACCTTCGGCGAGGCCGTGTTCTCCACCGGCATGACCGGCTACCAGGAGACCCTCACCGACCCCTCCTACCACCGCCAGGTCGTGGTGATGACCGCCCCGCACGTCGGCAACACCGGCGTCAACGACGAGGACCCCGAGTCCAAGCGCATCTGGGTGGCCGGCTACGTCGTGCGCGACCCCGCGCGCGTGCCGTCCAACTGGCGCTCGAGGCGCTCCCTGGACGAGGAGCTCGCCGCGCAGGGCGTCGTCGGCATCTCCGGCATCGACACCCGCGCTCTCACCCGCCACCTGCGCGAGCGCGGCGCCATGCGCGTCGGCATCTTCTCCGGCAACGCCCTGCCCGACGAGGGCACCATGCTCGCCGAGGTCCGCCAAGCCCCCGAGATGAAGGGCGCCGACCTCTCCGCCGAGGTCGCCACCCAGGAGCCGTACGTCGTCCCCGCGGTCGGTGAGAAGAAGTTCACCGTCGCCGCCGTCGACCTCGGCATCAAGGGCATGACCCCGCACCGCATGGCCGAGCGCGGCATCGAGGTGCACGTGCTGCCCGCCACGGCGACCGTCGAGGACGTCTACGCCGTGAACCCGGACGGCGTGTTCTTCTCCAACGGCCCCGGCGACCCGGCCACCGCCGACCACCCGGTCTCCGTCATGCGCGGCGTCCTGGAACGCGGCACCCCGCTGTTCGGCATCTGCTTCGGCAACCAGATCCTCGGCCGCGCCCTGGGCTTCGGCACCTACAAGCTGAAGTACGGCCACCGCGGCATCAACCAGCCCGTGCAGGACCGTACGACCGGCAAGGTCGAGGTCACCGCCCACAACCACGGTTTCGCCGTCGACGCCCCGCTCGACCAGGTGTCCGACACCCCCTACGGCCGGGTCGAGGTCTCCCACGTGTGCCTGAACGACAACGTGGTGGAGGGCCTGCAGCTCCTCGACCGCCCGGCCTTCAGCGTCCAGTACCACCCCGAAGCGGCGGCCGGCCCCCACGACGCCGCCTACCTGTTCGACCGCTTCACGTCTTTGATGGAGGGCCAGCGTGCCTAAGCGCACCGATATCCAGTCCGTCCTGGTCATCGGCTCCGGCCCGATCGTCATCGGCCAGGCCGCCGAGTTCGACTACTCCGGTACGCAGGCGTGCCGGGTTCTCAAGGACGAAGGCCTTCGGGTCATCCTCGTCAACTCCAACCCGGCGACGATCATGACCGACCCGGAGATCGCCGACGCCACCTACGTCGAGCCGATCACCCCGGAGTTCGTCGAGAAGATCATCGCCAAGGAGCGCCCCGACGCCCTGCTGCCCACCCTGGGCGGCCAGACGGCCCTGAACACCGCGATCTCGCTGGACGGGAACGGTGTCCTCGCCAAGTACGGCGTCGAGCTGATCGGCGCCAATGTCGAGGCCATCCACAAGGGCGAGGACCGCGACCAGTTCAAGGAGGTCGTGGAGGAGGTCCGCAGGAAGATCGGGCACGGCGAGTCCGCCCGCTCCGTGATCTGCCACACCATGGACGACGTGCTCGCCGGTGTCGAGGAGCTCGGCGGCTACCCGGTCGTCGTCCGCCCCTCCTTCACCATGGGTGGCGCCGGCTCCGGCTTCGCGCACGACGAGGAGGAGCTGCGCCGCATCGCCGGGCAGGGCCTCACGCTCTCCCCGACCACCGAGGTGCTCCTGGAGGAGTCCATCCTCGGCTGGAAGGAGTACGAGCTGGAGCTGATGCGCGACAAGCACGACAACGTCGTGGTCGTCTGCTCCATCGAGAACTTCGACCCGATGGGCGTGCACACCGGCGACTCGATCACCGTCGCACCCGCGATGACGCTGACCGACCGCGAGTACCAGATCCTGCGCGACATCGGCATCGCCGTCATCCGCGAGGTCGGCGTCGACACCGGCGGCTGCAACATCCAGTTCGCGGTGAACCCCGAGGACGGCCGGGTGATCGTCATCGAGATGAACCCGCGCGTCTCCCGCTCCTCGGCCCTGGCCTCCAAGGCGACCGGCTTCCCGATCGCCAAGATCGCCGCCAAGCTCGCCGTCGGCTACACCCTCGACGAGATCCCGAACGACATCACCCAGGAGACCCCGGCCTCCTTCGAGCCGACCCTCGACTACGTGGTCGTCAAGGCCCCGCGGTTCGCCTTCGAGAAGTTCCCCCAGGCCGACTCCACGCTGACCACCACCATGAAGTCGGTCGGCGAGGCCATGGCCATCGGCCGCAACTTCACCGAGGCCTTCCAGAAGGCGCTGCGCTCGCTGGAGAAGAAGGGCAGCCAGTTCGCCTTCACCGGCGAGACCGGCGACAAGGCCGCCCTGCTGGCTCAGGCCGTGCGCCCCACCGACGGCCGCATCAACACCGTCATGCAGGCCATCCGCGCGGGCGCCACCCAGGAGGAGGTCTTCGAGTACACGAAGATCGACCCCTGGTTCGTCGACCAGCTCTTCCTCCTCAAGGAGATCGCGGACGAGCTGGCCGAGGCGCCCGAGCTCACCGCGGACCTCCTCGCCGAGGCCAAGCGGCACGGCTTCTCCGACCAGCAGATCGGCGAGATCCGCGGGCTGCGCGAGGACGTCGTCCGCGAGGTCCGGCACGCCCTCGGTATCCGTCCGGTCTACAAGACCGTCGACACCTGTGCCGCCGAGTTCGCCGCGAAGACGCCGTACTTCTACTCCTCCTACGACGAGGAGACCGAGGTCGCGCCCCGCGAGAAGGCCGCGGTCATCATCCTGGGCTCCGGCCCGAACCGCATCGGCCAGGGCATCGAGTTCGACTACTCCTGCGTGCACGCCTCCTTCGCGCTGTCGGACGCCGGGTACGAGACCGTGATGGTCAACTGCAACCCGGAGACCGTCTCCACGGACTACGACACCTCCGACCGCCTGTACTTCGAGCCGCTCACGCTCGAGGACGTGCTGGAGATCGTGCACGCCGAGCAGCAGGCCGGTCCGGTCGCGGGCGTCGTCGTGCAGCTGGGCGGCCAGACCCCGCTGGGGCTGTCGCAGGCCCTGAAGGACAACGGAGTGCCGATCGTGGGCACCTCCCCGGAGGCCATCCACGCCGCCGAGGACCGCGGCGCGTTCGGCCGCGTCCTCGCGGAGGCCGGCCTGCCCGCCCCCAAGCACGGCACGGCCACCACCTTCGACGAGGCCAAGGCGATCGCCGACGAGATCGGCTACCCGGTCCTGGTCCGGCCCAGTTACGTGCTCGGCGGGCGCGGCATGGAGATCGTCTACGACGAGACCCGGCTGGCCACCTACATCGCCGAGTCGACCGAGATCAGCCCCTCCCGGCCGGTGCTCGTCGACCGGTTCCTCGACGACGCCATCGAGATCGACGTCGACGCCCTGTACGACGGCGAGGAGCTGTACCTCGGCGGCGTCATGGAGCACATCGAGGAGGCCGGCATCCACTCCGGCGACTCGGCGTGCGCCCTGCCCCCGATCACGCTGGGCGGCTTCGACATCAAGCGGCTGCGCGCCTCGACCGAGGCCATCGCGCGCGGGGTGGGCGTCCGCGGCCTGATCAACATCCAGTTCGCGATGGCGGGCGACATCCTCTACGTCCTGGAGGCCAACCCGCGCGCGTCCCGCACGGTCCCCTTCACCTCGAAGGCGACCGCAGTGCCGCTGGCCAAGGCCGCCGCCCGGATCTCGCTGGGCGCGACCATCGCCGAGCTGCGCGAGGAGGGCCTGCTGCCGAGGCACAGCGACGGCGGTGAGCTGCCCCTGGACGCGCCGATCTCCGTCAAGGAGGCGGTCATGCCGTGGTCCCGCTTCCGCGACATCCAGGGCCGGGGCGTCGACACGGTCCTCGGCCCGGAGATGCGCTCCACCGGCGAGGTCATGGGCATCGACTCCGTCTTCGGCACCGCGTACGCCAAGTCGCAGGCCGGGGCGTACGGCCCGCTGCCCACCAAGGGCCGCGCCTTCATCTCGGTCGCCAACCGCGACAAGCGCTCGATGATCTTCCCGGCGCGCGAGCTGGTCGCCCACGGCTTCGAGCTGCTCGCCACCTCCGGCACGGCCGAGGTCCTCAAGCGCAACGGCATCAACGCCACGATCGTCCGCAAGCAGTCCGAGGGCACCGGCCCGAACGGCGAGCGGACCATCGTCCAGCTCATCCACGACGGCGAGGTCGACCTCATCGTCAACACCCCGTACGGCACCGGTGGCCGCCTCGACGGCTACGAGATCCGTACGGCGGCCGTGGCCCGGTCCGTGCCCTGCCTGACGACGGTCCAGGCGCTCGCCGCGGCGGTCCAGGGCATCGACGCCCTGAACCGCGGTGACGTGGGCGTCCGTTCGCTCCAGGAACACGCGGAACATCTGACCGCGGCCCGCGACTAGCAGCCGAAGAGGGGGACACCGGGAACGGTGTCCCCCTCTTCATGAGGCCTCACGAGGACATCTGGACATGTACAAATACTTCTTCCGTCTGGTTTTCACCCGGATGGATCCCGAGCAGGCCCACCACCTCGCCTTCCGGTGGATCCGGCTCGCCGTCCGCATCCCGGTGCTGCGCACCTTCGTCGCCGCGGCCCTCGCGCCCCGTTACAAGGAACTGCGCACCGAGGCCTTCGGGCTGCGCATGCACGGCCCCTTCGGTCTCGCCGCCGGCTTCGACAAGAACGCGGTCGCCATCGACGGCATGTCGATGCTCGGCTTCGACCACGTCGAGATCGGGACGGTCACCGGCGAGCCGCAGCCCGGCAACCCCAGGAAGCGGCTGTTCCGGCTCGTCGCGGACCGTGCGCTGATCAACCGCATGGGCTTCAACAACGACGGCTCGCTGGCCGTCGCCGCCCGCCTCGCCACCCGTGAGCCCGTCTTCAGGACGGTCGTGGGCGTGAACATCGGCAAGACCAAGGTGGTCCCCGAGGCCGAGGCGGTCGCCGACTACGTGAAGTCGGCCGAGCGCCTGGCCCCGTACGCGGACTACCTGGTGGTCAACGTCTCCTCCCCGAACACGCCCGGGCTGCGCGACCTCCAGGCCACCGAGGCGCTGAGGCCGCTGCTGAGCGCCGTGCGCGAGGCCGCCGACCGGGTCGTGCCGGGACGCCGCGTACCGCTGCTGGTGAAGATCGCGCCGGACCTCGCCGACGAGGACGTCGACGCGGTCGCCGACCTGGCCGTCGACCTCGGCCTGGACGGGATCATCGCCACGAACACCACCATCGCGCGCGAGGGGCTCGGTCTGAAATCCGAACCCTCACTGGTGAAGGAGGCCGGCGGGCTGTCGGGCGCGCCGCTGAAGGCACGCTCCCTGGAGGTGCTGCGCCGCCTGTACGCGCGCGTGGGCGACCGCATCACCCTGGTGGGTGTCGGGGGCGTCGAGAACGCCGAGGACGCCTGGCAGCGCATCCTGGCGGGCGCCACGCTGGTCCAGGGCTACAGCGCCTTCGTCTACGAGGGGCCCCTGTGGGGCCGCGCGATCCACAAGGGACTGGCGGCCCGCCTGCGCACCAGCCCGTACGCCACCCTCGCCGACGCGGTCGGCGCCGACGTGAGGAAACCCGCATGACGTCCCACGAGCCCTTCGGTGCCCGCCTGCGCCACGCCATGGACGAGCGCGGCCCGCTGTGCATCGGGATCGACCCGCACGCCTCGCTGCTCGCCGAGTGGGGCCTGAACGACGACGTCGCCGGGCTCGAGCGGTTCAGCCGCACGGTCGTCGAGGCGGTGGCCGGCCGGGTGGCCGTCCTGAAGCCGCAGAGCGCCTTCTTCGAGCGCTTCGGCTCGCGCGGCATCGCCGTCCTGGAGGCGTCGGTGCGAGAGGCGCGCGAGGCCGGTGCCCTGGTGGTGATGGACGCCAAGCGCGGCGACATCGGCTCGACCATGGCCGGGTACGCCGAGGCGTTCCTGCACAAGGACGCCCCGCTGTTCTCGGACGCCCTGACCGTCTCGCCCTACCTCGGCTACGGTTCCCTGAGCCCGGCCGTGGCGCTGGCCCGGGAGAGCGGCACGGGCCTGTTCGTGCTGGCGCTCACCTCCAACCCCGAGGGCCACGAGGTGCAGCACGCGGTCCGCGCGGACGGACGCAGCGTCGGCGCGACGATGCTGGGCCACCTGGCGGCGGAGAACGCGGGGGAGGAGCCGCTGGGGTCCTTCGGCGCCGTCGTGGGTGCCACGCTGGGCGATCTGTCGTCGTACGACCTCGACATCAACGGCCCGCTGCTCGCCCCCGGCGTCGGGGCCCAGGGGGCGACGCCCGCCGATCTTCCCCGGGTGTTCGGAGCGGCGGTGCGCAATGTCGTGCCGAACGTCAGCCGGGGTGTTCTGCGTCACGGTCCCGAGGTCGGCGCGCTGCGCGCGGCCGCGGAGCGGTTCGCGGAGGAGATCCGGGCCGCCGTGACAGGTGCCTGAGTCCTCCGATGAGTGCTCAGGGGAGCGGCTCAGGTGCGGCTTGAGGGTGAATACATTCTCAAATCGAGGGCAATATGTCTGAAATATCCAGCCTGGCGGAGGCTGACCAGGACTTTTCCGCTGTTCTCGCTGACTCTGGCGGACTTGACCGCTAGTCTCCGAGCAGAGTCAACGGGCGAGCGTGTTGCTCGTGGCTCGCTAGGTGTGGGGCGACTAGGTTCCTCACCGGTCCGTATCCGACAGTTCGACATCCGAGGTGACGTAGGCGTGGCTCTTCCGCCCCTTACCCCTGAACAGCGCGCAGCCGCGCTCGAAAAGGCCGCCGCGGCTCGCCGGGAGCGGGCCGAGGTCAAGAATCGACTCAAGCACTCCGGCGCCTCTCTTCACGAGGTCATCAAGCAGGGCCAGGAGAACGACGTCATCGGCAAGATGAAGGTCTCCGCCCTGCTCGAGTCCCTCCCGGGCGTGGGCAAGGTCCGCGCCAAGCAGATCATGGAGCGACTCGGGATCTCCGAGAGTCGTCGCGTGCGTGGCCTCGGTTCCAACCAGATCGCCTCTCTGGAGCGCGAGTTCGGGAGCACCGGCTCCTGACCGCCGGACAGTCCGGGACCGGCGTCCCGGGCAACCCGGTATTGCTGGAATAATCGCTGCATGGCTGCAACATTCCGGGGGACGACCCCCGAGCCCCCGGACGTACGTCCACGGCTGACCGTGCTCTCCGGCCCCTCCGGGGTCGGCAAGAGCACGGTCGTCGTCCATATGCGCAAGGAACACCCCGAGGTCTGGCTCTCGGTGTCGGCGACCACCCGCAAGCCGCGCCCCGGCGAGAAGCACGGTGTCCACTACTTCTTCGTCACGGACGACGAGATGGACAAGCTGATCGCCAACGGCGAGCTGCTGGAGTGGGCCGAATTCGCCGGCAACCGCTACGGCACGCCCCGCCAGGCCGTGCTGGAGCACCTGGAGGACGGGGTGCCGGTCCTCCTGGAGATCGACCTCCAGGGCGCCCGGCAGGTCCGGGAGTCCATGTCCGACGCGCAGCTGGTGTTCCTGGCTCCTCCCTCCTGGGAAGAGCTGGTGCGCAGACTCACCGGCCGGGGCACCGAGCCGCCCGAGGTGATCGAGCGTCGCCTGGAGGCGGCCAAGATCGAGCTGGCGGCCGAGCCGGAGTTCGACGAGACCCTGGTCAACACCTCCGTCGAGGACGTGGCGCGCGAGCTGCTAGCCTTGATGGACGTTGTGTGATCGTGAAGATCACCATCAACTGATTCTTTCCCATCCATCGGAAGGTAGAGCGTGTCCTCTTCCATCACCGCGCCCGAGGGCATCATCAACCCGCCGATCGACGAGCTCCTCGAGGCCACCGACTCGAAGTACAGCCTCGTGATCTACGCGGCCAAGCGCGCCCGTCAGATCAACGCGTACTACTCGCAGCTCGGCGAGGGCCTCCTTGAGTACGTCGGTCCGCTCGTGGACACCCACGTCCACGAGAAGCCGCTCTCCATCGCCCTGCGCGAGATCAACGCGGGTCTGCTGACCTCCGAGGCCATCGAGGGCCCGGCGCAGTAGTACCTTCACATCGCAGGTAGTTTTTCCACAGGCCCGGCAGGCCGACTGCCGGGCCTGTGGTGTGTGATGGTCTCGTATGGTGCCGAGCCGGGGAGAGACGGTGGACAAGCCGAAGGTCGTTCTGGGGGTCAGCGGCGGCATCGCCGCCTACAAGGCGTGCGAGCTGCTGCGCAGGCTGACCGAGTCCGGGCATGATGTCCGCGTGGTCCCGACGGCCTCCGCGCTGCACTTCGTCGGCGCCGCCACCTGGTCCGCTCTCTCTGGCAACCCCGTCTCGACCGAGGTCTGGGACGACGTCCACGAGGTGCCGCACGTCCGCATCGGCCAGCAGGCCGACCTGGTGATCGTCGCCCCCGCCACCGCCGACATGCTCGCCAAGGCCGCCCACGGCCTCGCCGACGACCTGCTGACGAACACGTTGCTCACCGCCCGCTGCCCGGTCGTCTTCGCCCCCGCCATGCACACCGAGATGTGGGAGCACCCGGCCACTCAGGAGAACGTGGCGACGCTGCGCCGCCGGGGCGCCGTCGTCATCGAACCGGCGGTCGGCCGCCTGACCGGCGTCGACACGGGCAAGGGACGGCTGCCCGACCCCGCCGAGATATTCGAGGTCTGCCGCCGGGTCCTCGCCCGTGGGGTGCGGGAGCCGGATCTGACCGGCCGGCACGTCGTCGTCAGCGCCGGCGGCACCCGTGAGCCCCTCGATCCGGTCCGCTTCCTCGGCAACCGCTCCTCCGGCAAGCAGGGCTACGCCCTCGCCCGTACGGCCGCCGCGCGGGGCGCCCGGGTGACGCTGGTCGCGGCGAACACCGGCCTGCCGGACCCGGCCGGCGTGGACGTCGTCCCCGTGGGCACGGCCGTCCAGCTGCGGGAGGCGGTACTGAAGGCGGCCGCCGACGCCGACGCCGTGGTCATGGCCGCCGCCGTGGCCGACTTCCGTCCCGCGGCCTACGCGGCCGGGAAGATCAAGAAGAAGGACGACCAGGACCCCGAGCCGGTCACCCTCGTGCGGAATCCGGACATCCTGGCGGAGATATCGGCCGAACGGCCCCGGCCCGGACAGGTCGTCGTCGGCTTCGCCGCCGAGACGGACGACGTCCTCGCCAACGGCCGGAAGAAGCTGGTGCGCAAGGGCTGCGACTTCCTCGTGGTGAACGAGGTGGGGGAGCGGAAGACCTTCGGTTCCGAGGAGAACGAGGCGGTCGTACTGGGTGCGGACGGCAGCGAGACACCCGTGTCGCACGGTCCCAAGGAGGCCCTCGCCGAGATCGTCTGGGACCTCGTGAGCGGGCGGCTGGGCTGATGGTCACGGGCTTCGTTTCCGTCGTTCGGCGGCGGCGTCAAAGATGACTTTGTCGCGTGGCGGCCCTGGTCAAGGCCGCCACACATTGGGCAGAATGCCCGTGTCGCAGGTCACAGGGCTCCCGAGAGGCGAGACAGGTGGGCCGTCGGCAGAGTGCGACCGATAAACTGTTCTCGGACGATGCCGGGCGCAGCTCCCCGCGTCGTCCGACAATGATCAGCCAGCAGCCGCTGCAACCCCAGGGAGCGTTGTGTCCCGTCGCCTGTTCACCTCGGAGTCCGTGACCGAAGGTCACCCCGACAAGATCGCTGACCAGATCAGCGACACCATTCTCGACGCGCTTCTGCGAGAGGACCCGACCTCCCGGGTCGCCGTGGAGACGCTGATCACGACCGGTCTGGTGCACGTGGCCGGCGAGGTCACGACCAAGACCTACGCGGACATCGCGAACCTGGTCCGCAACAAGATCCTCGAGATCGGTTACGACTCCTCGAAGAAGGGCTTCGACGGCGCGTCCTGCGGCGTGTCCGTCTCGATCGGCGCGCAGTCCCCGGACATCGCGCAGGGCGTGGACACGGCCTACGAGTCCCGGGTCGAGGGCGACGAGGACGAGCTCGACAAGCAGGGCGCCGGCGACCAGGGCCTGATGTTCGGCTACGCGTCCGACGAGACGCCCACCCTGATGCCGCTGCCGATCTTCCTGGCGCACCGCCTGTCGAAGCGCCTGTCGGAAGTCCGCAAGAACGGCACCATCCCCTACCTGCGCCCGGACGGCAAGACGCAGGTCACCATCGAGTACGACGGCGACAAGGCCGTCCGCCTCGACACGGTCGTCGTCTCCTCGCAGCACGCCAGCGACATCGACCTGGAGTCGCTGCTGGCGCCCGACATCCGTGAGTTCGTCGTCGAGCCCGAGCTGAAGGCTCTCCTCGACGAGGGCATCAAGCTCGACACCGAGGGCTACCGCCTGCTGGTCAACCCCACCGGCCGCTTCGAGATCGGCGGCCCGATGGGCGACGCCGGCCTGACCGGCCGCAAGATCATCATCGACACCTACGGCGGCATGGCCCGCCACGGCGGCGGCGCCTTCTCCGGCAAGGACCCGTCCAAGGTGGACCGCTCCGCGGCGTACGCGATGCGCTGGGTCGCGAAGAACGTCGTCGCCGCGGGCCTGGCCTCCCGCTGCGAGGTCCAGGTGGCCTACGCCATCGGCAAGGCCGAGCCCGTCGGTCTGTTCGTCGAGACCTTCGGCACCCACAAGGTCGAGCCCGAGAAGATCGAGAAGGCGATCGACGAGGTCTTCGACCTCCGTCCGGCCGCCATCATCCGCGACCTCGACCTGCTCCGCCCGATCTACGCCCAGACCGCGGCGTACGGCCACTTCGGCCGCGAGCTGCCCGAGTTCACCTGGGAGACCACCGACCGCGTGGACGCGCTGCGCAAGGCCGTGGGCCTGTAGGCCCACCGCGGCTTCCCGCCGGGGCCCGGCTTCCCTCTGGGAGCCGGGCCCCGGCATTTCACCGCGATGATCATGGCCCGCCCCGGTGGTCACCGGTTGTCAGTGGAGTTTGGTAAGAATGCAAGCGTGAGCAGCGAGAACGGGCAGGGGGACGGCGGGACCGAGGGGGCCCCGGCGGCGGAGCAGCTCGCGCTCATCCGGGAGGGCGTCCGGCAGGGGAAGGCGAAGGCGCCGCGGGCCAAGCCGAGGACCTGGCGGGGGGCCGCGCTGGCCGGGGAACTGCCGGTGGCGCGGGTGCTGGTCGACAAGGGGGTGCTCCATCTCGACCGGTACTTCGACTACGCCGTGCCCGAGGAACTGGACGAGCAGGCGCGGCCCGGGGTGCGGGTCCGGGTGCGGTTCGGGGCCGGGCGGGGCCGGGTGCGGGAAGGGCGCCGTGAGGGCGGGGGGCTCATCGACGGGTTTCTCGTCGAGCGGCTGGCCGAGTCGGACTACTCCGGGCCGCTGGCGGCGCTGGCCCAGGTCGTCTCGCCCGAACCCGTGCTGAGCGAGGAACTGCTGGGGCTCGCGCGGGCCGTCGCCGACCGGTACGCGGGCAGCCTCGCCGACGTACTCCAGCTGGCCGTGCCGCCGCGCAGCGCGCGGGCCGAGCAGCGGCCGTCGCCGGCACCGCTGCCGCCGCCCGCGGTGCCCGACGCGGGGTCCTGGACCAGGTACGAGCGCGGGGCCGCCTTCGTCGAGTCACTGGCCTCCGGGGGCGCGCCGCGCGCCGTGTGGAACGCGCTGCCCGGGCCCGGGTGGAGCGAGGAACTGGCCCGGGCCGTGGCCGCGACGCTCGCCTCGGGGCGCGGCGCGCTCGTCGTCGTACCGGACGGGCGGGCCGCCGCCCGGGTCGATGCCGCGCTCACCGCACTGCTCGGCGCGGGGCGGCACGCCCTGCTCACCGCCGACGCCGGGCCCGAGAAGCGGTACGCGCAATGGCTCGCCGTGCGACGCGGGTCGGTGCGGGCCGTGGTCGGGACGCGGGCCGCCATGTTCGCTCCGGTGCGGGATCTCGGGCTCGTCGCCGTCTGGGACGACGGGGACGACAGCCACAGCGAGCAGCACGCCCCGCAGCCGCACGCCCGTGATGTGCTGCTGCTGCGCGCCGCGCTGGACAAGTGCGGCTTTCTGCTGGGCAGTTGGAGCTGCACCGTGGAGGCGGCGCAACTCGTGGAGAGCGGCTGGGCCCGGCCCCTGGTCGCCGGGCGTGAGCTGGTGCGGCGGACCGCGCCCCTGGTGCGTACCGTCGGGGACGCCGAACTGGGGCGCGACGAGGCCGCCCGCGCCGCCCGGCTGCCGACGCTCGCCTGGCAGGCCGCCCGGGAGGGACTGCGGCACGGGCCGGTCCTGGTGCAGGTGCCCCGGCGGGGATACGTGCCCCGCATGGCCTGTGCGCAGTGCCGGGCGCCCGCGCGCTGCCGGCACTGCTCCGGGCCGCTCGAGGGGCGGGACGCCGGGGCTCCGCGCTGCGGCTGGTGCGGACGCGAGGAGGGCGCCTGGCACTGCCCGGAGTGCGGGAGCTTCCGGCTGCGCGCCCAGGTGGTCGGGGCGCGGCGGACCGCCGAGGAACTGGGCAGGGCCTTTCCCGCCGTGCCCGTGCGGACCTCCGGCCGTGAGCACGTGCTGGACACGGTGCCGTCCGCGCCCGCGCTGGTGGTGAGCACACCGGGGGCCGAGCCGGTCGCCGAGGGCGGCTACGCGGCGGCCCTGCTGCTGGACGGCTGGGCCATGCTCGGCCGGCCCGACCTGCGCGCGAGTGAGGACGCGCTGCGGCGCTGGATCGGGGCCTCGGCGCTGGTGCGCCCGCAGGGTGAGGGCGGGACCGTGGTCGTGGTCGCCGAGCCGACGCTGCGGCCCGTGCAGGCGCTGGTGCGCTGGGATCCCGTCGGGCACGCGGTGCGGGAACTGGCCGAGCGGGCCGAGCTGGGGTTCCCGCCGGTGTCGCGGATGGCGGCCGTGACGGGGACGGCGCAGGCCGTCGCGGAGTTCCTCGGTACGGTCGAACTGCCGCCGGACGCCGAGGTGCTGGGGCCCGTGCCGGTGCCGGACACCCTTCCCGGGCGGCCCCGGCGGCCGGGGGCACCGCCTCCCGGGGAGCGCTGGGAGCGGGCGCTGGTCCGGGTGCCGCCGGGCAGCGGGGCCGCTCTCGCGTCCGCGCTGAAGGCGGCGCAGGCCGCGCGGATGGCGCGGGGGAGCGGGGAGGCGCCGGTACGGGTGCGGATCGACCCGCCGGACATCGGGTAGGTCCACGCGCGGGGCGGGCCGGGCATACGGCCGCCCTCCCGGATGCGTGTGCCGGGAGGGCAGGGTGCGGGCCGGAGCGCCGGGGTCAGCCGTTGCGCGGTCCCGGGAAGGTCGTGGTCCTGGCCTCTTCGCGGAGCGTGGGGCTGCCCGCGGTCGGCTGGGTCGGCATCGAACGGGCCGCCGGGACCGTGGGCAGCGTGGGCAGACCGGTGTTCACATCGAGCGTGCGGGTGCCCGCCGGCTCCGTCGAGCGTTCGGCGTCCGCGGCCGCCTGGGCCGCGGCGCGGCGGGCGCCATAGCGGCGGTGGACCGCCTGCTTGGTGACCCCGAGCGCGGAGCCCACCGCGTCCCACGAGAAGCCGAGTGAGCGGTCGAAGTCCACGGCGGCCGTGACCAGGGTTTCGACACTGTCCCGGAGTTCCTGGGCGAGACGGACCGTCGGGGCGGGGGCGCGTCCGTAGACGACGAAGCCCGTGGAGGGGCCGGAGCGGCGCGGGCGGTAGACGTTGCCCAGCTGGGCGGTGAGCGTGCGCAGTGCGTCCACCTGCCGGCGGACCCGCTCGATGTCCCGCACCAGCAAGTGCAGGCTGGCACGGGCCTGGGCGTCGTGGGTTGCGTGGTCGGCCATGAACAAGCCTCTCGAACCGGCGTTGAAAGGAATTGGGCCGCGAAAGCGCCCCGATGTGGTCAACTCTGTCTTGACCAACGCGTGTGCGCTCCGCTGGTAACGGGGTGGGGGCGTGTGGGCTTGGGCGTACGCCGTTCTCCCACCCGCGCACCACCCGTCGCCCGCCGTCGGCGGCTTGCCGTTCGCGGTCGATGATCACGGCATAGACTTGTGCGTTGCCCGTCAATCGCCGCCCGAGAGGCCCGTTGCCACCCATGAAGCTCGTCTTCGCCGGTACCCCCGAGGTCGCCGTTCCCGCTCTGGACGCTCTTCTCGCCTCCGGGCGGCACGAGGTGGCCGCCGTCGTCACGCGCCCCGACGCCCCGGCCGGGCGGGGACGCAGGCTGATCGCGTCTCCCGTGGCCGAACGCGCGGCGGAGGCCGGGATCGAGGTGCTGAAGCCCGTCAGGCCGCGGGACCCGGAGTTCCTGGAGCGGCTCAGGGAGATCGCGCCCGACTGCTGTCCCGTCGTCGCCTACGGCGCCCTGCTGCCCAGGGTGGCCCTCGACGTCCCCGCGCACGGCTGGGTCAACCTGCACTTCTCGCTGCTGCCGGCCTGGCGCGGGGCGGCCCCCGTGCAGCACGCCCTCATGGCGGGGGACGAGATCACCGGGGCCTCCACCTTCCTCATCGAGGAGGGACTGGACTCGGGCCCGGTCTACGGGACCGTCACCGAGGAGGTCCGGCCCACCGACACCAGCGGCGATCTGCTCACCCGGCTGGCGTTCGCGGGCGCCGGGCTGCTCGCCGCCACGATGGACGGCATCGAGGACGGCACGCTGAAGGCCGTACCGCAGCCCGCCGACGGAATCACCCTCGCCCCCAAGATCACCGTCGAGGACGCCCAGGTCGACTGGTCGGCCCCCGCGCTCCGCGTGGACCGGGTCGTGCGCGGCTGCACCCCGGCGCCCGGCGCCTGGACCACGTTCCGCGGCGAGCGGCTCAAGCTCATCCAGGTCGCGCCCGTGCCGGAGCGGACGGACCTCGCCCCGGGGCGGCTGGCGGTCGGCAAGAACAGCGTGCACGCCGGAACCGGTTCGTACGCCGTGGAGCTGCTCTGGGTGCAGGCCCAGGGCAAGAAGCCGATGCGCGCGGCGGACTGGGCCCGGGGTGTGCGCATCGCGGACGCGGAGACGCTGGGCTGAGGCGCCCGGCCCGATTTCGCCGGTGCCGGCCGGACGTACGCTGGACACCGCATTCCCATCCCACACCCGGAGCACCTTTTTCGTGAGCGACCAGCCCCGTCGGCCCCGTAAGCCCGCCAAGCCCTACCGCCGTCCCCAGAAGGACCCCGTCCGCATGCTCGCCTTCGAGGCGCTGCGCGCCGTGGACGAGCGGGACGCGTACGCCAACCTCGTACTGCCGCCGCTGCTGAGGAAGGCGCGGGAGAAGGGCGACTTCGACGCGCGGGACGCGGCGCTGGCCACGGAGCTGGTGTACGGGACGCTGCGCCGGCAGGGGACGTACGACGCCGTCATCGCCGCCTGCGTCGACCGGCCGCTCAGGGAGGTCGACCCGCCCGTCCTCGACGTGCTCAGCCTCGGCGCGCACCAGCTGCTCGGGACGCGGATCCCGACGCACGCCGCCGTGTCCGCCTCCGTCGAGCTGGCCCGGGTCGTGCTCGGCGACGGGCGGGCGAAGTTCGTCAACGCCGTGCTGCGCAAGGTGGCGCAGGACGACCTCGACGGCTGGCTGGCGAAGATCGCGCCGCCCTACGACGAGGACCCCGAGGACCACCTCGCCGTCGTGCACTCCCACCCCCGCTGGGTCGTCTCCGCGCTGTGGGACTCGCTCGGCGGCGGGCGCGCCGGGATCGAGGACCTGCTGGCGGCCGACAACGAGCGGCCCGAGGTCACCCTGGTCGCCCGTCCCGGGCGGGCCACGACCGAGGAACTGCTCCGCGAGGAGGCCGCCGTGCCCGGCCGCTGGTCGCCGTACGCCGTGCGGCTCACCGAGGGCGGCGAGCCGGGTGCCGTGGAAGCGGTGCGGGAGGGCCGGGCCGGGGTACAGGACGAGGGCAGCCAGCTCGTCGCCCTCGCGCTGGCGAACGCGCCGCTGGAGGGGCCGGACGAGAGGTGGCTCGACGGCTGCGCCGGGCCCGGCGGCAAGGCCGCGCTGCTCGGTGCGCTCGCCGCCGGACGCGGGGCGACGCTGCTCGCCTCCGAGAAGCAGCCGCACCGCGCCGGGCTGGTGGCCAAGGCGCTGGCCGGCAACCCCGGGCCGTACCAGGTGATCGCCGCCGACGGGACCCGGCCGCCGTGGCGGCCCGCCAGCTTCGACCGGGTGCTGGTGGACGTGCCGTGCACCGGCCTGGGCGCCCTGCGCCGGCGGCCCGAGGCCCGCTGGCGGCGACGCCCGGAGGACCTGGAGAACTTCGCACCGTTGCAGCGTGCCCTGCTGCGCGGCGCGCTGGACGCGGTGCGGGTCGGCGGCGTCGTCGGCTACGCCACCTGCTCGCCGCACCTCGCCGAGACCCGGGCCGTCGTCGAGGACGTGCTCAAGCAGCACCCGGACACCGAGCTCCTCGACGCCCGCCCCCTCCTTCCAGGCGTCCCGGCACTCGGCGAGGGCCCCGACGTACAGCTGTGGCCCCATCTGCACGGCACCGACGCGATGTACCTGGCCCTGATCCGCCGGACCGGCTGACCGCCGTACGCGGCGCGTCAAGGGATGTGAGGTCCACGGTCCCCTCATAACCTCATGGTGTCCCCGCACGTGGGAGTCGCCGTGCTGCTCGACCTGCTGCTGATCGCTCTGGCGATCACGCTCGACCCCCTGCCCCTCATGGCGTTCGTCCTGCTGGTCGCGTCGGCGCGGGGGGTGTGGAAGGGGCTGGTCTTCATCCTGAGCTGGCTCGCCTGCCTGGTCGCGGTGCTGGCGATCGTCCTCACCCTGACCGGCGGGCAGCCCCCGCCACCCCGGTCTCCGCCCTCCGTCGCGGCGCTCGCGGCCAAGCTCCTCATCGGCGTGGTCCTCGTCCTCTACGGCGAGCACCGGCGCCGGGGGATGGTGGCCGGTCCCGCGCGGGCCCGGGCGCCCGCCGCCGCGAGCCTGACGTCGGAGACGGACCGCACCGGCATGTGGTCGGCCGCGGGGCTCGCGGTGCTCCTGCAACCGTGGGGCCTGGTGGCCGCGGGGGCCACGACGGTGGTGTCGGCGGACCTGTCCCACCTCTTGTCCTGGCTCGCCCTGTTCGCCTTCTGCCTGCTCGCCACCGCGAGCCTGCTGTCCACCGAGCTGTACGTCGTCTTCTCCCCGGCGGTCGCGACGGCCCGTCTGCTGAGACTGCGCTCCTGGGTGGAGGACCACCAGGAGCGGGCGATCGTGGTCGGGTGCCTGGTGCTGGGCTTCTGGCTCACCGGGAAGAGCATCTACCAGCTCACCGGATGACGCGTGGCGGCCCGGCGGGCGTTCCAGGTTCGTACCGGCGCGAACAACCGTGCAAGAACATGGGAGGCTTGGGTCATGGCCGTGCAGATCAACCCCAGCATCCTGTCCGCCGACTTCGCCCGCCTCGCGGACGAGGCGAAGGCGGTCCAGGGAGCCGACTGGCTCCACGTCGACGTCATGGACAACCATTTCGTCCCGAACCTGACGCTCGGCGTGCCGATCGTAGAGTCCCTGGCCCGTGCGACGGACACGCCGCTGGACTGCCATCTGATGATCGCGGACGCGGATCGCTGGGCGCCGCAGTACGTGGAAGCGGGTGCCTCGTCCGTCACCTTCCACGTCGAGGCGGCCGCCGCGCCCGTCCGGCTCGCCCGCGAGATCCGGGCCAAGGGCGCCCGCGCCGCCATGGCGCTCAAGCCCGCGACGCCCATCGAGCCCTACGAGGATCTGTTGCCCGAGCTCGACATGCTGCTGATCATGACGGTTGAACCGGGATTCGGCGGGCAGGCGTTCCTGGACATCATGCTTCCCAAGATCCGCCGCACCCGCGAGCTGATCGACAAGCACGGTCTCGAGCTGTGGCTGCAGGTCGACGGAGGCGTCTCGGCCACGACGATCGAGCGGTGCGCGGACGCCGGAGCGGACGTTTTCGTCGCCGGTTCGGCCGTCTACGGGGCGAAGGACCCGGCAGAAGCGGTACGTGCACTACGCACCCAGGCGGAGGCGGCCACCGCCAAGGCGTCCTGGGCCTGCGACCACTAGACGGCTCTTGGGCCACAGCTACGTGAACGGCCCCCATCAGGGCAGATCAAGCGCGCCGAATCTGCAAGGATGAACGGCGAATCCAGAGTGTGAACAGCAGTGAGGAGATCGCCGTGTCGGGTATGTCGGCGGGCCGGTCAGCCATGCGGATGGGACCCGCTGAGCTGGTGCAGGCGGCGGCCATGGCCCGCCGCTTCTACCTCGAGGGCAAGTCCAAGATCCAGATCGCGGAGGAGTTCGGCGTCAGCCGCTTCAAAGTGGCCCGGGTACTTGAGACTGCCCTCGAAAGGGACCTCGTACGCATCGAGATCCGAGTCCCGGCCGAACTGGACGCCGAGCGCTCCGACGCGCTCCGCGCCCGCTACGGCCTCAGGCACGCCGTCGTGGTCGAGTCCCCGGCCGAGGCGGAGGAGACCCCCGACCCCGAGAACCTGGGGGAGGTCGCCGCCGACCTGCTCGGCGAGCTCGTCGACGAGGGGGACGTGCTGGGACTGGCCTGGGGCCGTTCCACCATCCACATGGCGGCGGCGCTCGACCGGCTGCCACCCTGCACGGTGGTGCAGCTGACGGGCGTGTACGACGCCGGGACCGCCGAGCGCGGCTCGGTCGAGGCGGTGCGCCGCGCCGCCCAGGTGTCCGGCGGCGACGCGCACCCCATCTACGCGCCGATGCTGCTGCCGGACGCGGCCACGGCGGGGGCACTGCGCCACCAGACCGGGATCGCCCGCGCCTTCGAGTACTTCGACAAGGTAACGGTCGCCTGCGTCTCCATCGGTTCCTGGGAGCCGGGCATCTCGACGGTCCACGACATGCTCAGCGACGAGGAGCGGGCGCACTACGCCTCGCTCGGTGTCGCCGCCGAGATGTCCGCGCACCTCTTCGACGCCGATGGCCGCCGGGTCGGCCGGGACCTGGGGGAGCGGTGCATCACGGTCAAGGCCGACCAGCTCCGCCGCATCCCCGAGGTCGTGGCGATCGCCGGCGGGCAGCGCAAGGCGGCGGCGATCGACGCGGTACTGCGCTCGGGGCTCGTCACCAGCCTGGTGACGGACACCTCCGCGGCGGACTACCTGATGACCGCGGGCCCGACGCCGAAGTCCGCCCTGGGCCGGACGGACCCCGACGGCTCCTGACGGCCGCGATCACTACGACACGGGTGGTGCCGGGATGACGGAACGCGTGGTCACGCTCGACCTCGCCGGGGTCACGGACAAGGCGGGCCTGATGGACCGCTGCGTCCGCGCCCTGGGCCTGCCCGACTGGTTCGGCCGCAACTGGGACGCGCTCGCCGACAGCCTCTCCGACCACACGGTCTGGCCCGAGGACGCCGGCGAGCGCGGCCTGCTCCTCGTCGTACGCGACTGGCAGACGTACGCGCGGGCCCGCCCCGAGGAGTGGAGGACCGCACGGGAACTGTTCACCGAGGCGGCGGACCGGACCCCGGCACTGTCCGTGGCACTGACCCTTGGAGGTTCCTCCTAGACCCCCTCTGACCAGCCTGGATGATGTGCCAGGGCATGGCGCGGGGGCCCGCATGGGACAATGAAGTACGTGCTCTTTCCCCCTGGCTGACCTGTCCGGGGGCCGCCTCTGATCGACTGGGATGTGCAGCACGTGCGTTTCCTCAATGACATCCGGCCCGCGTACGACTTGACGTACGACGACGTGTTCATGGTGCCGAGCCGCTCCGCGGTGGGCTCGCGTCAGGCCGTGGACCTCAGCGCCCCGGACGGCACGGGCACCACCATCCCGCTCGTCGTCGCCAACATGACCGCCATCGCCGGCCGCCGCATGGCCGAGACGGTGGCCCGCCGCGGCGGCCTGGTGGTCGTGCCGCAGGACATCCCGATCGAGGTCGTCACCGACGTCGTCTCCTGGGTGAAGAGCCGCCACCTGGTCCTCGACACCCCGATCGTGCTGGCCCCGCACCAGACCGTCGCCGACGCGCTGTCCCTGCTGCCCAAGCGGGCGCACAACGCGGGTGTCGTCGTCGACGACGAGCACCGGCCGATCGGTGTCGTCACCGACCGGGACCTGACCGGCGTCGACCGCTTCACCCAGCTCGAAGTGGTCATGTCCAAGGACCTGCTGCTGCTCGACGCCGACATCGACCCGACCGAGGCCTTCAACCGGCTCGACGGGGCCAACCGGCGCTATGCCCCGGCCGTCGACAAGGACGGCAGGCTGGCCGGCATCCTCACCCGCAAGGGCGCCCTGCGCGCGACCCTGTACACCCCAGCGACCGACGAGCGGGGCAGGCTGCGCGTCGCCGCCGCCGTCGGCATCAACGGCGACGTGGCGGGCAAGGCCAAGCAACTGCTGGACGCGGGCGTGGACACGCTCGTCATCGACACCGCACACGGCCACCAGGAGTCGATGATCAGCGCGATCAAGCTGGTCCGCGCCCTCGACCCCCGGGTGCCGATCGTGGCCGGCAACATCGTGGCCGCCGAGGGTGTGCGCGACCTCGTCGAGGCGGGCGCCGACATCGTCAAGGTCGGCGTCGGTCCCGGCGCCATGTGCACCACCCGGATGATGACCGGTGTGGGCCGGCCGCAGTTCTCCGCCGTCCTGGAGTGCGCGGCGGAGGCGAAGAAGTACGGCAAGCACGTCTGGGCCGACGGCGGCGTCCGGCACCCGCGCGACGTGGCGATGGCCCTGGCGGCCGGCGCGTCGAACGTGATGGTCGGCTCGTGGTTCGCGGGCACCTACGAGTCGCCGGGTGACCTCCAGCACGACGCGAACGGCCGCCCGTACAAGGAGTCGTTCGGCATGGCCTCCGCGCGCGCGGTGCGCAACCGCACCTCCGAGGAGTCGGCGTACGACCGCGCGCGCAAGGCGCTGTTCGAGGAGGGCATCTCGACCTCCCGCATGTTCCTCGACCCGGCCCGCCCCGGCGTCGAGGACCTGATCGACTCGATCATCGCGGGCGTCCGCTCCTCCTGCACCTACGCCGGCGCCGCCTCCCTGGAGGAGTTCGCCGAGAAGGCCGTCGTCGGCATCCAGAGCGCCGCGGGCTATGCCGAGGGCAAGCCGCTGCACAACAGCTGGAGCTGACCGGCGCGCGAGTGCGGCGAGCCGTGCGACGGCCGGCAGCCGGTGCGCAACGAATGGGCACCGCGTCGCGATGAACGCAATGATCTTGCGGGGATGCGCAAGGTCGCTGCATTACGTCCGTGAAGGGTCGGCTCATAGGGTGCTCACCTGTACGTGGTGTGGCGGGGACCCCGCTCGTCGGGTCCCCGCCCTCGCCGGGACGCCGCCGGGTCCCCGCCGCCCTGACCGGCAGCGATGAAGGAGCCCACGCGTGCTCGACCAAGGCGCACCCCCGCACGACAGCAGAGCCACCGCCCCCGCGTCCCCGGGCGTCGCCGCGCGCCTGATGCGTCGCAAGCCCGTGGAACGCCTGGTCGCGGAGGGCGGACAGGGCGAGGGAGGCACCCTCAGGCGCTCCCTCGGACTGTGGCAGCTGACCATGATCAGCATCGGTGCCACGCTCGGCACCGGCATCTTCGTCGTCCTCGGCGAGGCCGTCCCCAAGGCCGGTCCGGCCGTCACGCTGTCCTTCGTGATCGCCGGGCTCACGGCGCTCTTCTCGGCCCTGTCCTATGCCGAGCTGGCGGGCACCATCCCGGTCTCCGGCTCCTCGTACTCGTACGCATACGCAACGATGGGCGAGCTGATCGCCTGGGTCTGCGGTTGGTGCCTGGTGCTGGAGTACGGCGTGTCGGTCGCCGCCGTGGCCGTCGGCTGGGGCGAGTACCTCAACGAGCTGCTCGACGGCACCATCGGCGTCACCATCCCGGACGCCCTGTCGGCCCCGCCCGGCGACGGCGGCGTCTTCAACCTGCCCGCGCTGATCGTCGTACTCCTCGCCATGGCGTTCCTGCTCGGCGGCGCCAAGGAGTCCGCGCGCGCCAACACCGTCATGGTGTGCGTGAAGATCGCCGCGCTGGTGCTGTTCTGCGCCATCGGCATCCAGGGCTTCCGCTCGGGCAACTACGAGAACTTCATGCCGCTGGGCATGACCGGGGTGAGCGCGGCCGGAGCGACGCTGTTCTTCTCGTACATCGGCTTCGACGCGGCCTCCACCGCCGGTGAGGAGGCGAAGGACGCGCAGCGCGACCTGCCGCGCGCCATCATGCTGTCGCTGGTCATCGTGACCGCGCTGTACGTCCTCGTGGCGGCCGTCGCCGTCGGCGCCAAGCCCTGGCGGCGGTTCAACGACTCCGAGGCCGCGCTCGCCCAGATCATGCGCGAGGTGACCGGGCAGACCTTCTGGGGCACCCTGCTCGCCGCCTGCGCGGTCATCGCCATCGCGAGCGTCGTGCTGACGGTGCTGTACGGCCAGACCCGCATCCTCTTCGCGATGTCCCGGGACGGCCTCGTGCCCAAGGTCTTCGCCAGGGTCCACCCGAAGACCGGCGCGCCCCGCGCCAACACGGTGATCGTCTCCCTGTTCTGCGGTGTCCTGGCGGCCGCCATCCCGCTCGGTCAGCTCGCCGACGCCACCAGCATCGGCACCCTGTTCGCCTTCTCGCTGGTCAACATCGCCGTCGTGGTGCTGCGCCGGACCCGTCCGGGGATGCCCCGCACCTTCCGGGTGCCGCTGTCGCCGGTGCTGCCGCTGCTGGGCCTCGCCCTGTGCGTGTGGATGATGGGCAGCCTGTCCGCCGTCACCTGGGTGGTCTTCGGTGGCTGGATGGTGGTGGGGCTCGTGATCTACTTCGGGTACGGCTACCGCCGGTCCCGGCTCGCCACCCCCGCATCATCCGAGAAGTGATCGACCCACTGTGCTGAACGAACCACTGTGCTGAACGAACTCGACGAACGCATCGTGCACGCCCTCGCCGAGGACGCCCGCCGCTCCTACGCGGACATCGGGCAGCTGGTCGGCCTGTCGGCGCCCGCCGTGAAGCGGCGCGTGGACCGGCTGCGCGCCACCGGAGCCATCACCGGGTTCACCGTCCGGGTGGACCCGGCGGCGCTCGGCTGGGAGACCGAGGGGTTCATCGAGATCTACTGTCGGCGCAACACCTCGCCGGAGACGATCCAGCGGGGCCTCGAGCGCTACCAGGAGGTCGTGGCCGCGTCCACCGTCACCGGGGACGCGGACGCGATCGTCCAGGTCTTCGCCTCCGACATGCGCCACTTCGAGCGGGTGCTGGAGCGGATCGCGGGCGAGCCGTTCGTGGAACGGACCAAGTCGGTACTGGTGCTGTCGCCGCTGCTGAGACGCTTCTCGTCGGGCTCACCGACCTGACCCTGGCCGGGCCCCGGGGCCTCGGCCATGGTGACCCGAGCCGCAGATGGAGCGCGCCTGGGGGCGCGGGGCGACGCGCCCGGGTCTCCGCGCACCCGTGCGTGCCCGGGCCCGCCGGGGTGAGGCGGAGGATCAAGGCGTACGTCGTCACCCGGAAGCTCGGAAACACGGACCCCACGGCCGGCGCTCGGAGACCGGACGCCGTGAGGCCGGCACACCCGACCAGGCGGGCGTAGCGCGCCGCGCCGGAGCGGTCGTAGGACCTCGCTGTCCCCGCCCGGTGGATATACCGATTCACCATCCACCGTCCCCGCCCTGTGACGCTGCTGGTCCCCTGTTCGCCCTGGTGCGCCGCGGCCCGCGCCCGGTCGTCGAACCGGCCGCGGACGCCGACCTGCCCCCGACCGTCGTCCGCGTGCTCCGCGGCGACCTGGCCGAGGCGGGACTGATGCGCATCGATGAGCCTCGCCGCGCTACCTCGCCGCGACGGGCCAGGCAGCCGATCCCGAACTGCTCCGAGAGCCATAGTCCCCGGGGGACCGTCACCACGCGCAACGAATCGCCGCCCGGCCCGTGGTGCGCGCAACGAACCGCTCACTGGCGCGCAACGGCTTCTTCTTGTCCGGCCGAGCCCGGCGACCGTACCGTCTAACTGACCCCAGAACCCCCCTCCGCCCCGGTGAGGACCACGCATGCGCACCGCCCTGCTCCAGAGCTCCGGCCGCCCCGGCTTCCCCGCCGAGAACCTCAAGGTTCTCGACGCCGCCGCGGGCCGCGCCGCCGCCTCGGGTGCCGCGCTGCTGGCCGCGCCGGAGATGTTCCTGACCGGGTACGCGATCGGCGACGACATCGGCCGCCTCGCCGAGCCCGCCGACGGAGACTCCGCCCACGCGATCGCCGACATCGCCGCCCGGCACGGCCTGGCGATCACCTACGGCTACCCCGAACGGGACGGCGACACGGTCTACAACTCCGCCCAGCTCGTCTCCGCCGACGGCACCCGCCTCGCGAACTACCGCAAGACCCACCTCTTCGGCTGCGCCGAGCGCGACCACTTCACCCCGGGCGAGCAGTCGCTCGTCCAGGCCCGGCTGGGCGGCCTGACCGTCGGCATCATGATCTGCTACGACGTCGAGTTCCCGGAGAACGCGCGCGCCCACGCCCTGGCCGGCACCGACCTGCTCGTCGTGCCGACGGCGAACATGCACCCCTTCCAGTTCGTCGCCGAGGCCATGGTGCCGGTGCGTGCCTGGGAGAACCAGATGTACGTGGCGTACGTGAACCGGGTCGGTCACGAGGGTGAGTTCGAGTTCTTCGGGCTCTCCGCCCTCGCTGGCCCCGACGGCATCGCCCGCACCCGTGCCGGCCGCGGCGAGGAGCTGATGGTCGCCGACGTCGACCCCGCCTTCCTGGCCGCCTCCCGTGAGGCGAACCCGTACCTGAAGGACCGGCGCCCCGGTCTGTACGGGTCCCTCGTCTGACCCCCCCAAGCCCCTTCCCGAGTCACCCCCGCGCAAGGAGTCCGTACCCCATGACGTCCACGGTGCCCAACGCCGTCGAGCACGCAGACGAGCAGCAGCCGCCGATCACCATGTTCGGTCCGGACTTCCCCTACGCCTACGACGACTTCCTCGCCCACCCGGCAGGCCTCGGCCAGATCCCGGCGACCGAGCACGGCGCCGAGGTGGCGGTCATCGGCGGCGGCCTGTCCGGCATCGTGGCCGCCTACGAGCTGATGAAGATGGGCCTCAAGCCCGTCGTCTACGAGGCCGACCAGCTCGGCGGCCGGCTGCGGACGGTCGGCTTCGAGGGCTGCGACCCGTCGCTGACCGCCGAGATGGGCGCGATGCGCTTCCCGCCGTCCTCCACCGCCCTCCAGCACTACATCGACCTGGTGGGCCTGGAGACCCGGCCCTTCCCCAACCCCCTCGCGGAGGCGACCCCGTCGACCGTCGTCGACCTCAAGGGCGAGTCGCACTACGCCGAGACGATCGACGACCTGCCGCAGGTCTACCGCGATGTCGCCGACGCCTGGAACAAGTGCCTGGAGGAGGGCGCCGACTTCTCCGACATGAACCGCGCCCTGCGCGAGCGGGACGTGCCGCGCATCCGCGAGATCTGGGCGAAGCTCGTCGAGAGGCTCGACAACCAGACCTTCTACGGCTTCCTCTGCGACTCCGAGGCCTTCAGGTCCTTCCGCCACCGCGAGATCTTCGGCCAGGTCGGCTTCGGCACCGGCGGCTGGGACACCGACTTCCCCAACTCCATCCTGGAGATCCTGCGGGTCGTCTACACCGAGGCCGACGACCACCACCGCGGCATCGTCGGCGGCTCCCAGCAGCTTCCGCTGCGGCTGTGGCGGCGCGAGCCGGAGAAGATCGTCCACTGGCCGTACGGCACCTCGCTGGCGTCCCTGCACGTGGACGGCGAGCCCCGCCCGGCCGTGACCCGGCTGCACCGCACCGCGGGCAACCAGATCACGGTGACGGACGCGAAGGGTGACATCCGCACGTACAAGGCGGCGGTCTTCACCGCCCAGTCCTGGATGCTGCTGTCGAAGATCGCCTGTGACGACTCGCTGTTCCCGATCGACCACTGGACGGCGATCGAGCGCACGCACTACATGGAGTCCAGCAAGCTCTTCGTGCCGGTTGACCGGCCTTTCTGGCTCGACAAGGACGAGGTCACGGGCCGGGACGTCATGTCGATGACGCTCACCGACCGCATGACCCGGGGCACCTACCTCCTCGACGACGGCCCGGACAAGCCCGCCGTCATCTGCCTCTCCTACACCTGGTGCGACGACAGCCTGAAGTGGCTGCCGCTGTCCGCGAACGAGCGGATGGAGGTCATGCTGAAGTCGCTCGGCGAGATCTACCCGAAGGTCGACATCCGGAAGCACGTCATCGGCAACCCGGTGACCGTCTCCTGGGAGAACGAGCCCTATTTCATGGGCGCGTTCAAGGCCAACCTGCCCGGCCACTACCGTTACCAGCGGCGTCTGTTCACCCACTTCATGCAGGACCGGCTGCCCGAGGAAAAGCGGGGCATCTTCCTCGCCGGTGACGACATCTCCTGGACGGCCGGCTGGGCCGAGGGCGCGATCCAGACCGCGCTGAACGCGGTGTGGGGCGTCATGCACCACCTCGGCGGTGCCACCGACCCGGTCAACCCCGGCCCCGGTGACGTCTACGACGAGATCGCCCCGGTCGAACTCCCGGAGGACTGACCGGCGTTCACACTCCGGCCGCGCGTGCCCTCGCGTAGACCTCCGCGGCGACGTCCTTGAGCTCCTGGGCGTCCCGCGGAGTGGTCTGCAGGTCGATCAGGATCTCCTCCAGGCCGATCGCGGCGTACGGGCGGAGATCCTCGACGATCTGGTCGGCGCTGCCCTGGAAGGGGCGGCGGTCGTCACCGTCGTACGGCCTGGACGTGTACACCGCGTTGACCCTGAGCACCGTCTGGATCGGCTCCTTCCGGCCGCGCTCGGCCGCCAGATCCCGCAGGTCGTCCCACAGGGCGGCGGTGCGCCGGACGCCCGTTCCCACCGGCATCCAGCCGTCGGCGCGGTCGACCAGGCGGCGCTGTGCCTTCCGGCTGGTCGCGGGCAGCAGGATCGGGATCGGCCGGGCGGGCTTGGGGCCGACCACGGCCGGGGCGATCCTCGTGATGTCGCCCTCGTAGCGGACCGGGTCCGGGCCCCAGACCGCCCGGCACACGTCGATCACCTCGTCCAGGACCCGGCCGCGCTCCTCGAAGGGCCGGACCGCACAGGCCGCGTACTCGTCCAGGGACCAGCCGGTGCCCAGGCCCGCGACGACCCTGCCGCCGCTCGCCGCGTCCAGCGAGGCGAGGGTCCTGGCCAGCTGGAAGGGCATGCGCAGCGGCGCGACCAGCACACTGGTGCCCAGGCGGGCCCGCTCGGTGACCGCCGCCGCGAGGGTGAGGGTGACCAGCGGATCGGCCACGCTCCGGTAGGCGTCGGGCCAGGCCAGGCCGGGGATGCCGTACAGGCCCTGGGTGGCGGGCTCCGCGAACAGTGCCCGCTCGTACACCCACAGGCTGTCGTACCCGATGCGCTCGGCGGTGCGGGCCACGTCGGGTACGTCCCTGCCGAGGTCGTACTGCCGGTTCTGCGGAAGGCCGAGGCCGAGCCTGGTCGCCATGTGCCGTGTGTCCCTTCCGGCCCGGGTCAGTCCGCGAGCGGCGTGAGCAGCATGCGGCCGGCGAAGCCGACGGCCGAGTCCAGCCGGTCGGTGAACTCCTCGGCCAGGTCCTCGAACCGGCGCAACGCCCACAGTGCCCGAGCGGCCGACCAGGTCGCCTCCCGGGCGCGCTCCAGACTCCAGGAGCCCAGCAGATGGGTGAGCGGGTCGGCGATCTGGAGCAGGTCGGGGCCCGGCATCAGATCCTCGCGGATGCGCTCCTCCAGCGCCACGAGGAGGTCGCCGACGCGGTCGAACTCGTCCTCCAGATCGGCCGGTTCGCAGCCCAGGGCACGGCAGGTGTCCACTACGGCCAGCGCCAGGTCGTGACCGATGTGTGCGTTGATGCCCGCCAGGGCGAACTGCATAGGCCGTACGCCGGGATGGCGGCGGAGCTGGAACAACGGCCGCCAGCAGGCCGGCGGGCGGCGGTCGTCCGCCACCGCGTCGACCGCGGCGAGGTACCGCTCGGCGAACCGTACGTCCAGCGCGGTCGCGGCCCGTACGTCCGAGAACGCCCCGGCGTGCAGGCGCCGTTCGACCTCCTCGGTGACGGCCAGGTAGACGCGGTTGAACACCGCGATCCCGTCGCGCGCGGGCAGGGTGCCGTCCAGGGCACGCATACGGGAGACGACGGCCTCGACGGAGGGGGTGAGGTGCTTCAACTGCGCCATGGGGGAAGCGTCCCAGCCCCGGTCCGCCACCGGAGCCGACCGGCCCGACGCTTCCCCGGAACGGGGGAACCCGGGCGATTCCGGGACAGGCGGGGCCAGCCCCCTGCCAGGCTTACCCGCCCGCCTCCCCCCGGGCCACCCGCGGCGCCCGGCGCACCCGCGCCCTTCGCGGCGGGGGGTGTCGAGACGGCCGCTGTCATGCTCGTGGAGTCCCGCTGGGCCGGTCGGCCGTTGTCCGGCTCGGTGGCTGCGCTCCGTCGGCCATCGTGGCCCGGTTCAGGCGGTCGTCTCCGGTGCGGTCGCGCGGGGCCCCGGTGCTCGTTCCGTACGTCAGCCCGGCCGCGGCCCCGGCCTCCTCGCCTGCGACGCGTGGGTCGACCCTGTGAACGCCCGGGACTCGTCACGCCCCCGGTTCGGTGCGGGCCGCCGCTTGCTCGTCGTAGGACGACGTGCCCTCGTCGAGCAGCGGCTCCTGGGGCTTGAGGTGGGCGGGGGCGAAGGCGCGCAGGGCGTGGTAGCCGGTGATGGTGACCAGCGTGCCGAGGGCGATGCCGCTGAGCGAGAAGGTGCCGGTGAACTTCATCGTGACGTTGCCGACGCCGATGATGATGCCCGCGGCGGCCGGGACGAGGTTGAGCGGATTGCGCAGGTCGACCCCGGCGTTGGTCCAGATCTGGGCGCCCAGCAGGCCGATCATGCCGTACAGGATGACGGTGATGCCGCCGAGCACACCGCCCGGGACGGCCGCGACGACCGCGCCGAACTTCGGGCAGACCCCGAAGAGCACCGCGAAGCCCGCGGCGGCCCAGTAGGCGGCCGTCGAGTAGACCCGGGTCGCGGCCATCACGCCGATGTTCTCGGAGTACGTGGTGTTGGGCGGGCCGCCCACCGCGGTGGACAGCATCGACGCGACGCCGTCGGCCGAGATCGCCGTGCCCAGCTTGTCGTCCAGCCGGTGGCCGGTCATCTCGCCGACCGCCTTGACGTGCCCGGCGTTCTCCGCGACCAGGGCGATGACGACCGGCAGGGCGACGAGGATGGCCGACCACTGGAAGGACGGCCCGTGGAACGACGGCAGCCCGATCCAGTCGGCCCTGCCGACACCGGAGAGGTCGAGGCGCCAGTGGTCGGTGACCCTGCCGCTCGCGTCCACCGAGTGGATCTTCCCGAAGATCCGGTCGCAGGCCCAGGAGAGGCCGTACCCGAAGACCAGGCCCAGGAAGATCGCGACCCGGGACCAGAAGCCGCGCAGGCCGACGACGGCCAGACCGGTGAAGAGCATCACCAGCAGCGCGGTCCACTGGTCCTGCGGCCAGTAGGTGGAGGCGGTCACCGGGGCGAGGTTGAAGCCGATCAGCATGACGACCGCGCCGGTGACGATCGGCGGCATCGTGGCGTGGATGATCCGCGCCCCGAAGCGCTGTACGGCCAGCCCCGCCAGGAACAGCGCCGCACCGACGACGAAGACCGCGCCGGTCACGGTCGCGCTCGTGCCCCCCTGCGCCCTGATCACCGCGGCCACGCCCACGAAGGACAGCGAGCAGCCGAGATAGCTCGGCACCCGGCCGTGCGTGGCGAGCAGGAAGATCACGGTCGCGACGCCGGACATCATGATCGCCAGGTTGGGGTCGAGGCCCATCAGAACAGGCGCGACGAAGGACGCCCCGAACATCGCGACCACGTGCTGGGCGCCGAGGCCCACCGTGCGCGGCCAGGACAGCCGTTCGTCGGGGCGTACGACCGCTCCGGGCACGGGTGTGCGCCCGTCTCCGTGCAGCTTCCAGCGGACGCCGAGGTCCATGGTGAGGCTTCGCTTTCCTAGTACGTGAAGTCGGTCCGGACCATTGTCACGGGTAGCTGGCGGTTCTACGCTCACACGGTCCTACTCATGAACTGCGTTCACATTTCTGATCGGAGTGCCTTGATGAGTGGAAGATCCGGATCCCGTGCGGCCACGGCGGGCCGGCTGCCCGTGCTGCTGGCGGCCGCGGCGGCCTTCACCGCCGTGCTCGTGCCCGTCGCCCACGCGGCGCCCAAGGCGCCCCGGACGGTGGTCCTCGACGGCGCGCGCCTCCAGCAGGCCCGCGCCCGCCTGGACCACGGCGACCCGCGACTCGGGCGCGCGCTGAAGGCCCTGACCGCCCGCGCCGACGCCTGGCTCGGCCAGGGACCCTGGACGGTCGTCGACAAACCGAAGCCGGCGCCCGGCGGCGACGTCCACGACTACCTGAGCCAGGCCCCGTACTGGTGGCCCAGCACGCCCCCCACCGCGGCCAATCCCTGGGGCTGCCCCTACGTCCAGCGCGACGGACAGCGGAACCCGGAGGTCGACAGCGGCACGGACCGGCAGGACGCCGAGAAGGTCTTCGACTCCACGTACGACCTCTCCCTCGCCTGGTACTACACCGGCAGGCGGAGCTACGCCGAGAAGGCCGGGCAGATCCTGCGCACCTGGTTCCTCGACCCGGCCACCCGGATGAACCCGAACCTGAACCACGCCCAGTTCATCCCGTGCAAGTACGACGGCCGGGCCATCGGCATCATCGACTTCTCGCAGTCCTACACCAGCGTCCTCGACGCGCAGGCGATCCTGGCCACGGGCGCCCCCGGCTGGTCCGCGAAGGACCGGACCGCGATGGGGAAGTGGAACGTCGACTTCCGCGACTGGCTGAAGAACAGCGACTTCGGCACGCAGGAGGGGGCCGCCGCCAACAACCACGGCACCTTCTACGACATGCAGCTCGCCGCCCTCGCGTACGCGACCGGCGACAAGGCCCTGGCGCGGCGGACCGTCCTCGACGCACGCGCCAAGCGGATCGACCCGCAGATCGCCGCCGACGGCAGCCAGCCGCAGGAGCTCGCGCGCACCCGGAGCTGGCACTACTCGACCTTCGACCTGGTCGCCTACACCCGGCTCGCCGCCATCGGGCGCCACGTCGGCGTGGATCTGTGGACCTACCGGGGGCCCGAGGGACAGGGCCTGTCCAAGGCGGTCGACTACCTGATCCCCGCCGCCACCGGTGCCGCCGCCTGGACCCACCCCGAGCTGGAGTTCCACCGGTACGCGGCGAGCGACGTCGTGCACGCCGCCGCCGACGCCGGGGACGGGGCGGCCCGGAAGGCGGTGCCCGGGCTTCAGGCCCCGCCCGGCGGCGACCTCTGGGCGCTGCGGCCCGCCGCCGAGCAGCTGGACTCGATAGCGGGCTGACCCGCCCCGGGCAGGGCTGCTGAGCGCTCGCTTAGGATGGGGGCACCCCGTCCAGCCACGCTCAGGAGCCCCACCCGTGACCGCCGAAGCCCTGCCCGTCCCGGCCCTGTCGTACGGCCGGCTGATCCCCGTCACCGTCCACTTCGACGACCTGGACGCGCTCGGGCTGCTGCACAACGCCCGGTACCCGCTGCTGGCGGAGCGCGCCTGGACCGAGCTGTGGCAGGCCCACGGCGTCCGCTTCGACGGGGACTGGGTGGCCGCCGGGGACGCCTGCAACGCCGTCAAGGAACTGCGGATCACCTACGAGGCACCGGTGACCAGCCCGGGCGTCTACGCCGTCCACCTCTGGCTGGAACGGCTCGGCACCACCGGACTGACCTACGGCTTCCGCTTCTGCTCGGCCGACGGCACGGTCACCTACGCGCACGGCACCCGGGTCCTGGTCCGGCTGGACGCGGGCACGCTGCGCCCCACCGCGTGGACCGACGGCTTCAGGGCTGCCGGTCGGGAACTGCTGCGACCCGCGGACTGAGCTCCCGCGAGTCCCGCCGGCCGCCGCCCAGCACCCCCGCGAAGACGGCGAGGCCGCAGGCCAGCGCCGTCACCAGGCAGAAGGACACCACCAGGCTGGTCGCCTGCGCCACCCCGCCGATCAGGCTGGGCGCGATCAGGCCCGAGGTGTACGTGATGGTCGCCACGCCCGCGATCGCCTGGCTGGGGTTCGGGCCGCTGTGGCCGGCCGCGGCGAAGCACAGCGGGACGACGACCGCGATCCCGAGCCCCATCAGCGCGAACCCGGTCATCGCCACCGCCGGATGCCGCGCGACGACGATCAGCAGGCCGCCGAGGACGGCGAGGACGCCACCGGCGCGGACCGTGCGGACCGCCCCGAAACGGTTCACCACTGCGTCCCCGGCGATCCGGGCCACTGCCATGGTCAGCATGAACCCGGTCGTCGACGCCGCCGCCAGACCGGCCGAGCTGTCCAGCCGATCGCGTAGGAAGACCGCCGACCAGTCGAGGCTCGCGCCCTCCGCGAACACCGCGCAGAAGCCCACCGCGCCGATCAGCAGGGCCGACCTGGGCGGCAGCGCGAACCTCGGCGGGGGCTCCTCGTCCTCGGCGGGCTGTACGTCCAGCACCCAGCCGCACGCCAGCACGCCGAGCAGGGTGAGCGTGGCCGCCGCGAACGCGAAGTGCAGGCGGGCGTCCGCGCCGAGGTGCGCCGCAAGGGTGCCGGCGGCCGAGCCGACCAGGGCGCCCGCGCTCCACATGCCGTGCAGCCCGGACATGATCGACTTGTCCAGCCGGCGTTCCACCTCGACGCCGAGGGCGTTCATCGCGACATCGGCCGTGCCGGCGGTCGCGCCGTAGACGAACATCGCCAGGCACAGCGTGTACAGGTTGGGGGCGAGGGACGGCAGGACCAGGGCCAGCGTCCACAGCGCGATCAGGCCGCGCAGCGCCGTACGGCTGCCGAAGCGGTGGCTGATCCGGCCGGCCAGCGGCATCGCGCAGGAGGCACCGAACGCCGTGAAGGCCAGCGCGAACCCGAGCTGTCCCGTGCTCAGAGAGGCGTGGTCCTGGATCCAGGGCACGCGGGTCGCGAAGGAACCGGTGACGGCGCCGTGCACGGCGAAGACGGCCGCCACGGCGTACCGGGCGCGCCTGACCGTTCGCCGGTCGTCCTGCTCGGTGACAGCGCTGGTCACGTGACCCATCTTCCGATCCCTCCCTGGTCGGACGCACCCCGCCCAGTGCACCGCCGTAAACTATCAGGGTCCCTGCCTGATAGATAGCGGCTTTCCGCGCCATCCGGTCCCGCGGATCTGGGAGGATTCCGGTCATGCCCGCATCACCGAGCACCGCCCGGGCCATCAACGACCGGGTCGCCCTGCGGCTGCTCCAGCAGGAAGGCCCGCTGACGGCGGGGCAGTTGAAGCAGCTGACCGGACTGTCCCGGCCGACGGTCGCCGACCTCGTCGAACGCCTCACGGCCTCCGGCCTGATCACGGTGGTCGGGGAGTCGGGTGAACAGCGCCGGGGCCCGAACGCCCGGCTGTACGGCATCGTCGCCGACCGGGCCCACCTCGCGGCGCTCGACGTGCGCACCGAGAGCGTCTCCGTGCTGGTGTCCGACCTGCTCGGCCGGGTGCTCGCCGAGGCCTCCGTGCCGATCGGCGGGGACGCCGGGGCCGTACCCGCCGAGGAGCACGCGGTGGAGCAGGCGGTGGCGCTGGTGGAGCGGGCGGTGAAGGAGGCCGGGGCCGACCGCCTGCACACCGTCGGCATCGGCGCGCCCGGTCTGATCGACCCCGGCACGGGGGAGCTGCGGAGCTCGGCGGGCCTGCCCGGCTGGCACC
Source organism: Streptomyces sp. NPDC020299 (assembly GCF_044387825.1). NCBI lineage: Bacteria > Bacillati > Actinomycetota > Actinomycetes > Kitasatosporales > Streptomycetaceae > Streptomyces > Streptomyces sp. NPDC020299. Next base: position 402,542 of record NZ_JBIRWL010000006.1, read on the forward strand.
GCAGCCTGGTCGCCGCGCTCCAGGAGCGTTTTCCGGACGCCCGCGTCAGCGTCGAGAACGAGACCAACCTCGCCGCGCTGGCCGAGCAGCGGGAGGGCGCCGCCCGGGACCGGGACACCTTCGTCCTGCTCTGGCTCGGCCACAGCCCCGGCGCGGCCGTCGTCCTCGACGGCGCCCTCCGCCGGGGCGCCTCCGGCGGCACGGGCGAGATCGGCTTCCTGCCGGTCCCGGGCACGGCCGTGCTGCCCTCGGCGACCGACTGCTCGGGCGGCTTCCACTCCCTGGTCGGGGCGTCGGCCGTCGCCGGACTGGCAGGGGAGCACGGACTGCCGGGGGCCGGTGAAGAGGTGGCGGGCGCGGCCCTCGCGGTACGGCAGGCGGCGAAGGCCGCCGACCGGGGCGGGCCCTCGGCAGCGGGCCCCTTCCTCGACATCCTCGCCGACCGGGTCGCCCTCGGCGTCGCCTCCGTCGTCGCCCTTCTGGACCCGGGATGCGTGGTCCTCGGCGGCGAGCTCGGCCAGGCCGGCGGCGAGGCACTCGCCGCACGCGTGGCGCAACGCCTCGACCGGATGTCCCCCCTCCCCACCGAGGTACGGGCAAGCGGCCTGGGCGGCACGGCGGTACTCCGCGGAGCCCTGCTGACGGCCCGCGAACGAGCCCAGGACGAACTGTTCGCACCACCGGGGCGGTAGCCCATCCGGGCCCTGCACGGCACGGGGCTCTCGCTCGGCGCGGCCCGCCCGGGGGCCCCGGCTGGGGGCGGTGGGGAGTGTTGCCCTGTCGGGTCGTACCCCGGGCGGGGGCGCTCCTGGGCGGAGCCCGCCGGGCTCTGTGCGGCACGGAGGCTCTCGCTGGCGCGGCCTGCCCGGGGAGTGCCGGCTGGGGGCGTGGGAGCGTTGGCCTGCGGGGTTGTGTTCCGGGCGGAGCGCTCGCCGGCGTCGGCCTGCCGGAGCGTGTGGGGTGTGGGCGGCCGGCAGTGTTGACGTGCCGGGTCTGGCCGAAGGGGGCGTCGGGGGGGCGTTGGTCCGCCAGTCTGTCCTGAGAGGGCTGGGGGCGCGCCGGGCCCTGTCCTGAGGGGGCGTCCGGAGCGCTGGCAGGTCTGGTCTGGCCCGGACGGGGGAGTCAGGGGCGGTGGTTCGCCGTGCCGGGGCCCGCGCGCCCATCGCCGGAGTGCGGGTCCGGGGAGGCCGGTCCCGGGCGCGGCTCACCGCGGAGCCGCGCCGCACGGGGCGTCGGCTCGCATGCGGGGCCCGAGCCGCCGCATGCGGCCGCCGGACGCCCGGTCACCGAGCGGCCCCCCCCAGGCTCGTACCAGTGCAGTGCCGGACCGCCGGCCCGCCCGCGCATACGCGCCGTGAGGAGGCCCCCCCCGATCCGCGCGCGCCCCAGCCTCACCGAGGCCCGGCCGTAGTCACGCCACTGGCGTGTGCTTTAGCCCGCCGAGCCGCCCCCGAACCGGTGCCCCAGGTAGTCCTCGAAGGTGCCCTTGCCCACCGCCCGCTGCGGTGTGAGGTGTCCGGCGTCGCGGAGGGCGTGGAAGGTCCTGCCGGGGAGGGGGAGGTTCACGGTCGGGCGTCGTCGGCCGGTCGCCTTCAGGTAGGCGCGGGCCAGCGACTGGAACGAGCGCACCTCGGGGCCACCCATGTCGGGCACCCGCCCCGCCGCTGCCCCGGCCGCCAACTCGGCGAGGCGGGCGGCGACCTCGGCCACCTCGATCGGCTGGTCGGAGACCCCGGAGGGGAGAAGCAGGACGGGCGGCCTGGTCAGCGCCCCGAACAGCTGTACGAGCAGGTCGTGGAACTGCGTCGTCCGCAGCACGGTCCAGCCCAGCCCCGACTCCTCGACCAGCCGCTCGACGGCGAGCTTCGCCCGGTAGTAGCCGAGCGGTACCCGGTCGACGCCCACGATGGAGATGTAGACCAGATGGCCCACCCCCGCCCGGCGGGCGGCCGCGATCAGGTTCGCCGCCGCCCGCTCGTCACCGCCGCGGGGAGTGCTCGCGCAGTGCACGACGGTGTCGACGCCCGCCACGGCCGCGTCCAGCCCCGGCCCGCCCGCGCGCAGATCGACGGCGTACGGCTGGGCGCGGCGGCTGAGTACCCGCACCTCGTGCCCGTCCGCCCGCAGCCGCTCCGTGACGAGCCGCCCCAGGGTTCCCGTACCGCCGGTCACCAGGATCGTGGTCATGCTGTGTTCCGTCCCTCCGGACACCGGACGCCCCCGGGTGGGGCGCCCCTCACCAGCTCGGACCACGCGGCCCCCGTACGACGTGACAGTTCTCGGCGGTCTTCTTCACGAGTTGTGCGAGCGCGGCAGCTGACGCCGTACGAAGTCCAGCTTGTCCGGGTTCAGAATGGACCGCGCCTGCGTGATGAGTCCGTCGCGGAACTCGAAGGAGACGGTGCCGATCAGCAGGTCGCCCGCCCAGACGGCCAGCGCGCTCTCGCCGTTGACCTCGGCCACCGTGAGCTCGATGCCCACGAGGGAGCGCCGGGTGATGCCGGCCAGGAAGCGGAGGACCTTCTCCCGCCCCTCGATCGGCCGCAGAGCGGCGCTGACCTTGCCGCCCCCGTCGCTCCACCAGGTCACATCGGTCGCGAGCAGTTTCTCGAGGCCGGCCAGATCGCCGTCACGGGCCGCCGCGACGAACGAGCTGACCAGCTCCTCCCGCCGCTCGGGCGAGGGCTGGAAGCGGCCCTCCGGCACGGCCACCCGGTGCGCCGCCCGCCGGTAGAGCTGGCGGCAGTTGGCCTCGCCCAGATCCAGCACGCCGGCGATCTCCCGGTGTCCGTACCCGAACGCCTCCCGCAGCACGTACACCGCCCGCTCGGTCGGCGTCAGCCGTTCCAGCAGGACCATCAGCGCCATCGACAGGTCGTCCCGCCGCTCCGCGGACTCCAGCGGCCCCGGTGTGCCGTCGGCGGTGGCCACCGGCTCCGGCAGCCAGGGGCCGACGTACTGCTCGCGCCGGGCCCGGGCCGAAGTGAGCCTGGTGAGGCAGAGGTTGGTGACGACCTTGGCCAGCCAGGCCGCCGGATGCCCGATGTCCGCGCGGTCGGCGCGGCTGTAGCGCAGATAGGCGTCCTGGACCGTGTCCTCGGCCTCGTGGGCCGAGCCGAGCATCCGGTAGGCCAGGCCGAAGAGCCGTGGGCGGTGGGTTTCGAACACGTCGGCGAACGATGCGGTCATACGGCCACCCTGCCAGAGCGCGACCCGGCGGCGGGCAAGGGCCGTCGTCACCACCGCCGGGCCCGACCGCACCCTAAAAGGACTAGACCAGACCGTCAATAGTATGGACCAATAGCGCGGTTCGGTGGCCTGTGAGCCACTCCACATTGATCACCCGCATGGGTGACGGTCGGGCGTGGCACACTGGCCCTGTACCAGAAGCAGCGCACTCCGGGGTCGGTGAAAGTCCGAACCGGCGGTTACAGTCCGCGACCCGGTCGCTTCCAGCGATCGGTTGACCAGGTGAAATTCCTGGACCGACGGTTAAAGTCCGGATGGGAGGCAGTGCGCGGCGGGCGGGCATGCACGTGTGCGCGCCGCCGTCTGGACTCGTCCGTCCCGGGCGGGTCCCGTCCGGCGTAGGCGTTCCCGGTGTGCTCGACCGTTCATTCTGTCGTCATCGACAGCCCCGGAGTCCGTGCCCGAATGAGGCAGGAGGACCCGGGAAGTGTTCACCGGAATCGTCGAAGAGCTGGGTGAAGTCACCGCCGTCGAGAATCTCGGCGACGCCTCCCGCTTCCGGCTGCGCGGCCCCGTCGTCACCGAGGGTGCGAAGCACGGCGACTCCATCGCCGTCAACGGAGTCTGTCTCACCGTCGTCGACCACGAGGGCGACGAGTTCACCGCCGACGTGATGGCCGAGACCCTCGACCGCTCCAGCCTGGGCGCCCTCTCGGCCGGCTCCCGGGTGAACCTCGAGCGTCCCACCGCGGTCGGCGCCCGCCTCGGCGGCCACATCGTGCAGGGACACGTCGACGGCACCGGGCAGGTCCTGGAGCGCAAGCCCTCCGACAACTGGGAGATCGTCAAGGTCTCGCTCCCCGCGGACCTTTCGCGCTACGTCGTGGAGAAGGGCTCCATCACCGTCGACGGCATCAGCCTCACCGTCGTGGACGCCGGCCCCGACTACTTCACCGTCAGCCTCATCCCCACCACCCTCGCCCTGACCACGCTCGGCCTCAAGCAGCCCGGCGACCCGGTCAACCTCGAGGTCGACATCGTCGCCAAGTACGTCGAGCGGCTGCTGGCGGCGGGTCAGGGGGCCGGGCGGTGAACGGGCTGAACTCCGAGGCGTTCACCCTCCTGGACCAGCACATCCTCTGGTCGGACATGATCGGCAACATCCTCGGCCTGATCACGCTGGCCCTCGGCTGGCGACGCTCGCTGTGGACCTGGCCGGTCCAGTTCCTGTCCGGTCTCGTCCTCTTCGGAGCCTTCTACGGCCATCTGACCGGCAGCGCCGGCAAGCAGGCCGTGGTCATGGCGGTCGCCCTGTACGGCTGGTGGCAGTGGAACCGCGACAAGGGGCAGGCGGAGGACGGCCACATCGTCCCGCGCTTCGCCACCTGGCCCGAGCGCGCCGCCATGCTCGGCGCCGCCGCCGTCGGCACGGTCGCCGTCGCCCTGCTCTTCAAGGCCTACCCGTCTCTGTCCTGGGACCCCTGGCCGGACGCCTACATCTTCGTCGGCACCATCGTCGCCATGTACGCCCAGGCGCGCGGCATGGTCGAGTTCTGGATCGCCTGGCTCCTCGTCGACCTCGTCGGCGTCCCCCTGAACTTCGCCAACGGCTACGCCTTCTCCGGCTTCGTCTACGTCATCTACGGCGCGCTCGTCCTGTGGGGCATGCGCGACTGGTGGCTGCGCTCCCGCCAGGGCTCGCGGCCCGCTCTGGAAGGAGCACCCGCATGACTGCGGCACCCATCCTCTACAGCACGGACGGCTTCGAGGACTTCGCGCTCGACCCCGTCGAACAGGCCATCGCCGACATCGCGGCCGGACGCCCGGTCGTGGTCGTCGACGACGAGGACCGGGAGAACGAGGGCGACCTCGTCATCGCCGCCGAGAAGGCGACGCCCGAGATCGTCGCCTTCATGATGAGCGAGTGCCGCGGACTGATCTGCGCCCCCATGGAGGGCGAGGAGTTGGACCGGCTGCGGCTGCCCCAGATGGTCGAGGACAACACCGAGTCGATGAAGACGGCGTTCACCGTCTCCGTGGACGCCTCCGCCGCGCACGGCGTGACCACCGGCATCTCCGCCTCCGATCGGGCCACCACGCTCCAGCTGCTGGCGAACGGCGACGCGGAGCCCACCGACTTCGTCCGCCCCGGCCACATCTTCCCGCTGCGCGCCAGGCCCGGCGGCGTCCTGGTCCGCGACGGCCACACCGAGGCCGCCGTCGACCTCGCCCGGCTCGCGGGGCTCCGCCCGGCCGGCGCCATCGTCGAGATCGCCGGCGAGGACGGCCGTATGCTCCGGCTGCCCGAGCTGATCCCGTTCGCCCGCAAGCACGGCCTGACGATCATCTCCATCGAGGACCTGATCACCTACCGCCGCGCAGCTGAGCCCACCGTCCGGCGCGAGGCCGAGACCCGGCTGCCCACCGCCCACGGCACCTTCACCGCGTACGGCTACCGCTCCACCGTCGACGGCGTCGAGCACGTCGCCCTGGTCCACGGCGACCTGGGCGATGGCGAGGACGTCCTGGTCCGGATCCACTCCGAATGCCTCACCGGCGACGTGTTCGGCTCCCTGCGCTGCGACTGCGGCCCCCAACTGGACACCTCGCTGGAGCGGATCCAGACCGAGGGCCGGGGAGTCGTGGTCTACCTGCGCGGACACGAGGGCCGCGGCATCGGTCTGCTGTCCAAGCTGCGGGCGTACGAGCTCCAGGAGCAGGGGCACGACACCCTCGACGCCAACCTCGAACTCGGCCTGCCCGCCGACGCCCGCGACTACGGGGCCGGCGCGCAGATCCTGACGGACCTCGGCGTCCACAGCCTGCGCCTGATGACCAACAACCCCGAGAAGACCGAGGCACTGCTGCGCCACGGCCTCAAGGTCACCGGCCGCGAGCCGATGCCCGTACAGGCGGGCGAACACAACCTCCGCTACCTGCGCACCAAGCGGGACCGGATGGGACACGACCTGCCCTGGCTGGACACGCCCGCCGTGCCGGCCTCCTGCGGCAACCAGTAAGAGAAAGCACTGAGGAGAGACGTGAGCGGCAAGGGTGCACCGGAACTGTCCGTACGCAACGCGAGGGACCTCAGGGTCGCGGTCATCGCGGCGCAGTGGCACGACAAGGTGATGGACGGTCTGGTCGACGGCGCCCTGCGCGCCCTCCGTGAGCTGGGGATCGACGAGCCCACGCTGATCCGGGTCCCCGGCAGCTTCGAGCTCCCGGTGGCCGCGAAGGTCCTGGCCGGACGCGGCTACGACGCGGTCGTCGCCCTCGGTGTCGTCATCCGCGGCGGCACCCCCCACTTCGACTATGTGTGCCAGGGCGTCACCCAGGGCCTCACCCAGGTCTCCATCGAGACCGGCGTCCCCGTCGGCTTCGGCGTGCTGACCTGCGACACCGAGGAGCAGGCCCTGGACCGGGCCGGTCTGGAAGGGTCGAACGAGGACAAGGGGCACGAGGCCGTGACCGCCGCTGTGGCAACCGCGGTCACGCTTCGCTCAGTATCTGAACCGTGGCACTAGGTCGTGCGGCACACCGCGTAGAGTGGGCGCCACCATGTCCAAGAAGACGTTCGAGGAGCTCTTCACCGAGCTCCAGCACAAGGCCGCCCACGGCGACCCCGCCACCTCCCGCACCGCAGAGCTGGTCGGCAAGGGGGTCCATGCCATCGGCAAGAAGGTCGTCGAGGAGGCCGCCGAGGTCTGGATGGCCGCCGAGCACGAGGGCAAGGAGGCGGCCGCCGAGGAGATCTCGCAGCTGCTCTACCACGTCCAGGTGATGATGGTCGCCCGCGGGATCTCCCTGGACGACGTCTACGCCCACCTCTGAGCCGCACCCCACATCTGCCCGAACACCTGCCCGAGCAGAACGAGCAAAGGAAGCCGACCTCATGCTGCGCATCGCCGTCCCCAACAAGGGTTCACTGTCCGGCCCTGCGGCGGAGATGCTGCATGAGGCCGGCTACCAGCAGCGCCGCGAGTCCAAGGAACTGCGCATCGTCGACCCGGAGAACGAGGTCGAGTTCTTCTACCTCCGCCCCCGCGACATCGCGATCTACGTCTCCTCCGGCCGCCTCGACATCGGCATCACCGGCCGCGACCTGCTCATCGACTCCGGCGCCAACGCCGAGGAGATCCTCCCGCTCGGCTTCGCCCGCTCCACCTTCCGCTTCGCCGCCAAGCCGGGCACCGCGAACGGCATCGAGGACCTGACGGGCAGGACGGTCGCCACCTCCTACGAGGGCATCGTCGCCAAGCACCTCGCCGACAGCGGCGTCGACGCCTCCGTCGTCCACCTCGACGGTGCCGTGGAGACCGCGATCGAACTGGGCGTGGCCGAGGTCATCGCGGACGTCGTCGAGACGGGCACCAGCCTGCGCAACGCGGGCCTCGAGGTATTCGGCGAGCCGATCATGAAGTCCGAGGCGATCGTCGTCCGCCGGGCCGGCGCCGACACCGAAGAGCCCAAGGTGCAGCAGTTCCTGCGCCGCCTCCAGGGCGTCCTGGTGGCGCGGACCTACGTGATGATGGACTACGACTGCCGCGTCGAGCAGCTCGAGAGGGCCGTCGCGCTCACGCCGGGTCTGGAGTCCCCGACCGTCTCCCCGCTGCACAACGAGGGCTGGGTCGCCGTCCGCGCCATGGTCCCGTCCAAGGAGGCCCAGCGGATCATGGACGACCTGTACGAGATCGGTGCCCGGGCCATCCTGACCACCGCGATCCACGCCTGCCGCCTCTGATGTCCGGCCTTCCCGATCTTCCCGTCACCTTCCGGCCGGGGCACACCCGCGTGATCCTGCTCACCGCGGGATTGGCGATCTTCGTGGTGATCTCGGGGATCGCGATGCTGCTGGAGCACCTCGGTCCGGGGGAGCGACTCAGTTTCATCCTCACCGGCGCGCTCATCTTCGGCGTGCTGGCCCAGCTCGCCCGGGTGAAGGTCGTCGCTGACGATACCGGCGTCACCGTGGTCAACATCGCGAGCAAACGGCGCCTGGACTGGGCGGAAATCGTCCAGGTGAACCTCCGTCCGGGCGATCCCTGGGTGTTCCTCAACCTCAGCGACGGCACCAGCCTGCCCGCACTCGGCATCCAACCGGGCATCGCCAAGCAGCGCGCCATCGCCGACGCGCGCACCCTGAGGGCACTCGCCGAGGCCCGCTCGACGGCCCGCGTCACCGAAGATCAGGGCTGACTCGGGGAGCCCGACCCTGCCGTATCGGCCCGTGTCTTGATTAATCTGGTGACGGAGGCGTTTTTCGCTGCGCCTCCACCCCTGCGTGCCGCCCGGCGCACAGGGGTTCCTGCTACCCGAGGAGTGACTCCCTCCGGCGATGGACGGATCGTCCTGTAGTACCTGCGCCGCCCCCTCCCGACATACCGGGGAGGCGGCGGCATCATGACCACCCCCCTGCTGCTCCTCGGAGCGGCGTTCCTGCTGATTCTCGCGAACGGGTTCTTCGTCGCGGCCGAGTTCGGTCTGGTGACGGTCGAGCGCCCCGACGCCGAGAAGGCCGCCGCCGACGGCGACAGACGCGCCCGTACGGTCGTCGAGTCGCTCAAGGAGCTGTCCTTCCAGCTCTCCGGCACCCAGCTCGGCATCACCATCACCTCGCTCGTCGTCGGCATGCTCGCCGAACCGGCCCTGGCGGCGCTGCTGCACGGCCCGTTCGCGGCGGTCGGCATCCCCGGGGGCGCCGTCTCCGGTGTCGCCGTGGTCGTCGGCATGCTGCTCGCCTCGGCGATCCAGATGGTGATCGGCGAACTCGTGCCCAAGAACTGGGCGGTGTCCAAGCCGCTGCAGGTCGCGCGGTTCGTGGCCGGCCCGCAGCACCGCTTCGCCCGCCTGTTCCGCCCGGTGATCGCCGCGCTCAACACGGTCGCCAACCGGCTCGTACGGGCCCTGGGCGTCGAGCCCGCCGAGGAGCTGGCCTCCGCCCGCACCCCCGGCGAACTCGTCTCCCTCGCCCGCCACTCCGCCCGGGCCGGCGCCCTGGAGCAGGACACGGCCGATCTGTTCGTCCGCACCCTGTCGCTGGGCGAACTGACCGCGCAGCACGTCATGACCCCGCGCGTGAAGGTCAGCGCCCTGCAGTCCTCCGCCACCGCCGAGGACGTGGTCAACCTCACCCGCGCCACCGGCCTGTCCCGCTTCCCCGTCTACCGGGAGAAGATCGACGAGATCGTCGGCATGGCCCACCTCAAGGACGCGCTGGCCGTCCCCGTGCACGCCCGGCTGCGCACCCCCGTCGGCCACATCGCCCGCCCGGCCCTGCTCGTCCCCGAGACGCTGCCCGTCCAGCCCCTGCTGGCCCGGCTGCGCAGCGAGCAGCCCATCGCGGTCGTCGTCGACGAGTACGGCGGCACCGCGGGCGTCGTCACCCTGGAGGACATCGTCGAGGAACTGGTCGGTGAGGTCCGCGACGAGCACGACGGCCAGCTGGTGCCGCAGCTCGCCGCCGCCCCGCCCGAGGACGGCAAACCCGCCTGGGACGTCGACGGCAGCTGCCGCGTGGACATCCTCCAGCGGATAGGCCTCGACGTGCCCGAGGGCCCGTACGAGACCGTCGCCGGACTGGTCGCCGACCTGCTCGGCCGTATCCCGGCCCCCGGCGACAAGGCGGAACTGCCCGGCTGGCGGCTCTCCGTGCGCCGGGTCGGCCACTACCGCGCCGAGCGGGTCCGCCTGGTGCGCACGGCCCCCGCGGTGAACGTCATGGAGGCCGTCCGATGAGCGTCCTGCAACTGGTCTTCGCCGGCCTGCTCGTGCTCGCCAACGGCTTCTTCGTCGGCGCCGAGTTCGCCCTCGTCTCCGTCCGCCGCAGCCAGATCGAGCCGCTGGGCACCGCCCGGGCCCGACAGGTGCTGTACGGCCTGGAGCGGCTGCCGCAGATGATGGCCGCCGCCCAGTTCGGCATCACCGTCTGCTCGCTGACCCTGGGCGCGGTCGCCGAACCGACGGTGGCGCACCTGCTCGAGCCGGTGTTCGAGTGGATCCATCTGCCGGAGGGGATGATTCACCCGCTCGGGTACGTCATCGCCCTCGCCGCCGTCGTCTTCTTCCACCTCGTCATCGGCGAGATGGTCCCGAAGAACCTCGCGATGGCCGCCCCGGAGAAGGTCGCGCTCTGGCTCAGCCCCGGTCTGGTTGCCTTCGCCCGGCTGTGCCGGCCCATCACCGTGGCCCTCGGCGCCTGCGCCCAGGGCATCCTGCGGCTCTTCCGGGTCGAGCCCAAGGACGAGGTCGAGGCCGTCGTCACCAGCGAGCAGCTCAACCGGCTGCTGGAGGACTCCGGCCAGGCGGGTCTCCTCGACCCCGAGGAGCAGGAGCGTCTGGAGGACGCGCTGGAACTGGGCTCGCGCCCGGTCACCGATGTGCTTCTGGGACGCGAGTCGCTGGTGACGGTGACTCCTTCGGTCACCCCGGGACAGATCGTCGAGCTGACCGCGCGCACGGGGTACTCCCGTTTCCCGGTCGCGGCGGAGACCGGCGCCTTCATGGGCTACCTGCACGTGAAGGACGTACTCGACCTGGAGGAGTCGGACCGGGCCGTGCCGCAGCACGTCTGGCACCCGATGACGACCCTGCGGGCCGAGCTGCCGCTCGACGACGCGCTCACGGTGATGCGGCGCGCGGCCACCCACCTGGCCCAGGTGGCGGACGCCTCCGGCAAGGTGCTCGGCCTGGTCACGCTGGAAGACGTCCTGGAGCTGCTGGTCGGCGAGGTACGCGACCCGGCCCACCGCGAAGCCGCACCCCCCAGGGTGCGCGAGCCCCGGGCGAGCGGCGAGCCGGAGGAGGCGCTGGCCGGCTGAGCCGGGGTGCCGCTGCGCAGTCCGGCGCGCGCAGCTGCTGGCAGTCGTGCCGCTGGGGCGGCACGGGTGGGCGGTGGGGGTCCCCCCGCTCGAGCGAAGCCGAGAGCGGGGGAGGCACCCCGCAAGCGCGGGCGAGCGACCCCCCCGCCAGCCCCAGCACGCGGCGCCTACATGGCCGACGGATCCTGCGGCCCCCGCCCCGACAGCACCTCGCCGTACGCCTGCATGAGATCCGGCAGCCGCAACGTGGCAAGGTCGTCCCGAGTCAGCAACCCGGGATACACGGACAACCGCAGATCCCGGTACGCGCAGCTCTTCTCGTACAGCGTCCGCAGGAACCGCCCGTTGCCCAGCTCGTCGATCCACCCCTGCTCGACGACGTGCCCGGCGATCGACCGCAGTTCGTCCAGCGCCTCCTCGTCCCAGACGTCGCCGTTCTCCGCGGCGAGCACCTCGCCGATGGAGGTGAGTTCGAGGGGCCGGTAGGAGGGGAAGTCGACGCGGGTGGTGAAGCGGGAGGACAGCCCCGGGTTGGCGGCCAGCAGCCGGTCCATGCCCTCCGGATAGCCGGCCAGTATCACCACCAGGTGGTCGCGGTTGTCCTCGGCCCGCTTGAGCAGCACCTGAAGGGCCTCGTCGCCGTACGCGTCGCCCTTGCCGTATCCCGAGTTGGACAGCGAGTACGCCTCGTCGACGAACAGCACCCCGCCGATCGCGGAGTCGATCAGCTCGTTGGCCTTCACGGCCGTCTGGCCCAGGTACTCCCCGACCAGGTCGGCCCGTTGTGCCTCCACGAGGTGGTCGCCGCCGAGCAGGCCGAGGGCGTAGAAGACGCGGCCGAGGATGCGGGCGACGGTGGTCTTGCCGGTGCCCGAGGGGCCGGAGAAGACGAAGTGCCGTTTCGGCGGCTGGACCGGCAGCCCCTGCCCGGCCCGCAGCCGGGCCATGTTCAACTGCGCGGACAGCGCCTTGACCTGGCGCTTCACGGGCTCCAGGCCCACCATGCGCTCCAGCTCGGTGAGCGCCTCCTCCAGCAACGCGGGGTCGGTGGGCCCGGCGGGCAGCGGCGAGGACGGCATGGCGGTCTTGGCACGCACCGCCGGATCGGTCACCGACGGCATCGCACCGGTCGGCGGCAGGTCGGCGTCCGTCAGCCGCAGGTCGCGGCCCTCGGTCCCGAAGAGCGGGTCGAGCACGTCGGGACCGTCGACGGTGTCCTGGCCGACTCCGGTGAGTGTGATCGCCGCGAGGTCGACCGCGTCGTCGTACCCGTCGCCCTCGGCGATCGCGGCGAGCCGGGCGGCGGTGTCCATGAAGGCCGGGTCCACGCGGTGCACCGCCCGGTACAGGGGGAGTGCGGCGGCGCTGCGGCCGGTGCCCTCGTGCGCCCGGGCCAGCCAGTACCTGAGCTCCTTGCGCTGCGGCTGCTCGCTGCGGCAGCGCATGAGGGCCGCCGACAACAGTGGCTCGGCCTGTCCGTACATCTCCAGGCGGACCCGGGCCATGCCGCCGAACAGACCCGCCTCGATGCCGAGCAGGGTGTCGTCGAGCAGCGGGTCGGTGTGCCGGACCAGCTGTTCCCAGTCCTTGACCAAGTAGGAGCGGCAGGCGTGCAGGAAGCGGACCTGCGGGTCGGTGTCCACCGGCGGCAGCCCGGCGAGGGCCCGGTCCAGCTCCGGGACGTGGCGGCCGTCCAGCCAGTGCGAGGCGTGCGCGAGCAGCAGGTCGCGCGGGCTCTCGAGTACCGGCTGCACCCACCAGCCCAGCCAGTACCAGGAGTTGACCGTTCGGCGGTGCCGGGCGCGCTGCTCCCCGAAGCGGTCCCGGTGCCGGTACATCCTGAGCAGGGCGGTCGTCGTGTCGACGCGCAGCGCGTGCAGCCCGAGCCAGCCGTCGGCCATCCCGGGATCCATCCGCACCGCGGTGCGGAACTCGTCCTCCGCCTGCGGATAGGCACCCATGGTGTAGGCGTCCACACCTCGCAGCCAGGCGAGGTCGGCCGGGGCCTCGGGGCCCCGCGTGCCGAAGTCCATCACGTCCCCCACAAACCGTGCCCCCGTAGGTTCACCACCGGACCCTCGAACCGCTGTACCGCGGACCGGAGTTGCAGGTGCGCGAGTGGTCGCACCGAGGGCATCGTACCCGCGTGGCATCCCCCCGCCGAAGGGCGCGGCACGAGCCGTTCGACGAGGTGGGAGCAGACGGGGCGCACACGAAATGGTGACCCTGAGTGAGCGAATGGCGGCGCATGGCGTCCGGAAGAACGGACCGCGGGCAGAACGAAGCCCCCGATCACGGGGGAACAACCGGGGGCTTCGCGTAGGTGGGCGGCTTCGAAAGGCCGCACATTGAGAACGTAAGACCTGTACGGCCCCCCGGTCAAGCCGAGTTGAGGCACTCGAACAAGTTCCCAGAGGCGGGCCTTCACGACTTCAGCACACTGCGGACGGTCCATCACCCTGGGTGACATCTTGGTCCGGTCCAGGGGACACGGCAGGCCCCGGCAGCACCTCGTACCCCTCCTGTGACTGCCGTACCAGCAGATCGGCGTACGGCCGCGAGGGATCGGCGGCGAAGTGCGCCTGTTCCGCCCGGACCCATCCGGCCCAGAAACCCCGCTGCTCCGCCCCGTCCCGCAGTCGCCCTCTCGTCCAGGAGTCCTCACGGGGCAGTTCCATCCACAACAGCCGCGCGAGGTGCGGGCGCAGGGCGCGGCGGCCGGCGCCGACCCCTTCGACGAGGAGCACGGGCGCGGGCGGCAGCGCCCGGGACAGGCCGAAGCGCCGGGCGCGCCAGTCGTACGGCGTGTAGCGCGCGGTCTCGCCGCGGCCGAGCGGCTCGATCACCTGGGCGAGCAGGCGCCCGGTCCAGTCGAAGAGTTCCGCGTGGGTGGCGATGTCGTCCAGATGCAGCACCGGCGCCCCGCCCAGCGCGGCGGCCAGCCGTCCGGCGAACGTGGACTTGCCGGAACCGGCATGCCCGTCGACGCCGACGATGCGGACCGGCCCGCAGGAGGGGGGCAGTGCGCGCAGCCGGGAGGCGAGGTCGTGAATGGCGATTCCTGAGGTGTGATGCGGTGTGGGAGGTTTTCCGGAAACATTCTAGTAGCGGCCCATAGTGGCCGTGCCGGTGGGCCGTAAAGAGGTCACACCTTGAACCACCGGCTGGCGGCCAGTCAATCTCGGCGATTAATACCGAATCCGCTGACCGATATGTCGAATTCGGCGTTCCCGCTGTGCCCGCCGCTGAGTAAGGTGCCTCCTGCACAACTGCGACGCGTCGTACGGGGACGGACAGGGGTAGATGGCCGCGGAGTTATTCGAGGGGCAGTATGTGTGGCATCCGGCGGCCGACGACCGCGTGCTCGCGAGCGTATGCGTCGACGTGCGCGCCGGACGTTATCGCAGCGCCCACGAAGCCCTGGCCGAGACGGGAACGGACTTCGGTCTGCGGGCCCACCGCTCCCTCGTCCTGGCCTCCGAGGCCGCCGGCACCGATCTGGTGGAGCGCTGGCTGGCCGAGGAACCGACACCTGAAGCCGCACTGATGTGGGCGCGGGTGGCCGTGCAGCGGGCGCTCAGGGCCGCCGACGCCCGGGACGAGCGGGCCGAGGCCCTGGAGCGGATCGCGCTGGCCGCCTGCGACCGGGCCACCGCCCTGGCCCCGGCCGACCCCACACCCTGGGTCGCCAAGCTGGCCATGACCCGGCTGCACCAGCTGCGCGACCCCGCGCCGCACGGGCTGCTCACCGCCCCGCCCGGACCCTGGCGGCTGTTCGCGCACGTGCTGTCCCTCGACCCGTGGCACCGCGAGGCCCACCACCGCTTCCTGTCCTTCTTCTTCACGCGGTACGGCGGCTCGGTCAACTCCGCCTGGGACGTGGCCGCCTTCCTCAGCCAGCGGGCGCCCGCCGACTCCCCGCTGCGGCTGCTGCCACTGGTCGCCCTGGTGGAGAGCTACAACCCCACGCAACTGCTCGCCGACCGCGTCTGGGAGCAGCCCCAGTGGCGCTCCACGGCACTCGCGATCTATCACAACTGGCTGCCCACGGTGGCCGGCTACCGCCACACCCCGGTGCTCGACCTGGCCTACCTCGCACACGCGCTGGTCATGGCCCAGCGCGAGTTCGAGGCCCGGGCGGTCTTCACGGCGATGGGCCCCTACGCCTCCCGCATGCCCTGGAGCGCCTTCGGTGACCCTGCGGAGCAGCTCTCCCGGGCCCGGCGCGCCTGCGGCCTGCCGGTGCCGGGGCCCACCTGATCGTCCGACTTCCTGCTCGTCCCCTACCCAGAGAAAGGTCGATCTGTGTCAGAACGGATATCGACTCCACGGGCGAGAGCCCGCGGGGGAGAGGACCCGGCCGCGCTCGACGACGACGCGACCCTGCACGCGATGGGTTATCCGCGGAAACTCACCCGCCGTTTCCAGGCGTTCGACAATTTCGCGATCTCCTTCACCATCATCAATATCATCTCGGGCATTTTCTCGTCCTTCGGATACGGAATGAACGCGGGTGGCCCGCGCATTCTGGTGTTCGGCTGGATCGGCGTCTCGATCATGGTGCTCTTCATCGGAGCGGCCATGGCCGAGGTGGCCTCGGCCTATCCGACGAGCGGGGCGCTGTATTTCTCCGCCGGTAAACTCGCCAAACGCCACAAGGGCGCCTGGTCGTGGTTCACCGGCTGGCTGAACTTCGTGGGCCAGATCGGCGGCACCGCCGCCACGGGCTATGCGGCGGCGACCTTCATCCAGGCCTTCGTCGCCCTCCAGTGGGACTCCTACGAGCCCACCGTTCACCAGACGGTCCTGATCACGGCCGTGATCATCGTGCTTCAGGGGCTGGCCAACACCTACACCGTCCAACTGGTGGCCGTCCTCAACCGGATTTCCGTGTGGTGGCTGCTGATCGGACTCGTGGTGATCGTGACCACACTGATCGTGATGCCGGACCACCACCAGTCGGCGTCCTTCGTGACGCATTTCGTGAACAACACCGGCTTCAGCAACGGCCTTTACGGCGGGATGCTCGGGCTGCTGGTGACCAGTTGGACCTTCACCGGCTTCGACGGCAGCTTCCACATGTCCGAGGAAACCGTCCAGGCGACGGTGAACGCGCCCAAGGGGATCACCCGTTCGATCGGGTATTCGGCGATCACCGGTCTGATCCTGATGCTGGCATTGGTCTACAGCATCGGCGACTACGCCAAGGTGGCGGGTTCGTCCGCGCCGCCCGTCCAGATCCTCATCGACGGTCTCGGCATGGGCTGGGCCAAGGTACTGCTGCTGGTCGTGATCGGCTCGATGCTGTTCTGCGGCCTCGCCAACCTCACCAGCAACACCCGGCAGATCTTCGCCTTCTCCCGGGACGGCGCCATGCCCGGCTCGCGCTGGTGGCACTCGGTCTCGCCGCGCACCCGTACCCCGGTCAAGGCGGTGTGGCTGGCGGTGGGCTGCTCGCTCGTGCTGGTGCTGCCCGGCTGGTGGTCGCACACGGCGTTCACGGCGATCGTCAGCGTCAACGTCGTCGGGCTGTTCCTCGCCTACGCGGTGCCCATCTTCCTGCGGCTGCGGCTCGGCGACGAGTTCCAGCCCGGGCCCTGGCACCTGGGCCGCTGGGGCCGCCCGATCGGCTGGCTGGCCGTGGTCTGGATCCTGCTCAGCAGCGTGCTGTTCATGCTGCCGCAGGCCTCCCCGATCACCGTCGACTCCTTCAACTACGCGCCGATCGCGCTGGCCGTCGTCCTGCTGGTCGCCACGGTGTGGTGGTTCGCCACCGCCCGCCGCCGCTTCCAGGGCCCGGTCAGCTACGGCCGCCCGGACGAGGTAGCGGCGATGGACCTCGTCTGACCCCCGCCCCACCGCCCCCGGCGCGCGCACCTCACAGGCGCACGCCGGGGGCGTTCGTGTAGCGGAACCCCCAGTGGCCTGCGCTCGCCCACGCGCACGGCCCGAGATCCCGCACGGGGCGAGGTCCTCGAGCGGCGGCCACGAACCTCGTCCGACCCTCGCCCCACCGGCCCCGGCGCGCGCACCTCACAGGCGCAAGGCGCACGCCGGGGCCGTTCCCGTGTCGCGGGACCGCAAGTGGCCCGGGCCGGTCCACGCGCACGGTCCGAGGCGCCGCACCGGTGCGAAGCGCTTGGACACTGCCCAGTGTTCCTGGCGGCCGTGCCGGCCATTGCGCGGCCACGCGCCTGGGGGGCGCGCCGGGCTGCCGGTGGTCGAGACCAATATTGGTGGGCGTGGCGCGGGCCGAAGTGCTGGCAGGGGCATGCCGCCTGCTTCATAGTTGGCGCACAGCCGTGCATCGGACCGCCCGAAACCAGACGTCTGGGGGTCTTCCGCCCATGAGCACAGCCGAACAGCCCTCCCGCAGAACCGTCCTGGCCGCCGTCGCCGCCGCGGTGGTCTCCGGAGCCGGCCCCGCGGCCGCCGCCGCGGGGGACGACGCCGAGGACCCCGGCCACACCCCGGGCGGCCACACCCCGGTCCGCCCCGTCGACTACCGCGCCTGGACCTCGTACTCCGACTGGCGCGGCGGCGCGGCGAACGGCACCCGCGCCGTACCCGGCCCCCGCCCGGGGCTCGTGATCGGCACCCCGGCCGGCAGCACCGGCTACCCGGACCCGCACACCGGCACGACGGCCACCTGGGAGTACGCCACCTGGACCTCGCCGGTGCACCGGCTCTCCGTCCCCGCCACCGAGACGATCGCCTCCTGGAACGCCCACACCCCGGCGGGCACCTGGCTCCAGGTCGAGCTGGCGGGCACGTACTCCGACGGCACCGACACCCCCTGGTACGTGATGGGCCGCTGGGCGGCCGGCGACCAGGACATCAAGCGGACCTCGGTGGACGACCAGGCCGACGGCAAGAGCACGATCTGGACCGACACCTTCGCCATCGACGACGCCGCCACCGGCCTCCGCCTGGTGTCCTACCGGCTGCGACTGACCCTCTACCGCAAGCCCGGCACCGAGCTCACCCCCATCGTCCGGCGGCTCGGCGCCATGGGCTCCGACATCCCCGACCGCTTCACCGTCCCGGCCTCCACGCCGGGCCTCGCCCGGGAACTGATCGTCCCGCGCTATTCGCAGGAGATCCACAAGGGCCAGTACCCGGAGTACGACAACGGCGGCGAGGCCTGGTGCAGCCCCACGTCCTCGCAGATGATCATCGAGTACTGGGGCGGCCGGCTCACCCCCGAGCAGCTGTCCTGGGTGGACCCGTCCTACGCCGACCCGCAGGTGTGCCACGCGGCCCGCTCCACCTACGACTACCAGTACGCCGGCTGCGGCAACTGGCCGTTCAACGCCGCCTACGCGGCCACCTTCCGGGGCCTCCAGAGCGTGGTCACCCGGCTCGGTTCACTCACCGACCTGGAGGCGCTGATCGCGGCCGGCATCCCGGCCATAACGTCCCAGTCCTTCCTCAAGACCGAGCTGACGGGCGCGGGTTACGGCACCTCGGGCCACCTGATGACCGTGATCGGCTTCACCGCCGACGGGGACGTGATCGCCAACGACCCGGCCTCGCCCGGCGACGCGGTGGTACGGCGCGTGTACCTGCGGCGGGAGTTCGAGAACATCTGGCTCAGGACCAAGCGGTACAACGCGAGCGGCAAGGTCGTCTCCGGCACGGGCGGCGTCTGCTACCTGTACTTCCCGGACCGTCCGACCCTCCGCCAACGCAGGGCGCTCGCGGAGGCGGGGGTGTGCTGACCGGTTGCCTGTGACCAACGTCTCCGCCACGAAAGCCGCCATCGGTGGCAAGGTGGACGAAACGGTGGGGGGAGTCCACCCGGCACAACAGACCTCAGCGAGACGACATGACCGCACAGACAGCCACCGCCGCCCGCCCCCGAACCCGCACGGGCGGACCGCAGGACGACGGCCCCAGGATCCTCGAGCACGTCATGGGCTGGGTCCTGGTCGCGGTGATCGCCATGCTCGTGACTCAGCTCGGCCTGCTGTGACCTGAAGGCCCGGTCGGTGAAGGGCAGTTCATCGGAGCGCACGATGTTGTTCTGACATACTGCCGATGTCCCGCAGCCCGCCCGAGACCAGGGTCCGAATTGAATATCAGGCAACAGGGTGCCGCCGTCCGTCCCCGGACGCGCGGTACCGAGCGTTCCGCGGCCCGTCGTGCCGAACTCATCGCCATCGGGCGGAAGTTGTTCGCCGACACGTCCTACGACGCGCTGTCCATGGACGACATCGCCCGGCAGGCGCATGTCGCCAAGGGCCTGATCTACTACTACTTCCAGTCCAAGCGCGGCTACTACCTGGCGATCATCCAGGACTCCGTCGCCGGTCTGGTCACCCACGCCGCGAGCGGTCTCGACATCCCGGCCGTGGACCGCGTCCACCGCACCATCGACAGCTATCTGCGCTACGCCGAGCACCACCAGGCCGCCTACCGCACCATCGTCAGCGGCGGAGTCGGCTTCGACGCCGAGGTGCACGCCATCCGCGACGGCGTGCGCGAGGCGATCGTGACCACCATCGCCGAGGGGGCGTACGGCCGCGGCGACGTCGCCCCGCTGGCCCGCATGGGCCTGCTCGCCTGGGTGTGCAGCGTCGAGGGCGCCACCCTGGACTGGATCGACCGCCCCGGCCTGTCCCGCGAGACCATGCGCTCGCTCCTGGTGAAGACCCTGGGTGGCGCCCTGCGCGCCATCGAGGAACTGGACCCCGCCTACCCGGCCCCCGCACCGGCCCGCCGGGACGCCTGACGATCATGACGGGCGGACCACGGGGACCAGATCACTGCCCCCTTGGTTCGAGTCAATTTCCAGGGGTCGGGAATTCTGGGGTGGCTTCTTGAAGTGAGCGGTCGTTAACTGGTGACGAGAGGTCGCTGATCGGGCATACTCACAGCGCACAGCCGCTGGTCAGCGGCTTCCGAGACCCGGGAGCACGCGCATCGGCCGCACCTGACACACCAGGCGGCGCCGCCCCACCCAAGGCGCACGTCCGCCGATGCGCCCGACAGGGAGGAGAGCGTCGCCATGCCCGACCGCGCCCCGCAGCCGGTGGACCGGCAACTGCCCACGGACGAGGCCCGGGAGCTGATCTCGCTCGTCCGCGACATCGCGCAGCGCGAGATCGCACCCAGGGCGGCCGAGGAGGAGGACGCCGGACGCTTCCCGCGCGAGACATTCACCCTGTTGTCGCAATCGGGCCTGCTGGGTCTGCCGTACGACTCCGAGTACGGCGGCGGCGACCAGCCGTACGAGGTCTACCTCCAGGTCCTGGAGGAGCTCGCGGCGGCCCGCCTCACCGTCGGCCTCGGTGTCAGCGTGCACACCCTGGCCTGCTACGCCCTCGCCGCCCACGGCACCAAGCAGCAGCAGGTCGAGCACCTGCCCGCGATGCTCGGCGGCGGGCTGCTCGGTGCGTACTGCCTCTCCGAGCCGTCCTCGGGCTCGGACGCCGCCTCGCTGCGGACCAAGGCGGTCCGGGACGGCGACCACTGGGTGATCACCGGCACCAAGGCGTGGATCACACACGGTGGCATCGCCGACTTCTACACGGTCATGGCCCGCACCGGCGAGGAGGGCCCGCGCGGGATCACCGCCTTCCTGGTGCCCGGCGACACGGACGGCCTGAGCGCGGCGGCGCCGGAGAAGAAGATGGGCATGAAGGGCTCGCCCACCGCCCAGGTCCACTTCGACGGCGTACGGGTTTCCGACGAGCGCCGCGTCGGCGAGGAGGGCCAGGGCTTCGCCATCGCCCTGTCCGCGCTGGACTCCGGCCGACTGGGCATCGCGGCCTGCGCGATCGGTCTGGCCCAGGCGGCGCTGGACGAAGCGGTCGCCTACGCCACCGACCGCCGGCAGTTCGGCCGCCCGATCGCCGACTTCCAGGGCCTGCGCTTCATGCTCGCCGACATGGCCACCCAGGTCGAGGCGGGCCGCGCCCTGTATCTGGCGGCGGCCCGGCTGCGGGACGCCGGCCGGCCGTTCGCCAAGCAGGCGGCCATGGCCAAGCTGCACTGCACCGACACCGCCATGCGCGTGACCACCGACGCCGTGCAGATCCTCGGCGGATACGGCTACACCGCGGACTTCCCGACGGAGCGCTACATGCGCGAGGCCAAGGTCCTGCAGATAGTCGAGGGCACCAACCAGATCCAGCGGATGGTCATCGCCCGTCACGTAGCGGGGCCGGAAGGCCGCTGAACTGCCCGAGGGCGACCGGCGGGGCCGCCAGCCTGACCCACTCCGGGTCGTGGCGGCCCGGCAGGGTGCGGCCCCGGTCCGCCCAGGCGCGCATCAGATCACGGTAGATGGGCGGGTCCTGCGGCGAGGACGGCGGGACCGATCCCGTGGGCGGGGGAACGAACACGCGGTACTGACGCCCGGTCGCCGATTGTGTGGGGGTCATACCAGGCCAACGCCCGCACCGGCGGGCAGGTCACCGCCCCCGGGAATCGGGAGTGCGTTCGCGGCCGTCCCACCCGGGAACGCCGCGCGTCGCCCACCGGCAGGTGCACTTCGGCGAGGCACCCCGGCCGGCGGGTCCGGACACACTGATCCTGCACCACGGCATCCTGCGGGCCATGGTGCAGGGCAGCTACGGGGATGCGGCGGGGTGACCGGGTTCAGGCGGCCCGGCGCATCGCCGGCATGCGCATCGGGCGTGAACCGGGGCCGCCGACGTGCGAGAAGGGCTGGGTCCGCCAGTTCAGGCCCTGCGGAAGGGTGAGCAGGAGCGCGGTGTCCTGCTCCTGGGGCTGGAAGGACTCGTCCGCGGGGCGGGCGTCGGCCGCCAGGCGGCCCGTACCGGCACACACCGTGAGGCCGAACGGGTTCCACGGCGAGGCGCACAGCGCGTGCTCCGGGAGCACGTCCTCGTCCGCCAGCAGGGCGATGGGCTGGGCACAGTCCGGGCAGATCACCCGGTACATCTCGAAGGTGTCGTAGGCGTCGAGTTCCTCGACGTCCCCGTCGTCGAAGGCGTCGGGTTCGACGCCCTCCGGCGCGGGCTCGACGACCGGCTGCTGCCGCTTGGGCATGCTGCGACCAGGGCGCTTAAGACTCTGCATGGGATTCTCCCCCTAAGGCTGGGCCGTGACGGCACTGCGGCCTCGACCACAGCAAGCACTTCCCGTCCGCTCTCGGCGGTAATCACGAGAACATCACGGAGCCCGTTCCCCGGCTGTGGCGTTCGTCACATGCCGCCCGCAGGTGCCCGGTGAGGTGCGTTTGTCCCTCAGATGTCCCCCGGACGGCTCACAGCGGGCTCTCAAGGACATCACGAACCGGGCATGACCTGGGCTGCTCAGGTACCCGAGGAGATCAGTCGCACTGTAGGTTTTGGCGCCATGGAGGAGCTGGACCGTCAGATCGTGCAGCTGCTCGTCAAGGACGGGCGGATGAGCTACACAGACCTGGGCAAGGCCACGGGCCTGTCCACGTCGGCCGTGCACCAGCGGGTGCGCCGGCTTGAACAGCGTGGCGTCATCCGCGGCTACGCCGCGGTCGTCGACCCCGAGGCCGTCGGGCTGCCCATGACCGCCTTCATCTCGGTGAAACCGTTCGACCCCAGCGCCCCCGACGACATCGCGGACCGGCTCGCCGGCGTCCCGGAGATCGAGGCCTGCCACAGCGTCGCGGGCGACGAGAACTACATCCTCAAGGTCCGCGTGGCCACCCCGCACGAGCTGGAGGAACTGCTCGCCCGGCTGCGGTCCCTGGCCGGGGTGTCCACCCGTACGACGGTGGTGCTGTCGACACCGTACGAGGCCCGGCCGCCGAAGATCTGATAGCGGTGGGTGTGCCCGCGTCCGGCGGCCCGATTCATCGGCTGGGTGGTCCGTGCCGGCCCGCAGGGGGACGCACCGCGTCCGGCGGTGTGGTTCATCGGCCGGGTGGTCCGTGCCGGCCCGCAGGGGGACGCACCGCTTCCGGCGCCGGGACACCGCGGGCGGTGCGGCGGCCCCGCCTGCGACGGGCCGGGTCCCGCGCGAGAGACTGTCGGTCATGAGTGAACGACCCGCCGCCGACCCCCAGACCGTCCTCCTGCGCCGCGGAGAGGTGCACAGCCCCGCCGACCCCTTCGCCACCGCGATGGTCGTGGAGCGCGGCCAGGTCGCCTGGGTCGGCTCGGAGGGCGCCGCCGACGCCTTCGCGGACGGGGTCGACGAAGTGATCGACCTGGACGGCGCCCTGGTCACCCCGGCGTTCACCGACGCGCATGTGCACACCACCGCCACCGGACTCGCGCTGACCGGCCTGGACCTGTCCGACGTGCCCTCGCTGGAGGCGGCCCTCACCCGGGTGCGGGACTTCGCCGCAGCCCGCCCGGACGACCGCGTGCTGCTCGGCCACGGCTGGGACGCGGCCCGCTGGCCCGGCGGCCGCCCCCCGACGCGCGCGGAACTCGACGCGGCCACCGGCGGGCGCCCGCTGTACCTCTCCCGTATCGACGTGCACTCGGCGGTCGTCACAAGTGCACTGCTCGACCTGGTCCCGGGCGAGGTGTCCCGCGCCGACGCCCCGCTCACCCGCGACGACCACCACGCCGTCCGCTCCGCCGCGTTCGCCGCCGTCACCCCCGCCCAGCGCGCCGAGGCCCAGCGGGCCGCCCTCGCGCACGCCGCCTCCCTGGGCATCGGTTCCGTCCACGAGTGCGGCGGGCCGCAGATCTCCTCCGAGGACGACTTCTCCGGCCTGCTCCGGCTCGCCGCCGAGCAGCCGGGCCCGCGGGTCACCGGCTACTGGGCGGAGCGCGACGCCGAGGGCGTCACCAAGGCGCGTGAACTGGGCGCGCTCGGCGCCGCGGGCGACCTGTTCGTCGACGGCGCGCTCGGCTCGCACACCGCCTGCCTGCACCAGCCGTACACCGACGCCGACCACACCGGCACCGCCTACTTCGACGCGGCCGCCGTCGCCGAGCACGTCGCGGCCTGCACCGATGCCGGCCTCCAGGCGGGCTTCCACGCCATTGGGGACGCCGCCGTCACCACCGTGGTCGAGGGTGTCCGGGCCGCTGCCGAGAAGATCGGCCTCGCCCGTGTCCGCGCCGCACGGCACCGCGTCGAGCACGCCGAGATGCTCACCCCCGAGACCATCGCGGCCTTCGCCGAACTGGGCCTGACCGCGTCCGTCCAGCCCGCCTTCGACGCCCTGTGGGGCGGCGAGGACGGCATGTACGCCCGGCGTCTCGGCGGGCGGCGGGCCAGGACCCTGAACCCGTTCGCCGCCCTGCTCCGCGCGGGCGTTCCCCTCGCGTTCGGTTCCGACAGCCCGGTCACCCCCCTCGACCCCTGGGGTACCGTCCGCGCGGCCGCCTTCCACCGCACGCCCGAACACCGGATCTCCGTGCGCGCCGCGTTCACGGCGCACACGCGCGGCGGCTGGCGGGCCGTCGGCCGGGACGACGCCGGCGTCCTGGTGCCCGGGGCGCCCGCCGACTACGCCGTCTGGCGTACCGACGCGCTCGTCGTCCAGGCCCCCGACGACCGGGTGGCGCGCTGGTCGACCGACCCCCGCTCCGGCACCCCGGGTCTGCCCGACCTGACCCCCGGCCACGACCTGCCCGTCTGTCTGCGGACCGTCGTGGGCGGACGGACGGTGTTCGTACGGCCGGGCGAGTGATCTACCGGGGTGGCGAGGCGGCGATCGGCCGCCGCGGCCCTGTCGCGCGACCTGCGCATCCTCGCCTCTGACCAGGCGGTTGATCCTGTTCGCGCAGGTCAGGCGGCTGTTGACAGTCAGCGGCGGCGGGCCGGTAGGTTCGGCCGAGTCCACCACCGGACGCCCGACCGGGAAGCATTTCGCGCACGCGTCGCAGCGCCGCTGGGTCAGGGACGGTGTGCCGCACCGGGGCACCGTCGCTGGGAGCCAGGCTCAGCGCCCGCGCCGACGCGGGAACGCTTCCGGCCAGGTCGGGAAGGTGTGACCCGGGTGGGGCCCGGACGCTCAGTAGACAACGGCTTTCGGTCGATCCGCAGCCAGCGGGTCCCAGGTCGGCCCGAAGGGCGCCGGGCCCCCATCCGCAGAACGCGGAACGAAAAACACATTCTTACCCCGTTCTTGGGGAATCGACACCGCCTTACGCACGAGCCGTCGCTTCGGCGCAGGCCGCGGCCACTATGGTGGACCCTGCGTACGACATGTGAAGGGGCAGCAGTGAACGACGGCGACGGGACCCTCGCGGCACAGGACCGGGGGAGGCAGTTCGGCCCGCTCGGCACGGCCTTGGTGATCATCCCGACCTACAACGAGGCGGAGAACATCAAGTCCATCGTCGGTCGCGTGCGCAAGGCCGTCCCCGAGGCGCACGTGCTGGTGGCGGACGACAACAGCCCCGACGGCACGGGCAAGCTCGCCGACGAACTCGCCGCCGAGGACGACCACGTCCAGGTGCTGCACCGCAAGGGCAAGGAAGGCCTCGGCGCCGCCTACCTCGCCGGCTTCCGCTGGGGCCTGGACAACGGCTACGGCGTACTGATCGAGATGGACGCCGACGGCTCCCACCAGCCCGAGGAACTGCCCCGCCTGCTGACCGCCCTCAAGGGCGCCGACCTCGTGCTCGGCTCCCGCTGGGTGCCCGGCGGCCGGGTGGTGAACTGGCCGAAGTCCCGTGAGTTCCTCTCACGCGGCGGCTCCACCTACTCGCGGCTCATGCTCGACGTGCCGATCCGCGATGTGACCGGCGGCTTCCGCGCCTTCCGCCGCGAGACCCTGGAGGGCCTCGGTCTCGACGAGGTGGCCTCGCAGGGCTACTGCTTCCAGGTCGACCTGGCCCGGCGCTCGGTCAAGGCCGGCTACCACGTGGTCGAGGTGCCCATCACGTTCGTGGAGCGGGAACTCGGTGACTCCAAGATGAGCCGCAACATCGTGGTGGAGGCACTGTGGCGGGTCACGGCGTGGGGCGTGGGGGAGAGGCTGGGCAAGGTCACGGGCAAGGGCAAGCGGGCCTGACCCCCTGACCCCTTATCCCGTGCTGAGCCGGGCCCGGGCACACTGGGGGCATGACGACTGGCGCTTCCTCCCCTCCGTACCCCACCGCCCGGCCCCGGCGCTCCCGGCTGCGCACGTTCCTTCCGCTGGGGATCGCCATGTGGCTGGTGCTGGAGATCTGGCTGCTGACCCTGGTCGCGGGCGAGGCGAGCGGCCTCGCGGTGTTCATGCTGCTGGTGGCGGGCGTCGTCGCCGGCTCCGTGGTGATCAAGCGGGCGGGTCGCCGTGCCTTCCAGAACCTGGGCGAGGCGTTGCAGCGGGGCGGCTCGCCCGCGAAGGGCTCCGGTAACGGCCTGCTGATGCTGGGCGGCCTGCTGCTGATGATCCCCGGCCTGATCTCGGACGCGATCGGTCTGCTGCTCCTGGTTCCGCCGGTCCAGAAGGCCCTGAGCCGGTATGCGGAGCGCACCTTCGACCGCAAGCTGCGCGAGGCCGTGCCCGGCAGTCTCGGGGACGCCTTCCAGCAGGCGCGGATGCACCGGTCCGACGGGAAGGTGGTCCAGGGCGAGGTCATCAGGCAGGAGCCGGGCGACGCGCCGTGGGAGCAGCGTCCGCCGCTGACTGGCTGAGGGCCCGCAGCGCGGCGTTGAGCAGCGGAAAACCGCGGGCGCCGTACGTGACTGACGTACGGCGCCCGCGGTGATGACGCTCCTTGTTGTCTGCCGCGCTACGCGCTCTTGCGGCTGTCCCGGGGGTGAACCGCGATGTTCATCGCCCCGGAGCGCAGTACCGCCAGACGCTCCTCGAGGACCTCTTCGAGTTCCTCGCGGGTGCGTCGCTCCATCAGCATGTCCCAGTGCGTACGCGCGGGCTTGGCCTTCTTCTCCTCAGGGCCGTCGCCGTCCACCAGGAGCGCAGGGGCTCCGCAGACCTTGCACTCCCACTCCGGCGGGATCTCCGCCTCCACCGAGAAGGGCATCTCGAAGCGGTGCCCCTTCTCGCATGCGTACTCCACGGCCTGGCGGGGCGCCAGGTCGATGCCGCGGTCCGTCTCGTAGCTGGTCACCACGAGGCGCGTACCGCGAAGAGCTCGCTCACTCATGAATCGTGCCTCCCGGGCTTGTCGCCCACAGGACAGGTGTCGCTGTCGTCGTCATCCGGTCAACGTCCGGTCGGCGGTAAAGATTCCCGTTCCGTGTCCCGTTCCGGGTCATGCATCGCCGTCGTAGCCGCCCCTTGTTGTACCCACCAGCGCCCGGTTTGTCACATCTGAAAGCAGATGTCACCTAGCGTTTCGGCTTCTTTGACGCGCAGTAACGGTACGCCTGGCAGGCCAAACGCGTACACTACCTCCCTTTCGTGTTGAGCGCTAAATCTTCTGCGGAACAGGATTGCCCGCCTCTCTGATCGCCCGCCGTACCGGGACCCGTGCGAGCAGCGCGAACCCGATGGCGAAGAAGGTCACGAGCGAGACGATCGCCGAGCGGTAGCTGCCGGTCAGCTGGTAGGTGACACCGAACAGCAGCGGCCCGAGCCAGCTCATCCCGCGGTCGCTCATCTCGTACGCCGAGAAGTACTCGGCCTCCTTGCCGGGCGGGACCAGATGCGAGAACAGCGACCGGGAGAGCGCCTGGCTGCCGCCGAGGACCAGTCCGATGCCCGCGGCGAGCACGAAGAACCACCCCGGCGCCCCGGCGGGCAGGAAGTATCCGGCACCCAGCGTGAGCGTCCAGGCGACGAGTGATCCGAGGATCGTCCGCTTGGCCCCGTGCGTCCGGGCCAGCCGCCCCATCGCCAGGGCACCCGCGACGGCCAGCACCTGCACCAGGAGCACGGCACCGATGAGCGTCGACTGGCCGAGGTCCAGTTCCTCGGAGCCGTAGACCGAGGCCTGGGAGATCACTGTCTGGATGCCGTCGTTGTAGACGAGGTAGGCCAGCAGGAAGGCGAGCGTCAGCGGATGGCGGCGCATGTCCCGGACGGTGGCCGCCAGCTGCCGCAGCCCGGGAGCGGTGGCCTCCCGTGCCGCCCCGGCACCGCGGTAGCGGTCGCGCAGCCGCCGCAGCGGTACGAGGGTGAAGGCGCCCCACCACAGACCGGCCGACGCCAGGCAGATACGGACCGCCGCCGTCTCGGAGAGCCCGAAGGAGTCGCGCGCGGAGTACAGCACCAGGTCGCCGACCAGCACCAGGGAGCCCGCCGCGTAGCCGAAGGCCCAGCCCCGGGAGGAGACCGCGTCGCGTTCCTCGGGCGGGGCGATCTGCGGCAGGTAGGAGTTGTAGAGCATCATCGCCACGGACTGCGCCGCGTTCGCGACGATCAGCAGGAAGCCGCCCAGGAGATAGCGGTCGCCGTCGAGGAAGAACATCCCGGTCGTAGCCGCCGCGCCCACATACGCGGCCGCCCCCAGGAGCGGCTTCCTGCGGCCGGTGCGGTCGGCCGCGCTGCCCACGAGGGGCATCACCACGACCGCCAGGATCACCGACAGGGACACCGAGTACGCGAAGAAGGACCCGGCCCGGACCGGCACGCCCAGCGGGTGGACGAACCCGTCGGCATCCGCCGCCGACTCGGCGACCGACGTCAGGTAGGGGCCGAGGAACACGGTCAGCACGCTCGTCGAGTAGACCGAGCACGCCCAGTCGTAGAAGTACCAGCCGCGCTGCTCGCGGCGCCGCCCGGCGGCCTCGTCGGCCCCCTGGGCCCGCACGGTGTCGGTGCCCACCCGTGCCCTCGCTTCCCCGCTGAATTGCCGGTGCGAAGGGCCCTGCTCCGGGGGTCCCGGCACCGGGGCCCCGGGCCGCTCAGGCCCAGACGCCCCGGTCCTCCATGACCTTGCGCAACGTGTCGATGTGATCGGTCATGATGCCATCGACCCCGAGGTCGAGGAGCCGGTGCATCCGCTCCGGTTCGTTGATCGTCCACACGTGCACCTGGAGTCCGTGCGCGTGGGCGACGCGTACGAAGCGGTGGTCGACCACCGGGACACGCGACTGGGACTCCGGCACCTGCGCGGCCACCGCGGACCGGCGCACCGCCGCGGGCAGCCCCCATGAGCGCAGCCGGAGGCTGAGCACCCCGCGCGTACCGAACGACGTGGCCAGGCGCGGCCCGGCCAGACGCTGGGCGCGCAGCACCCGCGCCTCCGAGAAGGAGCCGACGCAGACGCGGTCCCAGGCGTCTGTCCGCTCGATCAGTGCCAGCAGCGGCCGCAGGGCGGGCTCCGCCTTGCAGTCGACGTTCCAGCGGACCTCCGGGAAGGTCTCCAGCAGTTCCTCGAAGAGCGGCACCGGCTCGCGGCCCGCCACGCGCGCGTGCCGGACATCCTCCCAGGGCAGGTCGGCGATCCGCCCCGCGCCGTCCGTGACCCGGTCCAGGGTCGCGTCGTGGAAGGCGACCAGCTGCCCGTCCGCCGTGGCGTGCACATCGGTCTCGATGTACCGGTACCCGAGTTCCACCGCGCGGTGGAACTGCGCCACGGTGTTCTCCAGGCCCTCGGCGGCCCCGCCCCGGTGGGCGAAGGCGATGGGGCCGGGATGGTCCAGGTACGGGTGGCGGATGAGCGTCGTCACCTGCGCAGTATCACCCTTTTGGGTGACCCGGTGGCAACCACCGTGCTGCCGGCGGATGCCGTCGGGACGGCGAAAAGCCGCAGGAACACCTGGGCCAGCGGACCGATCGACAGCGCGTACAGCACGGTGCCCACCCCGATGGTGCCGCCCAGGGTGAACCCGGTGGCCACGACCGTGAGCTCCACGGCGGTGCGGATCAGCCGGATCGAGCGGCCCGTGCGCCGGTGCAGCCCGGTCATCAGGCCGTCGCGCGGACCGGGGCCGAAGTTCGCGGCGATGTAGAGGCCGGTCGCCGCGCCGTTGAGCACGATGCCGGCCACCAGGAGCGGGATCCGTACGGCCAGGGTGTGCGCGTCGGGCAGTGCGGAGAGCGTGGCATCCATCGCGGCGCCGATCACCAGGACGTTGGAGACGGTGCCGAGCCCGGGGCGCTGGCGCAGTGGCACCCACAGCAGCAGCACCGCCGCGCCCACGATCGTGAGCACGACGCCCATGCTGAGCCCCGTGAGCTTCGCGAGGCCCTGGTGCAGGACGTTCCACGGCTCGAGCCCGAGACCGGACTTCACCAGGAGCGCGGAACTCGCGCCGTACAGCGCGAGCCCCGCGTACAGCTGGATCAACCGCCTCGCCATCTGGTGCTTCGCGGACGACTTCGCGGACAAAGGGTCCCCCTGGGTGGTGGTAGTGGCCTGACTCATGTCACTCTGTGGCTTGGAAAGACAAGCCATCCATGGCCAATCCGGGGAAGGTGGACTGATCGTCATGGCTCAGTGGACCTCGGCGGTGGGTGCCGCGCAGCTCGCCCGGCTCCTCAACTCGCAGCAGGACCGCCCGGCCGGCCCCGGTACGCGCCGTCCGCCCGCCTACCGGGCGCTCGCCGACGGCATCCGGTTGCTGGTCCTGGAGGGCAGGGTGCCGGTGGCCGCCCGCCTGCCCGCCGAGCGCGAACTGGCACTCGCCCTCTCCGTCAGCCGCACCACGGTCGCCGCCGCCTATGAGGCGCTGCGTACCGAGGGCTTCCTGGAGTCCCGGCGCGGGGCGGGCAGCTGGACGGCCGTCCCGGCGGGCAACCCCCTGCCCGCCCGCGGTCTCGAGCCCCTGCCGCCCGAGTCGCTCGGCTCGGTCATCGACCTGGGCTGCGCGGCCCTGCCCGCCCCCGAGCCATGGCTCACCCGGGCCGTGCAGGGCGCCCTGGAGGAGCTGCCGCCGTACGCCCACACGCACGGCGACTACCCGGCCGGCCTGCCCGCGCTGCGCTCGGTGATCGCCGAGCGGTACACCGCGCGCGGGATCCCGACCATGCCCGAGCAGATCATGGTGACGACCGGCGCGATGGGCGCCATCGACGCGATCTGCCACCTCTTCGGGGGCCGCGGCGAGCGCATCGCCGTGGAGTCCCCGTCGTACGCCAACATCCTCCAGCTGATGCGGGAGGCGGGCGCCCGGCTCGTCCCGGTCGCGATGGGGGAGGGGCTCAGCGGATGGGACATGGACCTCTGGCGCCAGGTCCTGCGGGACGCCGCGCCCCGGCTCGCGTACGTCGTCGCCGACTTCCACAACCCCACCGGCGCCCTCGCGGACGAGGACCAGCGGCGCCGGCTGGTGGACGCGGCCCGCTCGGCGGGCACGGTGCTCGTCGCGGACGAGACGATGACCGACCTGTGGCTCGACGAGGACCTCGACAGCTCAGTGATGCCGCGCCCGGTGTGCGGCTTCGACCCGGCCGGCTCCACGGTGATCACGGTCGGCTCGGCGAGCAAGGCCTTCTGGGCCGGTATGCGCATCGGCTGGGTACGCGCGGCCCCGGACGTGATCCGCAGCCTGGTCGCCGCGCGCGCCTACGCCGACCTGGGCACCCCCGTCCTGGAACAGCTGGCCGTCAACTGGCTGTTCACCACCGGCGGTTGGGAACAGGCGGTGGACCTCCGCCGCGCCCAGGCCCGCGAGAACCGCGACGCCCTCGTCACCGCGATCCGCCGCGAGCTGCCCACCTGGGAGTTCGAGGTCCCCAAGGGCGGCCTGACCCTGTGGGTGCGCGCGGGCGGCCTGTCGGGTTCGCGGCTCGCGGAGGCGGGGGAGCGGGTCGGCGTACGGGTCCCGTCGGGCCCGCGCTTCGGGGTCGACGGCGCCTTCGAGGGCTATGTGCGGCTCCCCTTCACGGTCGGCGGAGCGGTGGCGGAGGAGGCGGCGGCCCGGCTGGCCGCGGCCGCGCGCCTGGTGGAGCAGGGCGTGAGCAACGGAACGGAGTCGCCGCGCACGTTCGTGGCCTAGGGGCGGCCGAGGGGCGGCCCAGGGGGTTTCGTTCTCACGAACTCTCGGCTGCCACGGCCTCCGCAGGGACTGGCGCGGCCTCCGCGGGCGCCGGCTCGGCCTCCACCGGCTCCGGTGCCCGCTCCACCGCCGCCGCGTCCGCCGGCGTGGTCCGCGGCGGCAGCAACGCCACCACCGTCCGCCGGTCGGCCTCACCGGTGTCGTCGTCGTACGGGTCGGGCGTCGAGGGCACCTGCAGCCGGTGCACCGGCCCATGGCCCAACCGCGCGTATCCCCGCCCCGGCGGCACCTCGGCCGGCAAAGTGGTGTGCGGTGGCACGCCCAGCACGTCGACCAGTTGCTCCGTCGTCGCTGGGCCGAGCACGACACGCGCGCGCGTGTGCTGCCGTACCGCCTCGCTTAACGCGTCGGCGCCGTCGAACTGCTCGGCGACGGCCACCGTCACATTGGCCGCCCGGCCGTGCCGCAGCGGCACCTGGAGCAGCGCCTGCGGATCCCCCCGTCCGTCCGCCGCGGCCACATGGGAGAGGGTGCTCGGCCGGTCCAGCAGGATCCACAGCGGCCGCCTGGTGTCGTCCGGGGGCGGATGACCCGCCTGCCGCGCCCGGTTGACGGCGATGAGCCGGCGCTCCGTCTCGTGCGCGGCCCACTCCAGGCTGGCCAGCGCTCCGGCCAGCCCGCACTCCACCGCGAGCACCCCGTCGCGCCCGGTCAGGCAGGCGTACTCGCCGGTGCCGCCCCCGTCGACGATGAGCACGTCACCGTGCTGGAGGGCCTGGAGCGCGACGGACCGCAGCAGGGTCGAGGTGCCGCTGCCCGGCCGGCCCACGGCCAGCAGGTGCGGCTCGGTCGAGCGCGGGCCGGTGCGCCACACGACGGGGGGAACGTCGCGCTGTTCCTCGCCGAAGGAGAGGGGCAGGGTGCGCTGGACCTCGGTGGGGTCGGTGAAGCCGAGGACCGTCTCACCGGGCGCGGTGACGAACCGCTGGGCGGCGATGTCGGCGGGCAGCGGGGCGAGGACGGTGACGGTGAGTTCGTTGCCCTCCTGGTCCCACCTGAAGTGGTACTCGCGACCCCGCCCGGCCTTCGCGGCGAGCAGCGCCTCGACCCGCGCGCGGGCCTCGCTCTCGCCGTCCGGGAAGTACGCCGGGTACCGGATCAGCAGGTGCCCGATGCGTCCCACGTCGTCGAACTCGTGCGCGGCGAAGGCGTTCTCCCAGTCCCCGCCGTGCGCGTACAGCGGAGCCGGGTCGTCGGCGGTGGAGAAGTGGGGGACGAGAGCCTCGTACAGCGACTGGAGGCGCTGGGTCTGGGCCTCGTCGGGGCCCGCCGGCCCGGGCGGTGTGCGGTCCCGGCCGTGCCAGGCCGCCGCCGCCATCAGGGTGATGGCGGCGAGCAGCGGTCCGTACGGCACCAGGGCGAGGACCATGACCGCCGAGGCCGCCAGGAACAGCAGTGGCCCGCGCCGGTCCTTGGGCGTGTCCGCCCATCTGCGCCGGCCGGCCGAGGCCAGCCGGCGCAACCCGCGCGTGACGGTGATCAGCGGGTGGAGGACGTCGGTGGCGCTGTCGGCCGCCGTCCGGGCCAGCTCCCGGCTCCTGGCGATGTGCGCGCCGCCGGTGCTCAGAATGCGGGGAAGGGGGCGCCGGGCCACTGCTGTCTCCTGGGGGTGCGTACGGGCAAAACGGTCGGCGTCGGGTCGCTCAGAACTTGATGCCGCCCAGTAGCCCCGCCAGGCTTTCGCCACCGGCCTTGATGCTCGGGGCGATGCCTGTGCTCGCGAGGTAGAAGCCGAACAGTGCCGAGGTGCATGCGTGCGAGCCCTTGAGTCCGTCCTTCCTGAAGAAGAGGAAGACGATGACTCCGAGCAGCATGACGCCTGAGATGGAGAGGATCATTTGAGGTCTCCTGGTGTCGAGGGGGACAGTCACCCTGAGTTCTTCCAGGATCACAGCATGTATCCATACGATAAAAGGTGCAACCGGGTGAATTACGGCTTATTTCGCCCGAGCGGCTCAGCGGTACGGGCCCGGTCGGGCGGGAGCCCTGTGCCTGACGAGGTGCCTGGTGCCGTCGGGGTGATCTTTACCTCGGGCAGATCGGGTGATGTTCCCCCGGAACCAGTACGCTGGCGATTCACTCGTACGGCGGCGGGTCGCACCGCTGCCGTAGGCTCCCCCGGTCACCGGAAGTTTCCAAGGAGAGGCGGTCAGGCCGATGAGTGAAGCCCCCGACCCCGAGGTCGTGGAGCTGGCGACCAAGATCTTCGATCTGGCCCGCAAGGGGCGGACCGAGGCACTCGTGGCGTACGTCGACGCGGGAGTTCCGGCCGACCTCACCAACGACCGCGGTGACTCGCTGGTCATGCTCGCGGCCTATCACGGCCATGCCGAGGCGGTGCGGGCGCTGCTCGCCCGGGGCGCCACGCCCGACCAGGTGAACGACCGGGGCCAGACCCCGCTTGCGGGAGCCGTCTTCAAGGGTGAGACGGATGTGATCAAAGCACTTCTGGAAGGTGGCGCGGACCCCGGGGCGGGTACCCCGTCGGCCGTCGACACCGCCCGGATGTTCGGCAAGGCAGAACTCCTGGAATTGTTCGGCGCACATTGATCCGAACGTCCTGACCAGGCACGACACGGAAAACGGGGGAGGCGGTAAAGGGCCGCCGGAAATACGGTCGCGGCAGGAGAAACCCGCGGGTCATCATGACGTCGTGATTCACGGACGCGATGGCTGGGCAGGTGTTGCCGCACCACGCGGGCCGTGATGCGGTCCGCATGGGCCACAGACGAGAGGCAGAGAGAGATGGTCTACAGCAAGCAAGAGACGGCGGGCGCCCCGACGTTGTGTCACGCGGCCAGGTAGTGCGTGTTCCCCGGTTGCGTCGACGCTTGATGTGAGGCTGTTTCCCATGTTCGATCCGGTCATAGCGCCCAGCGGTACGCTGCTCGGCCTGCTCCAGCGGGGCCGTGGCGACGGCACGCTGCACGCGCTCACCGCCCCGCGCGCCGAGGCGCTCGCGGCCCTGGACCACTGTGTGCTGCGCGATCCCCGCCACGACTGGCAGGTGGAGAACCGCTCCCTCTACTACGCCCGCCTGTACCTCGACCTGAACGGTGAACTAGACGCCATCGAGGCGCACCTGTTCGACACCGAGGACGTCCTCGACACCGAGGAGTCGCGTACCGGACTGGCGCTCGCGGTCCTTGGCCACCTCGCCTCGTACGGCAGGCTGGACGCGCTCGAACTGCTGCGCAGGTACGCCGCTCACGGCTCCAACTGGGCCTGGGCACTCGACGAGCTCGCGCTCCGCGACGACGACGCGGCCCTGCGCGCCCTCGCCGCGCCCGTCCTGGCGCGTTTCCCCACCGACCCCGAGGGCGAGGCCGAGCTGGCCGTCGCCGTGCGCGACGCCTTCGAGCCCCGGCCGTGGCGGTTGTGGGCCGAGGATCCGCGCGAATCGATCGCCACGCGTGTGCGTGCCGCCCAGGAGGCCGGCTGCTTCGACCGCTGGCAGCGGCAGATGCGGCCCAGCGGGCCCCGCCCGGACTGGAGCGTTCGGGCCGTTCTCGAATGGGCCCAGCAGGGCGTCGAGCGCGGTGCGGCCCTGCACGTCCCGGCCGCCCGCTGCCTGGTCGCCGTCGCCGGCCCCGAGGACCGGCCGGAGATCGTGCAGGCCGCCAAGGACGGCACCGAGGGAGCCCGGTGCACCGCCCTGCGCTACCTCGCCGACAGCAACGACCCCGCCGCCCTCGACCTCGTCGAGGCCGCGGTCGCCGACGGCACCACGCCCGTCGTCGAGGCCGCCGTGGACGCCTTCGAACGGATGCGCAGCATCGCCGCCGTCGAGCGCGCGCGAGGCTGGGCCCACCGGCCCGACGCCCTCGGCGCCGCCGCCGGACGCATGCTCGCCTGCCGCGGCGGCGCCCAGGACAGCGACCTCGTGCTCGGTGCCCTCCGCGAAGCCGTACGGGGCGAGGGCCCCGACGCGCCGACCCTGTGGACCCTCGTCGACGGCACCGGACGCCTCGGCATCACCTGCGCCGCACCCGTCCTGCGCCACATCTATCGCGAGACCGCCTCCTCCCATCTCCGCGGCCGCGCCGCCCGCGCGCTCGCCGCCACCGATCCCTCCTTCCCCACCGGATTCGCCGTCGAATGCCTCTGGGACTGTGAGGAGACCACCCGCGAACTCGCCGCCCGGCACGCCGAGACCGGCGACACCCGCGTGGTCGAACAGCTGCGCCGGCTCGCCGCCGATCCGGCCGAGGAGGCCGAGGTCCAGACCGCCGTACGCAGCAGGATCGGACCGGAAGGGCTCACCGCGTGAACACCGGGTGACCCGCGGGTCAGGAGGGCATGGACACGGCCTGACCTGCTCGGGTGTGCAGTGGAACGCTCACAGGACGTTCCTCGTCCGGAAAGATCCACGTTGACGCGGCCACGTCCTGCGCGGCGACAACACCGTTATGCGTGTCGTCATCGTGACCGAATCCTTTCCCCCTGATGTGAACGGCGTGGCCCACTGCGCGCTCCAGACCGCCCGGCACCTCGTAGATCGCGGTCACCTTCCGCTCGTCGTCGCGCCGGCGCCCGCGCCCGGTGTCAAGGCCGACGCCCTCGCGGCGCCGTGCCCCGTCGTCCATGTCCCCTCCCTCCCGCTCCCCGGCTACCCCCAGGTCCGCGTCGCCCTCCCCAGCCGGCGCCTCGCCGCGGCCGTCACCGAGCACCGCGCCGACCTGGTCCACCTCGCCAGCCCCTTCGTCCTCGGCGTCCGCGGCATGGCCGCCGCCGCCCGGCTGGGCGTCCCGGCCGTCGCCGTCTACCAGACTGACCTGGCCGGATACGCCCGCACCTACATGGGCGCCGGTGAGGCGGCCGCCTGGCGCCGCATCCGCGCCGTGCACTCCGCCGCCGACCGCACCCTCGCCCCCTCCAGCGCCGCCCTGCACGACCTGGAAGCACACGGAGTGCCCCGGGTACGGCTCTGGCAGCGCGGCGTGGACACCGTCCGTTTCCGCCCCGACCGGCGCGACGAGGTGCTGCGCCGTGAACTCGCCCCCAACGGCGAGGTGATCGTCGGCTACGTCGGACGGCTCGCCCCCGAGAAGCAGGTCGAGCTCCTGGCCGGCGTCTGCGGCCTGGAGGGCGTACGGGTCGTCGTCGTGGGCGACGGGCCCAGCCGGCCGGCCCTGACCGAGGCCCTGCCGGGTGCGGTATTCCTGGGCCGCCGCACCGGCGACGAGCTCGCCCGGATCTTCGCCTCGCTGGACGTCTTCGCGCACACGGGCCCCTTCGAGACCTTCTGCCAGACCGTCCAGGAGGCCATGGCCAGCGGCGTGCCGGTCGTGGCGCCCGCCGTCGGCGGACCGCTCGACCTGGTGGCCCACGGCCGCACCGGACTGCTGGTGCCGCCGCGCGACGCCGACGCCGTACGGGGCGCGGTGGCGGGCCTGGCCGCCGACCCGGCGCTGCGGACCGCCTACGGCGCCGCGGGGCGGGCCCTGGTCGAGGGACGGACCTGGGCGGCGGTCGGCGACCAGCTGATCGCGCACTACGAGGACGTGCTCGGCGCGCGCAGGACGGTGGTGGCGGCATGACCGACGAAACCGGTACCCGGCCCCTGCGGATCGTGCGGCTCGCCAACTTCGTCGCCCCCGCCTCGGGTGGCCTGCGCACCGCCCTGCGCGAACTCGGCAAGGGCTTCCGCGCGGCGGGCCACGAACCCGTCCTCGTCGTCCCCGGCGAGCGCCACACCGACCGCGAGACCGAGCAGGGCCGCGTGATCACCCTGCCCGGCCCGCTGCTGCCCGGCACCGGCGGCTACCGCGTGCTCACCGACAAACGGCGCGTCGCCGCCCTCCTGGAGGATCTCGCCCCGGACCGCCTCGAGGTGTCCGACCGTACGACGCTGCGGTGGACCGGCAGGTGGGCACGGCGGGCCCGGGTCCCCTCCGTGATGGTCTCCCACGAGACCGCCGACGGCGTGCTGCGCACCTGGGGCCTGCCGGAGAACCTCTCCCGGCGCGCCGCCGACGCCCTCAACCTCCGCACGGCACACGTGTACTCGCGGGTCGTGTGCACCACCGAGTTCGCCGAGCGGGAGTTCGTCCGGATCGGCGCGCGCAACGTCGTACGCGCCCCGCTGGGCGTGGACCTGATGGAACGGCACCCCTCCCTGCGGGACGCGGGACTGCGTGCCCGGCACGCGCGCGTGGACGAGGCCCTGCTGGTGCTGTGCTCCCGGCTGTCCGTGGAGAAGCGGCCCGGGACGGCCCTCGACGCCCTGGAAGCGCTGCTGCGGCGCGGGCGGCGGGCGGTGCTCGTGGTGGCCGGGGACGGGCCGTTGCGGGCACGGCTGGAGCAGCGGGCGCGGGAGCGCGGGCTGCCGGTGACCTTCCTCGGGCACGTCGCCGACCGGTGTCTGCTGGGGGCGCTGCAGGCCTCCGCGGACGTGTGCCTGGCGCCCGGGCCCGCCGAGACCTTCGGGCTCGCGGCCCTGGAGGCCATGGCGTCCGGTACGCCCGTGGTGGCCAGCGCGTCGTCCGCGCTGCCCGAGGTGATCGGCTCCGCGGGGGCCACGGCGGCCGACCGTGGGGAGGCCTTCGCGGACGCTGTGGAGATGCTCCTGGCACGCCCCGAGCCGGAGCGGCGGGAAGCGGCACGCGCGCGTGCGGAGTGCTTCGGATGGGGCACGGCGGTGGAGGCGTTCCTGACGGCGCACGACGCCGCGGCGCTGTGCCGTTCTTCCGGGGACGGCGGGACGGCACCCTCCCGTCGCGGCGTCGCGGAGGGCGTCGCATGAGACCGGTCCGCTTCGTGGCCCTGGGGGACTCGCTCACCGAGGGCGTGGGCGACCCCGTCGGCGACGGCCGGCGCGGCTGGGCCGCGCTGCTGGCCGACGGGC
This sequence comes from Streptomyces sp. NPDC020299, assembly GCF_044387825.1. Taxonomy (NCBI): domain Bacteria; kingdom Bacillati; phylum Actinomycetota; class Actinomycetes; order Kitasatosporales; family Streptomycetaceae; genus Streptomyces; species Streptomyces sp. NPDC020299. The sequence goes on from NZ_JBIRWL010000006.1 coordinate 441,212, forward strand.
TGGCCGAGGAGCGGGTGGAGTTCACCAACCTCGCCCTCAGCGGGGCGCAGACGCGTGACGTGCTGGAGCGGCAGACTCCGGCCGGACTTGAACTGCGCCCGGACCTGGTCTCGGTCGTCATCGGCGTCAACGACACCCTGCGGTGCACCTTCGACCTCCACGCGGTGGCCGCCCGGCTGGACGAGGTCTACGCGGCCTTCACCGGACAGGGCGCCGCCCTGCTCACGGCCTGCCTGCCCGACCCCGGCGCGATGCTGGGGCTGCCGAGTGCGCTGGCCCGTCCACTCGCCCGGCGGCAACGCGCGGTCAACGCGGTGGTGCACGCGCTCTCCGACCGGTACGGCGCCGTCCATCTGCACGCCTCGGAAGGCGCCTGGCTCACCGACCGCGCGCTGTGGAGCGCGGACCGGCTGCACCCCGGCGAGCGCGGCCACCGGCAGCTCGCCGTGCGCTTCCACGCCCTCCTCAGGGAGGCGGGCAGGGCGAGCGGGCCCGCGCCCTCGGCGGAACCGGAGTTCCCCGCGCCCACCCGGTCGGCGAGCCTGTGGTGGCTGGCCACAGCCGGGACGGGCTGGGTGGCCCGCCGGTGCACCGACCTGCTGCCGCAGCTGCTGGGGCTGGCCGCCGACGAACTGCGCCACCGGGCCCGCGGCACCAGCGCCCGCCTCGACCTGCGCACCGCGCACGCCGTGTCGGCCGCGCTCGCCTCGCTGTCGGTCGTGGAGCGCCCGGACGCCGCCTGAGGGCTCAACGGCGGCGGACGGCCACGAAGCGGACCGGCGTGCCCGGCAGCGCCTGCCCGGCCGCAGGCAGGTCGGCGGCGCGCACCACCGCGATCACCGGGTAGCCCCCGGTGGTCGGGTGGTCGGCCAGGAACACCACGGGCCGGCCGTTCGGGGGGACCTGGACCGCGCCCAGGACCATGCCCTCGCTGGGCAGTTCGCCGGGGCGGGCCCGCTCCAGGGCAGGTCCCTCCGTGCGCAGCCCGATGCGGTTGCTCGCCGACGACACGCGGAACGTCCGCGCGGTGAGGTCGCGGACGGCCCCGGGCGTGAACCAGTCGTCGCGCGGGCCGAACGTCACCCGCAGCACGAGCTCGGCGGGCGGGCCGGGCTGCGGGGCGACGTCCACGCGCGTGTGCGGGCCGGAGGGGCTCCCCAGGGGCAGCACCGCCCCGTCCGCGAGCGGTTCCGGTCCGAGACCGGACAGCAGGTCCGTGGAACGGCTGCCGAGGACCGGCTCGACGGCGATGCCGCCACCGACGCCCACATAGGCGCGTACTCCCCGCTCGGCCGCCCCGACCTCCAGCACCTCACCGGCGTGCACCACGACCGGCGCGCCCCAGGCAGCCGGCCGCCCGCCCACCCGCACGGGGCACGGCGCCCCCGCGACCGCCACCGTGACCGCCGAACGCGGGCGCAGGGCGCAGCCGGTGAGCGTCGTCTCCAGGACGGCCGCGTCGGGCGCGTTGCCGACCAGCCGGTTCACGAGCGCCGCCGCGGGCGGGTCGAGCGCCCCGGAGCGAGGGACGCCGAGGTGGGCGTACCCGGGCCGCCCCCGGTCCTGCACGGTGGTAAGCGCTCCCGCGCGTACCACCACGAGCGCCCGGTCGGTCATGCGTCCCCCACCGGTACGAAGCGGACGCGGGCGCCCGGTGACAGCAGCGCGGCCGGCACGCGCGCGTGGTCCCACAGGACCGCGTCGGTCGTGCCGATCAGCTGCCAGCCGCCCGGCGACGACCGCGGGTACACGCCGGTGTACGGGCCGGCCAGCCCGACGGCGCCGGCCGGGACGGACGTGCGCGGGGTGGCCCGGCGCGGCACGTCGTAGTGCGGCGCGAGGCCGGTGAGGTAGCCGAAGCCGGGCGCGAACCCGCAGAAGGCGACGGTGAACTCGGTGGCCGCGTGGATACGGGCCACCTCGTGTGCCGGGACGTTCCAGTGGGCGGCGACGTCGGCGAGGTCCGGGCCGTCGTAGCGCACCGGGAGTTCGACGGCCTCACGCGCGCGTAGGACCGCGGGAGGCACCTCGGCGGCGGTCAGCTCGGCGGCCAGGCGCTGCGGGTCGTCGAGGCCGTCGAGGAGGACCGTGCGGGCGGCGGGCACGATCTCGCGGACGGACAGCCGCCCTTCCACGCGGCGCCGCAGCAGTTCCGCGTGCACTGCCTGGGCCGCCTCGCCCGAGTCCAGCTCGACCAGCAGCCCGCGGTCGCCGACGGGCAGCGCCCTCATGCGAAGGCCTCCACGGTCAGGCCCGCCGCCACCAGCCGCTCGCGCACCCGGCGGGCCAGCTCGACCGCGCCGGGCGTGTCCCCGTGCAGGCACAGAGAGCGGGCGCGGACCTCGATGCGTGCGCCGGAGTCCGCGGTGACCGTGCCGGAGCGCGCGAGGTCCACCGAGCGCTCCACGACGGCCTCCGGATCGCTGACCACCGCCCCGTCCCGGCCGCGCGGCACGAGCGTGCCCTCCTCGGTGTACGCACGGTCCGCGAAGGCCTCCGTGACGGCCGGCAGCCCCGCCTTGCGGGCCAGGTCCAGCAGGCGCGAGCCGGGCAGGCCGAGCACCGGCAGCGAACCGTCCGCCAGGAGCACGCCCTCGATCACCGCCCCGGCCTGCTCCTCGTCGTGCACCACCCGGTTGTAGAGGGCACCGTGCGGCTTCACGTAGGCCACGCGCGCGCCCGCCGCGCGTGCGAACACCTCCAGGGCCCCGATCTGGTAGGCGACCTCGGCCGCCAGTTCGGCGGGCGGCACGTCCATCGCGCGCCGTCCGAACCCCGCCAGGTCCCGGTACGAGACCTGCGCGCCGATCGTCACCCCGCGCTCGGCCGCCAGCTCGCACACCCGGCGCATGGTGGCCGCGTCCCCGGCGTGGAAGCCGCAGGCCACGTTGGCGCTGGTGACGACGGACAGCAGCCGTTCGTCGTCGGTGAGCCGCCAGCGGCCGAAGCCCTCGCCGAGGTCGGCGTTCAGATCGATCGAGGTCATGGATCTTCTTCCGTCTTCTTTCCGGTGCCGTCAGAGGACCCGGTACTGCTCGTCCCGGGCGTCGGTGAGGAACATCTGGCCCGGCGCGTGCGTGATGGCGAACGGCGGGCGCGAGGCCATCACCGCGGCCTGCGGGGTCACCCCGCAGGCCCAGAACACCGGGATGTCGTCCGGCTCCGCGGCCACCGGGTCGCCGAAGTCGGGCCGGTCGAGGTCGCCGATGCCGAGCGCCGCCGGGTCGCCGCAGTGCACGGGGCTGCCGTGCACCGCCGGGAGCAGACTGCTCTCCCGGATCGCGGCCGCCAGATGCTCCGGCGGCACCGGGCGCATGGACACCACCATCGGGCCGCGCAGCCGCCCCGCCGGACGGCACTGGCGGCTGGTGACGTACATCGGCACGTTGCGGCCCTGCTCGACGTGGCGGACCGGTACGCCGGCCCCGGTCAGCGCCCATTCGAAGGTGAAGCTGCACCCGAGCAGGAACGAGACCAGGTCGTCCCGCCAGTGGGCGCGCACGTCCTTCGGCTCGTCGGCCAGTTCGCCGTCCACCCACACGCGGTAGCGCGGCAGGTCGGTGCGCAGGTCCGCGCCCTCGGCGAGGACGGTGCTGAACGAACCGGCGTCCGTGACGTCGAGCACCGGACAGGGCTTGGGGTTGCGCTGACAGAACAGCAGCATCTCGTAGGCCCAGTCGGCGGGCACCGTGATCAGGTTGGCCTGCGTGTGACCGGCCGCGACCCCGGCCGTGGGGCCCGCCAGGCCTTCCCGGAAACGTTCCCGCGCGGCCCCGGGGCTCCACGCGTGCGCGTGCTCGTCGACGAGGGTCAGGGGACGGTCCCCGGTGCGGTTCGCCGTGGTCACCGCAGCTCCGTTCCGCGCGTCTCCGGCAGCCCCAGCAGTGCCAGCGCCGCGATGCCGTACCCGATCGCACCGAAGACCAGTGCGCCGCCCACGCCCCAGCTGTCGGCCAGGAAGCCCACCAGGGTCGGGAAGACCGCGCCCACCGCACGGCCGGTGTTGTACGTGAAGCCCTGTCCGGTGCCGCGCACCGCCGTCGGGTACAGCTCGCTCAGGTAGGAGCCGAACCCGCTGAAGATCGCCGACATGCAGAAGCCGAGCGGGAAACCGAGCACCAGCAGCAGGGTGTTGGCGCCGCTGGGGATGTTCGCGTACGCCAGGATGCAGACGGCTGACAGCAGGGCGAAGAGCCAGATGTTGCGGCGCCGGCCGAGCCGGTCGGTGAGATAGCCGCCGGTCAGGTAGCCGAGGAAGGCGCCGGAGATCAGGAACGTCAGATAGCCGCCGGTCCCCACGACCGACAGGCCGCGCTCGCTCTTCAGATACGTCGGCACCCAGGTCGCCAGCGTGTAGTAGCCGCCCTGCACGCCCGTGGACAGCAGGCCCGCGAAGACCGTCGTGCGCAGCAGTCCCGGCGCCTCGGCCGTGCCCCGCCGGAAGATGGCCGCGAACGACCCGCGCTGCGGGCTCTGTTCGCGGGCGGCGCTCGCCTGCGGGGCGTCGTGCACGCGGCGGCGCAGCCACACCACGAGCAGCGCGGGCAGTGCGCCGGTCCAGAACATGACACGCCAGGCCAGGTCGTCGCCCGCGAAGGAGAACACCAGCGTGTAGACGATCGCCGCCAGCGCCCAGCCGACGGCCCATGAGCTCTGGATCGCGCCCAGCGTGCGTCCCCGGTGCCGGGCGCTCGCGTACTCGGCGACCAGGATCGCACCGACCGCCCACTCACCGCCGAAGCCGAGGCCCTGGAGGGCCCGGAAGACCAGCAGGGTCTCGTAGGTGGGCGCGAAGCCGCAGGCCACGGTGAACACCGCGTACGTGATCACCGTGATCATCAGGGCCCGGACCCGGCCGACCCGGTCCGCCACCACGCCCGCCACGGCGCCGCCGATCGCGGAGACCACCAGCGTCACGGTGGTGAACAGGCCCGTCTGGCCGCTGTCGAGGCCGAAGTACGCCGCCAGCGCCACCATGCTCAGCGGCAGCGTGAAGTAGTCATAGGAATCCAGGGCATAACCGCCGAAAGCGCCGACGAAGGCGCGGCGGCCGCGCGGTCCGAGCGCGTGCAGCCAGCCCAACGGGCCGTCTTCGGTGGCGTGCTGACCTTTCGACGACTGCACGTCGGAGGTCACGGACTGTGGCGGAGGGGTCGTGCTCATGGGCACCTCGCAGAGGGGGGACGGAGGGTGCTGAGAAGTGAGCCGGTGTCGAGCACCGTAGAGGATCGTTCAACGATCCTTCAATACCCATGTTGTTTCGTTCTTCTGTCTGAGGTTGAATTCGGTCATGGCAGAGCAGTTGACGGGACTGGCCGACGACCGCGCGCTCCTGGGGCGCACCAGCACCGCCGAGCGGGTCTCGGACATCCTCCGAAGCCGCATCGCCGAGGGCTACTTCCCACCCGGCACCCGGCTGTCGGAGGACAGTATCGGCGGGGCGCTCGGCGTCTCCCGCAACACCCTGCGCGAGGCGTTCCGGTTGCTCACCCACGAGCGGCTGCTCGTCCACGAGCTGAACAGAGGGGTTTTCGTCCGGGTTCTGGCCGTCGAGGACGTACAGGACATCTACCGCACCCGGGCTCTCGTCGAGTGCGCCGTCGTCCGGAGCCTGGGCGAACCGCCGTACGGTCTCGGCGGGCCGGCCGAGGCGGTCGAGGAAGGGCAGCGGACCGCGCGCGAGGGGGACTGGCAAGGCGTCGCCACCGCCAACATCCACTTCCACCGGGAGCTGGTGGCCCTCGCCGGGAGCGACCGCACCGACGAGCTGATGCGCAGCGTCTTCGCCGAACTGCGCCTGGCCTTCCACATCGTGGACGACCCGCGGGCCCTGCACGAGCCGTACCTCGGGCGCAACCAGCAGATCCTCGAGGCGCTGCGGGCGGGGGACAAGCGGGAGGCGGAGGCACTGCTCGCGGTCTACTTCGACGACGCGCTCGAACGGGTCGTCGAGGTCTATCGCCGGCGGGTCGGGGAGGACGGCTAGCCGGATCGGCGTGACGGCGGTGACCAGGGGCGGCATCTGCGTCGTTTGGGTCGTTGTCAGACCGAGGACCTAGTCTGTGCACCGTGACTTCGCCTGCATCGACGGACAGCGTTCCGCCCCAGTTCACCGCGGGGCCGCGCCCGGCGCCGGGGCCGGCCGCCGACGAGGGGCTGGCGCGGCGGCTGCGGGCGCTCGCCTGCACCGCGCCGCTGCACGACCTCGACGCGCGCAAGGCCAACCTGGCGGGCGAGTACTCGGTGTACGGCATGTCCGAGGTGGCCCTCGCGGCCATCGACCTCGTCACGCTGAACATGGACTTCGACACGGGCGCCGACCACGAGCAGATCGTGGCCCGGCTCATCCCGCGCATCGCCGCCCAGGCCCCGCAGCGGCCCGTCGCCGAGCACGAGCGCGTGGCCCGCTGGGTCCTGGAGAACCTGATCAACGTCGGCAGCGTCGACCGCGGCTTCCGCGCGGTGTACGGCACGTTCGCGCCGGACGGGACGTACGTCCGCCGTGACTACGACTTCAAGCTGATCGAGGAGGTCCCCGGCCCCGGCGGCACGGTCTACCTCCGGACGACCGACGAAGCCGTCAACGTCCTCGTCGGCGCCCTCGACACCGATGTCACCAGCGCCCAGATCGCCGCCGAGGTCAAGCTCGAGGTACTCATCAACCGCGGCCGCCTCGCCGACGCCCAGCTCGCCGCCGAGCAGGCCCGGTACCGCACCGTCCAGTACTCGGAGACCCTGCGCCGTGCCCTGGACGCGACCCGGCGCAACGTCCGCGCGGTGGACTGGCTCAGCGCCGTACCCGACATGATCACCGAGGCCCTGGACCACGTGGCCGACCGGTACCGCCACGAGAACGCGATCCTCACCAACATCCGCAAGGCACGCGACGAGACCGAGGAGCCCGAGCACAAGCGGCGGGCCGCCGAACTGGTCGACATCGTCAAGGACTGCATCCGGCGGCACACACAGCTCCAGTCGCGCCTGCTGGAGGCCGGCCCCCTCTTCCGCGCCGAGCAGGACCGGCAGGCCTTCGCCACCCCCCTGACCACCTCGGGCACAGACCTGTACGGGCACCTCGTCGCGCCCGTCCTCCGGCTGCCCCTGGAGCAGGCGATCCGGGTCACGGACGCCTTCTTCTCGCGCGGGACGGGCCTGCGCACACCGGTGTCGGTCCGGGTCGTCGATCTCGTCGACATACTGCTCACGCCGCCGATGGAGCGCGAGCACCTGGGCGCCGAGATGCCCGAGCCCGACCTGATCGCCACGCCGGACGACAGCCGGTTCAGCGAGGAGCAGCTGGCCGCGGCGACGGAGCTGCTGGACCTTCCGGCGGACGCGCCCCGACGGCTGTCCGGACTGCTGGCCGAAGCCCGGCGGCAGGACCCCGACCTGCCCTATCTGGTGGCGCTGCTGGCGGTGCACGCGGCCAGTCCGCCGGTGGGGACCGCCTACCGGCAGGGCGAGGAGAAGCTGCTGTTCGCCGTGGACGACGGGACCGAGCTGGACGATCCCGAGTTCGGCGGGGCCGATCTCATCGTCGGCACCGCCCTGCTGGACGCGGCGGGTATGGCCGCGGACCGGACGGAAGCAGCATGAGTGACCGAGCGAGCGACAAGGAGCCGAAGCCGTGACCGAGCACGTCGACTGGAGTGAGCCCGAGCCTGCCGCCGCGCCCGCGGGCTCCGCCGTCACCCCCGCCGACGCCGCCGACGCGGCCCGGCTCGTCGCCTTCGGGCTGCAGCCCAAGCTCCAGCCCGCCCGCGACCAGGAGTACACCGAACTGCTGCGCCGCTACCGCGAGGACCCGCCCTTCGCGCGGCTCGCGGACGCCGTCGCCGCCGGACTCGGGCTCGTGGTGCTGGAGGTGTCCCCGCGCGCGGGGATGGCCGTGACGGCCGCCGAGGACTCGGTGTTCGCCGTCCGCATGGGTGACTACGCGCGTCGCACGTCCGCCGACTCCGGGGACCGGTTCCTGCACGGGCTGGCCCATCTGGCCGTCGCCGCGCTGGCGTTCCCGAGGCCGGAGGACCTGGCCGACGACGGCTACATCGGACGCGTCAGCGTCAACGGCGTCGACGCCTTCGTCCGGCAGGCCTGCCGGCGCCTGGAGGAGCGCGCCGAGGAGCAGGGCGAGAACACCGACCCGGCCACCGACGCGCCCGGACTGGAGGCCGCCTGGCGGATCTGGGCCAGACGCAGCGCGACCGGCGCCACCAAGGACGCCCGCCGGCCGGCCGCATCGACCACGGGCATCGTGGCGAAGGCCGTCGGGTTCCTCACCGACTCCGGGTTCCTGCAGCGCACGGGCGACGACAACGGCGGCACCTACCGCACAACCGCCCGCTACCAGCTCCAGGTACGCGACCTGGCGGGCGGCGCCGCCATGGCCGAGCTCCTCGAACTGGGCGTCGTCCCGGTCACCGACGGCACGGCCAGCCTGATGCCCGCCGAGGACACCGACGACCTGGACCTGGTGGCCGACGCCGGGCTGCCGTTCCACTCCTGAACCTTCCGATCTGCCGAAGACTTAACGCGAGAGTCCGCCATGTACGAGCTGTCCCGGGTCCGCCTCTACTCCATCGGGCCCGCCGGTGCGCGCTACGCCGACACCGTGCTTGACCTGCGAGGCGTGGGTGCGCCGGTGCCCGAACCCGCGCCCACCCAGGCGGAGTTCTTCGCGGAGGAGCCGGTCGGCCCGCCACGCCGGCCCGCGCCCGCCGGCGTGCTCTTCCTGGAGAACGGTGGCGGCAAGTCCGTCCTGCTCAAGCTGATCTTCTCCGTGATGCTGCCGGGCCACCGCAACACCCTCGGCGGCGCGAGCTCCGGCGTGCTGCGAAAGTTCCTGCTCGCCGACGACTGCGGGCACGTGGCCCTGGAGTGGCAGCACGTGCTGACCGGTGAGTGCGTCGTGGTCGGCAAGGTCAGCGAGTGGCGCGGCCGTCAGGTGTCCAACGACCCACGCAAGTTCGCCGAGGCCTGGTACTCCTTCCGGCCCGGCCCCGGGCTGAGCCTCGACAACCTGCCCGTCGCCGAGTCCACCGCCGTACGGCCGCCCGTGGAGGGCCAGTCGGGTGCACAGGGCCGTCGCCGCACCATGAAGGGCTTCCGGGACGCCCTCACCGAGGCGGGCAAGGCGTACCCGCACCTGGAGGCGCACTGGGAGGAGATCCACGACCGCTGGATCGAGCACCTCGGCGAACTCGGTCTCGACCCCGAACTCTTCCGGTACCAGCGAGAGATGAACGCCGACGAGGGCGAGGCGGCCGGCCTCTTCGCGGTGAAGAAGGACTCCGACTTCACCGACCTGCTGCTGCGCGCCGTCACCGACACCCGCGACACCGACGGACTCGCCGACCTGGTCAGCGGCTTCGGCAACAAGCTGGGCCGGCGCGCCGAACTGATCGCCGAACGGGACTTCACCGCCGGCTCCGTCGAGCTGCTCGGCCGGATCGTCGAGGCCGCCGAGGCGCGTTCACGCGCGCGTGACATCCACGCCGGATCCGAGCGCCGCACCCGCACCCTGGCCCGGCGGCTCTCCGCGCGCGGCGTGCGGGAGCGGGCGCGGGCCGCCGATCTCGCCCAGCGGGTCACGGCCGCCGCGTACGCCGTCACACACTCCGAGGGCGCCCGGGAGCGCAGCGCGCTGATCGCCGCCGAACTGGCCTACCGGCACGCCTCTCTGGCGCTCGCCGCCGCCGAGAAGTCCGCCGCGGCGCAGAAGCGCGAACTCGCCGACGCGCGCACCCTGCACTCCGCCTGGCAGGCCGCCGAGGCCGTGCTGCGCCACCGCGTCGCCGCCGACCGCGTCGCGCGCGTGGCCGCCGCCATCCAGGAGGCCGAACGGGACGCGGCTCCCGCACTCGCCGCCCGCGCCAAGGCCGCCGTCGACCTCGTGCGGGCCCTGCACGCCGCCGCCGGCGGCGCGGAGAACCTCGCCAACGAGGAGGAGGAGCGTGCGGCCGCGCTCCAGCAGGTCAACGACTCCGCGTACCGCGACTCGACCGCCGCCGCCACCGAGGCGCAGCGCGCCCGCAGCGAGGCCGGACACCTGCGCCAGCGGCTCAGCGAGGTCGAGCAGGAGACCGCCGAGGCGGTCCGCGCGGGCTGGCTCGACGACAGCGCCCCCGACGCCGACCCCGCGCGCGCGGCGCTCGCCGCCAGCGACGCAGAGAAGACCGCCGTCGCTGCCTGGGACGTGGCCCGCGAGGCCTCCCGCAAGGCTACCGAACATGCGCGCGAAGCGGCCTCCGCCGAGTCCCGGGCGGAGCTGACGGCGGCCCGCGCGGCGGACGCGGCGACGGCGGCCGAGCGGTCGTACGAGGCCGAGCGCCGGCTCGCCGAGTCGCTGACGGCGGAGCAGCGGCTCGCGGAGCTGCTGAGCCTCACCGGGGAGGACGTACGCCCCGGCATTCGCCAGCCCCGGCACGACAGCGACACCCGCCCGGCACCCGCGGCCAGGCCGGGTGACGGTCCCCCCAGCGCCCTCGGCCCGTTCACGCCCGAGGAACTCGACCGCTTCGCCGACGAGTTGCGCGAGCTCCTCGACGACGCCGTCGCCACCGCCGAACGCCATCTCTTCGAGCTGCGCACCGCCGCCGCCGACGACTCCCGGATCCTCGGCGCACTGGGCGACGGCGGACTGCTGCCGCCCGGCCCCGACGTCCTGGCCACCGTCGAGTACCTGGGCGAGCACGGCATCCCCGCGCTGCCCGGCTGGCGCTACCTCGCCCAGGCCGTCGATCCCGCCGACCACGCGCGCGTGCTCGCCGCCCGCCCGGAGCTGGTCGACGGCGTGATCATCACCGACCCGGACACGCACGCCCGGGCCCGCGAGGTGCTCGGCGACGCCGCCCTGCTGCCCCGGTCCGCCGTGGCCGTCGGCACGGCCGCCGCGCTGCTCGCCCCCACCCCGGCCGAGGACGCGACGCCCGGCGACGTGTTCCTCGTCCCGCCGAACCCGGCCATGCACGACGAGCACGCCGCCGACGAGGAGCGGCAGGCGCTGCGCGCGCGGGCCACCGAGCGGGACGAGGAGATCCGGGCGCTCGCCGCCCGGCTCGGCAAGGACCGGGAGCTGGCCGCACGGCTCGCCTCCTGGCGCACCGGCTGCCCGGCCGGGCGCCTCACCGAGCTGGCGCGGACGGCACAGGAGACGCACGCGTTCGCCGAGGAGTCCGAGGCCGAGCTCGCCGAGGCCCGGACCGTGCGCGCGGAGGCCGACGAGGCCGCCGCCGAGGCCGCGTTGGTGCGCGACGAGCGGCAGGAGGCCGCGCAGAAGGCCCGGCGCGCCGCCGACGCCCTCGCCGGGCTCGCCTTCCGGCTGCGCGAGCGCGCGGGCTGGCAGGTCAAGCTGCGGGAACTCGCCGACGATGCAGCCGAGTCGGAGGCCCGCGCCCAGGCCTGCCTGGAGCGTGCCCGCGCCGCCGACGAGGACCGCCGCGCCGCCCAGCGGGCCGCCGACGACGCCCGCCGCACCGCCCGCGCGCTGCGCGCCGAACGCGCCGAGATCGCGGGCGCGCCCGACGACGTACCGGACACCGACGCGGACGCGCCCAAGGCGTCGCTGCCCGCGCTGCGCGAGGCCTACCGGGCCGCCTCCCAGGTGTACGAGAAGGTCGGCGTCGGCGCCGACCTGCGCGCCGAGCAGGCCCGCGCGGAGAGCGACGAGAGCGCCGCCCGCGCCGAACTGGACCGCCTCAGCAACAAGGTCCGCACACGCGCCGAACAGCTGCTCCAGTCGCCCGACGGCGCCGACGGCCCCTCCCGGCAGGCCGCCGCCGCACGCGCGGAGGAGCTGGTGCAGCTCCTGGAGACCCGTATGTCCAGCGCCAGCGAGCAGCTCGGCCGGCTGCGCGGCGAGGCCGAGCGGCACGCCCCCGAGGACGGCGAGGCGCACACCGAACTGCCCGAGGAACTCGTCCCGCGCGACGCCGAGCACGCCCAGGCCCTGCTGCGCACGGCGACCACCGAACTCGCCGCACGCACGGAGGCGTTGACCCAGGCCCGCGAGGCGCACACCGAGCTCCTCGACGCCCACCGGGCCGCCGAGGACGCGGCGAGCGGCTTCGACGAGATCGCCGCCATGCTCCGCGACCTGCTCCGCGAACACGTGACCGACGAGGAGCAGGAGGAGCCGGAGCCCTATCCCGGCAGCCTGGAGGACGCCCGGCAGGCAGCCGCCGAGGCCCGCCGCTCGCTGCGCGGCTGCGCCGCCGACCTTTCAGCCGCCGAGGCCGCCGTGCGCGAGGCGAGCGACGTCCTGGTCCGGCACGCCAACTCCACCCGCTACGAGCAGGTCCGCACCCCAGCCCGGCAGCAGATCCGCGAACTGCCCGCCTCCGCGCTGCCCGAGCACGCCCAGAAGTGGGCGGACGCCTTCGCACCCCGACTGCGCGTCCTCACCGACGAGTTGGCGCAGCTGGAGCGCAACCGCGACTCCATCGTGGACCGGCTGCGCGGCCTCGTGGAGTCGGCCCTCGCCACCCTCCGGTCCGCCCAGCGACTGTCCCGCCTGCCCGAGGGACTCGGCGAGTGGTCCGGGCAGGAGTTCCTGCGCATCCGCTTCGAGGAACCCGACCAGGCCACGCTCACCGAGCGGCTCGGCGAGGTCATCGACGAGGCGACCCGGGCCGCCGTGAAGAAGAACTCCGACCTGCGCCGCGACGGCATGTCCCTGCTGCTGCGCGGAGTCGCCGCCGCGCTCCAGCCCAAGGGCGTGGCCGTCGAGATCCTCAAGCCCGACGCCGTGCTGCGCGCCGAACGCGTCCCCGTCGGGCAGATGGGCGACGTCTTCTCCGGCGGTCAGCTGCTCACCGCGGCCATCGCCCTGTACTGCACGATGGCGGCGCTGCGGTCGAACGACCGGGGGCGGGACAAGCACCGCCACGCGGGCACGCTGTTCCTGGACAACCCGATCGGCCGCGCCAACGCCACGTACCTGCTGGAACTCCAGCGCGCCGTGTCCGACGCGCTCGGCGTCCAGCTCCTGTACACCACCGGCCTGTTCGACACGACCGCGCTCGCCGAGTTCCCGCTGGTCATCCGGCTCCGCAACGACGCCGACCTCAGGGCCGGTCTGAAGTACATCAGCGTGGAGGAACACCTCCGCCCCGGCCTCCCCCAGCAGCCCCAGGCGGGGGAGGCGGTGCACAGCGAGATCACGGCGACCCGGATGTTCAAGCGGCCGGCATAGCCACGCGTATCCACCGTGGGCCGGTCCGGGCGGTGCCGCGCGCCTCAGGCGTCTCAGGGGTGCGACAGCTGCCCGGTGCCGCCCCGCCGCCGTATCCGCTCCCGCTCACGCTCGGCGGCCCGCTCCTCCCGCCGGGCGGTGCGCCGCTCACGCCGCAGCGAGCGGGCCGTGCTGCTGGGCACCGACACCACGCCGTTGCGCTGGTACCACACCTGACGGGTCACCCATACGTCGACCGCGCCCCAGGTGGCCACGACGGTGCTCACCACACTGCTGATCACCATGGGGAACGCCAGCCATGACCCGGCCATGGTGCAGAGGAAGGCCACCATGGCCTGAACGAGCGTCACGGCGATGAGGAGCACCGCCCGTACGGCAGCCGTCCGCACCGGGTCGGGCAGCCGTCGCCGCCGTGCCGGCTCCTCGACCCACAACGGCTGGTAGGAGGGCTGCTCCTGAGTCCAGGCCGACTCCGCGTCATCTCTGGCCGACTTCCCGTCACGCCCGCGCGACCGATTACCGCGATCCCGCGCCTGAGTACTGCTCAACTCCTCCGAGCGCACCGCACCGCCGTCCTCGGGCGCCTTGCTCCGCTCCGCCGTGCCCATCACCGTGTCACTCCCCACCGCCGGCACACCGCTCTCTCCGGCGTCCGAAGACACCAACTCCCCAGTGGCTGCCCGGCTTGCGCTGTTTTACGCCGCCCAGATGCGGGATGCGACTCCTGTGGCCGATTCCGCACTCATCTCCCGTATGAAGGACGAACGAAGCGTCACGAAGATTCCCAACCAGCGAAAAATTCCGGCCAACCGGTCCGCCGGAGTGATCCCGACCATCCTTCTTTCAGCACGTCAATCACGGTGGCAATCTCCCGCAATGCCCGGACAACTCGCCATGTCTCGACGTGGGTGCGGAAGGCCACCTTCCGGACGCGTCTTCGAGTTAACGGTGTGGCGGTAGTAGGCTCGCGCCGTTTGTTGACGCACATGTGTACCCCCGGACCGGCGGGGGTCGAGCTGGGGGAGGCCATGCGCTTTCGCGGGAAGTCCATCCGCCGGAAGATCGTGGCGCTGCTTCTCGTGCCGCTGGTGTCCCTGACCGCGATCTGGGGCTTCGCGACCGTACTCACGGGTCGCGAAGTGGCACAGCTGTTCCACGTCACGGACATCATCGAGGACATCGGCTACCCCACCGAGGACACCGCCCGCGTCCTGCAGCAGGAACGCCGCCAGACCCTCGTCTACCTCGCCGACCCCCGGGCCGCCGACGCGCTCACCGCACTCCGCCGCACCCGGGCCGCCACCGACGAGGCCATCCGCAAGATCCGCGGCAACGCCAAGGACTCCGACATCGTCGACGGGATGGACGCCGACGACAACGAGCGCCTCACCGCGGTCCTGGACGCCTTCCGCGGTATCGACTCCCTGCGCCGCAGCGTCGAGGAGGGCACGGTCGACCGCGCCCAGGCCCTCGACCGCTACGACCACCTCGTCGACCCCTGCTACGCCCTGCTGGCCACCCTCGACGGCGTCGACAACGTCGAGATGGACAAGGAGGCCCGCGCGCTCGTCAACATCACCCGCGCCCGCGAGCTGCTCTCCCGTGAGGACGCCCTGGTCGGCTCCGCCCTGGTGGTCGGAAAGCTCTCCGCCGACGAGACCCGGGACGTCTCCGACCTCGTCGCCCAGCGCAGCCTCCTGTACGACATCAGCCTGCCGCTGCTGCCGTCGTCGGAACGCGAACGCTACGACCGCTTCTGGAAGAACGCCACCACCGAGTCGCTGCGCACCGCGGAGCAGGACGTCATCGCCGTCCGCTCCGGAACGCCCCACGGCGTCACCGCCAAGACCTGGGACACCGCCGCGGGCGACGTGCTCGGCGAACTCCGCACCCTGGACGACCAGGTCGGCGACCGCTACCAGGACCGCGTCCGCCCGGTGGCCGTGGGAGTGATCGTGCAGGCGGCTGTCGCCGGCGTCCTCGGCCTGGTCGCCCTGCTGCTCTCCGTGGTCCTGTCCGTACGCGTCGGCCGCAGCCTCATCCGCGATCTGCGGCAACTGCGCCTCGAGGCGCACGAGGCGTCCGGCGTCCGGCTGCCCAGTGTGATGCGCCGGCTGTCCGCGGGCGAGCACGTCGACGTGGAGACCGAGGCCCCGCGCCTGGAATACGACAAGAACGAGATCGGCGAGGTCGGCCAGGCGCTCAACACCCTGCAGCGCGCCGCGGTGGAGGCCGCCGTCAAGCAGGCCGAACTGCGCGCAGGCGTCTCCGAGGTCTTCGTGAACCTCGCCCGCCGCAGCCAGGTGCTGCTGCACAAGCAGCTCACGCTCCTCGACACCATGGAGCGCAGGACCGAGGACACCGACGAGCTCGCCGACCTCTTCCGCCTCGACCACCTCACCACCCGCATGCGCCGGCACGCCGAGGGGCTGGTGATCCTCTCCGGTGCCGCTCCCTCGCGGCAGTGGCGCAAGCCCGTGCAGCTCATGGACGTCGTCCGTGCCGCCGTGGCCGAGGTGGAGGACTACGAACGCATCGAGGTCCGCCGACTGCCGCGCGTCGCGGTCACCGGCCCGGCCGTCGCCGACCTCACCCACCTGGTGGCCGAGCTGCTGGAGAACGCCACGGTCTTCTCGCCGCCGCACACCGCCGTCCAGGTCCTCGGCGAGCGGGTCGCCAACGGCTTCACACTGGAGATCCACGACCGCGGCCTCGGCATGGCGGCCGAAGCGCTGCTGGAAGCCAACCTGCGGCTCGCCGAGACACCCGAGTTCGAGCTCTCCGACACCGACCGGCTCGGCCTGTTCGTGGTCAGCCGGCTCGCGCAGCGCCAGAACGTCCGGGTCTCGTTGCAGCCGTCGCCCTACGGCGGCACCACCGCCGTCGTCTTCATCCCCGACGTCCTGCTCACGGACGACGTCCCGGACACCAACGGCATCGGCTTCCGCCTCAACCGGGAGCGGCCCACGACGGCGGTCACCCGCGAGCAGAGCCGCACGTCGGCCCTCACCCAGGCGCCGGCGCAACTGCCCGGCCTGCCGGCGGGTCTCCTGGACGGGCCGGTCGAGCTCGAGGCACCGGTCGACCTGGACGCCCTCGACGGCTTCCCGGGAGCCCTCAGCGACGAGGAAAGCGAACGGGGCGGCCTGTTCCGCCCCCGCCGCTCTCTCGCCGACGCGGACGACGAGGTCCCGCCCCGGCTGGCTGGGCTCCATCAGCAGCCCTCCGGCGCCGGGACCCCGCCGCATGCCGACGACCGCCCGAACGCTCCCGTGCCGCTGCCCCGGCGCCGTACGCCCAAGCTGGTCACCTCGCACGGGCGACCCGTCACCGAAGAGCGGTCCCCGCACGACGAGGCGGACGACAGGTCCCGCCCGGACTCCGGCCGCCTCCGGCCGGGACCGGACGCGGGCCCGGCCCCGCTGCCGACCCGCCGGCGCGGCGAGGCGGCAGCGCGCCGCGCCACCGGACCGGCCGACCCTGCCGACGCACGCGCCCAGTCCCCGGCCGCCGACCCGGGCGAGCCCACGGAAGCCCCGGAGCTGCCCCGGCGGATCCGCCGTCCCGCGATCGGTTCCGGGGGCGGTCCCGGCGAGTCCGGCCCGCCCGCCGAAGGAGACCCGCAGGACACCGGGGCCGGCACCGGGCAGCTGCCGAGACGCGTCCGGCAGGCCAGCCTCGCCCCACAGCTGAGGCAGGACCCCGAACAGCGGGCCCAGCGTCAGGCGGAACCCGCCGAACGTGACGCCGACGAGGTACGCAGCCGTATGGCCTCGCTCCAGCGCGGCTGGCAGCGCGGCCGGGAGGAGAACGCCACGGGCGACGGGGCCCGCAACGGCACAGCACAAGGAACGACTAAGGGGGACGGTCGATGACCGCACCGAAGGCGACCGGCCACAGCGCGACGAACAACGGGGAGCTGAACTGGCTCCTCGACGACCTCGTCGACCGGGTGGCCAGCATCCGCAAGGCCGTCGTGCTCTCCGGCGACGGCCTCCCCACAGGGGTGTCCACGGACCTCACCAGGGAGGACAGCGAGCACCTGGCCGCTGTGGCCTCCGGCTTCCACAGCCTCGCCAAGGGCGTCGGCCGCCACTTCGAGGCGGGCAGCGTCCGGCAGACGGTCGTGGAGCTCGACGACGCCTTCCTGTTCGTGACGGCCGCCGGCGACGGCAGCTGCCTCGCCGTCCTCTCGGACGCCGACTCCGACGTCGGGCAGGTCGCGTACGAGATGACGCTCCTCGTCAAGCGGGTCGGTGTACATCTGGGCACATCCCCGCGCACCGATCTGCCCGCCGGCGGGTAGTGGGATGACATGAGCGGAGACGGTCAGGGAAGAAGCCACTGGTTCGACGACGAAGCCGGACCGGTCGTCCGCCCCTACGCCATGACGCGCGGCCGCACCACGAGTGCGGCCCAGCACCGCCTCGACCTGATCGCGGTCGTCGTCACGGAACCACACGCGGACGACCCGGAAGCGGACCAGACGCTGTCTCCGGAGCACGTGGACATCGTCGAGCTCTGCCGCGAGGTCCCGCAGTCGGTCGCCGAGCTCGCCGCCGAGCTCGACCTGCCCATCGGGGTGGTACGGGTCCTCATCGGCGACCTCGTGCACGAGGAACTCGTCCACGTCAACCGTCCGGTACCCCCGGCGGAGCTGCCGGACGAGAGTATTCTGCGCGACGTGATCAACGGCCTCCGGGCGCTGTGAGCGGCGCGGAAGCGGGGTAGTGACGTGACTGGCTGGCAGTTCTGGGTCGACCGAGGCGGCACCTTCACCGACATCGTCGCAAGGCGCCCGGACGGCCGGCTGCTCACGCACAAACTGCTCTCCGACAATCCCGCCCTCCCGCACTCCCGGTTCCGCTCGAGCGGGGGGACCCCCATCGCCGACGCGGCCGTCGCCGGAGTGCGCGCACTCCTCGAAGGCTCCCAGGAGCCCGTCGAAGCGGTCCGTATGGGCACGACGGTCGCCACCAACGCTCTCCTGGAACGCAAGGGCGCGCGTACCCTCCTGCTCGTCACCCGGGGCTTCCGCGACGCCCTGCGCATCGCCTACCAGAACCGCCCCCACATCTTCGCCCGCCGCATCGAACTGCCGGAGCTGCTGTACGAACGGGTCGTCGAGGTCGACGAGCGCATCACGGCCGACGGCACCGTCCTGAGCGCGCCCGACCCGGACGCGCTCGCGGGCCCGCTCCAGGAGGCGTACGACGACGGGATCCGCGCCGTCGCCGTCGTCTTCATGCACAGCCACCTCCACCCCGCCCACGAACGGGCCGTCGGCGAGCTGGCCGCCCGCACCGGCTTCCCGCAGATCTCGCTGTCCAGTGAGGTCAGCCCGCTGATGAAACTCGTCCCGCGCGGGGACACCGCCGTCGTCGACGCCTACCTCTCGCCCGTGCTGCGCCGCTACGTCCAGCACGTCGCCGGAGAGCTCGAGGGCGTACCGCTGATGTTCATGCAGTCCAACGGCGGACTCGCGGAGGCCGGGCAGTTCCGCGGCAAGGACGCCATCCTGTCCGGACCCGCCGGCGGCATCGTCGGCATGGCCCGCATGTCCCAGCTGGCCGGTTTCGACCGCGTCATCGGATTCGACATGGGAGGCACCTCCACCGACGTCTCCCACTTCGCCGGCGGGTACGAGCGCGTCTTCACCACACAGCTCGCGGGCATCCGGCTGCGCGCCCCCATGCTGGACATCCACACCGTCGCCGCGGGCGGCGGTTCGGTCCTGCACTTCGACGGCTCCCGCTACCGCGTGGGACCGGACTCGGCGGGCGCGGATCCGGGACCCGCCTGCTACCGCGGCGGCGGCCCGCTCGCCGTCACCGACGCCAACGTCATGCTCGGCCGCATCCAGCCCGCGTACTTCCCCCAGGTCTTCGGCCCCGACGGGGACCAGCCCCTCGACGCGGCACTCGTCCGCGACCGCTTCACCGCCCTCGCGCACGAGATCCGCGAACGGACCGGCGACGACCGCACCCCGGAGCAGGTCGCCGAGGGCTACCTGCAGATCGCCGTCGCCAACATCGCCAACGCCGTGAAACGGATCTCGGTGCAGAAGGGCCACGACGTCACCCGCTACGCCCTCACCACCTTCGGCGGAGCGGGCGGCCAGCACGCGTGCATGGTCGCCGACTCGCTCGGCATCCGCACCGTGCTCGTGCCGCCCATGGCGGGCGTACTCTCGGCTCTGGGCATCGGCCTGGCCGACACCACAGCGATGCGCGAGCAGTCCGTCGAGGCACCCCTGGAGGCCGCCTCCGTGCCGGGCGTGCGGAAGACGGCCGACGAGCTGGAGGCCGCGGCCCGCGCCGAGCTCCTCGCCGAGGACATCCCCGCGGACCGCATCCGGATCACCCGCCGCGCCCAGCTCCGCTACGACGGCACGGACACCACCCTCACCGTCGAGCTGACCGAGCCCGACACCATGAGACAGGCCTTCGAAGAACGTCATCGCGCCACGTACTCCTTCACCCTCGACCGCCCGGTCGTCGTCGAAGCCCTCTCCGTGGAAGCCACCGGCATCACCGAACCCCCCGACCTCTCCACCCTCGCCCCCTATGAGGGCCACGCCACCGCCCCCGAGACCGTCCGCCTGCACACCGGCGGCGCCTGGCGCGACGTGCCCCTCCACCGCCGCGAGGGCCTGCCTCCCGGCGACACCGTCACCGGCCCCGCGATCATCACCGAGGCGGGCGCGACGACCGTCGTCGACGACGGCTGGCGGGCCACGGCGACCGATGACGGGCATCTGGTCATGGAACGCGCGGCGGTCACGGAGAGTTCCGGACTCGACACAAAAGCCGACCCGGTCCTCCTCGAGGTCTTCAACAACCTCTTCATGTCGATCGCCGAGCAGATGGGCGCCCGGCTGGAATCGACCGCCCAGTCCGTCAACATCAAGGAACGCCTGGACTTCTCCTGCGCCCTGTTCGACCCCGACGGCAACCTGGTGGCCAACGCCCCCCACATCCCCGTCCACCTGGGCTCCATGGGCACCAGCGTCAAGGAGGTCATCCGCCGCCGCGGCGCGGCGATGCGTCCCGGCGACACGTACGCCGTCAACGACCCCTACCACGGCGGCACCCACCTGCCCGACGTCACCGTGATCACCCCCGTCTTCGACACGAACGGCGCGACCGACACGGACGGTGACCCCGAGATCCTCTTCTACGTCGCCGCACGCGGCCACCACGCGGAGATCGGCGGCATCGCACCGGGCTCCATGCCGGCCGACAGCCACACCATCGACGAGGAGGGTGTCCTCTTCGACAACTGGCTGCTCGCCGAGAACGGCCGGCTCCGCGAGGAGGAGACCCTGCGCCTGCTCACCGGGGCGCCCCACCCCTCCCGCAACCCACGGACCAACCTCGCCGACCTGCGCGCCCAGATCGCCGCCAACCGCAAGGGCGTCGACGAGGTCGGCCGCATGATCGAGGACTTCGGCCTCGATGTCGTCCAGGCCTACATGCGGCACGTCCAGGACAACGCCGAGGAAGCCGTGCGCCGCGTCATCGACGCCCTGGACGACGGCGAGTACGCCTACGAGACCGACTCGGGCGCCGTGATCCGTGTCCGGGTCCGCGTGGACCGCGCCGACCGCCGCGCCACCATCGACTTCACCGGTACGTCCGCCCAGCTCGCCACCAACTTCAACGCCCCGTTCTCAGTGGTCAACGCGGCCGTGCTCTACGTCTTCCGCACCCTGGTGGCCGACGACATCCCGCTCAACGACGGCTGTCTGCGCCCCCTGGACATCATCGTGCCGCCCGGCTCGATGCTCGCCCCCGAGCCGCCGGCCGCCGTCGTCGCGGGCAACGTCGAGACCTCCCAGGCCATCACCGGCGCCCTCTACGCGGCCCTGGGCGTGCAGGCCGAAGGGTCCGGGACCATGAACAACGTCACCTTCGGCAACGACCGCCACCAGTACTACGAAACCATCGCCTCCGGATCCGGTGCCGGCGACGGCTTCCCCGGCGCGAGCGTCGTGCAGACCCACATGACCAACTCGCGCCTGACCGACCCGGAAGTCCTGGAGTGGCGGCTGCCCGTACTGCTCGAGGAGTTCGCGGTCCGGCGGGGGAGCGGCGGCGCCGGTCGCCGACGCGGCGGCGACGGCGCGGTGCGCCGCATCCGGTTCTGCGAGGCCATGACGGTCTCCACCCTCTCCCAGCACCGCCGGGTCCCGCCGTACGGCATGGCGGGCGGCTGCCCGGGTGCCCTGGGCGCCAACCGTGTGGAACGGGCCGACGGCACGGTGACCGCTCTCGGCGGGAGCGACTCCGCCGACGTCGGTCCCGGCGACGTACTCGTCATCGAAACCCCTGGTGGCGGAGGCTACGGCCCGCCGCCACCCGACCACCACCAAGCAGGAGAAGAGATCGATGATCTTCGGGCGTTCTGAGCGCGGCAAGCCCCCGGTCGAGCCCGTCACGCTCAAGATCCTCGTGGCCGGCGGCTTCGGCGTGGGCAAGACGACCCTCGTCGGCGCGGTCAGCGAGATCAGACCGCTGCGCACCGAGGAACTGCTCACCGAGGCAGGGCGCCCGGTCGACGACACCAGCGGTGTCGAGGGCAAGCGCACCACCACGGTGGCCATGGACTTCGGCCGCATCACGCTTCGCGAGGACCTGGTGCTGTACCTGTTCGGGACACCCGGGCAGGAGCGGTTCTGGTTCATGTGGGACGAGCTCTCCGAGGGCGCGCTCGGCGCCGTGGTCCTGGCGGACACCCGCCGCCTCGAGGACTGCTTCGCCGCGGTCGACTACTTCGAAAGGCGCTCCATTCCCTTCCTCGTCGGGGTCAACTGCTTCGAAGGAGCGGCTCGTTATCCGGGCGAGGACGTACGCCGGGCCCTCGACCTCGACGACGACGTACCGCTCGTGCTGTGCGACGCCCGCGACCGGGAGTCGGTCAAGGAGGTGCTCATCGGGGTCGTCCAGCACGCGATGGCGTACGCCGCCGAACGCCGCCAGGCCGTCAGCATGTGAGGCCCCGCGCCACGCACAGGCACGGCTCGTACCCCCGCCGACCGGAGTACGAGCCGTGGTTCTGTGGGGCTAGTCGTCGCCCTCCTCCAGCCAGCCGAAGCTCTTCTCCACGGCCTTGCGCCAGTTGCGGTACTCACGGTCCCGCACCGGCGCCTCCATGGCCGGCGTCCACTCCGCTTCCTTCTGCCAGTGCGACTTGAGCTCGTCGAGGTCGTCCCACACGCCCGTGGCGAGGCCGGCGGCGTACGCGGCGCCCAGGCAGGTCGTCTCGGAGACCCTGGGCCGGATCACCGGCACCCCGAGGACATCGGCCTGGTGCTGCATGAGCAGGTTGTTCCTGGTCATGCCGCCGTCCACCTTCAGGGTCGTGATCTGCACCCCGGAGTCCTGGAACATGGCGTCCACGACCTCCCGTGTCTGCCAGCTCGTCGCCTCCAGCACCGCGCGCGCGAGGTGCGCCTTCGTCACGTAACGGGTCAGGCCCGTGACGACCCCGCGCGCGTCGGCGCGCCAGTAGGGGGCGAACAGACCCGAGAACGCGGGCACTATGTACGCGCCGCCGTTGTCCTCCACGCTCGCCGCCAGCGTCTCGATCTCGTCGGCGGTTCGAATGATGCCGAGTTGGTCGCGGAACCACTGCACCAGTGCGCCCGTGATCGCGATCGATCCCTCCAGGCAGTAGACCGGTGCCTCGTCACCGATCTTGTAGCCCATGGTGGTCAGCAGCCCGTTCTTGGAGGGGACCGGGCGGCTACCGGTGTTGAGCAGCAGGAAACTGCCCGTGCCATAGGTGTTCTTCGCCGTCCCGACGTCGTAGCAGGCCTGTCCGAACACAGCCGCCTGCTGGTCGCCCAGCGCCGACGCGACGGGCACCCCGGCGAGTTGGCCGACGGCGGTGCCGTAGACCTCCACGGAGGACCTGATCTCGGGGAGAATTGCTTCGGGAACGTTCATGGCGGACAGGATGGACGTGTCCCACTGGAGGGTCTGAAGGTTCATCAGCATGGTGCGCCCGGCGTTGGTCACGTCGGTGACGTGCCGTCCGCCGTCCGTGCCTCCGGTGAGGTTCCAGATGAGCCAGGAGTCGATGGTCCCGAAGGCGATCTCGCCGCGCTCGGCGCGGTCCCTGAGCCCCGGCACGGAGTCCAGCAGCCAGGCCGCCTTGGGGCCGGAGAAGTAGCTGGCCAGCGGCAGTCCGGTCTGCTCACGGAAACGGTCCTGTCCGTCCGCGCCGCCCAGTTCGGCGCACAGGGCCGCGGTGCGGGTGTCCTGCCAGACGATCGCGTTGTGCACGGGCTTGCCGGTGGCGCGGTCCCACAGGACCGTGGTCTCGCGCTGGTTGGTGATGCCGAGCGCGCTGAGCTGGTCGGCGCGCAGCCCGGCCTTGGCGATGGCTCCGGCGACCACCGCCTGCACCTTGGACCAGATCTCGGTGGCGTCGTGTTCCACCCAGCCCGGCTTCGGGAAGATCTGGCGGTGCTCTCGCTGGTCGATCGCGACGATCGCACCACCGTGGTCGAAGATGATGCAGCGGCTCGAGGTGGTGCCCTGGTCGATCGCGGCGACGTACTTCTCGGCGTTGTCCGTCATGGCTGCCCCTTGGTCGCTGGTCAGAAGGCTGCTTTGTAGATGAGGCCCGCGAGCAACCCTCCGATCAGCGGGCCGACGACCGGGATCCAGGCGTAACCCCAGTCGGAGGTGCCCTTGTTCGGGATCGGCAGGAAGGTGTGCACGATGCGCGGGCCCAGGTCGCGTGCGGGGTTGATCGCATAGCCAGTCGGCCCGCCCAGGGAGAGCCCGATGCCGACCACGAGCAGCGAGACGATCAGCACGGTGGTGCCGGACTCGCCGAGTCCCTTGGTCAGCCCGAAGGCGAGGATCGGCAGGACGAGAGCGATCGTCGCGATGATCTCCGTGATCAGGTTGGCGACCGGATTACGGATCTCCGGGATGGTCGAGAAGATGCCGAGGGTGGGCACCGGTTCGTCGGCGGTTCCCTCGGTGGTGCCTGTCGTACGGGTGTTGGCCTGGAACTGGGCGAGGTACACCAGGTAGGCCAGGACGGCGCCGAGCACCGCGCCCACCAACTGGCCCAGCAGGTACAGCCAGACCTTGCCCCACTTGCCGGTGTCGATGGCGATACCGATGGTGACCGCCGGGTTGAGCTGACCGCCGGACAGCGGAGCGGCGGTGTACGCGCCCGCCAGCACGCCGAATCCCCAGCCGAACGCGATCACCACCCACCCCGAAGCCCGTGCCTTGGAGTATCTGAGGGTGACGGCGGCGCAGACACCGGCGCCGAAGAGGATCAGGATCGCGGTGCCGATGACCTCGCCGACGAATATGTCTCCGTTGCTCATGGCGGCTCCTAGGCGCTGGTCCGGGGAGGGCAGGCCCTGTGGCCGCCCCGAGTGCAGGGACGTTTCCCTTGGCGACTTCAGCCGAAGGCAGGGAAGGTCCCGCGCCCCGCCCGGCGTCCGTGACGAGCGTGCCGTGACAGCCGAATCGCATGTGGAGGAACGGGCCGTGGCCCAGGGAGAACCCGCGCGGCGCAACCTGAATACGCCGGGAACGTGCGGCGATGCCGACCGACACGGGAAGTGTTCACCGGTGCTCTGGGAGCGTCAAGGTTGCCGACACCAACGGTGACAGCACCTGGTGCGGAAGGGGGAGGGGCCCTCAGCCCAGTGGCTCCGCTGCCGCGTACCCGGCCTGGGCGGGCGTCGCTCCGCAGCCGCGCCGGATCTCATGCCCCGGCAGCCCCGCACGCCCCAGGACCCAGCTCGACCCGCTCAGCGACTTCGCCGCCTTCTTCACCGGGGGCAGACAAGCGGCTGCCTGCCGGTGGTCGGTCACGCTGCCCGGTGCGCACACGACCGTGGCCAGGGACAGGGTGACCGGGCGGCCGCCCGCGGACCAGCCCGCGTCGAGCACCGCGGCGACGAGAGGCCCCAGTCCCTCCTCCTCGGCGAGCACCAGGAAGTCGTCCCCGCCGATGTGTCCCACGCGCGCGTGCCCGGTCACCGCCTGCTGCAGCGCCCGCCCCACCGACCGGATCAGCTCGTCGCCCGCCGCGAATCCGGCACCGTCGTTGACCTGTTTGAAGTGGTCGATGTCCAGCCAGCTCAGCGCGAACGCCCGTCCGTCCGTGATCCGCCGGTCCACCTCCCCGGTGATCGCGTCCGAACCGGGCAGCCGGGTCAGCGGATTGAGCCCGGCCGCCTCTTCGACCCTGGTCTCGGCCAGCGCCCGTACGAGGTCCGCGAGCCGTACGACGCCCACGCACCGCCCGTGGTGGTCCACGACCGCCACGTCGTCCGAGGTACGGTCCCGCCCGCCGACCGCCACCACGTCCAGGACCTCCCAGGCCGTGGCGTCGACGCCCACCATGCGTGGAGGGTCGCCGAGTTTGACGGCGGGCCGGTCGGCGTACAGGGCGTGCCCGTAGCGGCCCGACAACGTGAGCAGGAAGCGGGAGCGGTGCACCGACCGGACCGGTACCCCGGTCCGGTCGACGAGCAGCACCCCGGACACGTCCGGTGAGCAGGTCAGCAGTGCGCGCACCTGGCCCGCGGACGCCGTGGCCGGCAGCAGGGCGGCGGGCCGCACGAACTCCCGCACCGACGGGCCCGACCGGGGCACGGTCCCGGGAGCCGGGAAGCGGGGCGGAACGTATACGTCCGCCAGGGGAATCCGGGCCGGGGGCGCGAACAGCACGCCCTGTGCCAGCTGCGCCCCGGCCGACAGCGCCGCCGCGCACTGCAGTTCGGTCTCCACGCCCTCGACCGACAGCAGGGCACCGAGCTGCTCGCACAGGGTCCGCATCGCCCGCACCGCGGCCGGTCGCGCCAGCAGCGAGGCGTCGAGCTTCACCAGGTCGGGCGCGAGGTCGGTGAGCAGCCGCAGCGGCACGTCGCCGTCTCCGATGCCGTCGGCACTGATCCGGAAGCCCTGCGCGCGCAGGGCCGCCACCGCCTCCAGCAGTGCCCGCTGCGGGACGTGTGTGAAGGGCGGGACGACATCGAGCGTCACCTCCCACGGCATCCGGCCCGCCTGGCGCACCGCGTCGCGCAGAGGGGTGAGGCCACCCAGGTCGGCGAGCGTGCCTGCGAACACGTTGACGTGCAGCGGCAGCATCGTCTCCGTGCGCACCGCCGCCCTGAGGGCCAGGACGGCCAGCCGACCGTCGAGTTCGGGGTCACGGCGGGCCTCGGCCAGGACGTCGCCGGTCTCCGGGCGGGCCAGTATCTCCAGTGCGGCGACACCACCGGTCCTCAGGTTGACCACCGGCTGGAACGCGAAGCGGAGAGTATCCGTTCAGGAGTGCACGGGAGCATGATGTCGCCGCCCGCGCACGCCCAGGCGCAGTTCATGAGACGTTCACGCAGCATTCCGGGGTGATCACAGAGCGTGGAAAACCCCTTGTGACACCCCTGTCACATCGATCCCACCGTGTCGTCGATCACGCCATGGCGTCGGCTCTCACCGCAGTGCGATGACCGACGAACCATGGCCGAACAGCCCCTGGTTGGCCGTGATCCCCACGCGTGCCCCGGCGACCTGCCGGTCGCCGGCCGTGCCCCGCAACTGCCAGGCCAGTTCGCAGACCTGGGCGATCGCCTGGGCCGGCACGGCCTCCCCGAAGGAGGCGAGCCCGCCACTGGCGTTCACCGGTATACGGCCGCCCAGGCCTGTCGCGCCCTCCCGCAGCAGCTTCGCGCCCTCCCCCTCACCGCACAGCCCCAGATCCTCGTACCACTGCAGTTCCAGGGCGGTGGACAGGTCGTACACCTCGGCCAGGGACAGGTCCTGCGGGCCGACGCCCGCCTCCTCGTACGCCGCGCGGGCGATCGACGCTCGGAACGTCTCGTCCGGGAGCTCGGCCGCGGCCGCGGAGTCCGTCGCGATGTCCGGCAGGTCCAGCACGGTGTTCGGATACCGCGGCGTCACCGTGGACACCGCCCGGATCCGCACCGGCGCGGTCACGCCGTGCCAGCGCGCGAAGTCCGTGCTGGACAGCACCAGGGCCGCGCCGCCGTCGGAGGTCGCGCAGATGTCGAGCAGCCGGAGCGGATCGGCTACCACCGCGGAGGCTGCCACCTCCTCGGCGGTGACCCGCTTGCGGTAACGCGCGTACGGGTTCAGCGCTCCCAGGGCCGCGTTCTTCACCTTGACCAGCGCGAAATCCTCCGGCGTGTCCCCGTGCACCGCCATCCGCCGTCGCGCGTACAGCCCGAAGTACGCCGGGTTCGTCGCCCCGAGCAGGCGGAACCGCAGCCAGTCCGGATCGTCGGGCCGCTCTCCGCCTCCGGGCCGGAAGAAGCCCTTGGGGGCCGCGTCCGCGCCCACCACGAGCACCGGATCCGCGAGCCCCGCGAGAATCTGGGCCCGCGCCGTGGCGACCGCCTGCGCTCCGGAGGCACACGCCGCGTACACGCTGGTGACCCGTGCACCCTGCCAGCCCAGTGCCCTGGCGAACGTAGCGCCCGCGACATACCCGGGATATCCCCCGCGCACGGTGTCGGCGCCCACGACGGAGCGGATGTCGCGCCAGTCCAGGCCCGCGTCCGCGAGGGCCGCACGGGCCGCGGCCGTCCCGTACTCGACGAAGCCGCGCCCCCACTTGCCCCAGGGGTGCATGCCCACGCCGAGCACCGCCACGTCCGCTGTCACGCCGTCACCTCCGTCGGCCTCCAGTGCCACGTCGTCCAGGTCGTCCCCGTGTCCTCGAACAGCACTCCGGGGACGACCTCCACCTCCATGCCCACCGTCAGATCGGAGACGGTGATCCCGGGTACGGCCTGTCCCAGCACCACGATGCGCTCGGACTCCAGCTCCACCGCGATCAACGTGTAGGGCTCCCACGGAAGTTCCGGGTCGCTCACATAGGGTGACGGCGGCCGGTACCGGCCGTCGGTGTAGGACCAGATCCGCCCCCGCCGCGACAGCGCGACCTCCTCGAGGTCGCCACCGGGACATCCGGGGTCGCGGCAGTGGGTGTCCTCGCGGGGGAAGAAGACCGACGCGCAGCCGGAACACCGCGTGCCGAGGAGGCGGAAGCCGTCCCCTTCACCGGTGAACCAGCCGTCGACCGCAGGCATGCGTGTCTGCGACAAAGCTCCTCCCCGCATCCGATCTGACGGAACGTCAGGAGTGTGCCACGGGCAAGCGGAAATGGGCAGGCCGTACACAGAACCGCACAGCCCCTTTCAGCGTCGTGGTATCCGGAAGGGTGGCCGGGGCCGACGGGGGTGGTTCCGGCCACCCTTCCGCCTTCGTGCGACGCAGAGCCCACCTGCTTCCGGAAAACGACCCTCCCGTGATCGGATACAGTCCGCGCGTGTCCGAAATCCAGCACCCAACCGCCAACTCCGTACCGGGCTCGCACTGTTCGAGCTGCGGAGCGCCCTACGGAGAGGGAGTCTCCGGCTGGCCCCGCGCCTGCGCGTCCTGCGGGAGCGTCGCCTATCGCAATCCGCTGCCGGTCGCGGTCGCCCTCCAGCCCGTCTACGACACGCAGGGCACCGCCCTGGTCGTCATCACCCGAACCGTCGCACCCGCGCGCGGAGGCACGGCACTGCCGGGCGGCTACATCGACGACCGCGAGGACTGGCGGCACGCCGTCGTCCGCGAACTCAAGGAGGAGACGGGCATCGACGCGGCCGCACGCGACGTGCGCCTGATCGACGCCATGAGCTCGCCCGACGGACACCTGCTGCTCTTCGGGCTCCTGCCGGAACGCCCCGCCGAAGGGCTGCCGCAGTCCGCCGCGACGGACGAGACGGAGGGCTGGCACCTGCTGCGCAGGCCGGAGGAGCTGGCCTTCCCGCTGCACACCGTGGCCGCGCGGGCGTGGTTCGAAGGCCGCTACATCTGAGCCCTTGCCTCACCCGAGCCCGCGTATGCGCACCGGGTAGGGCGGCTCGCCGGCGCCGTCCTGCCCCTCCCGCACGACCACCAGTCGCCGGCCCTCCCAGCGGGCGACGTAGTGCTCGATCTCCGGTTCGTCCCACCCGTCGCCCGCGTCCGGCACGACCAACCCGGACCCGGTGCGTCCCCGGTCGGGCGCCCACACCTCGAGCTCCAGCCCGCCGTCGTCACCCCGTACGGGGAGGACCGCCCCCGCGCGCGCGAGCACGGGAATCCGCGACAGGGGCGCGTCGACCCGCACCTGTGCCGGCCCCTCGAACGCCTGCTCCGTCACGGTGTCGTACCAGCGTCCCCTCGGCAACTGCACCGCACGCCGGTCCACGCCCGGATCGAGCACGGGCGCCACCAGAAGACAGTCGCCCAGCAGGAAGGCGTCCCCGCACTCGCGCAACGCACGGTCCTCCGGCGCACCCCACCACAACGGCCGCACATAGGGCGCACCGGTACGCCGGGCCACATGCGCCAGCGTCATGAAGTACGGCAGCAGACGCCGGCGTTCCAGAAGCGCCCCGCGCGCGTGCTCCAGCACCTCGGCACCGAACTCCCACGGTTCCCTGCGCCCCGCGCGCAGACTCGCGTGCGTGCGGAACAGCGGAAGATACGCACCGAGCTGGAACCACCTCAGATACAGCTCGGGCGAAGGACTCCCGTCGAACCCGCCCACATCCGGCCCCGAGTACGGCACCCCGCACAAGCCGAGCCCCAGGACCAGCGACAGGGAGGCACGCAACCCCGGCCAGCCCGTGGCGACGTCCCCGGACCACGTACCGCCGTAGCGCTGCATTCCGGCCCAGCCGGAGCGGGAGAAGAAGAACGGCCGCTGCCGCGGTGCCAGTTCGCGCAGCCCCTCGTAACCCGCCCTGGCCATGCACAGCGCGTACACGTTGTGCGCCTCCCGATGATCCCCGCCACGCCCCTCCAAGGAGTGCCGGGCCGAACGCGGCAGGGTGGACTCGCCGAAGGCGTTGAAGGACGTCGGTTCGTTCATGTCGTGCCAGAACCCGGCGAAGCCCTGCGCGAGCCGCTCCTCGTAGAGCCCGCCCCACCACTTCCGCACGCGCGCGTGCGTGAAGTCCGGGTAGACCGACTCCCCGGCCCACACCACACCCCGCACCGCCCGCCCCGACGCGTCCCGGACAAAGGCGTCCACGGCCGCCCCGCCGTCGTACACGGCATTGCCGACGGCCGCCTTCACCGCCGGATCAACGATCGACACCAGCCGGATCCCGTCCCGGCGCA
Source organism: Streptomyces sp. NPDC020299 (assembly GCF_044387825.1). NCBI lineage: Bacteria > Bacillati > Actinomycetota > Actinomycetes > Kitasatosporales > Streptomycetaceae > Streptomyces > Streptomyces sp. NPDC020299. Next base: position 471,569 of record NZ_JBIRWL010000006.1, read on the forward strand.
GTTCCTCCGCGAGGACCGGCAGCTTCGGGAAACGCTCCTGGTCCACGGTGAACACCTGATGCGCGTCGTGATGATCGATGTCCAGGTGGACGGCGTCCAGCGGCAGACCACGTTCCAGATAACCCGCGACGATCCGGCGCACCTCCTGCTCACTGCCGAACCCCCAGCGGGCGTGCTGGTGCCCCAGCGCCCACGCCGGCGGCAACGCGGGTGCGCCGGTGAGTGAGGCCCAGACGTGCAGCACGCGCGCGGGGGCGCCCACCATCACCCAGCAGCGCAACGGGCCGCCGTCCACCCGCAGCTCACTCCTGCCCGCGCGGTCATGACCGGAACCGGCGCCCTCCTTGCCCTCGCACAGCGTCACCGTCCCGTCCCAGGACGTGTCATGGAAGACCAGATGCGTCGCCGCGTCCGACACCACGAGCTGCACCGGCATCGTGATGTACAGCGGATCGTCGCCGGGGGCGAAGGCACGGCCGGGATCGGTGTTCCACAGCCGGTACGTCCCGTCACGCAGCCGCGGCCCGGACGCCCGGCCCCCGAGCCCGAAGAAGCGCGCGTCGGCCGCCACCTCCGACCGCTGCATCCAGCGTGCCGTGCCCCCGCCCACCGGCTCCCACCACCGCGGCGGCAGATCCCGGCGCAGCATCACACCGCCGGGCGTGCACACCTCGACCGCGCCGTACCGGGAGACGGAGACCGTCACGCGCTCCGCCACGACCCGCCAGCCCCCGTCCTTGTCCGGCTCCAGCACGGCACGGGGATCCGGCTCCGGGCAGCGCCCCGCGAGGGCGTACGACGGCTCCGGCCCGGCTCCGTCCCAGCCCCAGAAGACAGCGCCGTTCACCGCCACCGTGATCCGCAGCTCGGACCTGCTGAAGCGGATGACACCACCCCCAGGCCCGGGCTCCGCACCCCGCACCGGACCGGGCACCCGCGCACGCTCGGCCCCCCGTGGCGGCAGCCCGACGGCGTCGGCACGCTTCCTTCGCCACGCCGCCCGTACGGCGCGCAGCCCCTGCGCCACCCCCGTCGAGCTCACCACCTTCACCGAACGCACCAGGTCACGACCGTCCATGCTGCTCAGCCTGCCATTGACCGCCCCACGCGCGTGTCTCGTTCAACTTCCGTTCACCCGTGCTCGGAGCACATCTTCACGACACGGACTATGTGGGGCGCACCCTGGTGTAGAAGTCGATCACATGGCATCGTCCGTGTCAGCCGCGTACGCGCACACCCAGCCCGTGCGCAACCGACGCCCACGAAGCGCACAGTCCGGGAGCCGCCCCATGTCGACCGCGAACCCCCAGCCGCTCTGGCAACCGGATCCGGAACGGATCGCCGGAGCCCGGATCACCCAGTTCCAGGCCTGGGCGGCCGAGCAGCACGGCGCCCCGGCCGAGGGCGGCTACTCCGCGCTGCACCGCTGGTCCGTCGACCACCTGGACACCTTCTGGAAAGCCGTCACGGAGTGGTTCGGCGTACGGTTCTCCACGCCCTACGCGCGCGTGCTCGGCGACCGCTCGATGCCCGGCGCGCAATGGTTCCCCGGAGCGACGCTGAACTACGCCGAACACGCCCTGCGCGCCGCCGCGGACCGCCCGGACCGACCCGCGCTCCTGTACGTCGACGAAACCCACGAGCCCCGCCCGGTGACCTGGTCCGAGCTGCGCCGCCAGGTCGGCTCCCTGACCACCGAACTGCGCGCCCTCGGCGTACGCCCAGGAGACCGTGTCAGCGGCTACCTCCCGAACATCCCGCAGGCCGTCGTCGCCCTGCTCGCCACGGCCGCCGTCGGCGCGGTGTGGACCTCCTGCGCGCCCGACTTCGGCGCCCGCAGCGTTCTCGACCGCTTCCAGCAGGTCGAACCCGTCGTCCTGTTCACCGTCGACGGCTACCGCTACGGCGGCAAGGAGCACGACCGGCGCGAGATCGTCGCCGAGCTGCGCCGCGAACTGCCCACCCTGCGCGCCGTCGTCCACATCCCCCTGCTCGGCACGGAAGCCCCCGAAGGCGCCCTGGAGTGGTCGGCCCTGACGTCGGCCGACGCGGAACCCGTCTTCGAGCAGGTCCCGTTCGACCACCCCCTGTGGGTGCTCTACTCCTCCGGGACGACCGGCCTGCCCAAGGCCATCGTCCAGTCCCAGGGCGGCATCCTGGTCGAACACCTCAAGCAGCTCGGCCTGCACTGCGACCTGGGCCCCGAGGACCGCTTCTTCTGGTACACCTCGACCGGCTGGATGATGTGGAACTTCCTCGTCTCCGGCCTCCTCACCGGCACGACCGTCGTCCTGTACGACGGCAGCCCCGGCTACCCGGACACGGGCGCCCAGTGGCGGGTCGCCGAACGCACCGGCGCGACCCTGTACGGCACGTCGGCCGCATACGTCATGGCCTGCCGCAAGGCGGGCGTCCACCCGTCCCGCGACTTCGACCTCTCCGGGGTGCAGTGCGTGGCCACCACCGGCTCGCCCCTGCCCCCCGACGGTTTCCGCTGGCTGCACGACGAGGTCCGCGAGGACCTGTGGATCGCGTCGGTCAGCGGCGGAACGGACGTGTGCTCATGCTTCGCGGGTGCCGTACCGACGCTCCCCGTGTACACCGGCGAACTCCAGGCGCCCGGTCTCGGCACCGATCTGCAGTCCTGGGATCCGGCCGGCGGGCCCCTCGTCGACGAGGTGGGCGAACTCGTGGTCACCAACCCCATGCCGTCGATGCCGATCCACTTCTGGAACGACCCCGACGGCAGCCGCTACCACGACAGCTACTTCGACACCTACCCCGGCGTCTGGCGCCACGGGGACTGGATCACCCTCACCTCGCGGGGCTCCGTCGTCATCCACGGCCGCTCCGACTCCACCCTCAACCGGCAGGGTGTCCGTATGGGCTCGGCCGACATCTACGAGGTTGTCGAACGCCTGCCGGAGATCAAGGAATCCCTGGTCATCGGCATCGAGCAGCCCGACGGCGGCTACTGGATGCCGCTCTTCGTGCAGCTGGCCCCGGGAGCCGTCCTCGACGAAGCGCTCCTGAGCCGCATCAAGCAGGCCATCCGCGAACAGCTCTCCCCGCGGCACGTGCCGGACGAGATCATCGAGGTCCCCGGCGTCCCGCACACCCTCACCGGTAAGCGCATCGAGGTCCCGGTCAAGCGCCTTCTCCAGGGCACCCCCCTGGAGAAGGCCGTCAACCCCGGCTCCATCGACGACCTCGATCTCCTGCGCCACTACGAAGAGCTGGCCCGCAAACGCGCCTGACCCCGTCCGGGATCACCCTCCGTAGGTGGCCTCGGACTCGCCGAGCACGGCGGCGAAGTCCGAGGCCAGCCGGCCTGCGTCGGTCGGCTCCAGACCGGCCGTGGTGATCCGGACCCCGGGCTCGGACGTCAGCCGGAACCTGGCTCCGGCCGCCACCCACCACCCGTACGAGCGCAGCCCGTTCACCACCGCCGACTCGTCCCGCACGGGCACCCAGACGTTCATCCCGCTCGCGCCGTGCGACGGGATGCCCCGCGTGGCCAGCTCACGGCCGAGCGCGGTACGGCGCCTCGCGTACGTCTCACGCGCGCTTGCCACCAACGCGCGCGTGCCGCTGTCCGTCATCAGCCCGTGGAGGGTCTCCTGCAACAGGTGACTGACCCAGCCGGACGTCAGCAGCAACCGCCCGTCGTGCCGGGCGAGGGTCACCGGATCACACGCGGCGGCGGCCCAGCGCAGGTCGGTCCCGAGGAATTTGCTCACCGTCCGCACGTGCACCCAGCGCGCCGGTCCCGCCCCGGTCACCGTGCGCAGCGGAGCGTCGGCCACGGCGGACGCGTGGTCGTTCTCGATCACCAGCGCGTCGGACGCGTCCCGCAGCACCTCGACGAGCGCCTGCCGGCGTCCTTCCGAGAAACAGCCGCCGTACGGGTTCTGTGCCCGCGGACTGAACACCACCGCGCGCACACCGGTGCGCAGCGCCGTACGGACGGCCTCGGGACGCACGCCCTCGTCGTCCACCGCGACCGGCACGATCCGCAGCCCCAGCGCCGTGACCAGGTCCAGCAGATGGTGATACCCCGGATCCTCCATGGCCACGGCGTCCCCGGGGCGCAACTCGACCGACAGCACCCGGGCGATCAGGTCCAGCGCTCCGTGCGCGAAGGTCACGTGTCCGGTGGGAACACCCTCCGCACCGAGCCAGTCACGCACGGTATCCTCCAGCCGTTCCAGCCGGGGTGCGGAGCGGTGGGAGCGGGCGCCTGGGGACAACCGCGAAGGCGGCACCAGAGCAGGCAGCAGCGCGGGGTCGGGATGTCCGCCGGCCAGGTCGCGCAAACCCTCGGGGACCTTGGGCGGGCGGCGTGACGCCACCGCCGGTGCCGACGCGACCACGGTGCCGCCACGCCCGTGCGTGACCACGATGCCCCGCTGCCGCAGCTCCTTGTACGCCGTGGCGACCGTACCCGGACTCACTCCCAGCCCGTCGGCGAGGCGGCGCACGGGAGGCAGCGCCATCCCCGGCCCCAACGCGCCGTCGGCCACGCCTCGTTCGATGGACGCGGCAATTTCCTTGGCCGTCGCACCGCTGATCTCATATTGTGTTGCCACGTTGAAAACTATGTATCAATACATAACTCCACGCAAGGGGGAACAGTGGATGTGAAGCCTCGTGTCGCCGACGGGCGGCCCCGCATACCGGGAGGCCGCGACGGACGCAGGATGATCGGCATCACCTTCGTCGACCGCATCGGCAGCGGCCTGTGGGCATCCGTCTCCGTCCTGTACTTCACCTACGTCTCCGGCCTCTCCGTCGCCCAGGTCGGCACCCTCGTCGCCGTCGCCGGCGCTGTCGGCATCGCGGGCGCACCCCTGGGCGGCCGCATCGCCGACCGCTTCCCGATCACCCGCGTCCTCATCGCACTCCAACTCCTGCGCGCCCTCGCCTCCTTCGCCCTGCTCACCACCGACCACTACACCCTGCTCCTGACCTACGCGGCCATCGGAAGCCTCGGCGACCGGGCCGCCAGCGTCCTCACCAAGCTCTACTCCACCCGCGTCGCCGGACCAGACCGCGTCCGCTATCAGGCGCTCAACCGCACCGCCTCCAACGCCGGCTGGGCCCTCGGCGGCCTCGCCGCCGCAGCCGCCCTCACCCTCGGCACCACCACCGCCTACCGCTGGCTCCTCGCCGGCGACGCCGTCTCCTTCGTGGCGGTCGCCCTGCTCACCCTGACCTGCGCGGAACCCCCGTCGCCCAGCCGCATCGCCGCCATCGCCGAGGACACGCCCCACAGGAGTACGCCGGCCAACCCCTGGCGCGACCGCACCTACCTCGCCTACGTCATGACCGAGACCGTGCTCTCCCTCGACGACACCGTCTTCAAGGTCGGCCTGCCCCTGTGGATCGCGCACAGCCACGGCGTACCCCACGGCCTCGCACCCCTGCTGCTCGTCCTGAACAACGTGATGGTCGTGGCCCTCCAGGTCCCACTGGCGCGCCTGGGCACCACCACGGCCGCCGCTCGCAGCCTGCTGCTCCCACTCTCCGCGGCCTTCGCCCTCGGCGGCATCACCATGGCCTTCTCCGCCACCGGCGGCACCCTTCAGGCCACCTGCCTGCTCACCGCGTCAGCCATCCTCTTCACCCTGGCCGAGATGCTCCACGCCACCATTTCCTGGGAACTCTCCGTGGCTCTCGCCCCCGGCACCGCACAAGGCGCCTACCTCGGTGTCCACGGACTCGCCCAGTCCACCCAGCGCAGCATCGGCCCGCTCGCCGTCGCCGCCGCCATCGCCACCGGCCCCCTCGGCTGGACCGTCTTCGGCGCCACCATCGCCGTGACCTGCGCGATCCAGCACCGTCTGGTGCGCGACCGGCTTCAGCTCACCCCGTTGTCAGTGCCACCGGTTACGGTGAGTGAGCATTGATCGACGCGCATTGGGGGAAACATGGCGCACACCACCGACCACCAGACCATGCGACGCGTCCTGCGCCGCGAAATCGCCGGCACCATCGGCCTGCTCACCGACGAGCACGACTTCCGCGCCATGCGGCGCTACCGAAGCTTCACCTTCGACGACCACACCACCTACCTCCAACAGGTGGAAGCCCTCCTCAGGACCCGCGCCTCCCAGGGCAGCCACACCACGGTCGCCCTCTTCGACCCCGAGGAGTACGCCGACTTCTGCGCGGCGAGCGGCCTCGAACCGGACCAACCGTCGAGCCGCACCCGCTTCACGGCCGAACTCGCGGCAACCGGTCCCACCATCGCCTACGAAGGCCAGCCACTCACCGACCTCGTGCCCGCCCTCGTCGACGAGGCCGTCCGACTGGCCACCTGGGAATACGCCACCATCCTGCTGGCCCGCCTGGGACCCTGCCCCACCTGCGGCGAGGACATCGGCCGCGCCGCCTTCACCCGCGCCTCCGACCTGGTCGTCCGCATCCTCGACACCGCCCCACCCGGCGACCGGCATCTCGTCTGCAGCGTCTCGGGAACACCCGAAGCACTCGTCTCCGTCCTCCACGCAGACGACCACACCGACGACAGCCTCCACCTGGACGAGGCCGAGCTCCTCGAATTCACCACTGTCCTCGCCGTCGGCCTCGCCACACGCAGCCCCGGCGGACTCGTCATGCGTACCAGCGCCCAGGACCAGGCCGACCGCATCTACGGCTGGCGCCTGCGCGGAGACGGCCTGCAATCCCTGACCGCGGGGGAGGTCTTCGACGCCTACTGCACCGACATCGAAACCGGCGACCTCATCTCCCCGGAATCAGGCGTCGACTACTGCGTGGCCCCCGACCTCGGAGAGGAGGACGCGGCACCGGAGCACCGCCACTGAACGCACCAGGGGCGCACCATCCGCAGATGGAGCGCCCCTGAGAACAGCCGATGAACAGCCGACGACCTGCCGGGCCCGGCCTACTCGCCGGACAGCACCGCCTGGGCGGCGCTGCGCGCCTCTGCGGCGCTCTCCGTCGCCCGCGCGGCCGCGGCAGCACGCTCGCACTGCGCCAGCGTGTACTTCGCGAGCGTCGCCCGGACATAAGGAATCGACGCCGCACCCATGGACAGGGAGGTGACACCCAGACCCGTCAGCACACAGGCCAGCAGCGGGTCCGACGCGGCCTCGCCGCACACGCCACAGCTCTTGCCCTCGGCCTTGGCCGCCTCCGCGGACAGCGCGACCAGGTCGAGCAGAGCGGGCTGCCAGGGATCCTGAAGCCGGGACACCGCGCCCACCTGACGGTCCGCGGCGAAGGTGTACTGGGCGAGGTCATTGGTCCCCAAGGACAGGAACTCCACCTCCTGCAGAACCGAACGTGCCCGCAGCGCGGCCGACGGGATCTCCACCATCGCACCGAACTTCGCCCGGAGCCCGGCGTCCCGGCACGCGTCCGCGAACGCCTTGGCATCGGCACGGTCGGCCACCATCGGGGCCATGACCTCGAGGTAGACCGGCAGCCCCTCCGCGGCCTTGGCCAGCGCCGTCAGCTGCGTGCGCAGGATGTCCGGGTGGTCCAGCAGCGTCCGCAGGCCCCGCACGCCCAGCGCCGGGTTGGGCTCGTCCGCCGGCGTCAGGAACTCCAGCGGCTTGTCGGCACCGGCGTCCAGGACACGGACCACGACACGGCCCTCGGGGAACGCCTCGAGGACCTGCCGGTAGGCCTCGATCTGCTTCTGCTCGGAGGGTGCGTTCTTGCTGTCGTCGAGGAAGAGGAACTCGGTACGGAACAGACCGACACCTTCTGCCCCCGCCTCGACGGCGGCCGGAACGTCCGCCGGACCGCCGACATTGGCCAGTAGCGGGACCATGTGCCCGTCGGCGGTGGCACCCGGCCCGGTGGAGGCGGCCAGCGCGGCCTTGCGCTCCGCGGCCGCGGCCTCGAGCTGCGCCTTCTTCTCCTCGCTCGGGTTCACGAAGATGTCGCCGGTGCTGCCGTCGACCGCGATCAGCGTGCCCTCGGTGAGTTCACCGGCACCGGGCAGCGCCACCACGGCCGGTACGCCGAGCGCCCGCGCCAGGATCGCGCTGTGACTGGTCGGACCGCCCTCCTCGGTGACGAAGCCGAGCACCAGCGTCGGGTCCAGCAGCGCGGTGTCGGCCGGCGCGAGGTCACGGGCGACCAGCACATACGGCTCGTCGCTGTCCGGGACACCCGGCATGGGCACGCCCAGCAGCCGGGCGACGATACGATTCCGCACGTCGTCGAGGTCGGCCACGCGCCCGGCGAGGTACTCACCGGCGCCGGCCAGCAGTTCGCGGTAGGCGGCGAACGCATCGTAGACGGCACGTTCGGCCGTGCTTCCGACGGCGATGCGCCGTTCCACATCCGCCATGAGTTCGGGGTCCTGGGCCATCATGGCCTGGGCCTCGAGCACCGCCTGGGCTTCACCCCCCGCCAGATTGCCGCGCGCCATCAGGTCGGCGGCCACAGCATCCACGGCCTGTCGGGCACGCCCCTGTTCGCGCTCCGCTTCTTCCGCCGGGATCTGCTTGGCGGGCGGTTCCAGGACCGCCGTTCCCATGTGCCGGACCTCGCCGATCGCTACACCGTGGCTCACGCCGACGCCTCGCAGCGTTGTCTCCATTTCACCGTCTCCGATAGTGCGGCGGGTCCCGCCGCCGCGATGGTTGTTCTGTTCGCCGTCATACGGCCTCATACGACGGCATCGACGTCACTTCCAGAGGAAGAGACTGTCGCCGACCTTCACATCGCCATCGTCACGGAGGTCGGAGAGGGACGCGGCCGTGGCTTCCAGTGCCACGACCGGGCAGATCGCGGACTTGCCGGCAGCCTCGACGGCGGCCGGGTTCCAGCGCACGACGGCCTGCCCACGCGTCACCTTGTCGCCCTTGTTGACGAGCAGCTCGAATCCTTCGCCATTGAGCTGCACCGTGTCGATCCCGAGGTGGGTGAGGACGCCGTGCCCCTGCTCGTCGACGACGACGAATGCATGCGGGTGCAGAGAGACGATGACGCCGTCGACGGGCGAGACAGCCTCGGAAGGCTCCCGCACGGGGTCGATGGCGGTGCCCGGGCCGACCATGGCCCCGGAGAAGACCGGATCCGGCACTGCCGCCAGTCCGATGGCACGCCCGGCGAGAGGGGACGTCACGGTGGTCATGGGAAGCCTCCCAGGGGTGGAGATCAAATGGGCCGTCACTGCCTGTCCCGGACGACGCACTGACAGCAGCGTATGGCATGGGAAGTGACGGTTCCGTATGGAAGTTACTGGCAAGAGGTCTAGACCACAAGCCCCGGCGATTTGCACCGTCTTCGAGGCCGCGTGTACAGTCGTAACCCTGCTCGACGCCGGATGACGCAACCAAGCGTCCTTGCTCGGCAGCATCCAACTTGTCAGATCCTATCTCTGGGTCACCTTCTGCATGCCCGCAGGGGAGTGGTCAGGGAGACGGAAAAACACTGATAGAGTTGGAAACACCGAAGGGAAGCGCCCGGAGGAAAGCCACGAGAGAGTCTCTCGGGTGAGTACAAAGGAAGCGACCGTTCCTTGAGAACTCAACAGCGTGCCAAAAATCAACGCCAGATATGTTGATACCCCGTCTCCGGTCATCACGATCGGGGCGAGGTTCCTTTGAAAAAATACAGCGAGGACGCTGTGAACGGTCGGATTATTCCTCCGACCTGTTCCGCTCCCGTGAAAAGCATTCACGGAGAGTTTGATCCTGGCTCAGGACGAACGCTGGCGGCGTGCTTAACACATGCAAGTCGAACGATGAAGCCCTTCGGGGTGGATTAGT
>NZ_JBIRWL010000007.1:0-17711 GCF_044387825.1 Streptomyces sp. NPDC020299
GCCCCCGCCGGGGTGCGGGGGCGGAGCCCCGCGAGGGGTGCAGGGGACGCAGTCCCCGCCGGGGTCTGGGGCGGAGCCCCAGGGTGGGGCAACCTCCCAGTTGGCCGTCATGGGTGGGTGGGTGGGAAACCCCGGGGTCCAGGGGCGCAGCCCCTGGCGGGGTCTGGGGCGGAGCCCCAGGGATCGACCCGGGCCCGCCCCACCAGCCAAGCCCAGCGGCAGCGACGCGGTACCTTCGTGGTCAGCCGACGAGGAGAGTGACCGTGAGCAAGTACGTGCGCCCCGCGACCGAGGGCGCCGACCCCTTCGCCACCGCCCGCCTCCGCCGCGGGGTTCTCGACGCCTGGGCCACCAGCCCCGCCCGCTTCCGCGAGGACGCCAACGCCGAGGAGGACCTGGTCCTCGGCGGCTACCGCGACCGCCTCGTCGTAGAGCTGGCCCAGAACGCCGCCGACGCGGCGGCCCGCGCCCACGTGCCCGGCCGTCTCCGCCTCACCCTCCGCGACGGCGTCCTGGTCGCCGCCAACACCGGCGCCCCCCTGGACGCGGCCGGCGTCGAATCGCTCTCCACCCTCCGCGCCTCCGCCAAGCGAGAGGCGGAGGCGAACGGAACCCAGCCCACAGTGGGCCGCTTCGGCGTGGGCTTCGCCGCCGTACTGGCCGTCACCGACGAGCCCGCCGTCGTAGGCCGGCACGGCGGCGTCCGCTGGTCCCTCGCCGAGGCCCGCGAACTCGCCGCCGACACCGCCCGCCACAGCCCCGGCCTGGGCGACGAGATCCGCCGCCGCGACGGACACGTACCGCTGCTGCGCCTGCCGTTCGCCGCCGAGGGCAGCGCCCCGGACCCGTACGACACCGCCGTCATCCTCCCGCTGCGCGACACGGCCGCCACCGACCTCGCCGAGCGCCTCCTGCACGCCGTCGACGACGCCCTCCTCCTCGCCCTGCCCGGCCTGGAGGAAGTGGTCGTCGAGATCAACGACGACGCCCCCCGCACCCTGCGCCGCCGCACCGAGGGCGCCCACACGGTCGTGAACGACTCCCGCGACGGCACGACCCGCTGGCGCACGGTCTCCGCGCACGGCCCCCTCACCCCGGACCTGCTCGCCGACCGCCCGGTGGAGGAGCGCCTGCGCCCGCACTGGTCGGTCACCTGGGCCGTGCCCGACCCCGACGGCACTCCGGCCCGCCCCCGCACCACGCCCGTCGTGCACGCCCCCACCCCGAGCGACGAACCACTCGGCGTCCCCGCCCTGCTCATCGCCTCCTTCCCGCTGGACACCACCCGCCGGCACGCCGCCCCCGGCCCGCTGACCGACTTCCTGGTGCAGCGCGCGGCGGAGGCGTACGTCGAACTCCTCGCCGACTGGCGCCCGGTGACCGAGGGCATCATCGACCTCGTACCCGGCCCGCTCGGCAAGGGCGAACTCGACGGCGCCCTGCGCCAGGCGATCCTCGACCGCCTCCCGCGCACCGCCTTCCTGCCCCCGGCCGCGACCCCGAAGCGCCACGCGGACGACGAGGCCCCCGAAGCCGGCGACCTCCCCGAGGTCCTCCGCCCCCGGGACGCGGAGATCGCCGAGGGCGCCGGCGCCGACACCGTCCGGGTCCTCGCCGAAGTCCTGCCCACGCTGCTCCCCGCCGGCCTGGAACGCCGCGCCGAGCTGCGCACGCTGGGCGTCGCCCGGCTCCCGCTCGCCGACGCCGTCGACCGGCTGGCCGGTCTGGAGAAGTCCCCCGACTGGTGGTGGCGGCTGTACGACAGCCTCGCCGGCGTCGACCCCGACCGGCTCTCCGGACTGCCCGTGCCACTCGCTGGGGGCACCTCCCAGGCTTTCGGCACTGGGGGAGGGCGTACGACCATCGGGCCCCGCCAGGTCCTGCTGCCCACCCCGGACGCGGCGGCCGTCGACCCGGAGGTGCTCGCCCGGCTCGGCCTGAAGGTCGCCCACCCGGACGCCGCCCACCCGCTCCTGGAGAAGCTCGGCGCGCTGCCCGCGACCCCGCGTGCCGTGCTGACCACCCCGCAGGTACGGGCCGCCGTCGCCGCCTCCCTGGACGACGAGGGCACGATTTCCTGGGAGGAGGACGGCCTCGACGCCGAGGAACTGGCCGACGCCGTCCTCACCCTGGTCCGCGACGCGGGTCTGGAACCGGGCGACGAGCCCTGGCTGGGCGCCCTCGCCCTGCCCGACGAGGACGGCGAACTCGCCCCCGCCGGTGAACTCGTCCTCCCCGGAAGCCCCTTCGCCCAGGTCATCCGGGAGGGTGAACTCGCGGCCGTGGACGCCGAGTTGGCCGAGAAGTGGGGCGAACAGCCGCTGGCCGCCTGTGGCGTGCTGGCCGACTTCGCCCTCGTACGGGCCACGGACGTCGTCCTCGACCCGGACGAACTGGAGCCCCGGGAGGGCGACTTCGCCGAACCGGACGACGCCGGCCTGCTGGACGCCGTGGACGTGTGGTGCGAGGACATCCTCGACCGCTTCCCCGACACCCCCGTACCCCCGGTCGCCACCGAACTCGTCGCCGTTCGCGACCTCGACCTCGTCGACGACGACCACTGGCCGCAGGCCCTCGCCCTGCTCGCCCGCCCGCCGCTGCGTGACGCGCTCACCCAGCCGGTGCGGATCCTGCTGCCGGACGGCACCCACGAGGTCGTACGCCCGTACACGGCATGGTGGCTGCGCGGGCACCCGGTCCTCGACGGCCGCCGCCCGGCGGGTCTCCTCGCGTCCGGCGGCGACCCGCTCCTGCACGGCCTGTACGACGAGGCCGACGCCACCGGCTTTGAAGACGAGCAGGTCCTCAAGGCCCTCGGGGTACGCACCTCCGTCGCCGCCCTGCTCGACGAGCCCGGCGGCGCCGCCGAACTCCTGGACCGCCTGGCCGACCCCGAACGCCTGGTCACGCCCGCCCAGTTGCACGGCCTGTACACCGCGCTGGCCGACCTCGACCCTGAACAGGTCACCCTGCCGGACGAGTTGCGGGCCGTCGTCGACGGACGGGTGGAGGTGGTGGACGCCGGCGGCACCGTCGTCGTCGACTCGCCCGACCTGCTGCCGTTCACCTCCGGAGTCCCGCTGCTGCCGGTCCGCCCCACCCGGGCCGCCGAGCTGGCCGAACTGTTCCAGGTGCGCCGGCTGAGCGAGTCCGTCACCGGTGAGGTGGACTCCGAGGGCGCCGAGCACGACGTACCCGAGTCGGTACGCGTACTGCTGGGCCCGCGCACCCCGGACACCTACGTCGAGCACGACGAACTCGTGGTCGACGGCGTGGAGATCGACTGGCGCCTGACCGACGACGGCGTCCTGCACGCCGCCACCCTCGAGGGAGTCGCCGCCGGCCTCGCCTGGGCCGCCGGCCAGTGGCCACGCCGCTTCGAGGTCGCGGCCCTGCTGGAGGACCCGTCACGCACGGAGGAACTGGCACGGGACCGCTGGTTCGACTGACGGCCTCCTCAAACCCCCCTTCGAAAACTCTCTACAGATTCATACAACCTTTCACTTGTGCCCCGGGTCTGAACTGTCGAGTCACCGGACTCAGCAGAAGGCCCGGGGGCCTGGGGAAGGCTTCATCAACCACACCCCGTGCCCCCTCCAACGTGGGGACTACACATGCGCATTCGTGCCTCTGTCGCCGTCGTGACCGGCGCTCTGGCCCTGACCGCCCTCGCCGTTCCGGCCGCGCAGGCGGACTCTCACCCGAGTCTCGCCTCGAAGATGCCGACGGTTTCGAAGGTCACGCCGTTCACCGCCGTCCACCCGGCCGACGTGACGGAAGGCGACACGAAGATCACCTCTGTCACCGTGAACGGCGGCAAGGACATCGTGGTCGGCACCACCCAGAAGAAGACCTTCACCATCTCGGTGACGGCCACCGACCCGGAGGGCATCTACGACGGGATGGCCATGCTGTGGCACGGCTCGGACTTCGACCACGTCGATGGGGCGATCGTTCCGGACGCCGACCAGGGCACTTGCACCGCCTCCAGCGCCACCACCTCGACCTGCAAGGTCACGGTCGTCGCCGACCCCTCCGACAACATCTACTCCAACGTCCTGGCCGGCAGCTGGAAGCTGTGGGTCGGTGCCATCGGCAACGACGGTGACCAGATCATTCGTGAGGCCTACAAGACCGTCAAGGTCCAGCGCGCCTCGAAGTTGACGGTCAACGCCTCGCCGGAGCCGGTGAAGAAGGGCAAGACCGTCACGGTCACCGGCAAGCTGTCCCGCGCCAACTGGGACACCAACAAGTACGCGGGCTACACCAACCAGCCCGTCAAGCTGCAGTTCCGCAAGAAGAACTCCAGCACCTACACCACGCTGAAGACCATCAAGTCGGACTCCACCGGCAACCTGAAGACCACGACCACCGCGTCGGTCGACGGCTACTACCGCTACTCCTTCGCGGGCACCTCGACCACCCCGGCGATCAACGCCACCGGCGACTACGTCGACGTGCGATAAGCGGTAAGCAGCAGAACCGTCTCGGGCCGGCCCGGGTGCACCGCCAGTGCAACCGGGCCGAGTCGTTCCTCCCGGATTTGCCCATCGACTTGCAATACAAGCCAAGAAACTGTCGTTTCTCGACACCTCCCGTACAACCAGTGGCAGTCGCCGCAGGTCTGATCACCGAGTCAACAGACTCCAAGATCACTTGGGCCCCGTGCCCACCTTTCTCCACTTGGGGAACGCACATGCGCATTCGTGCCACTGTGGCCGCCGTCTCCGGCGCCCTGGCCCTCTCCGCCTTCGCCGTGCCGGCCGCGCAGGCCGACGCTTCCTCCTACCGCGCGGAAGCCGCCGCCGCCGTCGCGCACGCCGCTTCCGGCAAGACGGCGTTCACCGCCACCACGGCCGCGGACCTGGACGTCACCTTCTCGAACTTCAAGATCGCCAAGGCGGTCAAGGTCGGCACCACCAACCACGTCGCCACCTCGGTCACCTACACGCTGACCCACGGCGCCGACGTCGACATCACCTCCGAAGACTTCGCCAACGGCCCCTTCCTCTACAAGGGCTCCTCCAGCGCACCGGAAAACCTGCTGTTCGGTGACGCCCCGGCGACCTGCACCGCGACCTCGGCGACCACCGCCGACTGCAAGGGCGACATCGACATCTACCCGGGCCCGGACGACGAGGAGCTGCTGAACTCGGACGCCGGCACCTGGCACGGCGGCGCGCTGGCCCTCAACTACACGACCGAGGACACCGCCACCCAGTTCGGCCTCGGCACCACCCTGGTGCAGCGCTACTCCAAGCTGACGGTCAACGCCTCGCCGGAGCCGGTGAAGAAGGGCAAGACCATCACGGTCACGGGCAAGCTGTCCCGCGCCAACTGGGAGACGCACAAGTACGCGGGCTACACCAACCAGTCCGTCAAGCTCCAGTTCCGCAAGAAGGACTCCAGCACCTACACCACGCTGAAGACCATCAAGTCGGACTCCACCGGCAACCTGAAGACCACGACCACCGCGTCGGTCGACGGCTACTTCCGCTACAGCTTCGCGGGCACCTCCACCACCCCGGCGGTCAACGCCACGGGTGACTTCGTCGACGTGCAGTAAGCGATCAGGCAGAACCCGTTTCGGCCCAGGACGCAGCCGGCCTCCTGGGGCCGAAACGGTTCCCCTCCCTCCGCTTCTGGTCATCTGCTTGCAATGACCACGCAAAGACTGGCCGGATCCAGCCGCCGACGTACAACCTGCCGCATGCGTCACTGATCAGAGCTGTCGAGTCAAGAGACTCCCCGATCACTTCTCCCACATGGGGAACGCAATGCGCATTCGTGCCACCGTGGCCGCCGTCTCCGGCGCCTTGGCCCTCTCCGCCCTCGCCGTGCCGGCCGCGCACGCCACGGGGTCCAGCGGTACCCCGTACACGATGGACGTCAGCTTCTCCAACCTCAAGATCGCCTCGGCGGTCAAGGTCGGTACCACCAACGAGGTCAGCACCACGTACTCGTACACCCTGACCCACGGCGCCGACGTGGACGTCACCGCGTCCGACTTCTACAGCGACGCCTACCTCTACCGCGGCACCCTGGACGACCCGAGCAAGACGCTGGAGGGCGACGACTTCGCCACCTGCAAGGTCACCTCGTCCACCACCGAGACCTGCACCGGCACCGTCGACATCTACCCGGGCGACGGCGACCTCAAGAACGCCGACGCCGGCAGCTGGACGGTCGCAGCCGAGGCCACCGCCTTCAACGGCCAGGACCCGAACACCCCCGACCTCAGCAAGGTCGGCTTCAAGGACCAGGGCAGCCTCGCCTCCACCGACGTGCAGCGCTACTCCAAGCTCACGGCCGACGCGGGCCCCGAGCCGGTCACCAAGGGCAAGACCCTCACCACCACGGGCAAGCTGTCCCGCGCCAACTGGGAGGACGGGCTGTACCACGGCTACACCAGCCAGCCGGTCAAGCTCCAGTTCCGCAAGGCGGGCACGACCACCTACACCACCGTCAAGACGGTGACCTCGGACTCGTCCGGCAACGTGAAGGCCACCGCCACGGCGCAGTACGACGGCTACTGGCGCCTGTCCTTCGCGGGCACCACGACCACCCCGGCGGTCAGCGCCACGGGTGACTACGTCGACGTGCGGTAAGCAGGTACGCCGGTAAGCAGGCAAGCCCGCGGTACTAGGCCGGAAATCGGCGGTCGACCCACTTCCACAGGAACTCCAGGGCGACCGCCGCCACCGCGGCGACGGCCACCGCCGTCCACGGCATCGCGACGCCCACCAGCCTCAGGGCGAAGAAGGTCTGCAGCGCGGGCACGACGAGGACGCCCACGAACGCCACGCCCATCGAGGCCACCAGGACCACCCGCCACCAGGTGTAGGGGCGGGCGATGATCGCCAGGACCCACATGGAGATCAGGAACAGGGTCAGGGTGGCCGCGCTCGTCTCCGCCTCCAGGGAGCCGTCGCCGGTGTAGTGGTGCCGGGCCACGAGATACATCACGAAGGTCGCCACCCCGGCCACCAGCCCGCCCGGCACGGCGTACCGCATCACACGCCGTACGAAGTGCGGGCGGGCCCGTTCCCTGTTGGGCGCGAGGGCGAGGAAGAAGGCCGGGATGCCGATGGTGAGGGTCGACAGCAGCGTCAGGTGGCGGGGGAGGAACGGGTACTGCACTCCCCAGCACACCACCAGAACGGCCAGCAGCACCGAGTAGACCGTCTTGACCAGGAACAGGGTCGCCACCCGGGTGATGTTCCCGATGACCCGCCGGCCCTCCGCGACCACCGACGGCAGCGTGGCGAAGCTGTTGTCCAGCAGCACGATCTGCGCGACCGCGCGGGTGGCCTCCGAGCCCGACCCCATCGACACACCGATGTCGGCGTCCTTCAGCGCCAGTACGTCGTTCACGCCGTCGCCGGTCATCGCGACCGAATGCCCCTTCGACTGGAGCGCGCCGACCATCTCCCGCTTCTGCTGCGGAGTGACCCGGCCGAAGACGGTCGCCCCGTCCAGCGCGTCCGCCATCTCGTGCCGCTCGGCGGGCAGCCGGCGCGCGTCGACCGCCGAGCCGTCGAGCCCGAGCTTGGCGGCGACGGCCCCCACGGAGACCGCGTTGTCGCCCGAGATGACCTTGGCGCGGACGTCCTGGTCGGCGAAGTAGCGCAGGGTGTCGGCGGCATCGGCCCGCAGTCGCTGCTCCAGTACGACGAGGGCGGCGGGCGCGGCCCCGTCGACGACGTCGGGGACGTCCAGGTCGTCCCGGCCCGCGCGGGCCAGCAGCAGGACACGCAGACCCCGCTCGTTGAGCCGCTCGGTCTCGGCCAGGGCCGGATCACCGGCCGGCAGCAGGACATCGGGCGCGCCGAGCAGCCAGGTGCTCGTCTCGCCGTCGCCCTCGCTGAACCTGGCGCCGCTGTACTTGCGGGCGGAGGAGAAGGGCAGCGACTCCACGCAGCGCCACTCCTCGCTGTCCGGGTAGGCGTCGATGATCGCGCGGAGCGAGGCGTTGGGGCGGGGGTCCGACTCGCCGAGGGCGCCGAGGACCCGTCGTACGTACGCCTCGTCGTGTCCGTCCACGGCCCGCAGCTCCGTGACGTCCATCCCGCCCTCGGTGAGCGTGCCCGTCTTGTCCAGGCAGACGGTGTCCACGCGGGCGAGGCCCTCGATGGCGGGCAGCTCCTGCACGAGGCACTGCTTGCGGCCGAGCCGGATGACGCCTATCGCGAAGGCGACGGAGGTGAGGAGCACCAGTCCCTCCGGGACCATCGGGACGATGCCGCCGACGGTCCGGGCGACCGAGTCCTTGAACCCGTGCTGCTTGACCACGAGCTGGCTGATGACGAGGCCGAGCGCGGTCGGGACCATCATCCAGGTGACGTACTTGAGGATGGTCGAGATACCGGAGCGCAGTTCGGAGTGGACCAGCGTGAAGCGGGAGGCCTCCTCGGCGAGCTGTACGGCGTAGGCCTCGCGGCCGACCTTCGTCGCCCGGAAGGCGCCGCCGCCCGCGACGACGAAGCTGCCGGACATGACGCGGTCGCCGGCGGCCTTGACGACGGGATCGGCCTCACCGGTGAGCAGCGACTCGTCGATCTCCAGGCCGTCGGCCTCGACGCACTCGCCGTCCACGACGATCTTGTCGCCGGGCCCGATCTCGATGAGATCGCCGAGCACGATCTCCGACGTCCTCACCTCGGTCGTGACGCCGTCACGGCGGACGGTCGGTCTGGCCTCGCCGATGACGGCCAGCGAGTCCAGGGTCTGCTTCGCACGCCACTCCTGGAGGACGCCGATGCCGGTGTTGGCGAGGATGACAAATCCGAAGAAGCTGTCCTGGATCGGCGCGACGCACAGCATGACCAGCCAGAGCACGCCGATGATCGCGTTGAACCGGGTGAACACGTTCGCGCGGACGATCTCGGCGAGGGAGCGGCTGCTGCGGACGGGGACGTCGTTGACCTCACCCCGCGCGGTGCGCTCCGCCACCTCGCCCGCGGTCAGGCCGCCGGCCCGGGTGGGCGTGTACAGCCTCGCGCCGGGCGCGTCGATGTGTGTCATGCATTCGACGGTACGTGCGGATTTGGGCCGGCACCTGCCGAATGGGGGTACGGCGGGTTGCCGCCCCTGGGGCTTCGCCCCAGACCCCGGGGTTTCCCACCACCCACCCATGACGGCCAACTGGGAAGTCGCCCCACCCTGGGGCTCCGCCCCAGACCCCGACGGGGCTCCGCCCCTGCGCCCCGGCGGGGACTGCGTCCCCTGCGCCCCTTCGGGCTTCGCCCGTGCGCCCCGGCGGGGGCTGCGTCCCCTGCGCCCCTTCGGGCTTCGCCCGTGCGCCCCGGCGGGGGCTGCGTCCCCTGCGCCCCTTCGGGCTTCGCCCGTGCGCCCCGGCGGGGGCTGCGTCCCCTGCGCCCCTTCGGGCTTCGCCCGTGCGCCCCGGCAGGGGCTTCGCCCCGGTCCGCATTGCTCAGCCCGTCCGGCGTTTGAGGACGAGGCCCCTTCAAGGCCGAAGCGGGGGTCTGGGGGGCGGCAGCCCCCAGCAGGGGTCGGCAGCAGCTGGCGCGACTATTCGACCGAGCCCGGCTGGACAGTCGCCGCCCGCTTGATCGCCGCGTCGCGTCGGCGGACGTACCACACGCCGATGAGACCGAGGCCGCCACCGGCCAGGCAGGTCCAGATCCACCAGGTGTGGCCGTGGTCGGCGTACCAGCCGTAGAAGGGGAGCTGGGCGAGGAAGAGGACGAACCAGACGATCGTGCCGCCGGTGATCGTGGCGACAACGGGTCCTTCCAGCGGCTCGGGGGCCTCGTGCTTGGGGGTCCACTTCTCCATGCGCACAGCTTACGAGGCGATCAGGTCTACGCGCGGAGATGGCGCTCAGGGAGTCATACGTTCATACTGAAACAGTTTGTGTTTGGCAGCTTATGTTCGTAGGAACCACCAAACGGGCTAGGGGGACGCCCGCTGGTGACGAAAGGTCACGCATGTCCACCTCGGCCCCAGCCAAGGTCCCCGCCCCGGAACAGCCGGGCAACGCGCCCGTGTACGGCGCGATCGACCGTTTCTTCAGGATCTCGGAGCGGGGCAGCACGCTGTCGCGCGAGATCCGCGGCGGTTTCGCCACCTTCTTCGCGATGGCGTACATCATCGTGCTGAACCCGATCATCCTCGGCAGCGCGAAGGACATGTACGGGCATCAGCTCGACCACGGCCAGCTGGTCACGGCCACCGCCGTCACCGCCGCCTTCACGACCCTCCTCATGGGCGTCATCGGCAACGTCCCGATCGCCCTCGCGGCCGGTCTCGGCGTCAACTCCGTCGTCGCCCTCCAGCTCGCCCCCCGGATGTCCTGGCCGGACGCGATGGGCATGGTCGTCCTCGCCGGCCTCGTCGTGATGCTGCTCGTCGCCACCGGCCTCCGCGAGCGCGTCATGAACGCGGTGCCCTACAGCCTGCGCAAGGCGATCTCCATCGGCATCGGCCTGTTCATCATGCTGATCGGCCTCGTCGACTCCGGCTTCGTCACCCGTATCCCGGACGTGGCCCAGACCACCGTCCCGCTCCAGCTCGGCGCCACCGGCCACCTCAACGGCTGGCCGGTGCTGGTCTTCATCCTGGGCACCCTGCTCACCCTCGCGCTGATCGTGCGCAAGGTCTCCGGGGCGATCCTCATCTCGATCGTGTCGATGACCGTGCTGGGCCTGATCATCAACGCGGTCACGCACGTGCCCAGCTGGGGCCTCACCACCCCGAAGTGGCCGGGCAACCCGGTCGGCACCCCCGACTTCGGGCTCATCGGCCAGGTCAGCCTCTTCGGCGGCTTCGGCAAGGTCGGCGCGCTGACCGGCATCCTGTTCGTCTTCACCGTGCTGCTGTCCTGCTTCTTCGACGCCATGGGCACGATCATGGGCGTCAGTGACGAGGCCAAGCTCACGGACGCCCAGGGCCAGATGCCCGGCATCAACAAGGTGCTGTTCGTGGACGGCATCGCCGTCGCCGCCGGCGGCGCCAGCTCCTCCTCGGCCACGACCTGCTTCGTGGAGTCCACCGCCGGCGTCGGCGAGGGCGCCCGCACCGGCTTCGCCAACATCGTCACCGGCGCGCTGTTCGCCATCGCCCTGTTCCTGACCCCGGTCGCCACGATGGTCCCGTCCCAGGCGGCCACCCCGGCGCTGATCGCGGTCGGCTTCCTGATCCTGGCCGGCTCGGTCAAGGAGATCGACTGGGCCGACTACACCCTCGCCATGCCGGCCTTCGTGACGATGGTGATGATGCCGTTCACCTACTCGATCACCAACGGCATCGGCATGGGCTTCATCACCTTCGTGGTGCTGCGCCTGGCGGCCGGCCGCGGCCGGGAGATCCCCGTACCGATGTACGTCGTCTCCGCGGTGTTCGCGTTCTACTACCTGATGCCGGCCCTCGGCCTCACGTGACCCCGTAGAACTTCTCCGTCTCCTCGACGGCGGTCTGGAACCGCTCGTCGAAGTCGTTCCGAATGAGCGTCTGGACCACGTAGTCCTGGACGCTCATTCCCCTTTTGGCGGCCTGTTGGCGAAGCCGTTCGAGCAGTTCGTGGTCTATGCGCAGGCTGAGCACGCTGGTCCCCATGCCTACGAGGGTCGCGGCACCCTTCGGCGCGTTGCGTCACGTTCCGCGGCGGGATCACCCGAATGAGTGATTCTTGGGCCCAGTGGCCAGGGTCACGGGTGTACGGCCGTGTCCGCGGTGGTCTTTAGGGAGAGTAATGAGTTACTCTAAAGAACATGCCGGACCTTACCCATGGCGACGACGCTGCCGCCGTGAACTCACTGCGCTCCGCCGTGATGCGACTCTCCCGTCGCCTCAAGCACCAGCGCGTCGACGAGTCACTGAGCCCCACCGAGATGTCGGTACTGGGCACCCTGTTCCGCTGCGGCAGCGCCACCCCGGGCGAACTCGCCCGCAAGGAGCACGTGCAGCCGCCCTCGATGACCCGCATCGTGGCCCTGCTCGAGGCCAAGGGACTGGTCCGCCTGGAACCGCACCCCGAGGACCGGCGACAGAAGGTCGTCACCCAGACCGAGCAGGCCGAGGCGATGCTCGAGGAGAGCCGCCGCAAGCGCAACGCGTTCCTGGCCGGCCTGGTCGACGGCCTCGACGAGGACGAGTGGGCCAAACTGCGCGCCGCCGCCCCCGTACTGGAAAAACTCGCACACCTCTGACCACCGAGTGCCCCTCTGAACCACCGAGCGCCCATCGCAAGGAGGCGAACCCTTTGAGTACGGGATCCGGAGCAGCTTCCGCCCCCGCACCGGCCACCCACGACTCCCCGCCCGCCCCGCGCAAGTCCACGATGTTCAGCTCGCTGAAGATCCGGAACTACCGCCTCTTCTTCCTCGGCCAGGTCGTCTCCAACACCGGCACCTGGATGCAGCGCATCGCCCAGGACTGGCTCGTCCTCAGCCTCACCGGCTCCTCCGCGGCCGTCGGTATCACGACGGCCCTGCAGTTCCTGCCGATGCTGCTCTTCGGCCTGTACGGCGGTGTCCTCGTCGACCGCCTGCCCAAGCGCCCCACGCTGCTGGTCACCCAGGCGTCGATGGCCGTCACCGGCCTCGCGCTCGCCGCGCTCACTCTCACCGGCCACGTCCAGGTCTGGCACGTCTACCTCGCCGCCTTCGCCGTCGGCCTCGCCACGGTCGTCGACAACCCGGCCCGCCAGTCCTTCGTCTCCGAGATGGTCGGCCCCGAGCAGCTGCAGAACGCGGTCAGCCTGAACTCGGCCAACTTCCAGTCCGCCCGTCTGGTCGGCCCCGCCGTCGCGGGCGTCATGATCACCGGCGTCGGCACCGGCTGGGCCTTCCTCTTCAACGGCCTCTCCTTCGTCGCGCCCATCGCCGGCCTGCTGCTGATGCGCGTCCGCGAGCTGCACGTCGTCGAGCGGGCGCCGAGGGGCAAGGGCCAGCTCCGCGAAGGCCTGCGGTACGTCGCCGGCCGCCCGGACCTCATCTGGCCGATCGTCCTGGTCGGCTTCATCGGCACCTTCGGTTTCAACTTCCCGGTGTGGCTCTCCGCCTACGCCGACGACGTCTTCCACGCGGGCGCCGGCGCCTACAGCCTCTTCAACACCCTCATGGCGGTCGGCTCACTGGTCGGCGCCCTGCTCGCCGCCCGGCGCGGCACGGCCCGGCTGCGCGTGCTGATCGCCGCTGCCGCGGCCTTCGGCGCACTGGAGATCGTGGCCGCGCTGGCCCCCTCGTACTGGCTGTTCGCGCTGCTCATGACCCCGATAGGGATCGCCGGCCTGACGGTCAACGTCACCGCGAACACCGCCGTCCAGATGGCCACCGACCCGGCCATGCGCGGCCGGGTGATGGCCCTGTTCATGATGGTCTTCATGGGCGGTACGCCGCTGGGCGCCCCGGTCGTCGGCTGGATCACCGACACCTACGGCCCCCGCGTCGGCTTCATCCTCGGCGGTGCCATCTCGGCCGCCGCGGCCGTCACCATCGGCCTGGTCCTCGCCCGCATCGGCGGCCTGCGCCTGTCGGTGGGCTGGTACCACGGCCACCCGCGGGTCCGGTTCGTACCGCGCGAGCGGGAGCAGCTGGCGGCGGCGGCCTGAGATCGGGGATCGGGGATCGGGGATCGGGTGGATGTTCCGGAGGGCCGTCCCTCCGGTGACACCTGACACCCTGGTCCCTATGAGACTCTTCGCCGCTGTGCTGCCCCCACAGGACGTGACCGAGCAACTCGCCGCCGAAGTAGCCGAACTGAAGAACCTCCCCGGGGCGGACGCCCTCCGCTGGACCGGCCGCCCCGGCTGGCACTTCACCCTCGCCTTCTACGGAGAGGTCGGCGACGAACTCGTACCCGACCTCTCGGCCCGCCTGAAGCGCGCGGCCGACCGCACCCCGTCCTTCCCGCTGGCACTGCACGGCGGCGGCCAGTTCGGCCACGGCCGGGCCCTGTGGACCGGCGCCGAGGGTGACCTGCCGACCCTGCGACTCCTGGCCGAACGCGCGGAGGCGGCGGCACGCAAGGCGGGCGTGCCGATGGGGGAGCACCGCCGGTACAAGGCCCACCTGACGGTCGCCAGAAGCCGGGACGCCGTGGACGTACGCCCCTACGTGGACTCCCTCGCCGCCTTCGCCAGCAGCACCTGGACGGTCGGCGAGCTCGTGCTGGTCCGCAGCAACCTGCCGAAGTCCGGAGTGCCGGGGGAGCAGCCCCGGTACGAGGCGGTCGATCGCTGGGCACTCGGCGGGGGCACCGGCTGAGGGTCACCGGCTGAGGGGTCACCGGAGGGGCCGGTTAGGCTCGGACACGTGGACCCGAAAACCCGGAACCGGATCATGGCCGGTGCGCTCGTGCTGATGTTCGTGTTGGTGGCGGTGGCAGCGGCGGTCGGAAGGTAGACCGCCACCGCCCGCCACCGCCCGCCACCGCCACGTTGCTGCCCGCCGGGCCTGCTACCAGGCGAAGGCCTCTGGTGACGGCCCCGGACCCGGGAAGATCTCGTCCAGCCCGGTCAGCACCTCCGCCGACAGCTCCAGCTCCACGGCCCGCACGGCGGACGCCAGCTGCTCAGCAGTGCGCGGACCCACGATCGGACCCGTCACACCCGGCCGGGTCAGCAGCCACGCGAGCGCGACCTCGCCCGGCTGGAGGCCGTGCTTGTCGAGGAGATCCTCGTAGGCCTGGATCTGATCCCGGATGGCGGTGTTGGCGAGGGAATCGGCGGCCCGTCCGCTCGCCCTGCGCCCGCCCTCGACCTCCTTCTTGATGACCCCGCCCAGCAGCCCGCCGTGCAGCGGCGACCAGGGAATCACCCCGAGCCCATACTCCTGCGCGGCCGGGATCACCTCCATCTCGGCCCGGCGCTCGGCGAGGTTGTACAGGCACTGCTCGCTGACGAGGCCGATGGTGCCACCGCGGCGGGCGGCGATCTCGTTCGCCTGGGCGATCTTGTAGCCGGGGAAGTTGGAGGACCCGACGTACAGGATCTTGCCCTGCTGGACCAGGACGTCGATCGCCTGCCAGATCTCCTCGAAGGGGGTGCGGCGGTCGACGTGATGGAACTGGTACACGTCGATGTAGTCGGTCTGCAGCCGCTTCAGGCTGGCGTCCACCGCCCGCCGGATGTTCAGCGCGGAGAGCTTGTCATGGTTGGGCCAGGCCTCGCCGTCGGCGGCCATGTTGCCGTAGACCTTGGTGGCGAGCACGACCTTGTCACGCCGGTCGCCGCCCTTGGCGAACCAATTCCCGATGATCGATTCCGTACGGCCCTTGTTCTCGCCCCACCCGTACACATTGGCGGTGTCGAAGAAGTTGATGCCCGCGTCCAGCGCCGCGTCCATGATCGCGTGGCTGTCGGCTTCCTCCGTCTGCGGGCCGAAGTTCATGGTGCCGAGGACGAGTCGGCTGACCTTGAGTCCGGTACGTCCGAGCTGCGTGTACTCCATGGGGCACAAGCCAACGGCTTGGAGTGCGCTCTATGCAAGTGATCGGAGGAAGGTGCGCCAGGTGGTGGGGGTCAGGCGGATGGTGGGGGCGGCGGCGGTTGCAGGGGTCTTGGAGTCACGGATGTGGAT
Organism: Streptomyces sp. NPDC020299; assembly: GCF_044387825.1. Lineage (NCBI taxonomy): Bacteria > Bacillati > Actinomycetota > Actinomycetes > Kitasatosporales > Streptomycetaceae > Streptomyces > Streptomyces sp. NPDC020299. The sequence goes on from NZ_JBIRWL010000007.1 coordinate 15,543, forward strand.
GCCGGCGGGAGCCACGGCTATCTCTACGCACTCGCCCTGGTCGCCGCTGTGGCTGCTCTTGAACCAGTGGAGATCCGTGCTCATAGTCCCTGTGCCACCTCATTGATCCGTTTCGAGGACTCATCGGGGTTGAGAGCCTGCGCTCGCAGAATGCCATACCTGGCGAACAGTTCTCCCAGATCAGGCTGTTCGCTGACGAAGTAGCCCCCGCTGGGGCCTTCCACATAGGCGAGTTGGCGGTGCTCGGCCGTCTCCAGAAGGATCATCGGGCCGTTCAGCCCAGCATGGGCTTGCCGGTTGTGTGGCATGACCTGGATCTCGACGTGACGGAGCCGGCCGATGTCCAGGATGTGCAGCAACTGCTCCCGCAGCGCCTCGGGTCCGCCCAGTGGGCGGGTCAGAATGCCCTCTTCGAGAACGTAGCTCACGAGCGGCCGGGGTTTGCGGTCGAAGAACTGCTGGCGCTTGAGGCGCGCAGCCACCCGGCTGTCGATCTCCTCGTCATCCAGCGCGGGGACGTGGCAGTTGTAGATGGCCCGGGCGTAGGCCTCGGTCTGAAGCGAGCCGGGGACCAAATGGGTCTGGTTACACGTGCAGGGAGGCCGCCTTCTCCTCCTCGGCCAGGTAATCCTCGGTCCACGGCCGCAGCCCGCCCCGGCCGAACTCCTTCTCCGCGACCACCAGCAGTGCACCGTGTGCACCGAGCGCTTGGTCGGCGATCTCGACGAGCTGCCCCTTGGGCGACCGCTCACCGCGCTCCACCATCGCGACCTGGGACTTGGAGTAACCGACGTGTCTGCCGAGGGCCTCCTGGGTCATCCCGGCCCGCTCCCGATGGAACCGCAGCAACGCGCCGAAGGACTCCCGACTTGGGATCCCCGACTCAGGCCACGCCCTGCGCCACGCGGGCATCCACTTCGACGCCGTACGGATCGGAGGCGCCGTGGGTGAACGTGTCGCCGCGGAACTGATGTCGGCGACGGACTTCGACGCGGGACCGATCGTCCAGGAGGCCAAGGGCGAGCGGAACACGTACTTCTTGCTCTCCCCGGGCACCGCGTCAGCATTCCGCTGGCCACCGGGGGTACGGGCGCTGACCCGGGCCGACCGGGGCCTGGCGTACGTCGGTGTACCCGCGCTCAGTGGCGATACGTGGCCGTTGGGCTGGCGGTCGACGCCCTCGGCCGGGGTGCCGTACGTCGAGGCGGGGCTGTTGTGGAGGGCGGTGGGGTGGGTGAGCTTGCCGCCGGTTGGGGGTGAGCGTGGCGTCGGTTGAATGGTTGCCGTGGGGCCGCCCGCTTCTTTCGCATTGTCGGGATTCCGCGACCCGCGTCAAGGGCGCTCCCGTTCCGCTTCGCTCCACTCCCGCGTCGGCTACGCCGATGGCCCTACGGGCCACCCTTGACCCGGCCCACGGAATCCCGTGGGAGAAGCGAGCGGGCAGCCCGAGGAAAGCGGGGGCCGAGGCCAGTGTTCCCTTCCGCCGACCGGGCTGCGGGGCGGGGTGTGGGGGCGCGGTCGCGCCTCGCCTGCACGCCGGGACGGCTTGGCGGCTTGCGGTGAGTGGGGAGTTGGGGTGCGCGCGGGGCGGAAGGGGGCATGCCGGGTGGGCTTGGCGGCTTGCGGTGGATGGGTGGGTGGTGGGGGTGTGCGCGCTGGGTGGGCCGGGGCACGCTGGGCGGGCTTGACGGCCGGCGGTCGGTGGTCGGTGGTCGATGGGTGGGCCTGCGGTCGGTGGGTGGGGCTGGCGGTCGGTGGGTGGGCGCGGGTTGGGTGGGCGCGGGTACGCCGGGTGGGTTCGGCGGGGATTGCGCGGCGGGGCCTGGGGCGCTGTGTGGGGTGGGCCGCCGCGGGCCTTGGCCGCCGAGGACCTTGGCGCCTAGCGCCGCCCCCGCGAGTCACAAAGGCCTCATCAGCCACGCCTGTTCGGTGAGTGGAAGGAATGTATCGGGGGCGGAGGGAGTAGTCGCAGGCCAGCGGGCTTGAGGGGCGAGACATTCCTTCCACTCGTAGTCGCCACCCCATCTCCGCGCCCCATTTGTGCCGTTTCGCCAGTCGCCAGTCGCCAGTCGCCAGTCGCCGATCGCCGCCAAGCCCGCCCCGGCCCCGCCCCACCCACTGACCGTAAGCCGCCAAGCCCACCCAGGCCCCGCCCCACCCCACTCACCG
>NZ_JBIRWL010000007.1:17809-270871 GCF_044387825.1 Streptomyces sp. NPDC020299
CGCAAGTCGCCAAGCCGCCCCGGCGTGCCGCCCCCTGCCCAGCGCGCGCACCATCCACTGACCGCAAGTCGCCAAGCCGCCCCGGCGTGCCGCCCCCTGCCCAGCGCGCGCACCATCCACTGACCGCAAGTCGCCAAGCCGCCCCGGCGTGCCGCCCCTGCCGACTGCGCGCACCATCAGCCACCCACTCACCGATCGCCGCTAAGCCGACCCGGCGTGCAGGCGAGGCGCCACCGCGCCCCCCAACCCCGCCCCACAGCCCAACCGGCGGAAGGGAACACCGACCTCGGCCCCCGCTTTCTCCGGGCTGCCCGCTCGCTTCTTCCCCGTGCTGGAGCGAGCCGAGTCAAGGGTCGGCCGCCAGGCCGATCGCCGCAGGCGACGCGGAGTGCAGCGCAGCGGAACGCAGCGCCCTTTACTCGGGTCGCGGAGGCACGACACTGCAAAAGAAGCGGGCGGCCCCACGGTCACAGTTCAACCGGCCCCGGCCCCGGCCCCGGCCCCGGCCCCGGCCCCGGCCTCTGAACCCGAGCCGACACCCCGAAGCAGTCAGTCGCGGGGGAACTCGTCCGTCTTGAGGGCGAGGCCGACCAATGTATCGGCGAGGTCCACGTCGTCGCCGAAGTCGATCTTCGTCTCGGTGGCGTAGTCGTCGTCCTTGGGGTGGGTGTAGATGTGGCACGCCGGCGGCGTCGCGCGCAGCGGGGCGCGGCAGCGGATCGGTGATCGGCGGCCGGGTGGCACTCAAGCTCGACCCCGACCTCCTACCCGCTGTGGCGACATGTAGACGAACCCCTCGACGATCTCGACCTTGTATCCCTCGGGGACGGGCATCGTCTCGAGCCGCTCGAACATCTCGTCGAGCGTGCTCGTGTTGTCGCTCTCGGCCATCGCGATCCTGTCTTCAAAGACGGTCATCGTGGCGCTCCTCACCGGCTGCTCTCCGCATGAGGTCAGCCGCGCAGTACAACGATACGCGCGGTCACCAGGTCACGTACGAGTGCGAGCGGCGGTCAGGCGTGCGGGTCGTACTCCCCGCCCACCCCCCACTCCTCCCACATCGCCCCCGCGAACACCCCCGCCAGCTTCCGCTCCCCGATCTCGTTCGGGTGAGTGCCGTCGTACGTGTCGGTGTGGATGTCGTACGACTCCGGGATCAGGGCCAGCAGGAGGGAGGAGGAGGGCTCGTCCAGGTCCGCGACCGTCTTCGCCAGCAGGTCGTTGAAGGCCGTCACCTGCTCGGCGAAGGTCTCGTCCGCTTCGGCCCGGATGTTCGGGATCACCGGCAGCAGCACCATCCGCACTCGTGGATCCGCCTCCCGCGCCTGCCTGACGAACTTCCGCACGTTCTCCGCCGTCTGCTCGGCGTTCGTGTAGAAGCCGAGGTCGATCAGGCCCAGGGAGACCAGCAGGACGTCGGGTCGGTGCTTGCGTACCGCGTCGCCGATCAGCGGAACCATGTGGGCCCAGCCCTCGCCCCAGCCGGCCAGGTGCGCGCGGGGGAAGTCGGGGTCGGCGTAGGCGTACGAGGTCGGGGCGTCCGTCGTCTTGTCGTGCAGCGTCTCGCGCGGGCCGACGAAGGTGAAGGGGCCGTCGTGGGTGGCGCAGAGGTGCTGCCACAGCCGGTAGCGCCATGTGTATTCGCCCGCGCTTCCGATCGTCATGGAGTCACCGACGGGCATGAACCTGAGCATCCGCTCATGATGAACGATCACGGGACCGGGTGGGATGTGAGGCCCACCACGCCCGTCGTACGTCCCCCGGTCGGCCGTCCGTCCCTCAACGGTCCGCCGGGATGGCAGGCTTGGCGGCATGCGCCGATCGCTCGCCCTGCTCGCCGGGGTTCTGCTCACGGGTGTGTTCGCCCTGCCCGCCTCCGCCGCAGCCTCCGCCGCCGACGGTGACGGCGCCGGTGACCAGGGATTCACGATCAAGGACCCCAAGATCACCGAGTCCAGCGGCCTCGCCGCCTCCCATCTGCACCCCGGGATCTACTGGACGCACAACGACAGCGACGACGGCCCGTACATCTACGCCGTGGACAGCAGGACCGGGAAGACCGTCGCCACCCTGACCCTGAAGGGCATCGGCTCCCCGCGGGACGTGGAGGCGATCTCCATAGGGCCCGGGAACGAGATCTACGTCGGGGACATCGGTGACAACCTCGGCGGCAAGTGGTCGTACGTCTGGGTCTACAAGCTGCCCGAGCCGAAGGTGCTGAAGGACCAGACCGTCACGGCCACCCAGTACGTCGTCAAGTACGCGGACGGGCCCCGGAACGCCGAGTCGCTCCTCGTCCATCCCAAGACCGGGCGGGTCTACATCATCGACAAGAACGAGGACGGGGGGCACCTGTACGAGGGGCCGGCCCGGCTCTCCTCCTCCGGCAGCAACATCTTCAAGCCCGTCGCCGCCATCGACCTGTGGGCGACGGACGCCGCCTTCTCGCCCAACGGCCGGCAACTCGCCGTACGCGGCTACTTCGGCGGCATCTACTACGACTGGGACGGCGGGAAGATCAAGCGGCGGGGGCGGCTGGACGTGCCCCTGCAGGGGCAGGGGGAGTCCGTCAGCTACTCGCCCGACGGGACCAAGCTCATGTACGGCAGTGAGGGCGCCGACAGCTCCGTACAGGCTGAGGACGCACCCAGCGGCGCCTCGTCCGGCAAGTCCTCTTCCGGCACGGGGAGTTCCGCATCCGCCGATGGCAAGAGCGGCAGTGGCAACAGCGCTACTGACGGCTTCAAGGTCGGAGCCGTCGCCGTCGCCGCGGGGGCCCTCGTTCTCTTCGGGGTGCGTCGGCGGCGACGCCGGGGCTGAAACCGACCTCTACGCGGTCTCTTGACGTGGGCATGGTGCCCCGCTTCTCTGGAGGTGCGCGGTATATGGGAGCGCTCCCATATGTTCCGGGGCCGCGTCCCCCCGAGAGGACCCAGCCACATGTTCCGCAGCTTGCGAAGAGCGCTGTGCGCTGCCGCGGCGGCGCTCCTCATACCGCTGGCCGGCGCGCAGACAGCAAACGCCGACAGTGCCGCCACCCCCGGCGCCGGCTACTGGCACACCAGCGGCCGGCAGATCCTGGATGCGGCCGGGCAGCCGGTCCGGATCGCCGGGATCAACTGGTTCGGCTTCGAGACCGGCAACTACGTCGTGCACGGCCTCTGGTCACGCGACTACAAGAACATGATCGACCAGATGAAGTCGCTGGGCTACAACACCATCCGGCTGCCCTACAGCGACGACATCTTCAAGAGCTCCACCGTCCCCAACAGCATCGACTTCTCCAGCGGCAAGAACGCCGACCTCCAGGGGCTCAACTCCCTCCAGGTCATGGACAAGCTCGTCACGTACGCCGGGCAGGACGGTCTGAAGGTCATCCTCGACCGGCACCGGCCCGACTCCGGGGGTCAGTCGGCGCTCTGGTACACCTCGTCCGTCCCCGAGTCGACCTGGATCGCCGATCTGAAGTCCCTGGCGGCGCGGTACAAGGGCCAGGACACCGTCATCGGTATCGACCTGCACAACGAGCCCCACGATCCCGCCTGTTGGGGCTGCGGCGACCAGGCCACCGACTGGCGGCTCGCCGCCCAGCGCGCGGGCGACGCCGTCCTCTCCGTCAACCCGGCCCTGCTGATCTTCGTCGAGGGCGTGCAGTCGTACAACGGCGTCTCCGGCTGGTGGGGCGGCAACCTGATGGGGGTCGCCCAGTATCCGGTGCAGCTCAACGTGGCCAACCGGGTCGTGTACTCCGCCCACGACTACGCCACCAGCGTCGCCCAGCAGAGCTGGTTCAGCGATCCCACCTTCCCCGCCAACATGCCGGGCGTCTGGGACAAGTACTGGGGCTACATCTTCAAGCAGAATCTCGCGCCCGTGTGGGTCGGCGAGTTCGGTACGACCCTCCAGTCGACCGTGGACCAGAAGTGGCTTGCCGCGCTGGTGAGTTATCTGCGGCCCACGTCGACGTACGGCGCCGACAGCTTCCACTGGACCTTCTGGTCCTGGAACCCCAACTCCGGTGACACCGGCGGGATCCTCAAGGACGACTGGGCGACCGTGGACACCGTGAAGGACGGGTACCTGGCGAGCGTCAAGGCGTCGCTGTTCCCGGGCACGGGCGGCGGAAGCGGTGGTGGCGACGGGGGCGGAGGCGGGGGTACTACTGCCACCTGCAGCGCCTCCTACGCCGTCAGCAGTGACTGGGGCAGCGGCTTCAACGCGCAGGTGACGGTCAGCAACACCGGGACCGTGGCCCTGAAGTCCTGGAAGGTGACCTGGACCTGGAGCGGATCACAGCAGATCACGTCCATGTGGAACGCCTCGTACACCCAGAGCGGGTCGGCCGTCACGGCGGTGAACGCCGATCACAACGGCAGTGTGGCGCTGGGCGGTTCGACGAGCTTCGGGTTCGGGGGTGCACCGGGCGGCGGCGGGGTGCCGGCGGTCACCTGCGCGGCGACCTGAGAGACGGGCGCCCGGTGTGGCACCGGGCGCCCGTCCGAGGACCGTGTGGCCCGTCCGGCGACCGTGTGGCCCGTCAGGGCCGAGGGGTCAGAAGCGGGGTGCTCCCGGCGTGAACGGCGGCACCGGCACGATGGGCCGGCTCAGGCCGGCGCCCCTGCGGCCGGACGCCTTGCAGGTGACGTCCTGCGCGGGAAGCCGTCCGTTGCTCAGGTAGGCGTTGACGGTGCGGTCGGCGCAGGAGTTCGGGTCGTTGCCGTAGACGCCGTGGCCCTCGCCGCCCTTGACGTACACCATGCGCGAGCCCTTCAGCGCGTGATGCATACCGAGGCCGCTGACCAGGGGCGTCTGGGAGTCCCACTGGTTCTGGACGGTGAGCAGGCCGACCTTGTTGTCCACCCGGGTGACGGGCTCGGTGGGCTTGTCCCAGAACGCGCAGGGCATGACGTTGGAGCCGAAGTCACCGTAGAGGGGGTACTTCGCCTTGTTCCGGATCGCGTCACGCCGGTACTGCTCGGTGTCGCGCGGCCAGGCCGCGGTGTCCCCGCAGACCACACTCCAGAAGACGGCGGTGCCGTTGTCGGCCGGCGGCTGGGCGGCGCGCGTGGTGAACCGGCTGGGGTTCCTCTGGTCGTCCGGTATGAGGGAACGGCGGGCAACCGCACGGCCGTCGGCGGCCTTCTTCAGGTCGACGACCGACTGGGCCGCTACCTCGGGGCTGAAGAACTGGGCGCGCAGGAAGCCCCGGATGTCGTCGCCGGTGATCTTCTGGTCACCGTCCACGATGGGCGTGCGGTCGGCCCGGGCGATCAGGTCCCAGAACGTCTTCTTCACCTTGGCCGGGGTGGTGCCGAGTTTGTAGGTGCGGTCGTGCTGTGCGGTCCACTTCGTCCAGCGGGTGAACGCCGGCTCGGTGCCCTCCGCCCAGACCTGGATCATGCCGCGCCAGACGCGTGCGGGGTCGACCGAGCTGTCCAGCACGAAGCGGTCGGTCTGCTCGGGGAACATCTGCGCGTAGACGGCGCCCAGGTAGGTGCCGTAGGAGTAGCCCAGGTAGGAGATCTTCTTCTCGCCCAGAACGGCGCGGATGACGTCCATGTCGCGGGCGGTGTTGCGGGTGGTGATGTACCGCAGCGTGTCGCCGTTCTTCGCGCGGCACTTGTCGGCGACCTTCCGGGCCCACTTGACGTTGTCGCTGAACGTCTCCGCCCGGTAGGCGTGTTCGAAGTTCTGCTCGGTTTCGTTGAGACCGCAGGTGAGGGGGCTGCTGCGACCCACGCCGCGCGGGTCGAACCCGACGAGGTCGTACTGCTGGCGGATCTTCTTGGGCAACGCGTCCTTCATCATGTCCGGCATGTCGAGGCCTTCGCCGCCCGGGCCACCGGGGTTGAACAGGAGCACACCGCGCCGCTTGCTCGGGACGCTGGTCTTCATGCGGGAGATGGCCAGCTTGATCGTCTTGCCGTCGGGGCGGCTGTAGTCGAGCGGGACTTTGATCGTCGCGCACTGGAGCGCGGCGGGCGTCGACGTGTCACATCTGTGCCACGCGGGCGTCTGGTTCGCTGATCTCCCCAGCGGTTCCGCCGCTGATGCCTGAGCCGGAGCGAGAGCCGGGACCAGCGTCGCCGTGATCCCCGCGGCGAGCACGGGCGCGAGGCGTCCTATCCGCACGATGGCCGTTCCTTTCGGTGAGTTCCAGGACGGCTCGACGATTTCGTGTCGGACAGGTGGGCGAATCCCCCTGCGGTGCTGTCTTGCTACGCCTCGCGGAGGACACGGAAAGAGACGTACGGAGGAGAACCCGAACGGGCTGATTTCCGTCCGCACCGACCGGTGACGGGTACGGCGAGGGGCGCCCCACGGTACTCCGCGGGGCGCCCCTCAACGTCCGTACTGGCGTACGACCTTGCGCAGAATGCGCTCTGAGCATGCTCTGAGCATGCTCAGAGCATGCTCAGAGCTTGTCGATCACGTAGTCGACGCACTTGGTCAGTGCCTCGACGTCCGCCGGGTCGATCGCCGGGAACATCGCGATGCGCAGCTGGTTGCGGCCGAGCTTGCGGTAGGGCTCGGTGTCGACGATGCCGTTGGCGCGCAGCACCTTGGCGACGGCCGCCGCGTCGATCTCGTCGGAGAAGTCGATCGTGCCGATGACCTGGGAGCGCTTGGCCGGGTCGGAGACGAACGGGGTGGCGTACTTGGACTCCTCCGCCCAGCTGTACAGGCGGGTCGAGGAGTCCTTGGTGCGGCCGGTGGAGAAGGCCAGGCCGCCCTGGCCGTTGAGCCACTCCAGCTGCTGGTTCAGCAGGAAGAGAGTGGCGAGGGCCGGGGTGTTGTACGTCTGGTTCTTGCGGGAGTTGTCGATCGCCGTGGGGAGCGAGAAGAACTCCGGGACGTGGCGGCCGGACGCGTGGACGCGCTCGGCGCGCTCGATCGCGGCCGGGGAGAAGACGCCGATCCACAGGCCGCCGTCGGAGGCGAAGGACTTCTGGGGGGCGAAGTAGTAGACGTCGGTCTCGGCGATGTCGACCGGGAGACCGCCGGCGCCGGAGGTGGCGTCCACGAGGACGAGGGAGCCCTCGTCGGCACCGGCCACACGCTTGATCGGCATGGCGACGCCGGTGGAGGTCTCGTTGTGGGTGAGGGCGTAGACGTCGACGCCCGCCTCGGCCTGGGCCTCGGGGTGGGTGCCGGGGTCGGCGGCGATCACGGTGGGCTCGGCCAGCCAGGGGGCGAGCTTGGCCGCCTTGGCGAACTTGGAGGAGAACTCGCCGAAGTTGAGGTGCTGGGACTTGTTCTCGATCAGTCCGTGGGTGGCGATGTCCCAGAAGGCGGTGGAGCCGCCGTTGCCGAGGACGACCTCGTAGCCCTCCGGGAGGGAGAACAGGGAGCTGATGCCTTCGCGAACCTGGCCCACGAGGTTCTTGACCGGGGCCTGGCGGTGCGAGGTGCCGAGCAGCGAGCTGCCGGTCGCGGCGAGCGCGTCCAGCGCCTCGGTGCGCACCTTGGAGGGGCCTGCGCCGAAACGACCGTCGGCGGGCTTGATGTCAGCGGGAATCTGGATGTCGGCCACGAGTCGGAGGGTATCCGCTGGGCGAAACGGGACGGAAACCATGTCCGTCGGATGAGACGAGATCGCCGAGCTGTGGACTTGTGAGGTTGTACGACGATACGGGCGGGGTTGTGGAAAACTCTCAGTGACTGTGCGTGAGCGGATGCATTCTGGACGCATGACGGATCACACGGGGCTTGAGGCGGAGCTGCGCGGGGCCGTCCGGGGCGAGGTCGGCTTCGATGTCACCTCCCGGGCGCTCGTGACCATGGACGCGTCCAACTACCGGCGTGTCCCCCTGGGCGTGGTGGCCCCGCGGGACGCGGAGGACGTGGCAGCCGTGCTGGAGGTGTGCCGGGCGCGCGGGGTGCCGGTGGTGGCGCGGGGCGGGGGCACGTCGATCGCGGGGCAGGCGACGGGCACGGGCGTGGTGCTGGACTTCACCCGGCACATGAACCGCCTGCTGGAGCTCGACCCCGGCTCCCGGACGGCGGTCGTCCAGCCGGGGCTCGTCCTGGACCGGCTGCAGGAGGCGGCGGCGCCGCACGGACTGCGGTTCGGCCCGGACCCGTCCACGCACAGCCGGTGCACGCTCGGCGGGATGATCGGCAACAACTCGTGCGGCTCGCACTCGGTGGCCTGGGGGACGACGGCGGACAGCGTCCATGAGCTGGAGGTGCTCACCGCGCGCGGTCGGCGGCTGCGGCTCGGCACGGGCTGGTCCGGGGCGCCGGACGGGCTGCGCGCGCTGGTGGAGGGTGAGCTGGCCCGGCTGCGCACCGGCTTCCCGGAGCTGCCCCGCCGGATCTCCGGGTACGCGCTGGACGCCCTGCTCCCCGAGAGGGGCGCCGACGTCGCCCGCTCCTTCTGCGGCTCGGAGGGGACGCTGGGCGTGCTGACGGAGGCGGTCGTACGGCTGGTCGAGGCGCCGCGCGCGCGTGCCCTGGCCGTGCTGGGTTACGCCGACGAGGGTGCGGCCGCCGATGCCGCCGCCGGGCTGCTGCCGCACCGCCCGCTCACGGTGGAGGGCATGGCGGCCGACCTGGTGCCGTCCCCGGCCGGGCTGCCCCGGGGTGCCGCCTGGCTGTTCGTGGAGACCGGCGGGGACACGGCGGCTCAGGCCCGCGCGCGTGCCGAGGCGATCGTCCGGGCGGCCGATGTCGTGGGCGCCTCCGTCGTCACCGATCCGGGTGAACAGCGCGCCCTGTGGCGGATCCGTGAGGACGCCAGCGGCACGGCGACCCGGATGCCGGACGGCTCCGAGGCCTGGCCCGGCTGGGAGGACTGCGCGGTACCGCCCGCCCGGCTCGGCTCCTACCTGCGCGACTTCCGGGCACTGCTGTCCGCGCACGGCCTGCGCGGCACCCCGTACGGTCACTTCGGGGACGGCTGTATCCACGTCCGCATCGACTTCGACCTGCTCACCGAGGCGGGCGTCGGCCGCTTCCGCCGCTTCTCCGAGGAACTCGCCGACCTGGTCGTCACCCACGGCGGCTCGCTCTCCGGCGAGCACGGCGACGGGCAGGCCCGAGCCGAGCTGCTGCCCCGGATGTACGGCGACGAACTGGTGGCCCTCTTCGAACGCGCCAAGGGCGTCTGGGACCCCGACGACCTGCTCAACCCCGGCATGCTGGTCCGCCCGGCCCCGCTGGACGCCGACCTGCGCTTCGCCGTGCTGCCGCGCGAGCCGGTCGACGTGGCCTTCGGCTACCCGGCCGACGGCGGCGACTTCTCGGCAGCGGTCCGCCGGTGCGTCGGCGTCGCCAAGTGCCGTACCACGGGGACGACGGGCCCCGCCGTCATGTGCCCCTCGTTCCGCGCGACCGGCGAGGAGGAGCACTCCACGCGCGGGCGGGCCCGGCTGCTGCACGAGATGCTCGCGGGCGAGCTGGTCACCGACGGCTGGCGCTCCACCGAGGTCCGGGACGCGCTGGACCTGTGCCTCGCCTGCAAGGGCTGCCGGTCCGACTGCCCGGTCGGGGTCGACATGGCCACGTACAAGGCGGAGTTCCTGCACCACCACTACCGGGGCAGGCGCCGCCCCGCCGCGCACTACGCGATGGGCCGGCTGCCGCTGTGGCTGCGCTGGATCGACCGCACCCGCACCGCGCCGCTGCTCAACGCCCTGGCGGGGATACGGCCGCTCGCCCGGCTGGCCGGGCGGCTGGGCGGGATCGCGGCCGAGCGGGAGATTCCACGGGTGGCGCGGGAGACGTTCAGCCGGTGGTGGCGACGACGGGACCGGACGCCTGGCGTCGGCTCCGACGGGGGGCGGCCCGTCGTCCTCTGGCCGGACACCTTCACCGAGCACCTCTCGCCCGAGGTGGGCCGGGCGGCCGTACGGGTGCTCGAGGCGGCCGGACTTCGAGTGGAGGCACCCCGGGGCGGGGTCTGCTGCGGGCTGACGTACGTCTCCACGGGCCAGCTCGACCACGCCCGCAAGGTCATGCGCCGCACCCTCGACCTGATGGATCCGGCCCTCGACGCGGCGACCCCGGTCGTCGTCCTGGAGCCCAGCTGTGCGGCCGCCCTCCGCGGTGACCTGCCCGAGCTGCTGCACGACGACCCGCGCGCGGCACGGCTGGCGTCGGCGGTGGTCACCTTCGCGGAGGCGCTCCAGCGGTACGCCCCCGACTGGACCCCGCCGCCCGTGAACCGCCCTGCGGTCGGCCAGACCCACTGCCACCAGCACGCGGTACTCGGCGACGCGCCCGACCGCCGGCTGCGCGCGGCGGCAGGCCTGACCGGCGAGCTGAGCGGCGGCTGCTGCGGGCTCGCGGGCAACTTCGGCTTCGAGTCGGGCCACTTCGAGGTGTCGCGGGCCTGTGCGGAGGAGCAGCTGCTGCCCTCGGTCCGCCAGGCGCCACAGGGGGCGGTGGTCCTGGCGGACGGGTTCTCCTGCCGTACGCAGCTGGAGCAGTTGGGCGGGGTACGGGGGCGGCACATGGCGGAGGTGCTGGCGGATGCCCTGCCCGAGGCGGCCGCCGCCCGCTTCGGCGCGGAGCGCTGAGGCTCCTTTCTCAGGTTTTTCAAAGGAACCGCGGGCTTCCCCAAGCGGCTCCCAGGTTCACAAAGCAACTCCAAGGTTCTCCCAGGGAGTTCACAGCTCTCCTTTGCCATTTTTGCCGTTCCGGCGCATGAGAAGTGTGTAAGTTTCTCGGTGTCGGGTTCCGGAAACGGAATTCAGCACCTCATGTACAGCGCGACACAAAGGAGTCGGAAATGAGCCTCAAGAAGCTGGCCCCGCTGCCCCCGAAGCCGTCGAAGCAGCTGCCTCCGCCGCCGAAGCCGAAGCCCAAGAAGAAGCACGCGCCGGCTCCCGCTCCCCGGCCGCTGCCCGGCCAGGACCGCTGAACCGGCTGATCGAGCGATAAAGAAAAAGGGGTCGATGGTGCACCGTCGGCCCCTTTTCTTGATTACGGGAATTCTGGAGACGGAAAGCGGAGAGGGGACGGGGAATGAACCTGGACGAGGATGAAGGCGAGGAGTACGAATACGAGGAAACTCCCACCATTCCAGCCCGTACCGCATTCCGCCGTTTCTGGCCGTTGACCAGAGGTCTGCGCCGTTGGCTCCTGATTGTCTGGATCTGCACCGTGCTCGCCGCACTGGCCGAGACCGAGGCCATCCTGCTGTTCGGCGACCTCACCGACAACGCCCTGGAGAAGGGCTCGCTGGGCGCGTTCTGGTCCCCGGCGCTCAAGTGGCTGGGCATCGCGGCGGTCGGCGCGGTCGTCGCGTACGCGGGCAACTCCCTGGCCGCCTGGGCGACCGAGCGCTTCGTCATGCGGCTGCGCGAGCACGTCTTCGACCACGTACAGCAACTGCCCCCGCACTTCTTCCAGAACCACCGCCAGGGCGACCTGCTCTCCCGTCTGACCAGCGACGTCGAGGCGATCGAGACGATGGTCGTGTCGGGTCTCGTGGGCGCCGCCTCCGCCGCCTTCTCCGCCCTGTTCTACGCGGCCGCCGCGTTCTGGCTGCGCTGGGACCTGGCCGCCGCCACCTTCGTCCTCGCCCCCCTCTTCTGGCTGGCGGCCCGCCGCTTCTCCGGCGCCATCAAGGATGTATCCCGCGAGGGCCGGGTCGCCGACGGCGCGATCACCTCGGTGGTCGAGGAGTCCCTCGGCAACATCGTGCTCACCCAGGCCTACGACCGCCGTGACGCGGAGCGCCGCCGCCTGAGCGAGGAGGCGAACGCCTGGTTCCGCGCCTCGGTCCGCTCGACCCGGCTGAACGAGGCGTACGAGCAGCTGGTGCAGGTCATCGAGACGGTCTGCGTCCTCGCCGTGATCGGCATCGGCGCCTGGGAGATCTCCACCGGCCGTATGACCCTCGGCCAGCTCCTCGCCTTCTCCGCCTTCCTCGGCTACCTCTACCCGCCGGTACGCGGCCTGGCCCAGCTCGGCCTCACCGTGACGGCGGCCACGGCGGGCGCCGAGCGGCTCATCGAGATCCTGGACGTGCGGCCGGCGGTCGCCGACCCCGGGCACGGCGGCCCGGAGACCGGCCGCCCCGACGGCACGGTCGAGGCGCGGAACGTGTACTTCGGCTACCCCGGCACGGAGAAGCCCGCCCTGAAGGACCTCTCCTTCACGGTCAGCCCCGGCGAGCTGGTGATCATCACCGGCCCGAGCGGCGCCGGCAAGTCCACGGTCTCCAAGCTCCTCCTGCGCTTCTACGACCCCGACGCGGGCGACCTGCTCCTCGACGGTGTGCCCCTGCGGGACTTCCCCCTCGCCCGCCTGCGCGAATACGTCACCCTGCTCCCCCAGGAGACCCTGGTCCTGCACGACACCGTCCGCGCGAACATCGCCTGCGGCCGGCCCGGCGCCAGCGACCAGGCGATCGAGGACGCGGCGAAGGCGGCCGACGCCCACGACTTCATCGTCCGGCTCCCCGAGGGCTACGACACCAAGGTCGACCCGAACTCGGCCCGCCTCTCCGGCGGCCAGCTCCAGCGCCTGGCGATAGCCCGCGCCATCCTGCGCGACGCGCCGGTCCTGGTGCTGGACGAGCCCACGACGGGCCTGGACGCGATGGCGGCCCGCCGTGTCGTCAAGCCCCTGCGCCGCCTGATGAGCGGCCGTACGACGATCATGATCACCCACGACCTCAACCTCGCCCCCGACGCCGACCGCATCCTGGTCGTGGACCGGGGCCGCATCGTGGAAACCGGCCGGCACGAGGAGCTGCTCGCGCGGGGCGGGGCGTACGCGCGGTTGCACCGCTCGCAGAACAACGCGGTGATGGACACGGGCGAGCTGCGTCTGCCGCTGTCCTTCGAGACCGGTCAGGGGACGTACGTACAGGACGCGCCCGCCCAGGGGAACGGAGGGCACGGGGGGAACGGTCATGACGCGTACGGTGCGTACGGCGCCGCGGCGGGGGCCTGGCCCGAGCCTGCGTATGCGAACGGGTACGAGCAGGGGTACGGGTACGGGTACGAGCAGGGGCACGAGCCCGGGCCTGTGTACGGCGACTCGTACGGCCCCTCGTACGGCCACGCGTACGGGGCCGACCCCTACGCCGCCGTCCCCACCGCCCTCCCTGACGGACGCCCCCTGTTCCGCGACGAGACAGTCTATTACCCTGGACCTGAAAGTACATCGTGATGAACGATCAGGGTCGCCTCTGATCCGAACCAGCCCCAGGACCGCCCGTGAGCACCCCCCGCGCCGCCACCCCGTCGTCCCCGCCCGTCGTCTCCAGGGGCGGTGGCGGCAGCCCCCGCCGGTTCGGCTCGCTCGGGCCGGTGGGTCTGGTGCTGGCCGGAGGCGTCTCCGTGCAGTTCGGCGGCGCCCTCGCCGTGACCCTGATGCCCCGGGCCGGCGCGCTCGGCGTGGTGACGCTGCGACTGCTCGCGGCGGCGCTGGTCCTGCTGCTGGTCTGCCGCCCCCGGCTGCGGGGCCACTCGCGTACCGACTGGGGCACGGTGATCGTCTTCGGTATCACGATGGGCGCGATGAACGGCCTCTTCTACGAGGCCGTGGCCCGCATCCCGCTGGGCGCCGCCGTCACCCTCGAGGTCCTCGGCCCCCTCACCCTCTCCGTCCTGGCGTCCCGCCGCGCCGTCAACGCGGTCTGGGCCGGCCTGGCCCTCCTCGGCGTCTTCCTGCTCGGCGGCGGAGGCTTCGGCGACCTCGACCTGGTGGGCGCCGCCTTCGCGCTGGGCGCGGGAGTCATGTGGGCGGCCTACATCGTCTTCAGCGCGCGCACGGGCCGCCGCTTCCCCCAGGCGGACGGGCTGGCGCTGGCCATGGCGGTGGCGGCGCTGCTGTTCCTGCCGCTGGGCGTCGTCGAGTCGGGCGGCAGGCTCCTCGACCCGGTCACGGTCGCCCTGGGCTCAGCTGTCGCGATCCTCTCCTCCGTCCTGCCCTACACCCTCGAACTCCTCGCCCTGCGGCGCCTCCCCGCCCCCACCTTCGCCATCCTCATGAGCCTGGAACCGGCCATCGCCGCGACGGCCGGCTTCCTGATCCTCGGCCAGACCCTCGCGCCCCTGCAGGCCCTCGCCATCGCCCTGGTCGTCGCGGCGAGCATGGGCGCGGTAAGGACGCAGGTGGGGCGGCGCGAGGTGGTGGCGCCGGACGCATGAACGGGCGTAGGGGCCGGGCGGCCATCCGCTGGATCCGGCACATTCCTGATTGGGACAGAGCTGGACGGAAAGGCGACAGGGACAGGTACCGGCACAGACCTTCCGCCAGGAGGCCCCATGACGTCCGAGCGGGACACCACACACAAGCCTCTGAAGATCACGGCCCGCGGCAGGGCCGTCCTCGGTGACCCGCGGCTCAACCGCGGCACCGCGTTCACCGAGGAGGAACGCCGGGCTCTGGACCTGGTCGGCCTGGTGCCGCCGGGCGTGCTCACCCAGGACGAGCAGGCCGACCGCGCCTACGCCCAGTTCCGCGAGCAGCCGGACGACCTCGCCCGGAGCGTCAACCTGACCGCCCTGCACGACCGCAACGAGGTGCTGTTCTACCGGCTGGTCGGCGACCATCTCGAGGAGATGCTGCCCATCGTCTACACCCCGACCGTGGGCACCGCCATCAAGCGCTACAGCTACGAGTACCGGCGCCCGCGCGGGGTGTACCTGTCCGTCGACGCCCCCGACGACATCGAGCGTTCCCTGCGTGCCTCGGGCCTCGGCCCCGACGACGTCGACCTCGTCGTCGCCACCGACGGCGAGGCCATCCTCGGCATCGGCGACTGGGGCGTCGGCGGCATCGACATCGCCGTGGGCAAGCTCGCCGTCTACACGGCCGCCGCCGGTGTCGACCCGCGCCGCACCCTGGCCGTCATGCTCGACGTCGGCACCAACCGCCAGGAACTCCTCGACAACCCCCTCTACCTCGGCAACCGGCACCCCCGCGTCGACCGCGACGCCTACGACGCCTTCATCGACGCCTACGTCACCACCGCCGGCAAGCTCTTCCCCCGTGCCCTGCTGCACTGGGAGGACTTCGGCCTCACCAACGCCCGCCGCATCCTCAACCACTACCGCGACCACGTCTTCACCTTCAACGACGACATCCAGGGCACCGGCGCCGTCAACCTCGCCGCCGTCCTCTCCGGCGCCAAGGCCAGCGGCACGCCCCTGCGCGAGCACCGCATCGTCGTCTTCGGCGCGGGCAGCGCCGGCATCGGCATCGCCGACCAGCTCCACGACGCCCTGGTCTCGGAGGGCCTGCCGGCCGACGAGGCCACCGCCCGCTTCTGGTGCGTCGACCGCTACGGCCTGCTCACCGACGACCAGGGCGACAAGCTCCGCGACTTCCAGGTGCCCTTCGCCCGCCCCGCCGACGAGGTCTCCGACTGGCGGCGCGACGACGACCTGCCCGGCATCCCGCTCGACGAGGTCGTCCGCCGGGTCCGCCCCACCATCCTCATCGGCACCTCCGGCCAGGGCGGCGCCTTCACCGAGACCGTCGTCCGCGAGATGGCCGGGCACACGGACCGCCCGATCATCCTCCCGCTCTCCAACCCCACCGACCTGTCCGAGGCCAAGCCCGCCGACCTCCTCGCCTGGACCGACGGCAAGGCCCTGGTCGCCACGGGCAGCCCCTTCGACCCGGTGGAACACGGCGGCACGACGTATCACATCGGGCAGGCCAACAACGCCCTCATCTTCCCCGGACTCGGCCTCGGCGCGATCATCGCCCAGGCCACCCATGTCACCGACCGCATGCTGCGGGCCGCGGCGGACGCGGTCGCACGGCAGACGGACGTGACCGACCCGGGCGCGCCCGTACTCCCTCCCGTCCACGACCTGCGCGCCACCTCCGCGGCGGTCGCCGCCGCGGTGGCCACGGCAGCGGCGGAGGACGATGTCGCCCGGGCCGATCTCGACGACGTGGACGCGGCCGTGCGAGCGGTGATGTGGGCGCCGGTCTATCCGCCGATCGAGGCCGTCTGAGGGACAGACGCGGCACACGCGGCGAAGGCGGCGCACGCGGCCGGCACGGCGAACACGGCGAACGTGCCGTCTCGCCGGAGCATGAATTCATGCAAGCACGCTTGATTGTTTCTTCCCCCGCTGCCATGCTCCCGGCATGGCCGACCCGACGCCCGTGATCGATGACCTGTGTGCCGAGAGTGCTGAACTCGACTGGCTGGTAGCCGAGTTGACGCCCGAGCAGTGGGCCCTCACCACCCCCGCGCCCCGCTGGACCGTCGCCCACCAGATCGCTCACCTCGCCTGGACCGACCACTCCTCCCTGCTCGCCCTCACCGATCAGGACGCCTTCGCCCGCGAGGTCGAGAAGGCGCTGGCCGAGCCCGGGGACTTCGTGGACAACGGGGCGGAGGACGGGGCCGCCAAGCCTCCCGCGCAGTTGCTGGCGGACTGGCGGGCCGGGCGCGAGGCCCTGGCCCAGGCGCTGCGGGCGGCGCCCGCGCGGGCGCGTTTCCCCTGGTACGGGCCCCCTATGTCCGTCGCCTCGATGGCCACCGCCCGTTTGATGGAGACCTGGGCGCACGGTCTGGACATCGCGGACGCGCTGGGCGTGTCGCTTACCCCGACCGACCGGCTCCAGCACATCGCCCGCCTCGGCGTCCGCACCCGCGACTTCGCCTTCGGCGTGCATGGACTGCCCGTGCCGTTCGATGACTTCCGTGTCGAACTGGTCGCGCCTTCCGGCGAGTTGTGGACGTACGGCCCCGAGGAGGCCACCGACCGCGTCACCGGTCCCGCCCTCGACTTCTGCCTCCTCGTCACCCAGCGCGCGCACCGCGCCGACCTCGCCCTGCGCGCCGAGGGCCCCGACGCCGACCGCTGGCTGGACGTCGCCCAGGC
The DNA here is from genome assembly GCF_044387825.1 of Streptomyces sp. NPDC020299. Taxonomy (NCBI): domain Bacteria; kingdom Bacillati; phylum Actinomycetota; class Actinomycetes; order Kitasatosporales; family Streptomycetaceae; genus Streptomyces; species Streptomyces sp. NPDC020299. The sequence continues at coordinate 34,621 of NZ_JBIRWL010000007.1, forward strand.
CTTCGCGGGCCCGCCCGGCCCCGGCCGCACCCCGAAGGGCGGCACCGCGTGACCCTGCGCATAGGCAACGCCTCCGGCTTCTACGGCGACCGCTTCGACGCCATGCGCGAGATGCTCACCGGCGGCGAACTCGACGTACTCACCGGCGACTACCTCGCCGAGCTGACCATGCTCATCCTCGGCCGGGACCGCCTCAAGGACCCCGCCGCCGGTCACGCCCGCACGTTCCTCCGCCAGCTCGAGGAGTGCCTCGGCCTGGCCCATGAGCGCGGCGTGCGGATCGTCGCCAACGCGGGCGGGCTCAATCCCGCCGGACTCGCCGATGCCGTACGGCGATTGGCCGACCGCCTGGGCCTTCCCACGCGTGTCGCCCACGTCGAGGGCGACGACCTCAAGGGCCGGTATCCGGACAGCCTCACCGCCAACGCCTACTTCGGTGGCTTCGGTATCGCCGCCTGTCTGCGGGAAGGCGCCGACGTCGTCGTCACCGGGCGGGTCACCGACGCGGCTCTCGTCACCGGGCCGGCCGCCGCCCGCTTCGGCTGGCAGCCGGCGGACCACGACCGGCTCGCGGGCGCCGTCGTCGCCGGGCACGTCCTGGAGTGCGGGGCACAGGCCACCGGCGGAAACTACGCGTTCTTCGCCGGGTCCGGCCGGGACGTCCGCCGCCCCGGCTTCCCGCTCGCCGAGATCCACGAGGACGGCAGCTGCGTCATCACCAAGCACCCCGGCACCGGCGGTTTCGTCGACGTCGGCACGGTGACCGCCCAGCTGCTGTACGAGACGGGCGGCGCCCGGTACGCCGGACCCGACGTCACCGCCCGGCTGGACACCGTACGGCTCACCCAGGAAGGCCCGGACCGCGTCCGCATCGAGGGAGTGCGCGGCGAGGCCCCGTCCCCGACGCTCAAGGTCGGCCGCAACCGGCTCGGCGGCTTCCGCAACGAGGTCGTCTTCGTGCTCACGGGACTCGACATCGAGGCGAAGGCCGAGCTGGTGCGGGCGCAGCTGACCGACGCGCTCGCCAAGTCCCCGCCCGCCGGCATCCGATGGGAACTCGTCCGCACCGACCGCCCCGACGCCGACACCGAGGAGACGGCCAGTGCGCTGCTCCGGCTCGTCGTACGGGACCCGGACCAGGAGCTGGTGGGGCGGGCGCTCAGCGGAGCCGCCGTCGAGCTGGCCCTCGCGAGTTACCCCGGCTTCCATGTGCTCGCGCCACCCGGAAAGGGCGCGCCCTATGGGATCTTCGAGGATGCGTACGTCCCCCAGGATGCCGTCGACCATGTGGCCGTCCTCCACGACGGGCGCCGAATCCCCGTGCCCCCGGCCCACGACACCCTCGTACTCGACGACGTACCGCAGCCGCCCCCACCGGAACCCCTGCCCCCCGGCCCCACTCGACGCGCTCCCCTCGGACTCGTCGCCGGCGCCCGCAGCGGCGACAAGGGCGGCAACGCCAACGTCGGCGTCTGGGCGCCCACGGACGAGGCCTGGCGGTGGCTCGCGCACACGCTGACGGCCGACCGGTTCCGGGAGCTGATCCCCGAGAGCCGCGACCTGCCCGTCACCCGGCACGCCCTGCCCAACCTCCGCGCGCTCAACTTCGTCGTCGAGGGGCTCCTCGGCGAAGGGGTCGCCGCCCAGCACCGTTTCGATCCGCAGGCCAAGGCGCTCGGCGAGTGGCTGCGCTCCCGGCACCTGGACATCCCGGAGGCCCTCCTGTGACGGTCGTCCCGTCCGCCCTGGACACCAAGAGCCCCGACTACACGGCGAACCGCGAGGCCATGCTCGCCAAGCTCGCCGACCTGGACGCCGAGCACGCCAAGGCCCTCGCGGGCGGTGGCGAGAAGTACGTGCGGCGGCACCGCGAGCGGGGCAAGCTGCTCGCCCGGGAGCGGATCGAGCTGCTCCTCGACCCGGACACGCCGTTCCTGGAGCTGTCGCCGCTGGCCGCGTGGGGGAGTGAGTACACCGTCGGCGCCTCCCTCGTCACCGGCATCGGGGTCGTCGAGGGCGTGGAGTGCCTGATCACCGCCAACGACCCGACCGTGCGCGGCGGCGCCAGCAACCCGTGGAGCCTGAAGAAGGCCCTCCGCGCCAATGACATCGCGCTGGCCAACCGGCTGCCCTGCATCAGCCTGGTCGAGTCCGGGGGCGCGGACCTGCCCTCCCAGAAGGAGATCTTCATCCCCGGGGGCGCCATCTTCCGGGACCTGACCCGGCTGTCGGCCGCCGGAATCCCGACCGTCGCCGTCGTCTTCGGGAACTCCACCGCCGGTGGCGCCTACATCCCCGGCATGTCCGACCACGTGATCATGGTCAAGGAGCGGGCGAAGGTCTTCCTGGGCGGCCCGCCGCTGGTGAAGATGGCGACCGGGGAGGAGAGCGACGACGAGTCGCTGGGCGGCGCGGAGATGCACGCGCGCGTGTCGGGCCTCGCGGACTACTTCGCCGTCGACGAGCAGGACGCGCTGCGCCAGGCCCGGCGGGTGGTGGCCCGGCTCAACCACCGCAAGGCCCACCCCGACCCCGGCCCGGCCGAGCCCCCCGAGTACGACCCCGAGGAACTGCTCGGCATCGTCCCCGGTGATCTCAAGACCCCCTTCGACCCGCGCGAGGTCATCACCCGGCTCGTCGACGCCTCCGACTTCGACGAGTTCAAGCCGCTGTACGGGACGAGCCTGACGACCGGCTGGGCGGCCCTGCACGGCTATCCGGTGGGGATCCTGGCGAACGCGCAGGGGGTGCTGTTCAGCGCGGAGTCGCAGAAGGCGGCCCAGTTCATCCAGCTCGCCAACCAGCGCGACATCCCCCTCCTCTTCCTGCACAACACCACCGGCTACATGGTCGGCCGGGAGTACGAGCAGGGCGGGATCATCAAGCACGGCTCGATGATGATCAACGCGGTCAGCAACTCCCGCGTGCCGCACCTGTCCGTCCTCATGGGCGCCTCGTACGGTGCCGGGCACTACGGCATGTGCGGGCGCGCCTACGACCCGCGGTTCCTGTTCGCCTGGCCCAGCGCCAAGTCGGCCGTGATGGGCCCGCAGCAGCTCGCGGGCGTGCTGTCGATCGTCGCCCGCCAGTCGGCCGTAGCGAAGGGACAGCCGTACGACGAGGACGCGGACGCCGCGCTGCGCGCGATGGTGGAGCAGCAGATCGAGTCCGAGTCGCTGCCGATGTTCCTGTCCGGGCGGCTGTACGACGACGGCGTCATCGACCCCCGCGACACCCGCACCGTCCTCGGCCTGTGCCTGTCCGCGATCCACACGGCCGCCTACGAGGGCGCGCGCGGTGGGTTCGGCGTCTTCCGGATGTGAGGGACCACAAGTGATCACTTCTGTGCTCGTCGCCAACCGTGGCGAGATCGCCTGCCGTGTGTTCCGCACCTGCCGTGAGTGGGGAATCCGGACGGTCGCCGTGTACTCGGACCCCGACGAGAACGCCCTCCACGCGCGCGTGGCCGACACGGCCGTACGGCTGCCGGGCGCGGCGCCCGCCGAGACGTATCTGCGCGGCGACCTGATCGTGAAGGCCGCCGTCGCGGCCGGCGCCGACGCCGTGCACCCGGGGTACGGCTTCCTCTCCGAGAACGCCGACTTCGCGCGTGCCGTCCTGGACGCGGGCCTGGTGTGGATCGGGCCGCCGCCGCAGGCCATCGAGGCGATGGCGTCCAAGACACGCGCCAAGGAACTCATGGGCCTCGCACCCCTGGGCGAGGTCACCGAGGCCGACCTTCCGGTGCTGGTCAAGGCCGCGGCGGGCGGCGGCGGACGCGGGATGCGGGTCGTGCGGCGGCTCGCCGACCTGGACGCCGAACTGGCCGCCGCGCGCGCGGAGGCGGCGAGCGCCTTCGGGGACGGCGAGGTCTTCGTCGAGCCGTACGTGGAGCACGGGCGGCACGTCGAGGTGCAGATTCTCGCCGACACGCACGGCACGGTATGGACGCTCGGCACGCGTGACTGCTCCCTCCAGCGCCGCCACCAGAAGGTGATCGAGGAGGCTCCCGCACCGGGTTTGCATTCCAGACTCACCGACGAGCTGTACGAGATGGCGGTGCGCGCCGCCCGCTCCGTCTCCTACGCAGGAGCCGGAACCGTCGAGTTCCTGGTCGCCGACGGCAAGGCCCACTTCCTGGAGATGAACACCCGCCTCCAGGTCGAGCACCCCGTCACCGAGGCCGTGTTCGGCCTCGACCTCGTCGCCCTGCAGATCCGCGTCGCCGAGGGCCACGCCCTGGAGGCCGAGCCGCCCCCCGCGCGCGGCCACGCCGTCGAGGCCCGCCTCTATGCCGAGGACCCCGCCCGCGACTGGGCCCCGCAGACCGGCACCCTGCACCGCCTCGCCGTACCCGAGGGCGTCCGCCTCGACACCGGTTACACCGACGGCGACACGATCGGCGTCCACTACGACCCGATGCTCGCCAAGCTCGTCGCCCACGCCCCCACGCGCGCGGAGGCGATCCGCGCCCTCACCGGAGCACTGGACAGGGCGGCGATCCACGGCCCGGTCACCAACCGCGACCTCCTCGCCCGCTCCCTGCGGCACGAGGAGTTCACCACGGGCCGCATGGACACCGGCTTCTACGACCGCCACCTCGGCGCCCTCACCCCGCCCGTCCCCGACCCGTACGCCCCCCTGGCCGCCGCCCTCGCCGACGCCCACGGCCGCTCCCGCTTCGGCGGCTGGCGCAACCTTCCCTCGCAGCCGCAGACCAAGCGCTACCTGATGGCGGGCGAGGAGCACGAGGTCCGCTACCGGCACACACGGGACGGCCTGACCGCGGACGGGGTCCGGGTCGTGCACGCCGACGCGTGTCTCGTCGTACTCGAAGTGGACGGCGTGCGAAGGAAGTTCGAGGTGGCCCGGCACAGCGGCGACCAGGTCCACGTGGGCGCCACCGCCCTCACCGCCCTGCCCCGTTTCCCCGACCCCACCGCCCACCACGCCCCCGGCTCCCTCCTCGCTCCCATGCCCGGCACGGTCGTCCGCGTCGCCGAAGGACTCACCGAGGGGGCCGCCGTGACGGCCGGAGACCCGCTGATCTGGCTGGAGGCGATGAAGATGCAGCACCGCATCGCGGCACCGGCCACGGGCACGCTCACGGCCCTGCACGCCGCGCCCGGACAACAGGTGGAGGTCGGCGCGCTGCTCGCCGTCGTACAAGTCGCAGAGGTCGCACAGGTCGCACAGGAGGTTCAGGACAGTTGAGTACCACCCTGGAAACCAAGGAGCAGGGCGCCCTGCGGGCCGCCGTCGCCGCCCTCGGCAAGCGCTACGGCCGTGACTACATCACCCGCGTCGTCGCCGAGGGCGGCCACCCCGACGAACTCTGGTCGGAGGCCGCGGGGCTCGGCTACCTCGGCGTGAACCTCCCCGAGGAGTACGGCGGCGGAGGCGGCGGCATCACCGAACTCTCCCTCGTCCTCGAGGAACTCGGCGCCGCCGGCTGCCCCCTCCTCATGCTCGTCGTCTCCCCGGCCATCTGCGGAAACGTCATCGCCCGCTTCGGCACCGAGGAACAGAAACGCACCTGGCTCCCCGGACTCGCCGACGGCACCCGGCTCATGGCCTTCGGCATCACCGAACCCGACGCCGGATCCAACTCCCACCGCATCACCACCACCGCCCGCCGCGACGGCACCGACTGGCTCCTCACCGGCCGCAAGGTGTTCATCTCCGGCGTCGACCGGGCGGACGCCGTCCTGATCGTCGGCCGCACCGAAGACGCCCGTACCGGACGCCTCAAGCCCTGCCTGTTCATCGTCCCGCGCGACGCCGAAGGCTTCACCCGCCGGCCCATCGACATGGAACTGGCCGCCGCCGAGAAGCAGTTCGAGCTGGTCCTGGACGACGTACGGCTGCCCGCCGAAGCACTCGTCGGCGACGAGGACGCCGGGCTGCTCCAACTGTTCGCCGGACTCAACCCCGAACGGATCATGACGGCGGCGTTCGCGATCGGCATGGGCCGCTACGCGCTCGCCCGCGCCGTCGAGTACGCCCGCGACCGCACCGTCTGGAAAGCCCCCATCGGCTCCCACCAGGCCATCGCCCACCCCCTCGCCCAGGCCCACATCGACCTGGAACTGGCCCGCCTGATGACGCAGAAGGCCGCCCACCTCTACGACACCGGGGACGACGCCGGCGCCGGCGAGGCCGCCAACATGGCCAAGTACGCGGCCGGCGAGGCCTGCGTGAAGGCCGTCGACCAGTCCGTCCACACCCTCGGCGGGAACGGCCTCACCCGGGAATTCGGTCTCGCCTCCCTGATAACTGCCGCACGCGTGGCTCGTATTGCCCCGGTGAGCCGGGAGATGATTCTCAACTACGTCTCCCACCAGACCCTGGGCCTGCCCAAGTCGTACTGACCAGTCGTACCGGCTTGGCTCGGCGCGAGGAGGAACCATGTTCCGCAGCGAGTACGCAGACACACCGGCCGTCGAACTCCCCATCCACGAAGCCGTCCTGGGCCGCGCCGCCGAATTCGGCGGCCTGCCCGCCCTCATCGACGGCACCGACGGCACCACCCTCACCTACGAACAAGTCGACCGCTTCCACCGGCGCCTCGCCGCCGCCCTCGCCGACGCCGGGGTACGCAAGGGCGACATCCTCGCCCTGCACAGCCCCAACACCATCGCCTTCCCGACCGCCTTCTACGCCGCCACGCGCGCGGGTGCCACCGTCACCACCGTGCACCCGCTCGCCACGGCCGAGGAGTTCGCCAAACAGCTGCGGGACTCCGCCGCCCGCTGGATCATCACCGTCTCACCCCTGCTGGAGACCGCCCGCCGGGCCGCCGAACTCGCCGGGGGCATAGCGGAGATATTCGTCTGCGACACCGCGAGCGGACACCGCTCCCTCATCGACATGCTCGCCACGACCGCCCCCGAACCGGCCGTCGGCATCGACCCGGGCGAGGACATCGCCGCCCTGCCCTACTCCTCCGGCACCACCGGCATCCCCAAGGGCGTGATGCTCACCCACCGGCAGATCGCCACCAACCTCGCCCAGCTCGAACCCGCCGTCCCCGCCGGACCCGGCGACCGCATCCTCGCCGTACTGCCCTTCTTCCACATCTACGGCCTGACCGCCCTGATGAACGCACCCCTGCGCCAGGGCGCCACCGTCGTCGTCCTGCCCCGCTTCGAACTGGAGAGCTTCCTCGCGGCCATCCAGACCCACCGCATCACCGGCCTGTACGTGGCCCCGCCGATCGTGCTCGCCCTCGCCAAACATCCGGCCGTCGCCCGCTACGACCTGTCGTCGCTGAAGTACATCATCAGCGCCGCCGCACCCCTGGACGCGGCCCTCGCCGCCGCCTGCTCACAGCGCCTGGGCCTGCCACCGGTCGGCCAGGCCTACGGCATGACGGAACTCTCCCCGGGCACCCACGTCGTCCCCCTGGACGCCATGCGGGACGCGCCCCCCGGCACCGTCGGCAGGCTCATCGCCGGCACCGAGATGCGGATCGTGTCCCTCGACGACCCCGACAAGGACCTCGGCACCGGCGAACCCGGCGAGATCCTCATCCGCGGACCCCAGATCATGAAGGGCTACCTCAGGCGGCCCGACGCCACCGCCGCGATGATCGACCGCGACGGCTGGCTGCACACCGGCGACGTCGGACACGTCGACGAAGGCGGCTGGCTGTTCGTCGTCGACCGCGTGAAGGAACTCATCAAGTACAAGGGCTTCCAGGTCGCCCCGGCCGAACTCGAAGCCCTCCTCCTCACCCACCCCGGGATCGCGGACGCGGCCGTCGTCGGCGCCTACAACGACGAGGGCAACGAAATCCCGCACGCCTACGTCGTCCGCCAGCCCACCGCACCCGACCTCTCCGAGGGCGAGGTCACGATGTACGTCGCCGAACGCGTCGCCCCCTACAAACGCGTCCGCCGCGTCACCTTCATCGAAGGAGTCCCCCGGGCCGCCTCGGGCAAGATCCTCCGCCGCCGACTGCGGGAACTCCCGGCACCCCGGGAACCCCAGGACCTCAGGGAACTCACGGAGGAAGCATGACGCTGATCGCACGCACGCGCGCGCGTGGCATCGAGACACTCAGCCTCGACTCGCCGGACACCCGCAACACCCTGTCCGCCGCCCTCGTCGGCGAACTCGCCGACGCCCTCACCGACTGCGCCAAGGACACCGGCGTACGCGCCGTCGTCCTCACCCACACCGGCACCACCTTCTGCGCCGGCGCCGACCTGCGCGACCCTCCCCACCCCGACGCCCTGGTCACCCTGCTCCGGCAGATCGTCGAACTGCCCAAACCCGTCGTGGCCCGGATCGCCGGACACGTCCGCGCCGGCGGCCTCGGCCTGCTCGCCGCCTGCGACATCGCCGCCGCGTCCACCCACTCCGACTTCGCCTTCACCGAAGTACGCATCGGAGTCGCCCCCGCCGCCATCTCCCTCACCGTCCTGCCCCGCACGGACCCGCGCGCCCTGGCCCGCCACTACCTCACCGGCGAACGCTTCGACGCCACGGAAGCCGTACGGACCGGCCTGCTCACCGCGGCCGGCGACGACGTCGACGCCGTACTGGAACCCGTCCTGGACGGCCTGCGCCGCTCCTCCCCGCAAGGCCTCGCCGAGACGAAACAGCTGCTCACAGCTAGGGTGCTGGAAGCCTTCGACCGGGACGCGGCCGACCTCACCGCGCTCTCGGCCCGGCTGTTCTCCTCCCCGCAGGCCCGCGAGGGGATGACAGCCTTCCTGGAACGACGGGATCCCTCATGGGCTCTGTGAGCACAGACGAACAACACACCGGAACGCAATCCGAACGCACCGTCGAACGCGTCCCCAAACAGGACCGCAGCCGGGCCACCCGCCAGCGGCTCCTCCAGGCCGCCGTGGCCTGCCTAGCCGAACACGGCTGGGCGGGCTCCACGGTCTCCGTCGTCGCCGAACGCGCCGGAGTCTCCCGCGGCGCCGCCCAGCACCACTTCCGCACCCGCGAGGACCTCTTCACCGCCGCCGTCGAATACGTCGCCGAGGAACGCTCCACCGCCCTGCGCGCCCTCTTCCCCGAAGGCGCCACCGACCGCCGCGCCGTCGTCTCCGCCCTCGTCGACCTCTACACCGGCCCCCTCTTCCGCGCCGCCCTCCACCTCTGGGTCGCCGCCTGTGACGAGGACCAGCTCCGCCCCCGCGTCACGGAACTCGAAGCCCACGTCGGCCGCGAGACCCACCGCATCGCCGTGGACCTCCTGGGCGCCGACGAATCCCGCCCGGGCACCCGGGAAACCGTCCAGGGCCTCCTCGACATGGCCCGCGGCCTGGGCCTCGCCAACCTCCTCACCGACGACGGGGGGCGGCGGGAGCGGGTGGTGGGGCAGTGGGCGAAGGTACTGGACGAGGCACTGGGCTGACCCCGCAGTACCCTGTCCGCATAGCAACCTGCGGACTTCTACGACCCGGTCTTCGGCGAACGGGCACACCCGCACCTCAAGCTCGTGCGCTACCCGGGCAGCGCGGGCGGCTGCATCGACCAGAGTGTCGGCGCGCATAAGGACTACGGCTTCCTGACCCTGCTGTTGCAGGGGTCGCCACCAACGGCTGCCTGATCGCCACCAACCACCGCGTCGTCAGCCCGCCCCGCGCGACCGAGCGGTTCTCGGTGCCGTTCTTCTACAACCCGAAGCCTGGACGCGCGCGTGGAGCCGCTGCCCTTCCCGCACGCCTCCAGCGCGCCCGGCGTCACCGACGACCCGGCCAACCCGCCGTTCGCCGAGTACGGCTACAAGGAGCTGAAGGGCAAGCTCCGCGCCCACCCACCCGCCGGCCGCCGAACGGCATCACGCGGAGCTGCTCAGCCCCGCGCGACACCACCATGAAGCCGGCCGGGCCGGCCTCAGCGCGCGATGGCCCCGTAGCCCTCGATCTCCTGGGGGCCGCGCGAGCCCGGGCCCACATAGCGGGCGGAGGGGCGCACGAGCCGTCCCGTGCGCTTCTGCTCGAGGATGTGCGCCGACCAGCCGGCCGTACGGGCACAGGTGAACATCGACGTGAACATGTGCGCCGGGACCTCGGCGAAGTCCAGGATGATCGCCGCCCAGAACTCCACGTTCGTGGCCAGCACACGGTCCGGACGCCGGTTGTGCAGCTCCTCCAGGGCCGCCTTCTCCAGCGCTTCTGCGATCTCGAAACGGGGCGCGCCCAGCTCGCGGGCGGTACGGCGCAGCACACGCGCGCGTGGGTCCTCGGCCCGGTACACCCGGTGCCCGAAGCCCATCAGCCGCTCGCCCCGGTCCAGGGCGTGCCGGACGTAGGCCTCGGCGTCCCCGGTCCGTTCGATCTCCTCGATCATGTGCAGCACCCGGGAGGGCGCGCCGCCGTGCAGCGGCCCGGACATGGCGCCCACCGCGCCGGAGAGGGCGGCGGCCACGTCGGCGCCGGTGGAGGCGATGACGCGGGCGGTGAAGGTGGAGGCGTTCATGCCGTGCTCGGCGGCGGAGGTCCAGTAGGCGTCGACGGCGGCGACGTGCTTGGGGTCCGGCTCGCCCCGCCAGCGGATCATGAACCGCTCGACGACGGAGTGCGCCTTGTCGATCTCCCGCTGCGGCACCATGGGCAGCCCCTGGCCGCGCGCGGACTGGGCGACGTACGACAGGGCCATCACGGCGGCGCGGGCGAGGTCGTCGCGGGCCTGCTGCTCGTCGATGTCGAGGAGCGGTTTGAGGCCCCAGACGGGGGCGAGCATGGCCAGCGCGGACTGCACGTCGACGCGGATGTCGCCGGAGTGCACGGGGATGGGGAAGGGCTCGGCGGGCGGCAGGCCGGGGTTGAAGGCGCCGTCGACGAGCAGCCCCCAGACGTTCCCGAACGAGACGTGGCCGACCAGGTCCTCGATGTCGACGCCCCGGTACCGCAGGGCGCCGCCTTCCTTGTCCGGTTCGGCGATCTCCGTCTCGAACGCGATGACTCCTTCGAGCCCGGGTACGAAGTCGGACATCAGGCGGCTCCTTGTGAGGTGTGCGTGAGGTCTGCGGCGCATGAGCCGTCACGGTTCCACGGTCCCACTCGCACGATATCGGTGAGTGCCACCAATGGGGAGACCGTACGGCACTGAGTGCCACACAACACGGTAGGTGGATACGGCAAGATGACCGGGTGACCGACCGCGACGTGACCGACCGTGACACTTTCCGCGACCCCGCCGCGATGCGCAAGCAGTACCGGGCGGAGGGTCTCGACGAGCACGAGCTGGCCCCGCACCCGATGGACCAGTTCACCCACTGGTTCGAGGACGCGGCGCAGGCGACCCTCCAGGGCACGCTGCACGAGCCGAACGCCATGGTCGTCTCCACCGCGGACGCCGCCGGCCGGCCCAGTTCCCGTACGGTCCTGATGAAGCAGTACGACGCCCACGGCTTCGTCTTCTTCACCAACTACGACTCCGGCAAGGCCCGCGACCTCGCGGAGAACCCGCACGTCTCGCTGCTCTTCCCCTGGCATCCGATCGCCCGCCAGGTCATCGTCACCGGCACCGCCCGCCGTACCGGCCGCGACGAGACGGCCGCCTACTTCCGCACCCGCCCGCACGGCTCCCAGCTCGGCGCCTGGGCCAGCGCCCAGTCCTCGGTGATCGGCTCCCGCGCCGAACTGGACGCCTCCTACGCCGAGCTCAGCGCCCGCTACCCCGAGGGCGAGCAGGTCCCCATCCCGCCGAACTGGGGCGGCTTCCGCGTCGCCCCGCAGTCGGTCGAGTTCTGGCAGGGCCGGGCGAACCGCCTGCACGACCGTTTGCGGTACGTGGCCGAGCCGGAGGGGGGCTGGCGGGTAGAGCGGTTGAGTCCTTGAGCCCCTAACCCCTGGGGCCCGAAATGCAGGCGACCCGCGAGCTCAGGTCCCTCCGCCTTACGGCGGGGGAGCCGGCCGGACGTACCGGCGAGCTCGCGGGTCGGGTGACTGCTTGGGATTGGCCGGCTGCACGCTTGTCACGTGCTGGTCCGGCACCGCACTTCATGTGGTGACGGGCCGCTAGCCCGCAGCCACCTCGCGCGTCCGGGATTCACTCATGTACCGGATCACCTCCTTTCGGCGTGAGTCACACACTAGGAACCGTCCGGGCACCGATCAACCTTTTTTTCGGGCGGTCGCGCGCGCTGGTTCTGGTCGACTGCTGTACCCGTATCCGTCGGCTCGCTGAGGGAGTCGTAGATTCCGATGGGAGACGTTCAATCGGCCCGCTGGTGTGGTGAGGCTGTGCTGTCCCCTGGCACGTACGGAGATGGCGCCCGGTCCACGTTCCCGCCCATTTGCCGGATGGCAATGAGGAAGCACAGCGGGAGCGAGTGACCTCCCTTCCGAAGTGCGTGACCGAAGTTACTGGCCAAGATCGGCGCGCATGGGTTGTTCTGGCCTAAGACGCTCGATAGTGCGAAGCCGCCCAATTCGCCGAACACATGACCGATCTTGCTGCTAAGACCTCGCCCGTCTCCTAGCGTTCCGCCCATGACAGAGCGACGCGCGATACTCGGCGGTTCGGTGTTCGAGGAGCAGATCGGGTACGCCCGGGCCGTGGTGGACGGGGACTGGGTGCATGTGTCGGGGACGACGGGGTTCGACTACGCGACGATGACGATCTCCGAGGACGTCGTCGAGCAGGCCGAGCAGTGTCTGCGGAACATCGGGGCGGCGTTGGCGGAGGCGGGGGCCGGGCTCGGGGATGTCGTGCGGGTGCGGTATCTGTTGCCCGAGCGGGAGGACTTCGAGCCTTGCTGGCCGGTGTTGCGGCGGGCGTTCGGGGAGGTACGGCCGTCGGCGACGATGATGGTGTGCGGGCTGTCGGATCCCCGGATGAAGATCGAGATCGAGGTGTACGCGCGGCGGCGGGGGCTGCGGATCGAGGCCGTGGGCAGTGAGCTCGCGTTGGAGCAGTGGCGGCATGTGCACAACGTGATCGTGCCGCCGGCGGCGATGTCATTGGAGGACGCGCGGGCACGGCTGGCGCGCAATCGGCTGGTCAACGCGTATGTGGGGGACGTGCTCGTCGGGAACTCCACCGTGCGTCCGCCGCGGGACGAGGACGGGGTGGCCACGGTGATCGCGCGGGTGCTGCCCGAGTTCCGGGGCCGGGGGTACGGCAGGGCGCTGTACGAGGACGGGTTTGCTCACGCGCGTGTGCTGGGTGCGCGGGGGGTGGAGACGTGTGTGCTGGCCGTCAATGAGGACGGGCTGAGGTTCGCCGAGAAGTGTGGTTTCGTCGAGGTGGAGCGGTATGTGCTGGACGGAGAAAGCGACGAGTGGATCGACCTCGGGCTGGGCACTCTCACAGTGAGCGGTTGATCTACAACGATTCCTTCAATCTTGTGGGAACCGAGTGTGCGCTGCGTCACGTTCGAGTTGAATGAAGGTGAGTGAGCGAACCGTAGTGCCGTAACCGCGGACACAGCCTGCAGGGGGTCCAGGTGAGTGCTTCCCGGCGTAGTGGGACCACCGATGAGCTGGGGCCCGGCGAGCCCGAGCGGGACGGATCCGATCTGCTTGCCGCCCTGCTGGACGGGATGGACGCCGCCCTGTGCGCTTTCGACGCGGACGGGGTCGTCACGCACTGGAACCGTGAGGCGGAGCGGATCCTGGGCTGGACGGCCGCGGAGGCGGTGGGGCGCAAGGGCTTCGCGGGCTGGGCGGTGCGTACCGCCGACGCCGAGGAGGTCGAGGGGCGGCTGCTGTCGGCCATGCGGGCTCCGGGCCGGCAGGTGCATGAGTTCGCGTTGGTGACGAAGGACGGCGGGCGGGTCCTGGTGCGGACCCAGTCGGCGGCCGTGCGCGGGCCGGACGGCAAGCCCGCGGGGGTGTACTGCGCGTTCAGCGAGGTGCACGCGCAGATCGATCTGGAGCGGTCCATCGCGTTGAGCGAGGCACTGTTCGAGGACGCCTCGTGGGGGGTCGTGCTGGTCGACGCCGATCTCCGGCCCGCCGTGGTGAACGCGCACGCGGCGCGGGCGCTGGGGATCGGGCGTACGTCGGTGCTGGGGCGGCCGATCGGGGAGTTGCTCTCGCAGGGTGTGGAGGAGCTGGAGGGCGCGCTCACGCATGTGCTGGCCGAGGGTGCGCCACCGGCGCCCGCCGAGATGTGGGTGGGCGTGCGTACCGCGGAGGGCGAGCGGCGCAGGTGCTGGCGGAGCTGGTTCCTGCGGCTGGCGTCGCCGCTGGCGGAGGAGCCGGTGCCGCTCGGGGTGAGCTGGATGTTCCAGGACGTCACCGAGGCCAAGCAGGGTGAGCAGGAGGCGGCGCTGCTGCGCTTCCGTACCAATCAGCTGCACCGGGCGGCGCGGGCGGCGGCCGAGTGCGAGGACCCGGCGGAGGCGGCCACCGTCCATCTGGACTTCGCGCTGGCAGGGTTCGCCGACCATGCGCTGATCGACCGGGTCGCGGGTGCGCCGGTCGCGGATGCTCCGGCCGCGGAGGCGGAGCGGGCCGCGCGGGTGCGGCTGGTGCGGCTCGCGGCCACGCCCTCCGGGGCGCCGGGGCCGAGTCTGCTGACGGGTGCGGCCGGGTTGCCCGTCCGGTACGAGGAGGGGCATCCCGCCCTGCAGTGCGTGGAGCGGGCCGGGACCGTGCGGGCGGATGCCGGTGAGGTGCCGGCCGAGCGGAGCCAGGAGTGGGCGCTCGCCCGGCAGTGGCCCGCGGAGAGTGTGCATTCGCTGTGCGCGGTGCTGCGCAGCCGGGGCCGGACGCTGGGTGTGGTGACGTTCCTGCGAGGGCGTGGCCGGAGTCGTTTCGAGCGCTCGGACGCGACGTACGCGGAGGACGTGGCGGTGCGGATCGCGGCGGCGCTGGATCTGGCCGGGGTGACGGGGGCGGCGGCCGAGGAGTGAGCGCCGCCCGCCGCGACCGCGCTCAGTTCCGGTAGAAGATCCGGTCTCCGTACTGCTCCATGACGCGGCTGTTCCATTCGAGGCCGCCGTCGACGTTGCCGGAGCGCAGCAGTGGGGGTTCGATGCCCCGGTCGGCGAGGGTGGCGGCTGCCGTGGCCATGACCGCCTGGAGAAGGGCGGCGGTGACGACGGTGGAGGCGGGGGCGAAGGGCGCGGGGACGGTGTCGAGGGTGAGTTCGGCGTCGCCGACGGCGATCTTGGAGTCGAGGACGATGTCGCAGTGGTCCTTCAGGAAGGTCCCGGAGGTGTGCCGGGACTCGGTCCCGGTGGCGTAGGCGACCGAGGTCACGCCGATGACGTTGATGCCGAGGGCACGGGCGCCCGCCGCCATCTCGACGGGGAGGGCGTTGCGGCCGGAGAGCGAGATGATCACGAGGGTGTCGCCGGCGCGGAGGGGTGAGGTGTCCAGGACGGCGGCGGCGAGGCCGTCGACGCGTTCCAGGGCGGAGCCGAGGGTCGCGGGGGTGACGTCGACGCCCACGACCCCGGGGACCGCGAGCAGGTTCATCAGGGCGAGGCCGCCGGCGCGGTAGACGACGTCCTGTGCGGCGAGCGAGGAGTGCCCGGCGCCGAAGGCGAACAGCCGGCCGCCCGCCTCGACGGTGTCGGCGATGAGCTTTCCGGCGGCGGTGACGGCCTGGGGCTCCTCTTCCTTGACCCGGCGCAGCAGGCCGATGGCGGCGTCGAAGAACTGGTCGGCCGGCGTGCCGTCGGTCATGCGGTGCCCCTTCGCAGCGTCTGTGTCGCGGATCACCGTGCGGTCTGGACCAGTGTGCTGTCAATACGGCGTGGTGGCGTGGCGCGGGCCTTGCGTACGCGTACTCGTCAGGGTGTGGTTTTGGCGGCGCGGCACGGTTGTCAGTGGTATGCGTCAGAATTGAGTCCAGGGCCAGCGCACGCGCCGGTGAGCGGTGAGCTTCCGGCAGAAGCAATCGAGGGGCACGTATGTCCGGACTGATCGACACCACGGAGATGTATCTCCGCACCATCCTCGAGCTCGAGGAGGAAGGCGTGGTCCCGATGCGCGCCCGGATCGCCGAGCGGCTCGACCAGAGCGGGCCGACCGTGAGCCAGACGGTGGCGCGGATGGAGCGTGACGGTCTGGTTTCGGTGGCCAGTGACCGGCATCTGGAGCTGACCGACGAGGGGCGCCGGCTGGCCACGCGTGTGATGCGCAAGCACCGGCTCGCGGAGTGTCTGCTGGTCGATGTGATCGGCCTGGAGTGGGAGCAGGTGCACGCGGAGGCGTGTCGCTGGGAGCACGTGATGAGCGAGGCCGTGGAGCGTCGCGTGCTGGAGCTGCTGCGTCACCCGACCGAGTCGCCGTACGGCAATCCGATCCCGGGACTGGAGGAGCTGGGCGAGAAGGATCATGCCGATCCGTTCCTGGACGAGGGCATGGTGTCGCTGGCCGACCTGGATGCGGGCGCGGACGGCAAGACGGTAGTGGTGCGCCGGATCGGCGAGCCCATCCAGACGGACGCGCAGCTGATGTACACGCTGCGCCGGGCGGGTGTGCAGCCCGGTTCGGTGGTGAGCGTGACGCAGGCGGCTGGTGGTGTGCTGGTCGGCAGCGGCGGTGAGGCGGCCGAGCTGGAGGCGGATGTGGCTTCCCATGTGTTCGTGGCGAAGCGCTGAGGTGTACTGCGGTGCGCTGAGGTGCACTGATGTGCGCTGACACGCATTGATGTCCGCTGATCCGCGCTGATCCGCGCCGGCCCGTCCGGAAGCGGCGGGTCCGGCGGGTGGTGTCGGGGTCGTCTGTGCCGAATCGCAGCGCGCGGACCTTTCGCGTGCCAGGCTGTGCCGCGAGGCATATGACCTGAGGGGGGGGCGGGGAGCATGCGGCCGCAGACATGGGGATGGCCCCGGCGCCGTCTGGCGCCGGGGCCCGTCCTCCCCTGTGCTGACCCGGAGCCCCGAGCTCTCAGGGTCATTCCCCGCGGACCGGTTTCCCCGAGCGGTCCGCCCCCCGCTGAGAAGATCCCCTGGGCGGCGGCGATCATTCCTTGAGGGGTGTCACTCGATTGAGGGGTGTTAACCGCAGAGACGGAATTTTCGAATAGCTATTCGATAGTGTGCGGGTGTCCGAGCGGAGCTAGGG
Source organism: Streptomyces sp. NPDC020299 (assembly GCF_044387825.1). Lineage (NCBI taxonomy): Bacteria > Bacillati > Actinomycetota > Actinomycetes > Kitasatosporales > Streptomycetaceae > Streptomyces > Streptomyces sp. NPDC020299. The sequence continues at coordinate 51,615 of NZ_JBIRWL010000007.1, forward strand.
GGGCCAGACCCATGGCACGGCGCATCGATGTGACGGGAGTGGGCGGCGTAAGGCTCGCCGCCTGGGAGTTCGCGGACCCTCCCAAGGGCGACCCGGTCTCCGCGGATTCCGACCGGACGCGGCCCGGCGTGCTGTTACTGCACGGCCTGATGGGCCGCGCCTCGCACTGGGCGTCCACCGCCCGCTGGCTCGCCGAGCGGCATCGCGCCGTCGCACTGGACCAGCGCGGCCACGGCCAGAGCGACAAGCCCCCGCAGGCCGCCTACACCCGCGACGCGTACACCGAGGACGCCGAGGCCGCCGTCGAGCAGCTCGGGCTCGCGCCCGCCGTGCTCATCGGCCACGCCATGGGCGCGCTGACCGCCTGGCAGCTCGCCGCCAAGCGCCCCGATCTGGTGCGCGGCCTGATCATCTGCGACATGCGGGCCTCCGCGCTCGGCGCGGCCTCGCAGCGCGAGTGGGCCGACTGGTTCGGGTCCTGGCCCGTCCCCTTCGCCACGCTCGCCGACGTACGCAAGTGGTTCGGCGAGGACGATCCCTGGGTGGAGCGGCCGAACCCGCGCCGGGGGGCGTTCTACGCGGAGGTCATGCACGAGACGCCGGACGGCTGGCGGCCGGTCTTCGAGCCCGAGCAGATGCTCAAGTCCCGCGAGACCTGGGTGTACGACGCCCACTGGGAGGAGCTCGCGCAGGTCCAGTGCCCCGCGTTGGTCGTGCGCGGGCTCGACGGGGAGCTGGGGCGGGCGGAGGCGCAGGAGATGGTGCGGGTACTGCCGCGGGGGCGGTACGCGGAGGTGGCGGATGCGGGGCATCTTGTCCACCATGACCGGCCGGAGGCTTGGCGGGGGGCTATCGAGCCGTTTCTTGATTCGGTGCTTGGGGTTTGAGGGCGCCATTTCGTCTGCCGCGTCCTGCTTGTTGGCGGGTGCGGGCACCCTCGTCAAAAGGTGCTGTCAGCCTTTGCTCACCGCCGTGAGGATCTCCGGGAGCCTCGCCGCCGTGCGGGGCGCCGCCACATGTAGGCCCGCCCAAGTGATGGTCGTACCGTAGGCCGCGCCCAGGGGGAGGAGGAGCCAGGTCCAGGTGTCGCCGTTGGTGGTGACGTTCAGCCAGATCGTCGTCGCGATGACGGGGGCGCACAGCAGGGTCGCGCCGACCATGCCGCCGAAGATGGAGATCCAGGCGAGGCCGGTCTGCCCGGGGGCCACGTTCTTGTAGCCGTCCTGGGGGATGGAGTACGGGAAGCGGGCGGAGGTCCACGCGCCGGTCGCCAGCATCGCCCCGAGCAGGGCGAAGGACAGGCCGAGCACCTCGGGCAGCCGGGCCCAGTCGCCCAGGATCGCGGTGGTCAGCACGGTCACGAGCGTGGCGTACGGCAGGGTGATCACCAGCAGGGCCAGGGCCCGCCCGCGCAGCTCCACGTACGCGTCCCGGGGCTCGGAGATCATGAGCGCGACCAGCCAGAACGCGGAGGTGTCCTGCCCGAACTGGTTGTACATCTGGATGCCGAGCATTCCGGCGGCGAAGCAGGCGAAGTAGATCGATCCGGTGCCCTGCGCGGCGTTGAAGACGGGCACGATCAGTCCGATGGCCAGCGAGGTCACCCAGGCGGCCTTCGTCTTGGGGTCGCGCCAGACGTAGTGCAGGCTGCGCCGCATGACGGCGCCGGTACGGCCGCCGGGCAGCAGGCGTGCCGGCCCGCTCGCCGGCCGCCGCTCACGGGCCCGGGTGTCGGCGGCCTGGATCGTGGAGCCGTCGGGCGAGACCATCAGCCGGGTCAGGGTGCGTGCCCACACCGCGAGCAGCAGCGCCAATGCTGCCGCACTCAGCAGCAGTTGGGCGACCGCGGTCCCGTACGAGCCCTCGCTCGCCGACCGTACCGCGCCCACCGCCGACGCGGGCGGGAGCCAGCGCAGTACGTCGGCCACCGGTGTGAGCCGCCCGAGTCCGGCCGAACCGAGGTGCTGGGCCCCGAAGTTGACGAGCTGGGTGCCGATGGCGATGACCAGACCGCTGAGCACGGCCAGGTCGCGGCCCTTGCGGCTGGTCAGCAGGCGGACGTTGGCGGCGGCGACGGCCCGCGCGAGGGCCACGCACACCAGGAGCGCGAGGCAGACGGCGACGACGGTGACGCCGTACGCCACCGCTCCGTCCGCGACGGACAGCGCGCAGCCCGTCAGCACGAGCACGGTGAACAGGGGCCCGATGCCGACGAGCGAGGCCGCCAGCAGGGCCCGCACCAGCGGGCGCGGTCTGAGCGGGAGCAGCACCAGGCGGGTCGGGTCGAGGGTTTCGTCGCCGCTGGGGAAGAACAGCGGCATCACCGCCCAGCCCAGGCCCAGTACGGCGGTGCCGAGGACGGCGACGGCGTCGGCGTGCGCGTGGCCGCGCAGGGAGAGCAGGCCGAGCAGTTGCAGCGCGCCGAACAGGAGGGCGACGACGGCGGACGCGACGAACGCGGCCCGTCGGCCGCCGGACTGGCGCAGCCCGCCGCGCAGCAGGGACAGTTTCAGCCGTACGACGGTGGAGGTGACGCCGGTCATCGGATTCCGCCGCCCAGCCAGTCCAGGCCGGATCCGGCGTCCCGGCCCTGTGCGCCGACCAGTTCGAGGAACGCCTGTTGCAGGGTGGGGTGTTCGCCGCGTACCTCGGTCAGTGTGCCGTGCGCCCGGATGCGGCCGGCGGCCATGACGGCGACCCAGTCGCACAGCGACTCGACGAGCTCCATGACGTGGGAGGAGAAGACGACGGTGGCGCCGGAGGCGGTGTAGCGCTCCAGCACGCCCCGGATGGTCTGCGCGGACACCGGGTCGACGCCTTCGAACGGCTCGTCGAGGAAGAGGACTTCCGGGTTGTGCAGGAGGGCGGCGGCGAGCCCGATCTTCTTGCGCATGCCGGTGGAGTAGTCGACGACGAGTTTGTGCCGGGCCCCCGCCAGGTCGAGCACGTCCAGCAGCTGGTCCGCCCGCCGGTCCACCTCGGCCCCGGGCAGTCCCCGCAACCGGCCCGCGTACCCGAGCAGTTCCCATCCGGACAGCCGCTCGAACAGGCGCAGCCCTTCGGGCAGCACCCCGATCCGGGCCTTCACGGCCACCGGGTCCCGCCATACGTCGTGCCCGACGACCTCGACGGACCCCTCGTCGGGTCTCAGCAGCCCGGTCACCATGGAGAGGGTGGTGGTCTTCCCCGCCCCGTTGGGCCCGACCAGCCCGATGAACTGCCCGGCGGGCAGCTCCAGGTCGATCCCGCCCACGGCGACCTGCTGCCCGAACCGCTTCCACAGCCCCCGCAAACGGACGGCGACCGCACCTGCCTCTGCATCATCGGCCATGCAAGAACACTACGGGGGAGTGGCGTCAGCGGTCGCGTCCGCAGGCGTAGGCGAGGGGCGACACCAGCTCCTCCGCGTCCGGGAGCCACCGGTTGGCGTGGGTGGGCCGGCACGCCCACTGGACGGCGCCCCGGGAGCCGAAGCGGGTCGGGGGCGCGGCGACGTAGCCGCCCTCGCCGAGCGCGACCAGGTCCAGGGCCCCCGGGGTCCAGCCGAGCTTGCGCACCAGGTCCGGCACCTTCACGGAGGCCCCCGGGAGCACGAAGAAGTGCATCCGCCGGTCGGGGGCGAGGGTCACCGGCCCGAGGGTCAGCTCCATCCGCTCCATCCGGGCGAGCGCGAGGAACCCGGCGGTCTCCGGGACGGACAGCGTGTCGAACGTCCGCCCGACCGGCAGCAGGATCGACGCCGTCGGCTGCTTCTGCCACATCCGGCGCGCGACGGTCACGCTCCCGGTCGCCTGCGTCGCCCAGTCCGGCCGCGCGGGATGCGCCCCGGGCGCAGGGCAGGCGGCGTCCCCGCAGGAGCAGCGCTGCCGTCCGTCGACGGCTTCCAGCCAGGTACCCGAGAACACTTCCCAGTGACGTTCCTCGACATAGCGAACGGCGGTCTCCAGCAGCGACTCCCCGCGCTGCGTGGGGATCTGACCGGCAGTCGGACTGGCTTGGGCACCCGCGATCGTTTCTTCCACGCCCCACTCAACTCCCGCACCCACCTGTGGTTACGGGGGTAACGCGCGCGGGGGAGGAGCATCGATTCCCCGGCTGGGGCGCATGGGTGCATGTGCGGGGGCGCGCGGGAGGAAGCGGGGCTTGCGCTGGGTAGCCAGGGGTGGGGGTGGGGACTCTTACCCCGGCAATCCTCGCATGCCTCGCATTTTCGGTATGTCCGCTGGGCATTGATCTTCCCGGCCGGATCCTTTCGCTTCGCCAGGGGGTACTGCATGGCCGCCAGGCCACTCGTCGCGCGGCAGCCGAACGAACGGTTGCAGGCGCTCATCCAGGAAGCCGGGTGCTCGAACGCCGGGCTCGCCCGCCGCGTCAACATGTGCGGCGCCGAGCACGGCCTCGACCTGCGGTACGACAAGACATCCGTGGCCCGCTGGCTGCGCGGACAGCAGCCGCGCGGGCGCGCGCCGGCGATCATCGCGGAGGCTCTCGGACGCAAACTCGGCCGTACGGTCACGATCGACGAGATCGGTATGGCCAACGGCAAGAACCTCGCCTCGGGCGTGGGTCTCCAGTTCTCGCCGACGGTACTGGGGGCCATCGAGCAGGTCTGCGAGCTGTGGCGCAGTGACGTGGGCCGCCGGGACTTCCTCTCCGGCTCCTCGGTCGCCGCGTCCGCGCTGGTCGAGCCCAGCCGGGACTGGCTGATCTCGGCGCCGGACGCGCAGGTGGCGCGCTCGGCGGGGCCGCGCGTGGGGCAGTCCGACGTGGCGGCCGTCAGCGCGATGACCCAGGCACTGACCGACCTGGACCACCAGTACGGCAGCGGGCACGTGCGCCCTGTGGTCGTGCACTACCTCAACAGCGTCGTCTCCGGGCTGCTCGCCGGCTCCTACCGGGAGGCCGTCGGCCGCGACCTGTTCGCCGCGGTGGCCCGGCTGACCGAGCTCGCCGGGTACATGGCCGTGGACACCGGGCAGCCGGGGCTGGCCCAGCGCTACTACATCCAGTCCCTGCGGCTGGCGCAGGCGGCGGGCGACCGCGGCTACGGCGGCTACGTCCTCGCGGCCTCCATGAGCCACCTCGCCGCACAGCTCGGCAACCCGCGGGAGATCGCGCAGTTGGCGAGGGCGGCGCAGGAGGGGGCGCGGGGTCGCGTGACCCCGCGCGCGGAGGCCATGTTCCATGCGGCGGAGGCGCGCGGGCACGCCCTGCTGGGGGACGCGCGCGCCGCCCAGCTGGCGTCCGGACGGGCGGTGGCGGCCATGGGGCAGGCCGACGCCGACTCCGGGGACGACCCGGTGTGGATCGCCCACTTCGACGAGGCCTATCTCGCCGACGAGCTGGCGCACTGCCACCGCGACCTGGGGCAGGCCGAGGCGGCGGCCCGGTGCGCCGAGGAGTCCCTCGCCGGGCATCCCGAGACCCGGGCGCGACGGCGGGCGATCGGCTATGTGCTGCTCGCCACGGCCCAGGTGCAGCAGCGCGAGGTCGAGCAGGCGTGCAGCACCGGCATGAAGGCGGTCGAGCTCCTGGAGACGCTCCGCTCCAACCGCGGCGCGGAGTACCTGGAGGACTTCCAGCAGCGTCTGGAGCCGTTCCGGGAGGAGGCGGTGGTACGGGAGTTCGGCGCGCGGCTGGAGTTGCAGCAGGCCGCGTGAACGCATGCCCCGCGGGCGCGTGAACGGACGGCGAACAGGCCGGCCGCGTGGGGGAGGTCACATCAACAGCGCACCGCGGGGCGGTTTTGTTACTGCCGTCACAGGGCAGCAGGTCAGGCCCTGAGCTGCGTGGCACCAGGCTCAGGGGACCCGGTAGCGTTTACCCGACGTTCCGAAGGTCCCCCAAACGTAGGAGTCCCGGTGACGCAGAGTGGACAGGGCGAGGAGCCCTCGGCGCGACCCGCGCACGAAGGCATCGTGCTGCCCTCGGACGGTGGCGAACCCCTGCTGCCGGGCATGACGGGCGGACCCGCACCCCTCCCGGCCGCCCCGGCGGCCCAGCCCCCGGCCGGCCCGTCCGGCGGTCAGGCCTGGGGCCAGCCGTGGGGCCCCGAGCAGCAGCAGGGCCAGCAACCGCCCCAGCAGCAGCCCCAGCAGGGCCAGCCCTGGCCCCAGGCCCCCGCTCAGGAGTGGCCGACGCCGGAGCAGCCCGCCGGCTGGGCCGACCAGGCATCTCAGGCCCCGAACACCGCGGGCCCGCTCCCCCCGGAGAACCACCAGGGGTACGGCGCGCCCTACGGCTCCGGCGCCCCCGCCCCCCAGCCGTCGTACGGCCACGGCGGCCCCGGCGCGCACAGCGCCCCGCTGCCGCCCGCCGACGAGGGCGCCACCCAGTACCTCCCGCCGGTCGCCGCCGGGTCCGCGCCCGCGCCGGCCGACGAGGGCGCGACCCAGTACATACCGCCCGTGGTGCCGGGCGCGCTGCCGCCCGAGACGGGAGCGGAGGAGACCCGGTACCTGGGCCGGGCGACCCACTCGCAGCCCGCCGCGCCGGGTCCGGACGCCGAGGCCACGCAGTACATACCGCCGTACACCGGCGCTCCCGGCGGGGACCGGCAGCCGCCCGCCGAGTTCGACAACCTCTTCCGCGGCGCCGCGGGCGGTCCCGCGGGCGGCGACGGCCCGGCCGGGGCCACGCAGATGCTGCCGCGCTTCCAGGAGCCGGAGCCCGGCTACGGCCCGCAGGGTCCGGACGACGGCGGCGGCCGGGGCGGCCGGGGAGGCCGTACCGGATCGCGGGTGCCGCTGATCGCGGCCATCGGCGTCGGCATCGCCGTGCTCGGCATCGGCGCCGGTGCCCTGCTCGGCGGCGGTGGCGGCGGTGACGACAAGGACGGCAACAAGACCGTCGCCGCGTCCGCGCCCGCCACCGAGGGCTCCGCGTCCGCCGGCACCGACCCGGCCCGGCAGCAGGCCGTCGCCCTGGACAAGCTGCTCGCCGACAGCGGCAACAGCCGCACCTCGGTGATCAACGCGGTGGCCAATGTGCGGGCCTGCAACAACCTGGGTGACGCCGCGTCCAACCTGCGCGACGCCGCCAGGCAGCGGGGCGAACTCGTCACCCGGCTGTCCAAGCTGTCCGTCGACAAGCTGCCGGGCAACGCCGACCTGACGAGCGCGCTCACCAAGGCGTGGCAGGCCTCGGCGTCGGCCGACAACCACTACGCGGCGTGGGCCGGCCAGGTCTCGGGCCGCAAGGGCTGCAAGAAGGGCCAGGCCCGCGGCACCGCCCAGACCCAGGCGGCCAACCGCGACAGCGGCACCGCCAGCGCGCAGAAGGTCAAGGCCGCCGGGCTGTGGAACGCGATCGCGAAGACGTACGGCCTCACTCAGCGCCAGCCGACCCAGCTGTGAACCGAGGGGCGGGCGTCAGCCGATGTTCGCCTTCTCCAGCGTCCGGGTCACGTCGACGGTCCCGCTCCTGCCCGCCGGGACCAGCCGGCCTCCCCGGACCTGCTGGAGGGTCACGTCGGCGTTGACCAGCCGGGTCAGCCCGACGGCGGCGAGCTCGCCGGACCGGGGCCATTCCAGGGTGGGCGTGAGGCCGCCCGTGCCGACCTTGATGCCGTCGTCGAGGGTGCGCCGCACGGTGTCGGCGGTGACGGTGCCGGTGCCGATCCGCTCCAGGACGGCCTTCAGGACGGTGTAGGCGATCCAGGTGGTCTGCACTCCGGCGTCCGCGGGGTCGATGCGGTTGTCGCCGAAGGCCTCCTCGTTGATCACCTTCTTCATCCGGTCCCAGCGCGGGTCGGAGGCCACCGGGTACCAGCCGGTGATGTACGCCCCCTCGTACGGCCCCGACGTGCCGCCCGTCGCGTTGATCGTCGTCTGGTCGACGCTGCCCATGACGGTCGCGGTGCGCACCGCCGGGTAGTTCTCGCGGGTGCGCCGGAAGGAGTCCATGAAGGTGTCGTTGCGGTCCCCGAGCGCGGGCACCACGCAGCCCTTCTTCGCCGGGTCGGCGGTGGCCGCCTTCAGTGCCCGGCCCGACATGGTGTCGTACTCGGTGGCGTTCTCGGGCGCGAGCAGGTCGCCCGCCTCCGCGTGGCCGCCTGCCGTCAGGCCCGCGTCGAGGACGGCCGGCAGTTCGTCGCCCGCGATGCTGTCGGGCCGGACCAGGGCGATGGGGCCGCAGTTCCCGGCGAGCGCCCTGCCGAGACCGGCCAGCAGCGCGGGCTGGCCGCCGTTGACGGGGTAGGAGTAGGAGCGGGAGAACTCCTCGTTCGTCGCCCCGAAGCCGCCGATGTACGGGATGCCCGCGCCCTCCAGCGGGGCGAAGTAGGAGTCGCCGTACTGGCTGTAGGAGCCGACGACCGCCACCACGCCCTCGTCGGCCGCCCGCCGGGCGCACCGCGCGGCGCCCACGGTGTCGTTGTGGTCGTTGCAGGTCAGGACCTTCAGCTTGCGGCCGCCGATGCCGCCGCGGGCGTTGATCCAGCGGGCGTAGGCGGCGGCCATGGCGGGCATGCCCGGTTTGTTGGTGGCGTCGGTGCCGTCCGGCGCCCAGGTCATGACCTTGACCGGGTCGTCCCCGGAGCCCCCCGTGACACCGGGGACGACCCCGCATCCGGCGGTCAGCGACGCACAGGCGGCCAGCGCGCCTGCGGACAGCGCGGTGGCTCGAAAGGGTCGATGAAGGAAGCGGAGGGAGGTACTTCGGATACGTCGCCTGCCGGTCATGTCCCCGCACGATTCCGTCACCCCGCTAACCTGGGAGTGATCCTCGGTCAACGGTTGGTGACGCAGAGGTGAATTGCGGGGGCCGGTGAGGCCACGGGGACGGGGAACGTACGATCGATGACCGTGCAAGGTTCGGAGAACTCTTCCCGTCGCGGCCGTCGCTCATCCACCATGGGCGACATGCCCCTGAACGACATGCCGTGGTGGCGCTGGCGCAGCAACGTGCGCTCGGCGCTGCACATGCTCTCCGATCCGGTGTTCCAGCGGGACGTCTGGCTGGCGGGCGTCGACGGGTACGGCGACGTCACCGACGCCGTGTACCGGCTGGTCGAGGACACCTGGCTGGACAACTGGTCGGCCGAGAAGTACGTCGGGACGATCTTCCGGGACTCGCAGGAGGCGGCGCTGGTCGACACGGCCGTGCTGCGGGTGCTGCGGATCATGCACCAGGTCGGGCCGGACGCGCCGGTGGCCGCCTACGTCGACCACCACGCGTGGCCGGAGGCGGTGCGGGCGGCGCGGGACGCGCATGTCCGGATGGCGGCGAGCGACGGCGACGACCCGGACGCGCCGCCGCGCACGCTGGAGGTGCTGCGGATCATGACGAGGACCGCGTAACCGGGGTCCGGTGGGCGGACGGCCGTCCGCGGCACAGGGCGGGTATGGGACCCTGTGGGGCATGACTGAGCAGTCCAACCGAGCCGTGGCGGCCCCCACCGCCCAGTACGTCCTCACGCTCTCCTGCCCGGACAAGCAGGGCATCGTGCACGCCGTGTCGAGCTACCTGTTCATGACCGGCTGCAACATCGAGGACAGCCAGCAGTTCGGCGACCACGACACGGGACTGTTCTTCATGCGGGTCCACTTCTCGGCGGAGGCGCCGGTGACGGTGGACAAGCTGCGGGCGAGCTTCGCGGCGATCGGTGACTCCTTCCACATGGAGTGGCAGCTCAACCAGGCCGACGAGAAGATGCGCAGCGTCCTCATGGTCAGCAAGTTCGGGCACTGCCTGAACGACCTGCTCTTCCGGGCGCGGACCGGGGCGCTGCCGGTGGAGATCGCGGCGGTGGTGTCCAACCACACCGACTTCGAGGAGCTGGTGGGGTCCTACAACATCCCCTTCCACCACATTCCCGTGACGAAGGACACCAAGGCGGAGGCCGAGGCGCGGCTGCTGGAGCTCGTGCGCGAGGAGAACGTCGAGCTGGTGGTGCTGGCCCGGTACATGCAGGTCCTCTCCGACGACCTGTGCAAGGCGCTCAGCGGGCGGATCATCAACATCCACCACTCCTTCCTGCCGAGCTTCAAGGGTGCGAAGCCGTACCACCAGGCGCATGCGCGGGGCGTGAAGCTGATCGGGGCGACGGCGCACTACGTCACCGCCGACCTCGACGAGGGTCCGATCATCGAGCAGGAGGTCGAGCGCGTCGGCCACGACGTGACTCCGGACCAGCTCGTCGCCGTCGGACGTGACGTGGAGTGCCAGGCGCTGGCGCGGGCCGTGAAGTGGCATGCGGAGCGGAGGATTCTGCTCAACGGGCGGCGGACGGTGGTGTTCGCATAGGTTTCCGGGCGTCCGGTGCTGGTGCGGGGCGGGCGGGTTTCGCTCGCCCGCGCTCGCGGGGTGCCGCTGACTGCCTACATCCGGCTCAATGACGCCGCCGCAAACAAAACGTCCCTGATCGCGTCCCGGTCCCCGAGCTGCCCCGCCGCCGCCTCCGTAGGGGAGACGTGACCCGCTGCCAGCCGGCAGAACTCGACGCCGTCCAGGGCGACATGGGCTACCTCGTGCTCGGCGGAGCCCACCGCGGCGGGGGAGTCGAGCGGGATCAGCCACTCGCCGCCGCCCAGGCCCTCGATCTCCAGGCGCAGGCTGCGGCCGGGTGTGCCCGCCGCGACCAGGTGCCGGGTGGCGGCGGGGGAGGCCAGGCCCGAGCGGCGCCGGGCGGCCAGGACGGCGGGCAGCATGCGGGCCGCCAGGTCGATCATCGCGTGCAGATGGCGGGGCGCGGGCGGCCCGTAGGGGTAGTCCACGGCCTCCGCGATGTCCTCCGCGTGCACCCAGCACTCGAACGCCCGGTCCAGCATGGCGTCGTGCAGCGGCAGCGTGAAGTCACCGTAGGGGACGGGGCGTTCCCCGGTGCCGCCGCCGGTGAAGGAGACCGTCCGCACCAGGTGGTGGCTCTGGTCGCGCCACGGCGCCCGGACGGCCCGGGTGGGCGGGAAACGGGAGGCACGCCAGAACGCCTCGGTGCGGGCGGCGGGCCCGGCGGGCTGCCCGGTGTCCGCGGCGGCGTCCGCGACGGCGTCCGTCTCGGCCAGCGGGTCCTCCAGGCCCAGCGCGACGGCCACCAGCCCGTCGACGGACAGCAGATGCGCGATGACCCCGGCGACGGTGGTACGGCGGCTCGTCGGCGCGTCCCCGGTGAACCAGCGCAGCCGTACCGGGGCATGCCACTCCGCGTCCCCGAAGTCCTGGAGCAGGGCGTCCAGGCGCGCGGTCTCGGCATCGTACGGAGCCGCCCACGCCGGCACCGGGATGCGCGGCGGACGCCGCTCCAGGCAGCTGTGCAGGACGCGGGTGCGCAGCCCGGGGTCCAGGTCGAGGCTCTCGGGCTGGTGCAGCAGGCCCACCGCCTCGCGCAGCCGCAGCGCCTCCTCCGCGCACGGGCCGCACTCGCCCAGGTGCGCCTCGACGGCCGCCGTCTCCGCGGCCGAGCAGGCGGCCAGCGCCCACGCCCCGAGGAGCGACTTCAGGACGTCGTGCGGCAGCTCCGGCGGCAGGGGCGGGAGCGCGTCCAGTTCGGGCAACGGCAGCCCGCTGTCCTCGACGGAGGCGCGGGGCAGCGGTATGCGCGGGGGCTCCGGGGCGGGGCCGGGTCCTTTGCCGCCGGGTCCGGTGCCGCCCTCGCCGTCGCCGGCGCCCGTGCCGTCGTACTCGTCGAAGCCCGTCACACCGTGCCCCCGTATCCGGGCGGCGCCGCGTCGTGGGCGGTGGAGAGCAGTTGCAGGCCGAGGCGGAGCCGGCGGCGGGCCTCGTCCTCGGTGACGCCGAGGTCGGTGGCGGTCTGGCGGTAGTCGCGGCGCTGGACGTAGGCCAGTTCCAGGGCGGCGCGCAGCGGGGCGGGCATGGAGTGGACGATGTAGTCGGCGCGGGCGGCCACCGAGGCGTGCCGGACCTTGCGTTCCAGTTCCTCGGTGAAGTCCTCCGGGGAGCCGGCTGTGCCCTGGGTGAGCGCGGCGGTCTCGGTGGCGCGCAGCCGCTGCACGGCGAGCCGGTGGGTCAGTGTGGCGACCCAGGTGCGCAGGGGGCCCTGTCGGGGGTCGTAGGTGTCGGGGTGTTCCCAGACGTGGGCGAAGACCTCGCGGGTGATGGTGTCGGCGGCCCGTTCGTCGCCGAGGACGCGGTGGGCGAGGCCGTGCACGAGGGAGGCGAACCGGTCGTAGAGCTCGCCGAGGGCGGCCGCCTCGCCGCGGGCGAGCCGCTGCTGCATCCTGCGGTCCCAGCGGGGTGGCGCGTCCTTGTTGGCCATCCGGCCCTCTCCCCCTCCCTGTGCGGGTGTCCAGCCTGGATCCACCGTGTCCTCGAATGTAGTCGGCACGTCGGAGGACGCACGCCCCTTTGTGCCAATGTGCGCCCCCGGGCGACCCGCAGGTGGTAGAGGACCTTCGCCGTATCTCACGCGACCTCCACTCAGCGAACACGCGATGAGCACGCTCTGACCACCTCCGATCGAACAGGATCGGAGGTGACCGAAACAAGTCTCTTACCGACCGCCTGTCGTTTGGCGTTCGGGGTTTCCGGGAACGGCCGCTGGGCAGCCGCGCGGAAAGAAGCGTAGGAATTGCTTCCGGTTTCTGATGGGTCCAGGGGGCTCCGGGCGGTTCCGGGAGATCCGGTGAGCGGAGGGCATGCCGTGGCATTCAAGGTGACCGGCGTCGAACGAGGTGAGTGGGCCGTGCTCGGGGTCTCGGGCGAACTCGACCTGATGACCTCGCCGGTGCTGCGCCAGCGGGTGCACGACGCGGTGGCCGAGGGCCACCACGCGCTCGTCCTCGACCTCTCGGACGTCTTCTTCTGCGACTCCAGCGGCGTCGGCGTGCTCATCGCGGCCCGCCGCCTGTTCCGCTCCTGCCAGGGCACGCTGCGGCTGATCCTCCCGGCCCAGGGCGCCGTCGACGGCTCCCACGTCAACCGGGTCCTCGGCGCGCTCGGCGTACGGCGGCTGTTCGACGTCTACCCGGACATCGCGGCGGCCGTGGACGACGAGCCGCTCTCGGCCTGAGGCGGGCCGCCCGATCCGGGCCCCGACCTCAGCCGAGCCGCTCCTTGGCCGCCCCGACGAACTGGTTGACCAGCGCCCGCGTCACGTCGCGCCGCGCGTCGAGCTCGCCGCGGTCGGGCGCCCTGTGCACCTCGTCGATCCGCCACAACGCCGGCCACGCCCGCTCCACCAGCGCCTCGTCCGACGTCAGCATCTGCACCCGGAAGAGCGCCTCCTGGGCCTCGGACCGCAGGTCATAGCCCTGAGGGCCTGTGTCACCTCCCCGGCCGGGCGCGCGCCGCCTGGCCGGGGAGGTGACACAGGCCCTGAGCCGGGTCTCCCTGATCTCGTCCTCGCCGCGCCCCTCGTGCTCGCAGTACCACCGGTGCACGACCGTCCGGCGGTAGTTGAGGAGCGCCCCGGCGAACGCGCAGTACGCGTCCATGCGCTCCTGTCTGAGCCGTTCCTCGCGCGTGAACCGCTCCGTCCGCTCCGCCCCGCGCTGCTGGAAGCGGTGGGTGATCCCCGCGCCGAGCAGGGTCCCCAGCACCGCTACGACGCTCGCCGCCACTGCCTCCACGACGGACAGTGGACCACATCGCGACACTGCCACATTGTTGTCCCGGAATTGCCCCGGTCTTGGTGCGATCCTCACTTTCGCGCGCCCGGACGCCCCGCGGCGTCGTACGCTCCGAGCCGGACCTACCCCCACGTGAGTAAGGCGGACCGAAAGACATGGTCAGCACCGAGTACGAGCGCAGGATCGCCGCCCGTTTCGCCACCTTCGACCAGGACGGCAACGGATACATCGACGGGCTGGACTTCAGCGGCGCGGCCAAGGCACTGCTCGCCGAGTTCGGTGTGACGGCCCGCTCCGACAAGGGACAGGCCCTGTACGCCGGGGCGGAGGCGTTCTGGCAGGGCATGGCGGGGATCGCGGACCGGGACGGCGACCAGCGCATCGACCGCGAGGAGTTCGTCACCGGCGCGGTCAAGCGGCTGCGGGACAACCCGGAGCGGTTCGCGGAGATCGCCCGCCCCTTCCTGCACGCGGCCCTGGGCGTGGTGGCCGCCGACGGGGATGGCGCGGCCACCGTCACCGACACCGCGCGCGTACTGCGGGTGTTCGGCGTCCCGCAGGACCTCGCGGGGACGGTCGCCGCGGGCCTCGACGCCGACGGCGACGGCAAGGTGGGAGAGGCGGAGATCGTCCCGGCCTTCGCCCGCTACTTCACCGTCCCCGAATAGCGCTCGCGCAGCTTGTACTTCAGCACCTTCCGCAGGGTGTCGCCCCGCGGCAGGGCGTCCACCACCTCCAGCTGCTCCGGCAGCTTGTGCACCGACAGCCCCTCCGCGCGCAGATACGAGGTGACGGCGGCCAGCGTCAGCTCCCCGGCCCCCGGGGGCTGTGCCGCCGGCTCGACCACCGCGCACACCCGCTCCCCGCGCTCGGCGTCCGGCAGTCCGATCACCGCCACGTCGCCCACCGCCGGATGCCCGTGCAGCAGGTCCTCGATCTCCTTCGCCGAGATGTTCTCCCCCTTGCGGATGATCACGTCCTTGCGGCGCCCGGTGAGGACGAGGTGCCCGGTGCCGGTCAGATGCCCGAGGTCGCCCGTGCGCAGGAACCCCTCCTCGTCGAAGGCCTCCGCCGTCTGCGCCGGGTCCAGATACCCCCGGCACACGGCCTCGCCGCGCAGCCGCACCTCCCCGTCGGCGATCCGGATCTCCATCTCCGCCGGGGGCCGCCCCTCCGTCGTCGCCAGGTTCTGAGCCGTGTCGTCCGGCGAGCCCATGGTGATCATCGGCACCTCGGTCATGCCGTACCCGTGGGTGAGCTGCACGCCCATCTCGCGTACCACGGCGTGATAGACGTCCGGCGGTTTGGGGGCCCCGCCGCCCGCGAGGAGCCGTAGCGTCGGGATCACCTTCGTCCCCGGCCGCTTGCGCTGCTCGGTGAGGAACATCGAGTAGAACGCCGTCGACCCGCCGGCCACCGTCACCCCGTGCCGGCGGTAGTCCGCCAGCGCGTCCGGCAGCGCGAACTGCTCGAACATCACCGCCGGGAAGCCGTACAGCAGCAGCATCACCGTGTAGTCGGGGCCGGCGATGTGCGCGTACGGGAAGGCCATCGAGCCCACGTCGTCCGCCGTGAGGTGCAGCGCGTGCGCGAGGCAGGAACCGCCCGCGATCAGCGAACGGTCCGTGTGCAGCACGCCCTTGGGGTCGGAGGTGGTGCCCGAGGTCCAGTAGATCCAGCGCACGGAGGTGCCCTCGGCGGGCGGGGCGGGGAGCACCGCCGGATCGCCGTCGGGGAGATCGTCGTACGCCTCGAAGACCCCCTTCGCGCCGAGCCGCCGCGCCATCTCCGTGTGGTCGTACCCCCGCCAGGTCCCCGGCACCGCGAAGAACTCCGCCCTCGACTCCCGCAGCGCGAAGCCGACCTCCCGGTCCCGGTAGAAGGGGATGACCGGCGACTGTACGGCGCCGAGCCGGGCCAGCGCGAAGGACAGCAGGGCCGTCTCGATCCGGGTGGGCAGCTGCCAGGCGACCACCGTGCCGGGGCGTACGCCCATGCCGTACAGGCCCGCCGCCACCCGCTCGGCGCCCTCGCGCAGCCCGGCGAAGGTGAGCGCCCGGTCGCCCTGGAGCAGCACGGGGCGGTCGGGGGTGAGCCGGGCGCGCCGGTCGACCAGCTCCCACAGCGTGCGGGCGGAACTCAGGGAATGCGGGGTCTCGTTCACGTGTGCCCCCTGCTTGGCTGACGACTCGTCAGCTGCCATGCTATCTGACGAACCATCAGATAAGTATCGTCCGACAGGCACCGACAGGCACCGCCCGGCGGAGGGGACCCATGGCGACCGAACTGCCCCGCATCATCAGCGTCGACGACCACGTGATCGAGCCCGCGCACCTCTTCGAGACCTGGCTGCCGGCCAAGTACCGCGACCGCGGCCCCCGGCCGCTCACCGCCGGCATCGGCGAGCTCGCCTACGTCGGCGGCAAGTACCAGATCACGATGGACCCCGACGGTCCGCCGACCGACTGGTGGATCTACGAGGACCTGAAGTTCCCGTACAAGCGGAACATCGCCGCCGTCGGCTTCGACCGGGACGAGATGACCCTGGAGGGCATCACCCGTCAGGAGATGCGGCGCGGCTGCTGGGACCCCGTCGCACGGCTGAAGGACATGGACCTCAACCACGTCGAGGGCAGCCTCTGCTTCCCGACCTTCCCGCGCTTCTGCGGGCAGACCTTCGCCGAGGCGCACGACAAGGAGGTCGCGCTGGCCTGTGTGCGCGCCTACAACGACTGGATGGTCGAGGAGTGGTGCGGGGACAGCGGCGGGCGGCTGATCCCGCTGTGCCTGATCCCGCTGTGGGACGTGGAACTGGCCGTCGCGGAGATCCGGCGCAACGCCGAGCGCGGGGTGCGGGCGGTGACCTTCTCCGAGATCCCCACCCACCTCGGCCTGCCCTCCATCCACTCCGGCTACTGGGACCCGTTCTTCGCGGCCTGCCAGGAGACCGGGACGGTCGTCAACATGCACATCGGCAGCAGCTCGCAGATGCCCGCCGCCTCCCCCGACGCACCCCCCGCCGTGCAGGCCTCGCTGTCCTTCAACAACGCCATGGCCTCGATGATGGACTTCCTCTTCAGCGGGGTCCTGGTGAAGTTCCCGCAGCTCAAACTCGCCTACTCCGAAGGTCAGATGGGCTGGATCCCGTACGCCCTGGAGCGCGCCGACGACGTGTGGGAGGAGCACCGGGCCTGGGGCGGGGTGCGCGACCTGATCCCGGAGCCGCCCTCCACGTACTACTACCGGCAGATCTTCTGCTGCTTCTTCCGCGACAAGCACGGCGTCGCGTCCCTCGACGTCGTCGGCCGGGACAACGCCACCTTCGAGACCGACTACCCGCACGTCGACTCGACCTTCCCGCACACCAAGGAGGTCGCCCTCGACCATGTGAAGGGCCTCGACGACGACACGGTCTACAAACTCATGCGGGGCAACGCGATCCGCATGCTCTCCCTGGACCTCGACAAGTAGCCGCCCATGGAACTGACGTACACGCCCGAGGAGGAGGAGTTCCGGGCCCGGCTGCGGGGCTGGCTGGGCAAGGTGCTGCCCACACTCCCCGCGAAGCCCTCCCCGGACGACTGGCCGGCCCGCCGCGCCCACGACCTCGGCTGGCAGCGGATGCTGTACGACGCCGGGTACGCCGACGTCCACTGGGACGCCTCGCCGACCACGCGGCTGATCTTCCTGGAGGAGACCGAGAGGGCCGGCGCGCCCTACGTGGGCGCCAACTTCGTCGGGCTGCTCCACGCGGGGCCGACGATCGCCGCCGAGGGGACGCCCGGGCAGCGGGCGCGCTGGCTGCCGCCGATCCTGCGCGGCGAGGAGGTGTGGTGCCAGGGGTTCAGCGAGCCGGAGGCCGGGTCCGACCTGGCCTCGCTGCGCACGCGCGCGTGGCGGGACGGCGACGACTACGTGGTGAGCGGGTCCAAGATCTGGACCTCGCACGCCGAAGTCGCCGACTGGTGCGAACTGCTGGTCCGCACCGACCCGGAGGCGCCCAAGCACAAGGGCATCACCTGGCTCGCGATGCCGATGGACGCACCGGGCGTCACCGTACGGCCGCTGCGGACGCTCGCGGGGTCGGCGGAGTTCGCCGAGGTGTTCCTCGACGAGGTGCGGGTGCCGGCCGCCAACCGGGTCGGGGGGGAGAACGACGGCTGGCGGGTGACCATGGTGACGCTGTCCTTCGAGCGCGGCACGGCGTTCGTCGGAGAGGTGGTGGCCTGCCGCCGGGTGCTCGGTGAACTGGCCCACGAGGCGCGGCGGAACGGTCGCTGGGACGATCCGGTGCTGCGGCGGCGGCTCGGGCGGCTGAACGCCGAGTTCCGCGCGCTGTGGCGGCTGACGCAGTGGAACGTCAGCGAGGCCGAGTCGAGCGGCGGGGTGCCCGGGGTCGGCGGCTCGGTCTTCAAACTGCGGTACTCGCACGCGCGTCAGGAGCTGTACGACACCGCGGCCGACGTCCTCGGCCCGGACTGCCTCGACCTCGACCGGCCCTGGGTGCTCGACCGGCTCTCCTCCCTGTCGTACACCATCGCGGCCGGCACCTCGCAGATCCAGCGGACCATCGTGGGCGAGCGGATCCTCGGCCTGCCGAAGGGACGGTGAACCGGGTGTGCGATTCCAACTGACCGATGAGCAGCGCGCTTTGCGGGACGGCGTACGGCGACTGCTGGCCCGGCGCTTCGATGCGGGGGCGCTGCGGGCGGCGGTCGCGGAGCCCGGCCTCGACCGGGCGCTGTGGCGGGAGCTGGGGGAGGCCGGGTTCTTCGCGCTGCGGCTGCCCGAGGCGGACGGCGGGGCCGGGGCGGGCCTGCCCGAGGCGGTGCTGGCCTTCGAGGAGGCCGGGCGGGCGCTGCTGCCGGGCCCGCTGGCGGCCACCCATCTCGCGGCCGGGACCGTGCCGGGGGCGGCCACCGGGGAGGCGGTGGTGACCGCCGTGGACGGCGGCCTGGTGGAGTGGCTGGCCGAGGCCGACACCGTGCTCGGGGACGCCTCCGGGGCCGTACCCCTGCGGTCGGCGGACCCGCTGACACCGCTGCACCGTGTGCCCGGAGTTCCCGGAGTTGCCGGGGTTCCCGGGGCCCGCGCGCCGGATCCCGTCGCCGTGCTCCTCACCGCCGCCGAACAACTGGGCACGGCCGCGCGCGTGTGCGAGCTGGCGGTGCAACACGCCCGGGCGCGGAAGCAGTTCGGGCAGCCCGTCGGGGCCTTCCAGGCGGTCAAGCACCTGTGCGCGGAGATGCTGGTCCGGGCCGAGACCGCCCGGGCCGCCGTGTACGCGGCGGCCGTCACCGCCGATCCCGTGGACATCGCGGCGGCGCGGCTGCTCGCCGACGAGGCGGCTCTGCGCGGCGCCCGGGACTGCCTCCAGGTGCACGGCGGGATGGGCTTCACCTGGGAAGCAGAGGTGCATCTCCATCTGAAGCGAACGTGGGTGCGAGCCCAACGTGCCGGTGGCGTCACGGAGAGTGAGGAACTGCTCGCCGTCGATCTCCTTGCCTGAAGCGGCCGCAAGGCGCCTGCGCTGGGAGGTCGGCGTACCGCCGGCCGGGAGATGTCACGGATCGTGGCGTAACGTGATCACGGAGCGTCGACACCGGGGTGCGCCCTGCGCGTCACTCGTCACCCCTCGGAGTCGGTGAGCGCTCCGGTACCTTGTGTGGGATGCGAGTGGCCCAGAGCTCGAACCGTGCCGACGAGGCCCCCAAGGCGGCCTCGCAACCGGCTTGTTCGACTCTCCGGGATGACCGTCGCACAGTATGCCGTACACGTACTCCTTCGCGCTGGAATATGCCCGAAGCGCTTGTTGAGGTGACTGTACGTCAACCATGCTGTCTTCCAAGGGAATCACGTTCCGTGACCCCTGCTCTGGCCGTTGTTCTGGCCATGCAGAAAATGGCTACGATCGTGGCCCCCGTCGTGGTGCTCGTCGCGACCCTCGTCGTGGCGTTCGCGTGGTGCGGGGTCATGTGTCCGCCGGTTCGGATGGTGTGAGCGGTGCAGGTGCTTCAAGTGCAGCTGGAGATCCGGCCCGACCCCGCGGAGGTGGGTCGGGCCAGAAGATGGGCTCGCTCGCGGCTCGCCGGGTCCGGGATGGCGGGCGACGAGTCGCTCGCCGAGACCCTGATCCTGCTCGTCTCCGAGCTGGTCACCAACGCCGTGGTGCACACCGGGTGCCCGGCCGTGCTGCGGCTCTTCCTGCCCGGCGCGGCGGCGGACCCGGCCACCGTGCGCCTGGAGGTGGCCGACACCAGCACCCGCGCCCCCGTACCCCGGTGCGCGAACGACGACGCCACCGGCGGCCGGGGTCTGGCCCTCGTCGACGGCCTCGCCGACCGCTGGGGCTGGAGCACGGAAGGCGCCGGCAAGCGCATCTGGTGCGAACTGGACCGCTGCGAGGAGCCCGGCCGGGCCGCGGCGGTGACGTACGGGCTCACGGCGTTCGACGGGTTCGCCTTCGAGGCGGTGTAGTCCCGGTGCACGGGGGTGCGGACGGGCTTCACCGCCCCGCCGCGGCCCGGCGTGATGCGCCGGGTGTGCATCCGTGTGCCTCCGCGTGCGTCAGCCGCGAATCGGGCGTAAGCAATAAATCCCCGTACGGGTGTTGACGCGTCGTGACGCTCTGATCACGCTTGTGTCCATCGATTCGCCGCGAGGGGACGGCGAGGGCCTTGGGGGACGTGGCCCTCGGCGAGTGTGGGTCGGAGCCGGATGGCGGCGTGCGGGACCGCGCTCGGGGCGGGCGCCGGCGCGCCGCCAGCCGGAGGCCTCACCCGCGTCAGAGGACGGCGACGGGTGCCACGGGCGTACCGGTCGCGCCGACGAACGGCTCGGGCATCGCCGACAGCAGGAACGCGTACCGGCCGACTTCTCCACAGGCTGTGGACAACTCTTCGAGATTCCAGTTCTGCCCCTGGAGCATCCCCATCTCCACCAGATCGAGGGCGTGCACCGGCAGCCACAAATCCTCTATCTCCGGCGGAAATATCTCAAAGGTGAGGGTGTCGTTGGCGACCGCGGCGACATCCCGCGCGTGGAACCACTCCGGCGTACGCACCGACAGCCCCGGCGACGGATAGCCGTACCCGTGCTTGTCGCCCGCCAGATACACCTGCACCTGCCCGGTCCGTACGAGCACGACGTCCCCCGCGCGCACCCGCGTCCCGGCGAACTCCTCCGCCGCCTCCAGATCCTCCGGGGTGACCGCGTGCCCGCCCTCCAGGCGGTCCACCCCGCGCGCGCGGGCCACGTCCAGCAGCACCCCGCGCGAGACGATGTGCCGCGCCTTGTCGATGCCGCTGAACTCGGCCCCGCCGTGCGCGGTGACGGAGCCGGCGGGGCGGCCGTTGTAGAGCCTCCCCGAGTGCGACACATGGGTCAGCGCGTCCCAGTGGGTGCCCGCCTGCAGCCCCATCGTCACGGCGTCGTCGCTGCACGCCACCGTCCCCGGGCCGAACAGCTCCTGGTTGATCTGCACCATCGCGTGCAGCGGATTGACCCGCCCCGGGATCATCCCGGTCTGCACGCCGTCCTCCTTCAGCGGCAGCGCGAGCGGGACCCGGCGCCCGCTGCGGACGGTGGCCGCCGCCTCGCGCACCACCTCGTCCGTGATCAGGTTCAGGGTGCCGATCTCGTCGTCGGCCCCCCAGCGCCCCCAGTTGTTCACGCGCTTGGCGATGTCGTGGAACTCGGGATGAAGCGCGGCCAGTGACATCTCGGTCCTCCCGGGGCTTGTCTCCTCGCGTCCGGCGCGCCATAAAATCTAACGGACCGTCAGAAACCGCGGGAAGGGGCCGGGCGTGGGGAACTTCTTGGCAGGCAAGGCCGTCGCCGTGACCGGCGCCGGACGGGGCATCGGGCGGGCGGTCGCCCTCGCGGCGGCGGCCGAGGGCGCGAAGGTCGTCGTCAACGACTACGGGGTCGCCACCGACGGCACCTCACCGACCAGCGAGGTCGCCGACGCCGTGGTCAAGGAGATCGAGGCGGCCGGCGGCGAGGCCGTCGCCGTCGCCGACGACATCTCCACCATGGCGGGCGGCGGGCGGGTCGTCGACACCGCCCTGTCGGCGTACGGGCGCCTCGACGGGGTCGTCTGCGTGGCCGGGATCCTGCGCGAGCGCATGCTGTTCAACATGACCGAGGACGAGTGGGACCCGGTCCTCGCCACCCACCTCAAGGGCACCTTCACCGTGTTCCGCGCGGCCTCCGCGGTGATGCGCAAGCAGAAGTCGGGCACGCTCATCGGCTTCACCAGCGGCAACCACCAGGGGTCCGTGTCCCAGGCCAACTACAGCGCCGCGAAGGGCGGCATCATCTCGCTCGTCCGCAGCGCGGCGCTCGGTCTGCACAAGTACGGGGTCACCGCCAACGCGGTCGCGCCGGTCGCGCGTACGCGGATGTCCGCGGGTGTTCCGACGGAGCTCAAGGAGATCGGGGAGCCGGCGGACGTGGCCGCGCTGGTCGTCTACCTGCTGTCCGAGCGGGCCCGGGAGCAGGGGATCACGGGGCAGGTCTACACGATCGCGGGGCCGAAGCTGGCGGTCTGGGCTCAGCCGCGTGAGCTGCGCTCGGCTTACCGGGAGGGCGGGTGGACGCCGGGGGCGCTTGCCGACTTCTTGCCGGGTTCGGTGGGGGTTGATCCCATGCCGATGCTGGCGCGGTTGGAGGCGATGGAGAGGGCGGCGCGGGATGGTTCTCGGCCTAACGCCCAGTAGCTCGGGTGGTGCGGTCGTTGGCGGCTGCGGGTTTGTTGTGGCTTGTCGCGCAGTTCCTCGCGTCCCTGGGTGGGCTGACGTGACCGGCGTCAAAAGGAGACGTCCGTGAACTTTGAATTCACCTCCGATGACGATGAGTTCCGGATCGAGGCCCGCGCCTGGCTCGCTGAGCACGCAGGGCATGTCCCCGACCGCCGGACCTGGGAACGTACCCTCGGCGCCGCCGGCTGGATCGGGCTCGGGTGGGCCGAGTCCGGGTACGGGAATCGGACGGCGACGCTCACCCAGCAGGTCGTCTGGGCCGAGGAGTACGCACGCTCGGCGGCGCCGGCGCGGTCCGGGCACATCGGGGAGAACCTGCTCGCGCCCACTCTCATCGCACACGGCACCGGCGAGCAGAAGGCGCGCTTCCTGCCGCCCATAGCGGCCGGTGAGGAGCTGTGGTGCCAGGGCTACAGCGAACCGGGGGCCGGGTCCGATCTGGCGGGCGTGCGCACCTCGGCGGTACGGGAAGGATCGGCCTACCGGATCACCGGGCAGAAGATCTGGACCTCCCTCGCCCACGAGGCGGACTGGTGCTTCGCGCTCGCCCGTACCGACCCAGCCTCCCGCCGCCACCACGGGCTGAGCTTCCTGCTCGTGCCCATGGACCAGCCGGGCCGGATCGAGGTGCGGCCGATCCGGCAGATGACCGGCACCAGCGACTTCAACGAGGTCTTCTTCGACGGGGCACACGCACGCGTGGAGCACGTCGTGGGCGGCGAGGGCGATGGCTGGCGGGTGGCGATGAGCCTGCTCGGCTTCGAGCGGGGGGTGTCGACGCTCGCCCAGCAGATCGGGTTCGCCGAGGAGTTGGGGCGGGTCGTCCGTGCGGCCCTCGACACCGGCGCCGCCGACGATCCCGTCGTACGGGACCGTCTGGTCCGGCAGTGGGCCGAGCTGCGGGTGATGCGCTTCAACGCCCTGCGCACGCTCGGTGGTTCGGGCGATCCGGGCGCACCGAGTGTGGCCAAGCTGCTGTGGGCGGGCTGGCACCAGCGGCTCGGGGAGCTGGCGATGGCGGTCCGCGGGGCGGCGGCGAGCGCCGGCCCGGCCGACTGGTCGCCGTCGGCGCCGTACGAACTGGACGCGTTCCAGCACCTGTTCCTGTTCTCCCGGGCCGACACCATCTACGGCGGCTCGGACCAGGTGCAGCGCACGATCATCGCCGAGCGCGTGCTCGGTCTGCCGAGGGAACCGAAGGGCTGAGGGGGCTCGAGCGATGCGCGGTGTGGTGTTCGACGGTGAGCAGGTGCGGGTCCTGGACGACCTGGCGGTACGGGATCCGGGGCCCGGCGAGGTGCGGGTGGCGATCTCGGCGGCCGGGCTGTGCCACAGCGACCTGTCGGTGCTGAGCGGCACCATCCCCTTCCCCGTCCCCGTGGTCCTGGGGCACGAGGGCGCCGGGGTGGTGGAGGCGGTCGGCGAGGGCGTCACGCATGTCTCGCCCGGCGACCACGTGGCCCTGTCCACGCTCGCCAACTGCGGCACCTGCGCGGAGTGCGACCGGGGCAGGCCGACGATGTGCCGGAAGGCGATCGGGCGGCCCGGGCGGCCGTTCACCAGGGGCGAGGACACCTCTGCCGAACGGCTGTACCAGTTCGCGTCCAACTCCGCCTTCGCCGAGCGCACGGTGGTGAAGGCCGTGCAGGCGGTCCGCATCCCGAAGGACATCCCGCTGCCCTCCGCCGCGCTCATCGGGTGCGCGGTGCTGACCGGGGTGGGGGCCGTGCTCAACCGTGCCCGGGTGGAGCGCGGGGACACCGTCGTGGTGATCGGCACCGGCGGGATCGGCCTGAACGTCCTCCAGGGCGCGCGGCTCGCGGGCGCCCTGCGGATCGTGGCCGTGGACAACAACCCGGCGAAGGAGGCGGTGGCCCGGCAGTTCGGCGCCACCGACTTCCTGACCTCGACGGAAGGGGCGAAGGAGCTGTTGCCCACCGGGGCCGACCACGCCTTCGAATGCGTAGGCCGTATCGAGCTGATCCGCCGGGCGATCGACCTCCTCGACCGGGAGGGCCAGGCGATCCTCCTCGGCGTCCCCCCGGCCACCGCGGAGGCGTCCTTCCTGGTCTCCTCGATGTACCTGGACAAGTCGATCCTGGGCTGCCGCTACGGCTCCTCCCGCCCCCAGCACGACATCGCCCTCTACGCCGAGCTGTACCGCCGGGGCGAGCTGCTCCTCGACGAACTCGTGACCGCGACCTACCCGGTGGAGGACTTCGAGAAGGCGCGGGCGGACGCGGAGGCGGGGCGGGTGGCGCGGGCGGTGCTCACCTTCTGACCGCGCACCGTCCTACCGCTTACGTTCCCACCACTGTCTGGAACGTCCGCCGGTACGCCGTCGGCGTCACCCCCAGCGCCGCCTGGAGGTGCTGCCGCATCGACTGGGCCGTGCCGAACCCGGCGTCCCGGGCCACCTGGTCGACGGACAGGCCGGTGGACTCCAGCAGGTGCCGGGCCCGCTCGACGCGCTGCTGGGTGAGCCACTGGCCGGGGCTGACGCCGACCTCCTCGCGGAAGCGGCGCGTGAAGGTCCGTACCGACATGGACTCCTGGGCGGCCATGTCCCGCAGCTGGATCGGCTCGTGCAGCCGGCCCAGCGCCCAGGCGCGGGCGCCGGTCGTGGTGGCCTGCTGGGGGTCGGGCACCGGCCGTTCGATGTACTGCGCCTGCCCGCCGTCGCGGTGCGGCGGTACGACCGTACGGCGGGCCACCTCGTTGGCGACCGCCGTGCCGTGGTCGCGGCGCACCATGTGCAGGCACAGATCGATGCCGGCGGCGACGCCCGCCGAGGTGAGGACGTCGCCGTCGTCGATGAACAGCACGTCCGGGTCCACCTGGATGTGCGGGAAGAGGCGCTGGAAACGGTCGGCGTCGGCCCAGTGCGTGGTGGCGGGACGGCCGTCGAGGAGGCCCGCGGCGGCCAGGACGTAGACGCCGGTGCAGATGGAGGCGAGCCGGGTGCCGGGGCGGACCCGGGCGAGCGCGGCGGCCAGTTCCCCGGTCAGCACGCCCTCCTCGAAGACCGGGCCCAGCTCGTACGAGGCCGGGACGATCACCGTGTCGGCGGTGGCCAGCGCCTCGGGGCCGTGCGCGACGTGGATGGCGAAGTCGGCGTCGGTGTCGACCGGGCCGGGCGGCCGGACCGAGCAGGTCACGACCTCGTACAGGAGCCGCCCCTCGCCGTCCTTGGGGCGGCCGAAGATGCGGTGCGGGATGCCCAGCTCGAAGGGGAGCAGGCCGTCCAGGGCGAGGACGACGACGCGGTGCGGGCGGAAGCCGGTGGCCGTTTCCATGGCCCGATCCTAGCGAATGCTGTCCTTCGGGCCACTCGATGCGCGTGGGCCGGCGGCGGAAGCTTTATGGCGTGACCCAGACAACCGAGGCCGTGGCCACCGCAGAGGAAATTCCGTTCACCAAGAAGCCGCGCATCCACCGGGCATGGTTCGTCGCCGCCGTCACCTTCGTGACGATCATCGGCGCGGCGGCCTTCCGCTCGCTGCCCGGACTGCTCATCGACCCGCTCCACGAGGATTTCGGCTGGTCGCGCGGCACCATCGGCGCGGCCGTCTCCATCAACCTCGCGCTGTACGGGCTCACCGCGCCGTTCGCCGCCGCGCTGATGGACCGCTTCGGTATCCGCCGGGTGGTGGCCGTCGCGCTGACCGTGATCGCGCTCGGCTCGGGCCTGACCGTGTGGATGACGGCGGCCTGGCAACTGATGCTGTGCTGGGGCCTGCTGGTCGGCCTCGGCTCCGGCTCCATGGCACTGGCCTTCGCCGCGACCGTCACCAACCGCTGGTTCACCGAGCGCCGCGGCCTGGTCAGCGGCATCCTCACCGCCGCCTCCGCCTCCGGCCAGCTGATCTTCCTGCCGGTGCTGTCCTGGCTGGTCGAGAACCACGGCTGGCGCCCGGCCGCCGTGACGGTGGCGCTCGCCGCCCTCGCCGTCGTCCCGTTCGTCTGGCTGCTGCTGCGCGACCACCCGGCCGACGTGGGCCAGAAGCCGTACGGCGCCGCGGAGTTCGTCCCCAAGCCGCCCCCGGTCACCGGCGCCGCCCGCCGCACCCTCACGGTCCTGTCCTCCGCCGTCCGCACGGGCCCGTTCTGGCTGCTCGCCGGCACCTTCGCGATCTGCGGGGCCTCCACCAACGGCCTGATCCAGACCCACTTCGTGCCCGCCGCCCACGACCACGGCATGCCGGTCACGACGGCGGCCTCGCTGCTCGCGGTCATCGGCGTGTTCGACGTGGCCGGCACCATCGCCTCCGGCTGGTTCACCGACCGCTTCGAAGCGCGCCGCCTGCTCGCCGTGTACTACGCGCTGAGGGGCCTCTCCCTGCTGTTCCTGCCGATGCTGCTCGGCCCCGCCGTGCACCCGCCGATGATCTTCTTCATCGTCTTCTACGGCCTCGACTGGGTCGCCACCGTCCCGCCCACCCTCGCCCTGTGCCGCGAGCAGTACGGCGACGACAGCGCCATCGTCTTCGGGTGGGTCCTCGCCTCCCACCAGGTCGGCGCGGCCCTCGTCGCCTACCTCGGCGGCGTCGCCCGGGACGCCTTCGGCTCCTACAACATGGTCTGGTACGCCTCCGGCACCCTGTGCGCGGCGGCGGCCCTGATGGCCCTGATGATCCGGCGGCGGCCCGCGGTCCCCGTACCGGCGCTGGCCTAGCGGCGGCTCAGAGGAACCGCCCCCGGTGGAACAGCAGCGGCGCCTCGTCCCCGTCGCCCGTCCCCACAGCGTCCACCCGTCCCACCACGATGAGGTGGTCGCCCCCGGTGTGCACCGCGTGGATCGTGCAGTCGATCCACGCGACCGTGCCCGCCAGGCGCGGGGAGCCGGAGACCGGGGCCGCGTCGTACTCCACGCCGGCGAACTTGTCCGCGCCGCTCACCGCGAAGCCGCGGCACAGGTCGCCCTGGTGGGCGGCGAGGACGTTGACGCAGAAGGCGCCCGCGCGGGCGATGCGCGGCCAGGTCGTCGACGCCCGGCCGACCATGAAGGCGACCAGGGGCGGGTCGAGGGAGAGGGAGGAGAAGGACTGGCAGGCGAACCCGGCGGGGGAGTGGGCGCCGTCGGCGGACGGGGCGGTGATCACGGTCACGCCCGTCGCGAAGTTCCCGAGGACGCGCCGGAACCCGGCCTGGTCGACCGGGGCGCGTTCGTCCGCGCCGACGCAGCGCAACTCCGGGCGCGGCAGCGCTTCCACGGTGGCCGGAGTCCCGGCCGACCTGAGATATCGGACGGCGGCGGCGGCCGCCCCTGCGTGTCCCATCACGCCTTCAATTGAAGCTGACGGCGCGTCAGATGGGAAGGGTCGCGCCGGCCCTCGCACCCGGCCTCACCGCCCCCTGAACTCCGCGCTCCTGCGCTCCACGAACGCGGCGAGCCCCTCCCGCGCGTCCGCCGTCGTCATGTTGATCTCCTGCGCGGCCGCCTCCGCGGCGAAGGCGGTGGCGCGGTCGGTGTCGAGGGAGGCGTTGACGAGCTGCTTGGTCAGGGCGAGGGCGCGGGTGGGGCCGGCGGCCAGCCGCTCCGCCCACACGCGGGCCGTCTTCGCCAACTCCTCGTCCGGCACGACCCGGTTGACCAGCCCGAGCCGCTCGGCGTCGGCGGCGGTGAGCGCGTCACCGAAGAACATCAGCTCCTTGGCCCGCTGCGGGCCGATCAGCCGGGGCAGGAGATACGCGCCCCCGCCGTCGGGTACGAGTCCGCGCCGCACGAACACCTCGATGAACCGGGCCGACTCCGCCGCCAGCACCAGATCGCAGGCCAGGGCGAGATGGGCGCCGAGACCGGCCGCCGTACCGTTCACGGCGGCGATCACCGGCTTCTCACAGTCGAGGACGGCGGTGGTCAGCCGCTGTGCGCCGAGGCGGAGCACACGCGCCACATCACCGGCGACCCGCTCGCCCGCCCCCGCTCCGCCCCGCAGATCGGCCCCCGCGCAGAAACCGCGCCCCGTCCCGGTGATGACCACGGCCCGCACCTCCGGGTCGGCCGAGGCGTCCGCCAGCAGCCCGATGACACGTTCCCGCTGGCCGGGGGTGAGGGCGTTGAGGGCCTCGGGCCGGTTGAGCGTGATCGACGAGACCTGACCGGCCCTCTCGTGCAGCACCCACGTCTCCTCCTCCGTCAGCTCCGCCATCAGCGGCACACCGCCAGCGCGTCCAGCGCCACCGCGCCCTGCCCCCTGGGCAGCACCATCAGCGGGTTGATGTCCAGCTCGGCCAGCTCGTCCCCGAGCTCCAGCGCCATGCGCTGCACCCGCAGCACGACCTCCACGAGCGCGTCGAGATCGGCCGGCGGCCGTCCCCTGACCCCGTCCAGCAGGGCCCGCCCGCGCAGCTCCGCGAGCATGTCCCGGGCCTGGTCCTCGCCGAACGGCGGCACGCGGACGGCCGCGTCACGCAGCACCTCCACCAGCACCCCGCCCAGCCCGACCGTCACGGTCGGCCCGAACAGCTCGTCATGGGTGACGCCGACGACCATCTCCACGCCCCGCTCGACCATCTGGCACACCAGGACGCCGTCCAGCGAGACGCCCTCGTAGCGGGCGATGTCGGTCAGCTCCCGGTAGGCGTCCCGGACCTGGCTGGCCGAGGTCAGCCCGATCTTCACGAGTCCGAGCTCTGTCTTGTGCGCGATCTGGCCGCCGGAGGCCTTCATCACCACCGGGTAGCCGACCTGGCCGGCCGCGCGCACGGCCGCCGCCGCGCTGGTCACCAGCTGCTCGCGCGGCACCCGGATGCCGTAGGCGCGCAGCAGCTGCTTGGCCGCGTGCTCGCTCAGCTGCTGGCCGGGCCGCATCAGCATGCGCGCCTTGCGGAAGGAGGGCGAGGGGGTGCGGGGCGCCTCGTCGAAGGGGGAGCGGTAGGCGTGGACGAAGCGGTGGTGGTCGAGGTAGGCGCGGACGGCGGTGAGGCAGTTGCCGACGGTACGGAAGGTGGCCACCCGGGAGGATGCGAGCAGCACGTCCCGGTACGCGGGCTCGGTGCCGACCGGTGACCCCCACACCACGCACACCAGCTTGTCCGAGTGCTCCGCCGCGTCCACGAGGTCCCGGACGAGCTTGTCGCTCAGCGGCGGGAAGGGCCCGGTGATCGGGCAGATCAGCACGCCCACCTCGGGGTCGTCGAGGATCGCGTCGATGATCTTCCGGCCGCGTTCGTCGCCGACCGGATGGCCGCCGTTGTCCACCGGGTTGGCCACGTTCAGGTACTCGGGTATCCACTGGTGCAGCTCGGCCTGCCTGCCCTCGGACAGCACGGGCAGCCTGAGCCCCGCCCCGGAGGCCAGGTCGGCGACGTGCGCGCCGGTGCCGCCCGAGATGGAGTAGACGACGACCCCGTCGGCGCGCGGTGCCCGGGCGCGGGCCAGCAGGGCGGCGGTGTCCTGGAGTTCGTCGAGGCCGTCGACGCGGATGACCCCGTACTGCCGCATCGCCGCGTCCACCACGTCGTCGGCCCCGGTGAGCTTGCCGGTGTGGGAGGCGGCGGTACGGGCCCCGGCCTCGGTGCGCCCCACCTTCACGGCGACGACCGGGACCTTGCGGCGGGCGGCCCGGTCGGCGGCGAGCAGGAAGGAGCGGCCGTCCTTCAGGCCCTCGACGTAGGCGGCGATGGCGCCGACCTCCGGTCGTTCGGCGAAGTAGGAGATGAAGTCGGCGGTCTCCAGGTCGGCCTCGTTGCCGGTGGGCGCCCAGTGGGAGAGCCGGATGCCGAGCTCCTGGAGCGCGAAGACCGGCCGTCCCTGGTGCCCGGACTGGGTGATGAGGGCGATCGCCGGGCCGTCCAGATCGTCGCGGAAACGTTCGAAGGCGTTGAGGTTGGTGTTCGGCCCGAGCAGCCGGAGGCCGGAGCGCCGGGCGGCCGCCGCGAGCCGGGCCTGGGCGCGGGCGCCCTCCTCGCCGGTCTCCGCGAACCCGGAGGCGAAGGCGACGGCGAACCTCACCTTGGCCTCGGCGAGTTCCTCGATCACCGGCAGCGGGTCGGCGACCAGGAGCACGGCCAGGTCCACCTGCTCGGGCAGGCCGGCGACGGAGGGAACGCAGGGGATGCCGAAGACGGCCGGCCTGCTGGGATGCACCGGATGCACCCGCGCCCCCACCCGCTCGGCCCAGCAGAGCAGTTGCCTGGTGATGCCGGTGTTGGGCCGCCCCTCCGCGTCCGAGGCGCCGATCACGGCGACGGACCCGGGCCGGAAGAACCGGTCGAGATCGGGTACGTCCCGGTGCAGTGGACGCCCGCTGACGTCCAGCTCGTCCATATCGTCCGCCCGGCCGTGCACGGCGGGTCCGGTCCGGGGCTCACCGCAGGCGATGACCCGGGCCCGGCGGGAGTCGGTGGTGAGGGTGCCGTGGGTTGATCCAAGCATCGGTCCGCCCGCTCCTGTGTGACAGCCATTCAACTGACGCTCTGTCAGATTACTGAACTGACGTACTGTCAGGAAACGGTCGTGCACGCAAAGATGCACCCAGGATGACCGGAGCGGCTGGTACCGTCCAGGCGGTGAGCGACGGTGTGTATGTGGGTAACGCGGGCAAGGACGCGGCGCTGGACCGAGGGTGGCTCCTCGGGCACTTCAAGGACACCGGTGATCCCCGGCACAGCGAGGCCGTGGAGATCAAGTGGGGTGTCCACCCGCGCGGCGACGAGCGAGCGGCGTGGGTGGAGGGGGAGGAGCGCACCGCTCTCCTCGTCCTCGTCAGCGGCCGCTTCCGCGTCGAGCTTCCCGGCCGCAGTGTCGTCCTGGAAGAGCAGGGCGACTACGTCGTGTGGGGTCGCGGGGTCGACCACTCCTGGTTCGCCGAGGAGGACTCGGTGGTACTGACGGTCCGCTGGCCGTCCGTACCCGGTTACGCGGTGGCCCAGGAGCCTTCCGGGCGCGACTAGCCGCCGCCCTCGCGATCCGGGCGTACCCGGTCGCGGCGATCACCGCGACCGGGAGAGGGAGGGCGACGGGCCGCGGTCAGTCGCAGGCGTCGATGTGCGTCTGCCGGTCGATGATCGCGACACCGTCCGACCACATCAGGGCGTTCACCACGACACAGGCCGGCTGGAACGTGGAGGCGCTGCTCTCGTACTTGACCGGCCCCGCGTAGTTGGAGAATGTGCCTTCGTCGGCCTTGCACGTCGTCCAGCACAGCTTCAGCTTCATGTGCTTCGCGGACCCGGTGTTGTTGTCGAAGACGGCGCATGCGCCGTCCGTCCCACCCGTCACGTACTTGGTGTACGTGAACAGGGTTCCGAACCGACGGGAGTCCGGAAGCTGCTCCGCGCGTGCGAGCTTGTATCCGCTTCCGCACAACGTGGCGGCGGCACTCACCGTCTCGGGATTCGCCGACGCGATCGAACGGGTCTGCGCGCTCGCCGCCGACGCGAACTCGACCTTGGTGCTGGACACCTTGGCCGGAGCCGGCTTCGACTCCAGGGCCAGGGCTTGCGGAGCTGCCAGGAGCGAAGAGATGACAGCGGTGGACAGGGCAAGAGTGGGCAGCCACTTGCGCATGGCGGTGTTCCCCCAGTGATGAAGGCGCGAGGAGACCGGCCCGTGCGGCACGCGCGCGTGCGGTCCCCGTTGCGCTGAGCTTCCAGTGGTCGTCCGCTCCCTCCCGCCCGGACGATACGGGCAGACGATTCCCCAACCGACTGGGAGCAGGCCGTCACTTTAGCCACACGGCTACCGGCGGACGCAAGACCATTTTGATGCTGACATGCCACGAGGTGCTGCCGTCGGCGGGTAAGCGGAATCCGCGCGCAACAAGCTCGCCATACGTCTCCTGCGGAAACGGAACCACAGGAACCCGCGCGAAAGACAGCACGGGATCAGACCCGGTCCGGCAGCCCCGACAGCCGTCCGGCGCCGTCCCTCGCCACCGCCTTCGCGATCTTCTCCGCGTCGATGGCCAGCTCGCGGAACATGCCGCTGATCGGGTTGGTGAAACCGGTGAAGTACAGCCCCGGGGCGTCCTTCGGGGCGTGGGGGCCGTGCACGGCCGGTCTGCCGCGGGCGTCGAGCACGCCGAGGTGGCCGACCAGGCCCTCCAGTGCGCGGACGTACCCGGTCGCGGCGATCACCGCGTCCGGCGACAGGCGCGTACCGTCGGCGAGGACGGCCTTGCCGTCCTCGAACCCCTCGACGGCGGCCACGACCTCCACCTTCCCCTCGCGCACGGCGTCGATCAGCCCGACGTCCTGCACCGGGATCGACCCCTCCCGGACCCTGCTGTACAGCCCGGTGTCCGGGCGGGGCAGGCCGTGGGCGGACAGGTCCGGCACGCTCAGCTTGGCCATCGGCCCGGCGAGCCTGTCGACGAGGGCGACGGGCAGCCGCCGTACCAGCACACCCGTGTACTGCGCCGCCCACCCGGCGGTCGACCGGCGCACGATGTGCGGCGTGGTCCGCACCGCCAGCCGCACCCGGGACGCGCCGCCCTCCACCAGGTCCACGGCGATCTCGGCCCCGGTGTTGCCGACCCCGACGACCAGCACGTCCCGCCCGGCGTACGGCTCGGCGTTGCGGTACTCGCCCGCGTGCCGGAACTCGCCGCCGTAGCCCTCCAGGCCCGGCCAGTCGGGCACGCGCGGGGTGTGGTTGTAACCGGTCGCCACGACCACCGCGCCACCGGTCAGCTCCCGCCCGCCGGAGGCGTGCAGCAGCCAGCCCGTGCCGTCGGCCGTCCGCTCGATCCGGGAGACCTCGACGCCGGTGACGATCTCCAGGCCGTGGTGCTCGGCGTACTTCTCCAGGTAGCGCACCACGTTGTCCCGGGACACCCACCGCCCGAACCGGCGCGGCATCGGCAGCCCGGGCAGCCCCGAGAGGCGGCGGGTGGTGTGCAGGTGCAGCCGGTCGTAGTGGCGCCGCCAGGACGCTCCGACCCGGTCGGACTTCTCCAGCACGACCGCGCGTATCCCCCGGGCGCGCAGCGCGTGCGCGGCGGCCAGACCGCCGGGGCCGGCGCCTATGACGTAGACGGGTCGGTCGGTGGGGGAGGACGCGGACAGGGGAGAGTCGGCCATGAGCGCGAGCGTAATCACGCACCGGGTTGATGGGTCTCGGTCAAGACCGGAATTGGTTGCGGATTGATCACGCCTGTAAGAGGTGTGAGTGGGACCGGTGCGGAAAAAGCCCGCGACGCCGGGCTCCGGTGCGCTGGAGCACGGGGTCGCGGGGTGGGCGGCGTCCGATGACAAACGGGAACGGGCGCCGCGGCTCTTTTTTTGGGCTACTTCTGGCGGGCCTTGTGCCCCGTCACCTTGGCGATCCACTTGATGAAGTCGCCCGGGTCGGTGTTGGCGCCGTGGCCCTGGTCCCAGTAGTACAGATGGTTCACGTCGTCGCCGAGGTTGCCCACGGCGGCGGCGATGTTGGCGGAGACCGTCAGCGAGGTGTCGGAGTCCTTGGTGCCAAGCCGGATCCACCAGTGCCTGGTGCGGTTCGGGTTGGCCTTGCCGACCAGGTGGAACATCGGGTTCATCAGCCGCAGCAGCTCGGGGATGTCGCTGTCGAGGCGCTTGCCCGTGACCCCGGTGGTGTCGTTCTTCAGGCCGTACGCCGTGAAGTGGCGGGCCTCGGTGGTGCCCTTGCCGAACTCGTTGTTCTCGCCCGTCGACAGGTCGAAGGCATCGAAGGACGGGGCGTCCTTCTTGCGGGCGCCGACGTGGGTGAGGAAGTCGTCCCAGGAGAAGCGGGCCTTGCCGTTCTTCCAGGTGATGAAGGTGTTCGCGGCCAGGTAGGCCGTGCGGTCGGAGTCCGACAGGCCCGTCAGGTAGGTGGTCGCCGACGGCTCGAGGTACCGCTCGACCAGGTACTCGTCGTAGTTGCGGGCGGTCAGCGGCCCGAAGCCGCCCAGCCCCTTGAGCTTCAGACCGGCCTGGTACTCGGCGAACTGCGCCTTCAGCTCCCTGGAGACGGTCTGGTCGACCTGCTTGCCGCTGCTCAGCTCGTTGGTGCCCCAGTTCCACTCGTAGGCGCCGTCGGCGTGCTCCAGGTCGGTGATCGGGCACCAGGCGCCGGTCGCGAAGATCGCGTCGGAGGCGTCGGCGGCGCCGAGCTCCTTCAGGTACTTCTCGTAGATCGGGCTGTCCCCGGAGGCGCCGAGCAGAGCGGACACGGCGCCGCCCGCGCTGGTGCCGGCGGAGACGATGCGGTCGGTGTCGCCCGGGATGCGGCCCTTGTTGGACCTGATGTACCGCACCGCCGCCTTGAGGTCGACGATCACGGCGGGGGCGGTGCCGTAGTACTCGCCGTCGGAGTTCTTGAGGGTACGGCCGCGGGCGCCGGGCTCGATGACGACGTACCCCGCGCCGAGGGCCAGGTACTGGTTGGTGTTCAGGGCGCCGCCGTTGGCGTTGGTGCTGCCGTTCGCGCCGGGGGCGGAGGCCGAGGCACTGGGGGAGGCGGAGGCCGTGCCGCCGGGGCCGCCGGGGCCGCCCGGGCCCACCGGGCCGCCGGACGCGCCGATGCCGGTCGCGTCCGCCACCGAGGACGGCATGTATCCGCCGATCGAGTTCGCGAGCAGGATCGGCGCGTTGCTCGCGTCGACCGCCTTGCCGTCGATTTCGACCGGCACGCTGACGTTCAGGCTCTGGTACTTCTCGTCCACCGGCTTGGCGACGTAGGTGATCGCCTTCCAGAAGCGGTACTTCACCTCGTGCTCGGTGCCGTCCGGGTCCGTGACCGTGGCCGTCAGCTCGGTGTGGCCGTCCGCGTCGAAGACCAGCGAGTCCGGGGAGGACGAGGTCGACGAGTCGTCGGACGCCTGAGCGCTGAGGGCGAGGCCGCCGACCGCCGCGACACCGGCGGTGGCGCCGAGGCCCATGACTACCGTCCTGCGCTTGACTGCACTGTGCTTCACCATGCTGCCTCTCGTCCTTCGGGGGCTCGTCCTTCGGGGGCTCTTCGCCTTTCGCTTGCGAACGTAGGTTGACGCCGACAAAATCATCAACAATTTCGCCGGAACTCAGGGGAGACGCACAGCTTCACCGGTGGCGCACAGGATTTCCGCACCGGCTCTCGGCTTTCCCGCTTATCTGACGTACCGTCAGATGTCATGGACGCGATCTGGCTGAGCGGATCCGAGTGGCTGGCCGTGCTCCGCATCGGGCTCGGCCTGTGGTGGCTGGAGAGCTGGCGGCACAAGGACAGGAAGAGCTGGTTCGAACGCGGCACCGGCATCGCCTGGGCGGCGGACGTCGCGGCGAAGCACCGCTGGAACGCGGTCCGTTCCGGCTTCCACGTCATGGTCGAGCCACGGCCGCGGGTGATGGCGTACATCGTGGTGTACGCCGAACTCGCCCTCGGCCTGGGCCTGGTGGCCGGCTTCCTCACCCCCGTCGCCCTGGCCGGCGGCCTGCTCCTGAACCTCCTCTACCTCGTCCTCATGATCCACGACTGGGCCGAGCAGGGGCAGAACTCGATGATGGCGCTGATCTCACTGGTCGCGCTGTTCGGGATGTCCTGGCAGGTGTGGTCCGTCGACCACGCTCTGGGATGGTTCTGATGGCGGCCGTACGGTTCGACGTCCCCGAGCCCGACGCCTTCACCCGGACCTACTGGGACGCGGCGGCCGAGGGCCGGCTCCTCCTGCGCCGCTGCGGCGCGTGCGGCCGGGCCCACCACTACCCGCGCGAGTTCTGCCCCCACTGCTGGAGCGACGACGTCACCTGGGGCCGCGCGACCGGCCGCGCCACCCTCTACACCTGGTCCGTCGTCCACCGCAACGACCTGCCCCCGTTCGGCGAACGCGTCCCGTACGTCGCGGCCGTCGTCGAACTCGCGGAGGGCCCCCGGATGATGACCGAGGTGGTGGAGTGTCCGGCCGGGGAGCTGCGGGCGGGGATGGCGGTCGAGGTGGCGTTCCGGACGGGGGTGCCGGTCTTCCGGCCGGTGTGGGAGTGAGCGGGGGGCGCACGATTGAACGGGTGTAGTGGTCTCTGTTGAATGGGTGTCATGGTCTCTGTGAATGAGCAGCCCACCGTCAACACCGCCTCCGAACCGCACGGTTACGGCCTGCGCCTGTGCCGCTGGGACGCGGAATCCGACGCCGATGCGGCGGCCTGGCTCCGTGGCCTGGCGGATCCGGAATTCCTGCGCTGGAACACCCCGTTCAAGGTGGTCAAGGACCTGGACACCGCCCGGGAATCCCTGCGTGCGCTGGCGTCGAGAGCCGCGAACGACGACTGCGTGCCCTTCCGCGTCACCGACGCGGACACCGGCGCCACGCTCGGCCACATGGGCCTGAACACCATCGAGCGGGTCATGCGCGTCGCCCGCGTCGGCTACTCAGTCCTTCCTCAGGCGCGGGGGAAGGGGGTCGCCACGCGGGCACTCGCCCTCGCGAGCCGCTGGGCGTTCACTGAACTCGGCCTGTACCGGTTGGAGTTGGGGCACGCGGTCGGACACGACGCGTCGTGCCGGGTCGCGGACAGATGCGGATACCCCTACGAGGGGACGCTGCGCGGGGCGATGCCCGAGGCCGGGCGGCTGGACGCGTTCCGGGACGTGCACCTGCACGCACGGATCGCCACCGACCCGGAGCCGGCCGTGGAGTAAATGGGAGGCGGGGCGCGGGGGCGGGAAGGGAGCATGAGACATGAATCCCGATGACCGGCACCACGACCGGCACCACGACCGGCAGTACGACTGGCACCTCACCGAAGACCTCGACGAATTCCTCTCCCGCGCCGGTGACTTCCTGCGCTCACGGCCCGCGCGGCACACCGTGACGCTGACGGTGACCGACGCGCTGCGCAAGCGCGGACTGCGCCTCTACGGCGACGAGGCCCCCGTGTTCGGGTGGCTGGCCGAACCCGGCGGCGCGGTACGCGCGGTGCTGTTCCGGACGCCTCCGCACCCGCTGCACGTCACCGCGGTGACCGCCGAGGAGGCCGACGCCCTCGCCGCCCGGCTGCTCGCCCTCGGCCACGTCGTCCCCGGCGTCTCGGCCGAGCGGGAGACGGCGGCGGCGTTCACGGCGGCGTGGGAGCGGCGGGCGGGGGGCCGCGGTGCGCTGCGTGAGCGTCAACGGCTCTATCGTTTGGGTGACTTGGTGTTCCCGGAGCCCGTACCTGAAGGCCGGGCGCGGGTGGCCGGGACGGCGGACCGGGAGCTGCTGGCCCGCTGGTGCGAGGAGTTCGCCGACGCCGTCGGCCAGCGCGGGTTCCAGGAGCCCGGCGCCTGGGCCGACGCCCGCATCGCCAGCGGCGGCGTCACCCTCTGGGAGACCCCTGACGGCGCCCCCGTCGCCATGGCCGGGGTGACCCCCGAGGTCGCCGGGCAGGCCCGGGTGGCGCCCGTCTACACCCCGGCCCACCTGCGTGGACGCGGCTACGCGGGGGCCGTGACGGCCGAGGTGAGCCGGGTCGCGCGCGAGGCGGGGACGGAGGTGCTGCTCTTCACCGACCTCGCCAATCCGACCAGCAACGGGCTGTACCAGCGCATCGGCTACCGGCCGGTGGCCGACTTCGCGGTGTACGGGTTCGAGGCGGGGCCACAGGGTTAGGGCCGCAGAGCCAGGGTCGCAGGGGCAGGGCCACAGGGGCAGGTCCACGGGGGCAGGGCCGCAGGGTCAGGGCCACAGCAGCGTCCGCTCCCAGCCGAACGCCGTGTGCCGGTAGGCGAGCCGGACGTGGCGCCGCTCGGGGTCGCCCTGGAAGAACTCGACCTCCTCCGGCCGCAGCCGGTACAGCGTCCACGTCGGGGACGGGGCGGTCGGATTCTCCCGTGCCCGGTCCCAGGCCGCCTGCGAGGCGGACCGCAGCTCCTCCAGCGACGGCAGGACCTCGCTCTGCCGGCCGGTCAACGCCGCCGCGAGCGCACCCGTCGAGCGCGCGTGCAGATCGGCCTGGCTCTCCGGCGAGGGCGCAGCCGTGATCTGTCCCCGGACCCGGACCTGCCGGCCGAGCACCGGCCAGTAGAAGCCGAGGGCCGCGTACGGACGGGCGGCGAGCTGCCGGCCCTTGCGGCTGGTGGAGTGGGACGCGAAGGACCAGCCGTCGGCGTCGGCACCGTGCAGCATCACGGTCCGCACGTCCGGACAGCCCTCCTCGTCCGCCGTCGCCAGCGACATGGTGTGCGGCTCGACCTGCCCGGCGGCCACCGCCTCCGAGAACCAGGCGGTGAACAGGGCGAGCGGGGTCGGGGGCGCGGTCGTCGGGTCGAAGGCGGGTAGCTCCGTGACCTGGGGGTCCCAGACCCGCAGTGCCCGCAGAAGCTCGTGAAGATCGGTTGCAGCCATGGGCCGAGTATCACTCCGGGGCCGCTGTGGAGGCGCGAGCGGGGGCTTGCGGGCGTGTACGGGGCGGGGCGTGCGGAACAGCCCGCTGCCGCTTCACCCCCGCCCCAGGATCACCGCCCCAGGACCACCGTCCCCGACGAGCAGAACCACCCCCCGGTCCCCGACGCCACCCCCAGCCGCGGCAGCTCGCCTCCCGCGAGGCGCACCTGCCGTTCCCCGCCCTCGCCCCGCAGCTGCCGTACCGCCTCGACCAGCAGGAACAGGCCCCGCATCCCCGGGTGCTGGGCCGACAGGCCGCCTCCGTCGGTGTTCACCGGCAGTTCCCCGCCCCGCACCAGCAGCCGTCCCTTCTCGATGAACGCCCCGCCCTCGCCCTTCGGGCAGAAGCCGAGGTCTTCCAGGGTGACCAGGGTCATGTAGGTGAAGGCGTCGTAGATCTCCGCGAAGTCGATCTCCTCGGGGCGGACGCCGGCCCGCTCGAAGGCGAGCCGGCCGCTGACCGCGGCGGGGGAGACGGTGAAGTCGGGCCACTCGGACATCGTGGCGTGCGAGACGTGTTCGCCGGTGCCGAGGATCCAGACGGGGGTGGTGCGGCAGTCCCGCGCGTACTCCTCGGCCGCCAGCAGCACCGCCGCCCCGCCGTCGGAGCGGAGGCAGCAGTGCAGCTTGGTGAAGGGATCGGCGATCACCGGGCCGGACAGGACGTCGTCGACGGTGATCGGGTCGCGGAACATCGCCTCGGGATTGAGTGCGGCGTTGGCCCTGGCCTGCACCGCGACCTGGGCCAACTGCTCGATCGACGTACCGTGTTCGATCATGTGGCGGCGGGCCGCCATCGCGTACTTGGCGATCAGCGTGTGACCGTAGGGGACCTCGAACTGCAGCGGGCCGCGGGCGCCGAAGGACAGGTCGCCGGTCCGCCGGCCCGCCTTGATGTCCGCGCGTGCCGTGGAGCCGTACACCAGCAGGACGGCGTTCGCGTGGCCCGCCGCTATCGCGTCCGCCGCGTGCCCCGCCATGACCTCCCAGGTGGAACCGCCGACCGAGGTGGAGTCCACCCAGGTGGGGCGCAGGCCCAGATACTCCGCCACCTCCACCGGGGCCAGCGTGCCGAGCCCGGCCGAGGCGAAGCCGTCCACGAGCGCCCGGTCCAGTCCCGCGTCCGCGAGCGCGCGGCGGGCAGCCTGGGCGTGCAGCATGTACGGGGTCGCGTCGGCCACGCGGCCGCAGTCGGAGAGGGCTGCACCCACCACGGCGACTTTCCGGCTCCCTCGCGTCATGAATCTGACGGTACATCAGGTTTGATGGCTCGCGGCAGGTCGCGTACTCCCGCGCACCCCGCCGCACGCCCCGCCGCACCCCCGCCGCACCTCTGGGCATCTCCATCCCCCCGCCCTAATATGACGGACCGTCAGATCTGGTCGGGAGGGAACAGCCATGGACACGCGCCTCACCGCCGAGCAGGACGAGATCCGCCGTACGCTGCGCGAGTTGCTGCACAAACGCTGCGGAGCGGAGGAGCTGCGGGCCGCCGTCGGCAGCCCGGCCGGGCACGACCCCGTCCTGTGGACCGCCCTCGCCGACCAGCTCGGCCTGCCGGGCCTGGCCCTCCCCGAGGCGTACGGCGGTGTCGGCTGCCCCGTCACCGATCTCGCCCTCGCCTGCGAGGAGGTGGGGCGGGCGCTCGCCCCCTCACCCTTGCTCGCCACCGCGGTCCTCGCCGCCCCGCTGATCCACGCCCTCGGTACCGACGCCCAGCGCGCCGCCCTGCTGCCCCGCCTCGCCTCGGGCGCGCTCACCGCGGCCCTCGCCGTACCCGGGACCGCCCTCACCACCGCCCTCGCCCTGACCGGCGGCAACGGCGGGGAGTGGGCGGGCGGGGGCCGGGCGGGGGGCGTGCAGGCTCGCCGGGACGGGGCGGGGTGGCGGTTGTACGGGCAGGCCGACCAGGTGCTGGACGGGCACAGCGCCGGTCTGCTGGTCGTCGCCGCGCACGCCGGGGGCTTCGCGCGGTCCCGGACCCTCCTCTTCCTCGTGGAAGGGGATACCGCAGGGCTCGTACGGGCCCGGCGGACCGCCCTCGACTCCACCCGGCCGCAGGGGCGGGTCCAGCTGCGGGACGTGCGGGCCGAGCTGCTCGGGGACGAGGACGCCGACGTGCTCGCCGCCCTCGCCGCCCTCGGGGACACCGTCGCCGCCGTACTCGCCGCCGAGGCCGTCGGGGCCGCCGACCGGGCGCTGGAGCGGACCGTGGAGTACGTCGGGCAGCGGGAGCAGTTCGGGCGGGTGATCGGTTCCTTCCAGGCGGTCAAGCACCGCCTCGCGGACGTGTACGTACAGGTGCAGGCGGCCCGGTCGGCCGCGTACTACGCCGCCTGGGCGACGGCCCACGGGGAACGCGTGGGCGGGCTCGCGCTGGCGCAGGCCATCGAGGCCCTGCGGTGTGCGGCGGGCGAGGCGATCCAGCTGCACGGCGGGATCGGTTTCACCTG
This sequence comes from Streptomyces sp. NPDC020299, assembly GCF_044387825.1. Classification (NCBI taxonomy): domain Bacteria; kingdom Bacillati; phylum Actinomycetota; class Actinomycetes; order Kitasatosporales; family Streptomycetaceae; genus Streptomyces; species Streptomyces sp. NPDC020299. The sequence goes on from NZ_JBIRWL010000007.1 coordinate 92,642, forward strand.
GGAGCACGAGGCCCACCTGTACTTCAAGCGGGCCGCCGGGGACGAGCTGCTGTTCGGGCCGGTGCACCGGCTGCGGGCGCGGGCGGCCGAGGCGGCCCGGTTCTTCGAGCGGGAGGGGGTGGCGGCCCGATGACCGCCGTCGGAGTGCGTCTGGTGCAGAAGGTGTCGTCCACCCGGGGCTTCGCCAAGGTCGCCCCGCACGTTTTCCCGGCCCTCGACCGGGCGGTCCACCGGCTCACCCGGGGCCGGGTGCTGCTCAGCGCGCAGCTGCTGCCCGGCGTCGTGCTCACCACGACCGGCGCCCGCAGCGGCCTGGCCCGCCGCACACCGCTCGCCTGCATGCCCGAGGAGGGCAGCTGGCTGCTCGTCGGCTCCAACTTCGGGCGCACCGGCCACCCGGCCTGGACCGCCAACCTCCTCGCCCACCCGGACGCCTCCGTCAGCTCGAAGGGCGAGGACATCCCCGTCACGGCCCGGCTGCTGGCGGGGGACGAGCGGGCGGCGGCCTGGCAGGCGCTGCTGGAGTTCTGGCCGCCGTACGCGACGTACCAGGCGCGGGTGGAGCGGGAGATCCGGGTCTTCCGGCTCACGCGCCGGGCATAGCGACGCCCGTCGCGCAGGGAGTCACCCGTCGCGCACAGAGCCACCCACCGCACATAGGGTCCCCCGCCGCATCACATCGTCGGCCCGCCGCATCACAGCGTCGCCAGCCGCTCCACCAGCAGGAACGCGCCGACGCCGAGCATCGCAGCCCCCGAGGTGCGGGTGACCGCGCGGGCGGCGGCGGGGCGGGCGGCCAGGAGGGCGTGGGCGAGGACGCCGACGGTCAGGTAGACGGCGGCACAACACGCCATGTGGAGCAGGCCCAGGGCGGCCGTCTGGACGGGGACGGGCAGGTGGTCGCCGCGGAGGGTGAGGAACTGCGGGAGCACGGAGAGGTAGAGCAGCAGGCCCTTGGGGTTGAGGCCGCTGATCGCGGCGCCGCGCAGGAAGACCCGGGAGCCGTCGGCCTCGGCCGCCGTCCCGGGCACGGCCGGGCGGCGCAGCACACCCCACCCCAGCCACAGCAGGTACCCGGCGCCCGTCACCGTCAGCGCGGTGAGCAGCCGGGGCGAGCCCGCCACGAGCACCGCGAGGCCCGCCGCGGCCAGGACCGTGTGCAGCGCGTACCCGGCGACCAGGCCCGCCACCGCGCCCGTGACCCGGCGGCCGCGCAGGCCGGCCGCGATCACATAGGCCCAGTCGGCGCCCGGTACGCACACCAGCAGCAGGTCCAGGGCCAGGAAGGAAAGGAGGCTTGCGGATTCCATGAGGGGGACATTAGGCGTGAATGGCCCGAATGTGTTCCCGAAATTTGCCCATGATCGCGGATACTGAGCAAATATCTTCTTCATGGACGACGTCGATCAGAAAATTCTTGCCGAGCTCCAGCAGGACGGGCGGCTGACCGTGACCGAGCTGGCCGCGCGGGTGCGGCTGAGCGTCTCGCCGTGCCACCGGCGGCTGCGTGAGCTGGAGCGGTCCGGCGCCATCCAGGGCTACCGCGCGGTCGTGGCCCCGGCGGCCGTCGGACTGACCTTCGAGGCGCTGGTCTTCGTGTCCATGCGGCAGGAGGACCGCGACACCGTCGCGGAGTTCGAGCGGGCGGTCAGCGAGGTGGAGTACGTCCTGGACGCCCAGCGCCTGTTCGGCGAACCGGACTACCTCCTGCGGGTCGCCACCGCCGACCTCGCCGCCTTCCAGCGGCTCTACGACGAACGGCTCGCCACCCTGCCGGGAGTGCAGCGGCTGACGTCCACACTGGTGATGAAACACGTGGTGAAGGACCGGCCACTGCCGGCGTAAGCGTTTGCCGGGCCGGAAAGCACGACAGGCGGCGGTCCACTCGCGTGAACCACCGCCTGGCAGACAGGACTTGGTGTCGGACAAAGGATGCCTAAAAGGGAGTGCCGCCGAACGGCCTATTTCGTCGGCTTCCGGCCCGTCACGCCCAGGTGCACCAACAGTGCCAGATTCGGCTTGAGTTCGGCCTGTTTGACGCCCCAGGACGAGAAACCCTTCTGGTGCCCGGCCACCGCGGCGAGCATCGCGACGAGCGAGCCCGCGATCGCGGCCGGGTTCACGTCCTTGTCGACCCTGCCCTTGGACTGAAGCTCGGTGATCGATTCCGTGAGGGAGTTGTTCACCGAATTCAGGATCTTCATGCGGATCTTGTAGAAGCGTTTGTCCCCCTCGGCGGCGCCGAGGTCGACGACGCGCAGGATGGCGTCGTGCTTCCGCCAGAACTCGAGGAATCCGTCCACGAGTTCCTGCGCGGTCTGCCAACCCGCCTTGCCGGCCCAGGACCGCCCGGCGACCAACTCGGTCAACCCGGCGCCCTCGGCGGCCATTTCCTCGGCGATCTCCAGGACGGCGCCCTCGACGTCCGGGAAGTACTGGTAGAAGGTCGCGGGCGAAGTGCCCGCCTTCCGGGCCACATCGATGACCTTGACGTCCCGGTAAGGGGAAGAGCTGAGCATCTCGCTGAGGCAGTCGAGCAGCTTCTGCCGGGTCGCCTGCCCACGCCGACCGGCCACGCGGCCGTCGACGGTACGCACTTGTCCTGTCATGTCGTCAGCTTACCGAGGGGTGATGGGAGCGCGATTCGGCCGACTGCAAATGGGGTGCAAGGGCGTGGATGAGGTGGTGTGCCTGGTCTGCGCGGTGCGCGAGGCACGGTTACTTTGGCGACATGGCCGAAAACAGGGCATCGGTGTACGGAGAGGGCGTCCCCTGCTGGGTGGACGCGCAGCTCCCCGACGTGGCGGCCGGGGAGCGGTTCTACGGAGAACTCTTCGGCTGGACCTTCGAGGAGGCGTACGGCACCTCCGTATGGGCGCGGCTGGACGGTGAACCCGTCGCCGCCCTCACACCCAAGACGGACGGCCGTATGCCCACCGTCTGGACGGTGTACTTCGCCACCCCGGACGCCGGGGCCCTGTGCCGGCGGATCGTCGCGGCCGGCGGGCAGATCGTCGCGCTGCCGGTGCCGGTCGACGACCTGGGCACGGCCGCGCTGGCCACCGACCGCGAGGGCGCCGTCTTCGGCCTGTGGCAGCCGGGCGAGCACCCCGGCTTCGTGCTGCGCCACGCCCCCGGCACCTTCATCTGGGCCGAGCTGTACACCCGGGACACCGAGGCGGCCAACGCCTTCTACGGCGGCCTCTTCCACGACGCCCTGTTCGGCACCGAGGCCGAGCCCGACTTCGGCCGGGCCCCGGTTTCCGCCGTCTTCCCCGCCGAGATGCCCCCGCACTTCCTCGTCCACTTCCGGGTGGACGACCTCGACGACGCCCTCGGGGCGGTCCAGCGGCTCGGCGGACGGGTGCAGGCGGCCCCTTTCGAGGCCTCGTACGGAACCGTGGCCGTCGTCACGGACAATCAGGGGGCGTCCTTCGCGCTGCTCCACCGCTGAGACCGTGGGCTTTTGCCTCCCTTATAGGGAGACACCCCGATTTGTCACCGGGTTCGCAACATGGACCCCGGCCAGGAAGAATCGGGGTGCGTGCCGCCGCGGCGGTGCGGTGGTGAGACGCTGCACTTCGGTCGCGTACATATGTGGGTGACGCGGCTCGTACGGGGAGGTGGCAGGCAAGTGGTGGATCAGCTGACGCAGCACGATCCGCGGCGGATCGGGCCGTTCGAGGTGCTGGGCCGACTGGGCGCCGGCGGCATGGGGCTGGTCTATCTCGCGCGCTCGGCGTCCGGGCGGCGCGTGGCGATCAAGACGGTCCGCACGGAGCTCGCCGAGGACCAGCTGTTCCGCGTCCGCTTCACGCGTGAGGTGGAGGCGGCCCGGGCGGTCTCCGGCTTCTACACGGCCGCGGTCGTCGACGCCGACCCGCGCGCCGCCGTGCCGTGGCTGGCCACCGCCTACGTCCCCGCGCCCTCCCTCGAGGAGATAGTGAACGACTGCGGGCCGCTCCCGGCCCAGGCGGTGCGCTGGCTCGCGGCGGGCGTCGCGGAGGCCCTGCAGTCCATCCACGGCGCCGGGCTCGTGCACCGCGACCTCAAGCCGTCCAACGTGCTCGTCGTCGAGGACGGCCCCCGGGTCATCGACTTCGGCATCGCGTCCGGCGTTTCGAACACACGTTTGACGATGACGAACGTGGCCGTCGGCACCCCCGCCTACATGTCACCCGAGCAGGCCAAGGACTCCCGCAGCGTCACCGGCGCCAGCGACGTCTTCTCGCTCGGCTCCATGCTGGTGTTCGCCGCCACCGGGCACCCGCCCTTCCACGGCGCCAACCCGGTCGAGACCGTCTTCATGCTGCTGCGCGAGGGCCCCGACCTCGAAGGCCTCCCGGACGAGCTGCGCCCGCTCATCGAGTCCTGCATGCAGATGGAGGCCACGGGCCGCCCCAACCCCGCCGACCTCCAGGCCCAGCTCGCCCCCCACCTCTTCGGCTCCGGCTCCGACGACAGCGGCACCGCCTCCGCCTGGCTGCCGGAGAAGGCGGTCGCCCTCATCGAGAGCCGCCGCAACGGCCGCCCCGCCCAGCCGTCCCCGTCCGGCGCCCGCGGCGGCGCCCGGCCCGCGCTGCCCCCGCCGCCCTCGTACGACCCCGCCGTCCCGGCACCCGGCCCCGGCCCCGTCCCGGCGGCGACCCCCGCCCCCACGGGCGCCCCCGACACCGGCCCCGTCCGCCTCGCCAGCGGCAAGGTGCCCATCGGCCCCGGCCCGCGCGTCAGCGACACCCGCGCCGCCGCCGTCAAGGCACCCCCGCCCGAGTCCGGCCTGGTCGCCAGCTGGTCCCGCCCCCGCCCCGGCGTCAACGGCGCCGACCCCGCCGTAGCCGCGCCCCCGCCCCCGGAGGCCGCCACCGGCTGGCGGCCCTGGCGCTTCCGCATGTCCAACGACGTCTGGGGCACCCCGGCCGTCGACGGCGACCTCGTCTACGTCACCTCCTTCGAGGTGCACGCCCTGGACGTGGCCACCGGCCGCCGCCGCTTCAAGACCCGGGACGTCGCCTGGTCCATGGACGTCGCCGACGGCCGCATCCACGCCTCCGACGGCCCCACCCTGTTCGCCCTCGACTGCCGCGAGGGCACCGACCTGTGGCGGCTGTCCACCGACGCCTGGGTGTACTCCCTCCAGGCCGACCGGGGCACCGTCGTCACCGGCACCCGCGGCGGCGGCGTCCAGGCCTGGGAAGCCTCCAGCGGCCAGAAGCTGTGGGAGATCACCGGCTGCCAGACCGACTTCGAGTCCCCCGAGGCCGGCCCCGCCCTGCACGACGGCACCGCCTTCATCTGGCAGGACGCCCGCCTGCGCGCCCTGGACGCCCGCACCGGCGAGGAACGCTGGTCGTACCCCATCGGCGACGCGGCCTCCTGCGGCGGCGTACCGATCCGGCTCACCCACGCCCCCGACGGCCACGTGTACATCTCCGCCGGTACCCGCGTCCTCGCCATCGACGTGGCGAACGGCATGGTGCGCTGGCACTTCGAGGCCCCCGCCGCCTTCCTCTGCGCGCCCACCTTCGCCCCCGGCCCCGCGGTCACCGGCGGCGGCATCTACCTCGCCGACTACCTCGGCACGGTCTACGCCCTCGACGCCACCGACGGCCGCGACCGCTGGCGCATCGCCACCGAGTCCCGCGCCTCCATCGAGCCGGTCCTGGTCGCCGCCGGCCACGTCCACGTCGGCAGCGGCAAGGGCCTCTACACCCTGGACGCCGTCACCGGCACCCCCAAGTGGCGCTTCCAGGCGGGCGGCGACGTCGTGGGCGCCCCCGCCGTCGCCGAGGGCCGCATCCACTTCGGCTCCACCGACCACCTCCTCTACACCCTCAAGGCCGACGACGGCCGCCTCCGCTGGAAACTCGCCACCGGCGGCGAGATCACCGGCTCCCCGGTGGTCAAGGACGGCGTGGTGTACGCGTGCAGCAAAGACCGCTGCGTGTACGCGCTGGACGCGGAGAAAGGGACGGGCACCGCACGGACGACCTGAGCCGGTGCCCGCTCACTCCCACCCCGGGACGGCCGCCGCGGCAGTAGTAGCACGGAAGGGGCTGCGGACGGCGGCCGTACACGGCTGACGCTACCCCCGGCATCGGGCAGCTGCCACGCGGTGCACACCGCTGGATACGCTGATCACATGACTGGACGGACGCGCACGCTCAGGTTCACGGCCGTACTTGCCTTCGTGACGCTCAGCCTCACCGGCTTCTCGACGGGCCACCACCGCGGCGGCCACGGGAGCGGCGGCGGATGCAGCAGCTCCCGCCAGGACCACGACACCTCCACCTCCACCTCCGGCGGCAGCGGATCGGACGACTACTCGGACGACTCGGGCACCTCGGGTGCCTCGGACGACGACAGCTACGGCAGCAGCGGCAGCAGCGGTACGAGTGGTGGCACCGGAGGAAGCCACTACACGCGGCGCCCGACCCACCGGGCCACCTCCACCCCTTCTGGCGGGAGCAGCAAGCCGCTGGAGAACGGCGAGGCGAAGCTGATCAGCTGCGCGACCGAGAAGAGGCCGTACGCCACGGTCGAGGTCACGAACCCGAACAGCCGCAAGGCCGCCTTCAGCGCCGACGTCTCCTTCTATGACGACTCCGACAGCGTGATCGGCTACGGCTTCGAGTACGTCACCGTCCCGGCGAAGGGCACGACGCGGGTCCGGGTGAAGCCCTACGGGGGTGACGGAACCGGGATCGACCACTGCCGGGTGGAACCGGAGGCCGAGCCGGAGTGACCGCCGCGCTGACCGCACTTCCGGGGGGACTCACCGCACCCGGAACTCACCGCTCCGCCGCCCGGTGAACAGCTCGGCCTGCCGCTCCATCGGCAGATTCCCCAGCGCGATGAGATGCGGCGCCTGCGCGAACGCCTGCGCAAGCGCCGCCTCCTTGGCCGCCCAAAGCGCCCGCACGGTCCCCTGCACCGCCTCGGTGGGACACCGCGCGATGACCTCGGCACACCGCACGGCACCCGCCAACGCCCGCCCCTCCTCCGTGACTTCCGACACGAGGCCGATCTCATACGCCCGCCGGGCCCCGATCCGCTCGGCGTTGCCCATGAGCACCATCCGGGCGACCTCCCCGTAGGGCATCCGCTGCGCCATCAGCACGGACTCGTAGGCGCTGACCATCCCGTACGTGGTGTGCGGATCGAAGAAGGCCGCTGTCACGTCCGCGACGACGAACTCGCACTCGCCCAGCAGATAGAAGGCCCCAGCGCAGGCCATCCCGCACACGGCGGCGACGACCGGCTTCCACAGGCCGCAGGCCTTCGGCCCGACGTCCAGCAACGGATCGTCCTGCATGTACGGCGACGAGGGCTGCGGCACCACCACGTCCCGGTCGATCCCGGTACAGAAGGCGCGCTCACCGGCCCCGGTGAGCACGACGGCGCGCACCCCGTCGTCGAACCGCAACGCGTCCCACAGCGCCCGGAGTTCACCGACCATTTCCAGATCGATGGCGTTGAGCCGCTCGGGCCGGTCGAGGGTGACGACGGCGACACCGGTGTGTTTGTCGACGTCAAGCCGCAGACCGTTCATCGGCACCTCCGCACCTCCGCACCTCCGCACCTCCGCACGGAGTTCATGTCAGAACCCACTGCGGAAGCCCCTCCGCGAACACCACCCGAACCCGAGCGCCGATCTTCACCACCTGCGGATCAACGGAGTCGAGCGGAGCCCCGGCACGGCTGACGAGATTCCCGACGAGCCGCACCCGCGGCGCATCCTCCAACTCGACCACGATCACGTTGTACGGCGCCTGCTCCGCGTACTCCGGCAGCAACGGCGGATGCGGCACGACGTACGACCACACCCGCCCGCGCCCCGAGGTGAGCCGCCACTCGCAGGCGAAGGACTGGCAGTGCGGACAGCACGGGCGGGGCGGGAAACGGATCTCCCTGCAGTCGGCGCAGGCCTGGACACGCAGCTCGCCCTGGGCGGCGTAGCGCCAGAACGGGCCGCCGTCGGCATCGATGACGGGACTCAGCACGGGGCAGTCAACTCCTCAGCAGCAGCGCGGACGTCGGGACACCTTCCCCGGCGGTGACGAGGCAGGTGGCGGCGCCGGGCACCTGCGCGGTACTGGTCCCGCGCAGCTGCTTCACGCCTTCGTTGATGAGATTGAAGCCGTGCACATAGGCCTCGGAGAGCCCACCCCCACCGGTGTTGACGGGCAGCCGCCCCCCGATCTCCAGGGCGCCCCCCTCGGTGAACGCCCCGCCCTCCCCCCTCCCGCAGAAGCCGTACCCCTCCAGGGAGAGCGGTATGAGGGCCGTGAACGCGTCGTAGATCTGGGCGACATCGACATCCTCCGCCGTGAAGTCCGCGTGCTTCCACAGATGCCGGGCGGCGGTCCAGGCGGGCCCGGTGAGGGGGTCGTCGTTCCAGTAGTTGACCATCCCGTGGTGCTGGGCGGGGAGGCCCTGGGCGGCGGAGTGGACGTAGACGGGCCGCTGCCGGCAGTCGAGGGCGCGTTCGCGGGAGACGACCACGCAGGCGAGGGCCCCGTCCGTCTCCAGGCAGTTGTCGAAGAGGCACAGGGGCTCACTGATCCACCGGGCGGTCATGTACATCTCCCGGGTCAGCGGCCGCTCGTACATCACCGCCGCCGGATTCTGGTTCGCCCGGTTCCGGCAGGCGAGGGCGACGTTGAAGAGGTGATCCCGGGTGGCGCCGTACTCGTGCATGTACCGCCGCGTGAGCATGGCGATCTCGTCGGCCGGCCGAAGAAGCCCGAAGGGCCGGGTCCACTGGGCGGGAGTGGGCAGTTGGACGGCGGTATTGGTCCAGGGCCGCGGACCGGACCCCCGTTTCCTCGACCGCCAGGCGACCCCGACCGTGGCCTGCCCGTTCGCTATCGCACCGGCCAGGTGGGCGACGGTGGCGCAGGAACCGCCGCCCCCGTACCCCACCTTGCTGAAGAAGCTGAGATCCCCGAACCCGACGGCCTTCGCGAGCTCCACCTCATCCGTCTCCTCCATGGTGTAGGAGGCGAGGGCGTCCACCTCGCCGGGCGCGATCCCGGCATCGTCGAGGGCGGCGAGGACGGCCCGGCAGGCGAGGGTCTTCTCGTCCTCGGGAAGCCGCTTGGCGAAGGCCGTCTGCCCGATCCCGACGATGGCGGTGGCGTCCTTCAGCCCTGGTCCTGCCGTGGTGCCTGCCGTGGTGCCTGCCATGGTGCACCCACCCTTCTCTCCTGCTGACAGAGCGTCAGGTTACAGCTAATCTGACGGTCAGTCAGCTACGGAGTAGGGGGCCGCTATGAGTGACTGGGGCACCATTCCCCAGCTGGTGCGGTGGTCGGCCGAGCGGTACGCGGACACCGAGGCGGTGGTCGACGGCCGTACGCGGATCACGTACGCGGAGCTGGGTGCCCGGGTGGAGCGAGCGGCGGCGGCCTGCATGGCGAACGGCGTAAGGGTGGGCGACCGGGTGGGCATATGGGCCCCCAACTCCCTCGACTGGATCGTCGCGGCGCTCGGGGCGGTCTCGGCGGGCGCGGTGCTCGTACCGTTGAACACCCGCTTCAAGGGCACGGAGGCGAGGGACGTACTGGGGAGGAGCGGGGCGCGACTGCTGTTCGTGACGGGGACGTTCCTGGGCACGTCGTACGTGGCGTCGCTGAGGCGGGCGGCGGGGGCCGGGGGCGGGACCGCCGGTCCCCTGCCAGGGCTGCCGGACCTGCAGCAGGTGGTGGTCCTCTCCGACGACGCCCCACCCGACTTCCGCACCTGGAAGGACTTCCTGGCGAGCGGAGAGGGGACGGGGGCCACGGAGGTCCACCAACGGACCGGCGAGCTCACCGGCGACCACCTCTCGGACATCATCTTCACATCGGGCACGACCGGCCGCCCCAAGGGCGCGATGATCACCCACGCGCAGACCCTGAGGGCATACGAGATCTGGGCGAACCTGGCGGGACTGCGCTCGTCCGACCGCTACCTGATCGTGAACCCCTTCTTCCACACCTTCGGCTACAAGGCGGGCGTGATCGCGTGCCTGATGCGCGGCGCGACGATGATTCCCCAGCCGGTCTTCAACGTGGACACGGCGCTGGCGAACATAGCCGCGGAACGGGTCTCGGTGTTGCCTGGCCCCCCGACCCTCCACCAGTCCCTCCTCGACCACCCGGCGAGGGACACGCACGACCTCTCGGCGCTGAGGTTGGTGGTCACGGGGGCGGCGGTGGTCCCCCTGCGCCTGGTGGAACGCCTGCGCGGGGAGTTGGGCGTCGGCACGGTCCTCACGGCGTACGGCCTCTCCGAGGCGAGCGGCATCGTGACCATGTGCCGCCGAGGCGACGACCCGCCGGTGATCGCATCCACATCGGGCCGAGCGATACCCGGGACGGAGGTGAAGGTGGTGGACGCCGACGGCACACCGGTCCCCGCCGCCACCCCGGGCGAGATCCTGGTCCGAGGCTTCAACGTCATGCGCGGCTACTACGAGGACGAGCCGGCGACCACGGAGGCGATCACGGCCGACGGCTGGCTGCGAACCGGCGACGTGGGCGTCCTGGACGAGGCGGGCAACCTCCGCATCACCGACCGCATCAAGGACATGTACATAGTCGGCGGCTTCAACGCCTACCCGGCCGAGATAGAGCAACTCCTGGGCTTACACCCGGACGTGGCCGACATCGCGGTAATCGGAATCCCGGACGCACGTCTCGGCGAGGTGGGCAAGGCTTACGTCGTCAGACGCCCGGGATCCGTGGTCACCGGCGATGACCTGATCGCCTGGGCCCGGAGAGAGATGGCCAACTACAAGGTCCCCAGGGTGGTGGAGTTCGTGGGCGAGCTCCCCCGGAACGCGAGCGGCAAGGTGGTGAAGGGGGAGCTTCGGGCGGGCGATCGGAACCCCCGTTGACGTGTGACCGTGGGGCCGCCCGCTTCTTTCGCATTGTCGGGATTCCGCGACCCGCGTCAAGGGCGCTCCCGTTCCGCTTCGCTCCACTCCCGCGTCGGCTACGCCGATGGCCCTACGGGCCACCCTTGACCCGGCCCACGGAATCCCGCGGGAGAAGCGAGCGGGCAGCCCGAGGAAAGCGGGGGCCGAGGCCAGTGTTCCCTTCCGCCGACCGGGCTGCGGGGCGGGGTGTGGGGGCGCGGTCGCGCCTCGCCTGCACGCCGGGATGGCTTGGCGGCTTGCGGTGGGTTGGGGTGCGCGGTCGCGCCTCGCCTGCACGCCGGGATGGCTTGGCGGCTTGCGGTGGGTTGGGAGTTGGGGTGCGCGCGGGGCGGAAGGGGGCATGCCGGGTGGGCTTGGCGGCTTGCGGTGGATGGGTGGGTGGTGGGGGTGTGCGCGCTGGGCGGGCCGGAGCACGCTGGGCGGGCTTGGCGGCCGGCGGTCGGTGGGTGGGGCTGGCGGTCGGTGGGGTGGTGGGGCTGGCGGTCGGTGGGTGGGCGCGGGTTGGGTGGGCGCGGGTACGCCGGGTGGGCTCGGCGGGGATTGCGCGGCGGGACCTGGGGCGCTGTGTGGGGTGGACCGCCGTGGGCCTTGGCCGCCGAGGACCTTGGCGCCTAGCGCCGCCCCCGCGAGTCACAAAGGCCTCATCAGCCACGCCTGTTCGGTGAGTGGAAGGAATGTATCGGGGGCGGAGGGAGTAGTCGCAGGCCAGCGGGCTTGAGGGGCGAGACATTCCTTCCACTCGTAGTCGCCACCCCATCTCCGCGCCCCATTTGTGCCGTTTCGCCAGTCGCCAGTCGCCAGTCGCCAGCCGTCAGCCGCCAGTCGCCAGCCGTCAGCCGCCAGTCGCCAGTCGCCAGTCGCCAGTCGCCAGTCGCCGGTCGCCGGTCGCCAGTCCTCAGTCACCGATCGCCGCCAAGCCCACCCCGACCCCACCCCGACCCCACCCCGGCCCCGCCCCACCCACTGACCGTAAGCCGCCAAGGCCGCCTGGCGCGCCCCCAGCCCGCCCCCCAGCCACCCACTCACCGATCGCCGCTAAGCCGTCCCGGCGTGCAGGCGAGGCGCCACCGCGCCCCCCAACCCCGCCCCACAGCCCAACCGGGGGAAGGGAACACCGACCTCGGCCCCCGCTTTCTCCGGGCTGCCCGCTCGCTTCTTCCCCGTGCTGGAGCGAGCCGAGTCAAGGGTCGGCCGCCAGGCCGATCGCCGCAGGCGACGCGGAGTGCAGCGCAGCGGAACGCAGCGCCCTTTACTCGGGTCGCGGAAGCACGACACTGCAAAAGAAGCGGGCGGCCCCACGGTCACTGTCAATGGGCGGTCAGTGCGGCAAGGGCACTGCGGATTTCCTCCACCATGTAGGCAGGCCGGTGGAAGACGACCTCCGCGCTGAAGCGGAGGAGGCTGCGGATTTGCGGGCATTGGGTCAGTTGGTTGTAGCGGAGGATGTCCCGGCGGTGGGAGTCGCGGGTGCCGTGGTAGGCGTATCCCTCGATCTCTACTCCGAGCCCCTCCCTCCGGAAGAGGAAGTCGAGGTAGCGGCGTCGGCCGTCCGGAGTGCGCAACTCCGCCTGGCTCTCGGGGTGGAGGCCGGCGTCGTGTATGCGCAGTCGGGCGATGGTTTCGGCAGGGGACCCGGCGAGGGGATCGGCCAGCCGCAGCCAGTGCAGCGCTCTGTTCGTCGAACCACGGTCGGTGGTCGCGAGCGCGGCCGCGATCGTTTCGGGTCTGGTGAGCGGGGCACGGTGGAGTCGGCCGATGTCGCGGTAGGAGAAAGCCGAGTCCAGCGCGACGACCGCTTCGTCCCTCGGCCCTTGGCGGAGCAGGTCGGTGAGGGTGCGGAGCGGGGTTGTCAGCCGTAGCCCCTGTCGTTCCGCCACGTCCAGTGCGACCAGCGGCATCCGGTAAGCGCGGACGCCGCTGCCCGCACGGCGGAGCGTCAGCTGCGGGTCGATGAATTCCAGGGGTGCCTTCGAGGCGCCGGTCAGCGTTTCGATGCGCCATACGGCGGCTGCCGAGCGGTGGCTCACGATCAGCCGGGGCTCGAGCAACTGCACCGCCCGGAGCTGAGTCACCAGGTCCGGGTTGCGGCCCGGCTCCACCCAGGCGCCGTACCGGATCCGGGTCCAGCCCCCGGTCCGCAGCGCACGCGCGAGGGTCGGCCGGGACCAGCCGGCCGCGACGGCCCGCGAGGTGAGGAGGATTCCTCCCACCGCCAGCGTCCTCAAGTCCCTCCGTTCCACCAGGCCAAGATCGCAGAATTCCCAGCCTGACGCTTGGCCTGTGGATAACCGGCGGGGTCAGTCCTTCAGGGAGTCGAGGAAGGTGGCCCAGGCGGGCGGGTGGAAGAGGAGTACGGGGCCGTCCTGGGCCCTTTTGGAGTCGCGGACGGGGATTACGTCGGGGTGGGCGGTGGCGACCTCGACGCATTCGCCGCCGGTGCCGTTGCTGTAGCTGCTCTTGCGCCACTGGGTGGCGCTCACGTCAATCTCGTGGCTTGCCATGTCGATAGTCCTCTGCCGCAGCCTCGATCATCGCAAGGGTCGCCTCAGGCGGCAGTGCGGCGGCCCTGAGCAGATCGTACGACTCCCGGTACTGCTTCACGAGCGCTGGATAGTCGATGAGTTGGCCACTGTGCAGTGCCTCGGTGTACACCACGGGAGGCGCGTCCGTGAAGGTCATGAACCTGGTCATGCCCATCATGAACGGGTGAGCGGCAGCGGTTTCCGGAACGATCTGCAGAATGGAGTGCGTGGTCCTGACCGCCTCCGCGATGTGCTCCAGTAGCTCCGCCATCTGAGGATCGGGTAGCACTGGGCGGCGAATCAACGACTCGTCCATGATCGCCCAGAACTTCGGTGGGTTCTCCGAGTCGAAGAGCTTGGCCCGGTGCATCCGGGCCTTCACCTTCTCCTCGACCTCCTCGTCGGAGGCCCTTGGCATGGCCGCTCGCACGATCGCCCGTGCATAGGCCGCTGTCTGCAACAGCCCAGGCACCAGCATGGGAGCCCAGTCCTCGATGAACTCGGCGTGCGTCTCCATCTCCGCCACATCCGCGAAGTACTCCGCATGCCCCGACTGCCGCGCCCTCCGGGCATCTTCACAACGCCGCTCGAAAAACCCGTCCGTCTTCAGCACCGTGTCCACGTGCCGGGCCAGATCCACCGGCATGCGCCGCTCGCCGCGCTCGATCTGGCTCAGGAACGGGACGCCCCGGAAGCTTCCCTCCGCCAGTTGTTCGAGGGTGAGGCCGGCCAGTTCGCGCTGGTAGCGCAACTCGGCACCGTAGAAGGAGGGGACGTTCGCGGACGCGTCGGGGTCCTTGCGTGGGGGCACAACTCATCACCGCCGTTTGCCAGATGCGTTTGCGCAGCCGAAACGACTGCAACGCTACGCGAATCGACGTCATGGTGTGACTGTTCCGTCACAGAGCGCACTGGAAGGTGTGAGCGACCATGCCTCCGCAACCCCCCACTCCCAGTTCCGGCGTCTACGACTCGACCCTCTGCGTGGAGGAGTTGCGCGACGCCCTCGCAGCCCATGGCATCACGCTGCCGTCCCTCCGCGTGGACCTGCCGAGCTTCGCGGCGGAGTACCGGCCTCCGGCGAGGCTGGTCGCGCTCGGCAACTGCAATGCCGCGACCGCGTACAAGCTGGCGGCCGTGTTGCGAGGCGACGGCCGGATGCCGGGTCCACCACCGCTGGACCTTGAGCTACCGGCCGTACCCGAGGCGATGGCGGGCTTGCGCCGCACGGTACGCCGCCACTTGGACGTGCCCTGCGACGATGTCCAGCTCTGCGTCACCGAACTCGTTGCCAACGTCATCCGGCACGTGGGGGAGGGCACTCCGGTCCGCGTACGAGTGGCCCGCGCGGACGATGGCGGCGTGCGTGTGGAGGTCACCGACCCGGACGCGCGAGCCCTGCCGGTGCTCGTGCGGGCGGCGGACGACGAGGAGGAGGGGCGTGGCCTCGCTCTGCTCGATGCGGTGGCGTCGCGGTGGGGGGTGGAGCAGGGGAGCGCTGGCAAGACCGTGTGGTGCGAGCTGGGCGGGGCGGAAGCCGAGCTGCTGCTACGGGCGGACCGCCAGCGGGCTCGCCTGGCGGGTGGCTGAGAGTTGCTCGATGAGTAGCACGGAGACCTCATTTACGTTCCCGAGGAAGATCCGGTGCTGAAGCCTACGCCACTAGCGCCAACCTAGAATCCTTGGTCACACGCCGATGGGACCGGTAAAGAACCGGTCCCATCGGCCTGCTGTGGTGGAGTCAGCCAGCGTGGTTCTCGGCCGGAGTCACGATGCCCGCATGGTTCTCCTGCGGAGCCACTCCAGCGTGGTTCTCCTGCGTAGTCACGATGCCAGCGTGGTTCTCCTGCGGAGCCACTCCAGCGTGGTTCTCCGCCAGCGCCGGGCTGGTGATGGCGGCGGTGGCGCCGAGCACCAGGGCGGCGGTCGCGAAGATCTTCTTGGTGCGGGTCATTCCGACTCCTGAGACAGAGAAGTACTTCCGAACGCTTTGGGACGCTAGTGCCACCGGCATAATTGTTCGAGAGGATCGAACCTTTCCAGTCACGGAATGACCTAGACCTGTCGGTTGCTACACCTCGGCCGCGGCAGCTCCCCTCCGTGCTGCCGCGGCCGAATATCCCCCGTCGAGCTGGTCTAGCGAGGATCGCCGATGGTGATGTGGCTCTCCAGGGTGGTGACCTCGTCCGCGTCGGCCGTGGCCGTCTCGCCGCCGGTGATGTGGCTTTCCTGCGTGGTGATCTTCTCCGCCTCCGCCGTGGCCTTGGCGTCGGTGATGTGGCTTTCCTGCGTGGTGACCTCGTCGGACTTCTTGCTGTCGCTCATCGTCGGAACTCCATTGATATGGGTGTGCTGGGGCGGCGAGGCCCGTCCGGCCGCTCCCCCGAGGGCTTCCGGACGGGCCTTCCACAGCCGATCACGCCGAGGCGCTCGGCCACGCGGTCGATTCGCCTGCCCCCCGACGCGACGAATCGACTGCTTAGAGGATGCTCCGGCACGATAAACGAATGATGAACGCCCTGACGGACCTACCCCGCTGTTGCTGGGGACAGCAGGCGCCGCAGGCCTTCCGCCTCTGGGGCGCCCAGCCGCTCGAAGGCGGTCAGCGCGTCACTCCAACAGGCCCGGGCCCGGTCCGACTCTCCCAGGGCGTCAAGTGCCCTGCCCAACATTGCGAGCACATTGGCGCGTCGCCAGTCTCCTCCGACGTGCAGGAGCACGGTGAGTGACTGTTCCGCCTGGGCAGCGGCGGACGCTGGGCGTCCTGAAGCCAGTTGGACCTCGGCCAGCCGGAAGAGGGTCATGCCCTCCCATAGCCGCTGCCGACTGTCACGGAAGATGGTCAGAGCCTCGGAGAGCTGCTTGTGCGCCTCTTCCGGGCGGCCGAATTCGGCGAGGGCGAGGCCGAGTGCGTAACTTCCGTTCGCTACACGGACGGTGAGTCCCATGTGACGGTAGATGTGGACTCCCGCCTCCGCCAACTCCACGGCGCTCTCCACCCTCCCCATCGCCAGATGGACGCGGGAGAGATTGCACAGGGCGCTCGCTTCTCCCGGAAGATTGCCGTCCGCGCGGTATGCGGCGAGAGTCCGTTGGAGGTAGAGCTCGGCCTCGGCGTGCCTGTTCCCGTAGGCAGCCACGATCCCCCGTTCGCTGGGGGCGTTGCAGTCGATCCAGGGATCGTGCGCGTCCGCCGCCAGTTCCACGGCGCGCTGGGCCTCCTCCTCCGCCTCGTTGAACCGGCCGGCCGTGAGGTGGACCTGAGCAAGAGTCGTCCGGGCGCGTCCCTCGGCCCGCGCGTCTCCCGTTGTCTGTGCGGCATCACGAATGACGGTTGCCGCGGCCCCGAACTGATGGGCGTTGGCCCCCGACTCCGCGAGGTCCTTCGCCGCGAGAAGGAGGTCGACGGCCCGGCGAAGAGTTGCCGGGGACACGGACTGCCGTACGCAGGCCAACAGGCAGTCCGCCTCCGAGTACAGCCAGTCCAGAGCCTCCTTGTGGCCAGGGAAGGAGAGCCCCGGATAGTTGGTGGGCTCCAGGTGCACCACGGTGCGGTCCCCCGGCCGCTCGATCGCGTAAACCCCCGCCGCAGTGGCCAGGTAAAAGTCCAGCAACCGCGACATCGCCGCATCCCGCTCGCTCGGCGGCTGCTCGTCCCTCTCCGCGCAGGCACGCGCGTAGAGCCGGACCAGGTCGTGGAAGCGGTAGCGGCCGGGTGCCGCCGATTCCAGCAGGGACGTGTCGACCAGGGCCTCCAGCAGGTCCTCGGTGTCTTCGGCAGGGAGGTCCAGTACCGCCGCGGCAGCCGCCAGGGAGATGTCCGGGCCGTCCGCCAGGCCGAGGAGCCGGAAGGCGCGGGCCTGGGCCGGTTCCAGGGCGCCGTAGCCGAGCTCGAAGGTGGCCTTGACCGCCAGGTCACCGGCCTGGAGTTCGTCCAGTCGGCGGCGTTCGTCCGCGAGCTTCACCGCCAGTACCGACACCGTCCAGGTACGCCGGGCCGCCAGCCGAGACGCGGCAATCCGGATCGCCAGCGGTAGGAAACCGCACGCCGCCACCACGTCCAGCGCGGCCTCCCGCTCGCTCGCCACCCGCTCGTCGCCCACGATCTTGGTGAACAGGGAGAGGGCCTCGTCGGGGGACATGACGTCCAGGTCGACGAGGTGGGCGCCGGCCAGATCCACCATCCGGACCCGCGACGTCACCAGCGCGGCGCAGCCCTCCGTGCCCGGCAGCAGTGGCCTCACCTGGGCCGCGTCCTTCGCGTTGTCCAGGAGTACGAGGACCCGGCGGCCGTCGAGGACGGAGCGGTAGAGCGCCGCCCGTTCCTCCAGGGAGTCCGGGATCGCCGAGTCGGCGGTGCCGAGCGCCCGTAGGAACGAGCCCAGTACCGTCTCCGGCTCCGCCGCCCGCGCGCCCGCGCCCTGGAGGTCGACGTACAGCTGGCCGTCGGGGAAGGCGGCACGCGCCTGGTGCGCGACGTGGACCGCGAGTGTCGTCTTGCCCACGCCGCCGATCCCGGCCAGCGCCGACACCGCCATCACCCGGCCGCCACCGCCGGCGTCGGCCTCGGACGCAGACGCCAGCACCTCGCTCAGCTCGCCCACGAAGGCGGCACGGCCCGTGAAGTCCGGGACGGTGGCGGGAAGCTGGGCCGGGCGTACCGGTACCACCGCGGGTTCCGCGACCGGCGCCGAGGGCTCGGCGAGGGCCGGGTCGGCCTGGAGGATCTTCTGCTGGAGTTCCTTCAGGCCGGGGCGTGGGTCCACGCCCAGTTCCTCCGCCAGCAGGCGCCGCGTGTCCGCGTACACCGCCAGGGCCTCCGCTTGCCGGCCGCTGCGGTACAGCGCCAGCATGAGCAGCTCGCGCAGCCGCTCGCGGAGGGGATGGGCTGCGGTGAGGGCCGTCAGTTCCGAGACCGCCTCCGCGTGGCAGCCCTGCTCCAGGTCCATGTCGAGGCGAGATTCGAGGAGTTGGAGGCGCCATTCCTCCAGGCGGACCCGCTGGGCGTCCGCGTACGGGCCCGGGACGCCTGCCAGGGCTTCACCGTCCCACAGCGCCAGCGCCCGGTTCAGCACCTCCCGCGCGTGGCACAGGTCCCCGGCGCCGCGTGACTTCTCCGCCTCCGCCGTCAGGTCCTGCGCCACCACCAGATCCAGCGCGCCCTCGCCCGGGGAGCGCACCGCGTAGCCGCCGGACTCGCTCACCAGGACCCCGGGGTCCAGAACCTTGCGGAGCCGTGAGGCGTACGTACGGACCGCCGCCAGGGCCTGCGAGGGGGGCTCGGGGCCCCACAGCGCGTCGATCAGTTCCGCGGCGGTCGCCGTGCGGCCCTCGCGCAGCAGCAGGGCGGCGAGCAGGGCGCGCTGCTGGGGGGAGCCGGTGCTGAGCGACTCCTCGCCGCGCCAGGCGCGCACCGGACCGAGCACGCTGAAGCGCAGCGCCGTCGGCTCCCCCGAGGAGGAGCCGGGGCGCCGCTGCTCCGGTACTCGCGGTACACCGTCCATGCGTTGGTCCCCCTAGGCAGCCCGAACAACCCCGCCAGTTTGCCTTGTTCGGAGTGGTTGCGTCAGCCGTGGGAGACGCCGATCACAGGCCGACTCACGGGAGTCCACAACCCCCTCACATGCTCTTCGCACACATCCGCACAGACCCCGTCATCGGAGAGCACACAACCCACTAGCTGACGGTGCGTCAGATCGGCGCTAACGTGGGCGGCATGGACACCCACGACACCCGGATCGACGCCCCCGAGACCCCCGACATCCCCGGTGACTTCCCGCGGATCATCTCCGTCGACGACCACACCGTGGAGCCCGCGCACGTCTGGCAGGACCGACTCCCCGCGAAATACCGGGACATAGGGCCGCGTATCGTCCGTGCCCCGCTGAAGGAGATGACCTTCCTCGGTGGCCGGTTCAAGCCCGTCATGGGCGATCCGGGCGACGAGGGGCCGGTCGGCGACTGGTGGGTGTACGAGGATCTGCACCGGCCCCTCACCCGCTTGGACACCGCCGTCGGCTACAGCAGGGACGAGATCAAGCTGGAGATCATCACGTACGAGCAGATGCGGGCGGGCTCGTACGATGTCCCCGCGCGCCTCGCCGACATGGACGTCAACCATGTGCAGTCGGCCCTGTGTTTCCCCACCTTCCCGCGCTTCTGCGGGCAGACCTTCACCGAGGCGAAGGACCGGGAGCTGGGTCTGCTGTGCGTGGAGGCGTACAACGACTGGATGGTGGAGGAGTGGTGCGGGCCCGAGGCGGGCGGGCGGCTCATCCCGCTCACCCTCATTCCTCTCTGGGACGCCGAGCTCGCCGCCCGGGAGGTCCGGCGGAACGCGGCGCGCGGTGTCCGGGCCGTCGCCTTCTCCGAGATACCCCCGCACCTCGGCCTGCCCTCCGTCCACACCGACGCCTGGGACCCCTTCCTCGCCGCCTGCGACGAGACCGGCACGGTCGTCGCCATGCACATCGGCTCCAGCAGCCGCATGCCCTCCACCTCCGCCGACGCCCCGCCCGCCGTCGGCTCCACGATCACCTTCGCCAACTGCTGTTTCTCCATGGTCGACTGGCTGATGAGCGGCAAGTTCGAGCGGTTCCCGAACCTGAAGGTGATGTACGCGGAGGGGCAGATCGGGTGGATCCCGTACATCCTTGAGCGGGCCGATGTGGTGTGGGAGGAGAACCGGGGCTGGGGCGGCGTCGCCGACAAGGTGCACCGGCCGCCCTCCGAGCTCTTCGCCGAGCACGTCCACGGCTGCTTCTTCGACGACGCCTTCGGGCTCAGGAACCTGGACTCCATCGGTGTCGGCAATGTGCTCTACGAGACCGACTATCCCCACTCCGACTCCACTTGGCCGAAGTCCCGGGAGGTCGGCGAGGCGCAGATGGGGCACCTGGCGGGCGACGTGGTCGAGCGGATCGTGCGGGGGAACGCGATCGAGCTGCTGGGGCTGACCGAGGGCGGGCTGTGGCCCGGGGGCGGCGCGGGCGGCGTCGGTTGACGGCCGGGAAATTCCCGGCGCCCTCCGGGGCAACCCCGTCGCCGCCCAGTGGGTCGTACTGGGCGGCGGCGTGGAGATCTTGGCTCTCCCGTCTGTCACCGACCGACAGGAAACGGGAGTTGGGTTCCACATGAGCAAGCGCAGGTTTCGTTCCCGCCTCGGACTCGTGGCCGCCGTGGCCGTCGCCGGGGCCGTCGTCGGCCCGGTGAGCGCGCACGCGGCAGGCGCGCAGGCCGCCGGTGCGCAGAGCGTGCGCGCCGACTTCAACGGAGACGGGTACGCGGACCTCGCCGTCGGCGCCTCGTACGGCAAGGTCGGCGGGCACGCCCGCGCGGGGTACGTGAGCGTCGTGTACGGCTCCTCGACGGGGCTGGACACCTCTCACCGGCAGATCATCAGCCAGGACACGGCCGGGATACCCGGCGGAGCCGAGACCGAGGACTATTTCGGCTCCGGTCTGGCCCTCGGTGACCTGGACGGCGACGGGTACGCGGACCTGGTCGTGGGAGCGGGCGGCGAGGACGTCGGGTCCGTGCAGAACGCGGGCACCCTGACCGTCGTCTGGGGCGGCAAGCAGGGGCTGTCCGGCGGCAAGGTCGTGGCCACCGGCGTCGAGGGCGACCGGGTCAACGCCCAGTCGCCCACCATCGGCGACTTCAACGGCGACGGCCACCCGGACCTGGCCACGGCCACCCGTCTGCTGGACGGGCCGTTCACCCGTACCGCCGGCGCCGCCCAGTCCCGTGGCCTCTCGTTCGACCTGGACTACGCCACCGACGACATCGCCGCCGGGGACGTCGACCACGACGGCATCACCGACCTGGTCGCGCTCATCCACGACTACGGCGAGGAGGGAGAGCCGGTCAATGAGCGCGTCGTCTACCTGTACGGCTCCAAGAGGGGCCTGGGCGCCCCGATCACCCTGAAGAAGCCCGGCGGCACCAAGGTGCCCGGCGGTTCGAGCCTCGGCATCGGCGATGTGGACAAGGACGGGTACGCGGACCTCGTCATCGGGCGCCCCGTCGACGGCTCCGGCGAGACCCCGGTCGACTCGGAGCTCATCGGCGGCCAGATCGGCGTGGTGTACGGCTCGGTGAACGGGCCCGACACCTCCCGTACGACGGTGATCAACCAGAACACGGCCGGCGTACCCGGCACCTCCGAGGCCGGCGACGGCTTCGGCTGGGGCATCTCGGTCGCCGACGTCAACGGCGACGGCTACGCCGACGTCGCCGTCGGCTCCCCGAACGAGGACATCGGCCGGGTCGCCTCGGTGGGCGCGGTGACCGTGCTGCGCGGCGGCAGGGGCGGGCTGACCGGCACCGGTGCCGTGTCCTTCAACCAGAACGCCACGGGGGTGCCCGGCACCGCTGAGCAGAACGACTTCTTCGGCAGCCACACCGCGCTGGTCGACACGAACCACGACGGCCGCGCCGAGCTGTACGTCGGCGCCCCCGGCGAGAACACCTTCGACGGCTCCGCCTGGGCCTTCCGCTCCACCGGCACCGGGCCCACCGCCTCCGGCTCGGTCTCCTTCGGGCCCGCCACCCTCGGCGCGCCCGTCGCCGACGCCAACTTCGGGGACGGCTTCGCGCGCTGACGCGAGACGCCCTCATATCTGCGTTTGCTCTTGTCTGACGGATCGTCAGCTACGACCATGTGCCCAACGGTCGTCGTCTGACGATCCGTCAGTCATTCGCGGAGGGGGTCACCGTGCCCGTCCTGCCCGAGCAGCGCCTCGCCTACGGCATCCAGCTCCCCGTCCAGTCCCAGAGCACCCTCTACACGGAAGCCTGGGAGGCCGACGCCGGCCCCGCCGACCTCGTCGGGATCGCCCGCGCCGCCGACCGCGCCGGTTTCGCCTACATCGCCGCTTGCGACCACGTCGCCATCCCGCGCCGCCTCGCGCCCGCGATGAGCACGGTCTGGTACGACCCCGTCGCCACCCTCGCCCACCTCGCCGCCGTCACCGAACGCGTCCGGCTGCTCAGCCATGTCGCGGTCGTCGGTCTCCGGCACCCGCTCGTCACCGCCAAGCAGTACGCCACCCTCGACCACCTCAGCGGAGGGCGGCTGATCCTCGGGGTGGGCGCCGGGCACGTGCGGGAGGAGTTCGAGGTGCTGGGCGTGGACTTCGAGCGGCGCGGCCCGCTCCTCGACGAGTCGATCGACGCGCTCCGGGCGGCCCTGGGCCCGGAGGAGTTCCCCGAGCACCACGGCAAGGAGTACGACTTCGAGGGGCTCGGGCAGCGGCCCCGGCCCGCCCAGCCCCGCGTCCCCCTCTGGGTCGGCGGCTCCTCACCCGCCGCCGTGCGCCGGGCCGCGCTCAAGGGTGACGGCTGGCTGCCGCAGGGGGATCCGCGCGACCGGCTGCCCGCGCAGATCGCCCGGATAAAGGACCTGAGGAACCGGGCCGGGATCGAGGCGCCCCTGACCGTCGGTGCGATCACCGAGCCCCTGTACGTCGGCCGGCCCGCCTGGGACACCGGCCGCCGCACCCTCACCGGCGCCCCCGAGGCCCTCGCCGAGTCGCTCCGGGCGTACCGCGCGATGGGCGTGCACCAGATCCAGGTGCGGCTGCGCTGCCGGAGCCGCGCCGAACTCACCGATCAGATAGCCGCCTTCGGGGCCGAGGTGGCCCCCGCACTGGACTGAGGAGAGACATGGCCAAGCTGGACGGACGCGTCGTCATCATCACCGGGGCGGCACGCGGGCAGGGCGAGCAGGAGGCGCGGCTCTTCGCGGCGGAGGGCGCGCGGGTGGTCGTATCGGATGTGCTGGACGACCAGGGGGAGGCGCTGGCCAAGGAGCTGGGGGCGACGTACGCCCACCTGGACGTGAGCCGTGAGGAGGACTGGCAGGCCGCCCTCGCCGCCGCGCGGAAGGCGTACGGCCGGGTCGACGGGCTGGTCAACAACGCCGGCATCCTGCGCTTCAACTCCCTGGTGGACACCCCGCTGGCGGAGTTCATGCAGGTCGTGCAGGTCAACCAGGTCGGCTGCTTCCTGGGCATGAAGACGGTCGCGCCCGCGATGGCGGAGGGCGGGACGATCGTCAACACCGCCTCCTACACCGCGCTGACCGGCATGGCGGCGGTCGGCACGTACGCGGCCACCAAGCACGCCGTCCTCGGGCTCACCCGGGTCGCCGCGCTGGAGCTCGCGCAGCGGAAGATCCGCGTCAACGCCATCTGCCCGGGCGCCGTCGACACCCCGATGTCCAACCCGGCCCGGCTGGACCCCGACGCCGACCCCGAGGAGACCACCCGCGCCCTGGACGAGCTGTACCGCAAGCTCGTGCCGCTGGGCCGGATCGGGCGGCCGGAGGAGGTGGCCAGGCTGGCGCTCTTCCTGACCTGTGACGACTCCTCGTACATCACCGGGCAGCCGTTCGTGATCGACGGGGGGTGGCTGGCGGGCGTCAGCGTCATCTGACGGACGACCGACGGCCAACCCTCGGTCATCTGACGAGTCGTCAGCTATTGACGGTGCGTGCGGGCGGTGCGACAGTCGGGCGGCAGGTAAATCTGACGGTGTGTCAGTAAGTGTAGGGACGGTGATCCGCCTTGGAATTCGGGCTCTTTGTACAGGGATACGTGGGCAAGCGAGCCGAGACCGACCCGCTGGCCGAGCACAAGGCACTGATGGAGGAGACCGAGTACGTCATCCAGGCGGACAAGTCCGGCTTCAAGTACGCCTGGGCCTCCGAGCACCACTTCCTGGAGGAGTACTCCCACCTCTCCGCCAACGACGTCTTCCTCGGCTATCTCGCCCACGCCACCGACCGCATCCACCTCGGCTCCGGGATCTTCAACCCCCTCGCCCAGGTCAACCACCCCGTGAAGGTGGCCGAGAAGGTCGCCATGCTCGACCATCTCAGCGAGGGCCGCTTCGAGTTCGGCAGCGGGCGCGGCGCCGGGTCCCACGAGATCCTCGGCTTCCTGCCCGGCATCACCGACATGAACTACACCAAGGAGATCTGGGAAGAGACCATCGCCGAGTTCCCCAAGATGTGGCTCCAGGACGAGTACACGGGCTTCCAGGGCAAGCACTGGCAGCTGCCTCCGAGGAAGGTCCTGCCCAAGCCGTACGGGAAGTCGCACCCGGCGATGTGGTACGCGGCCGGGTCCCCGCCCTCCTACGCCATGGCCGCGAGGAAGGGGCTCGGGGTGCTGGGCTTCAGCATCCAGAAGGTCTCCGACATGGAGTGGGTGCTGGAGCAGTACAAGACTGCGGTCGTGAACGCCGAGCCCGTCGGGGACTTCGTCAACGACAACGTGATGGTGACGACCACCGCCATCTGCGCGCCCACGCACGACGAGGCGATCCGGATCGCGGCGAGCGGCGGCCTGCACTACCTGCCCTCCCTCGTCTTCCGCTACCACGACACCTTCCCGCGCCCGGAAGGCTTCCCGGAGTGGCCGGAGACGCTGCCCGAGTACACCCCCGAGTTCGTCGAACTCCTCGTCGAGGAGGAGCTGTTGATCTGCGGCGACCCCGACGAGGTGCTGCGCCAGTGCAAGCGCTGGGAGCAGGCCGGCGCCGATCAGCTCAGCTTCGGGCTGCCGGTCGGGGTGCCCAAGGAGGAGACGCTGCAGACGATCCGGCTGATCGGGGAGCACGTGATCCCGAAGATCGACACGGACCCCGTCCACCGGACCACCCGGTTCCGGGAAGCGGCGTAGGGGGCCAGGGGATGCTGGACCACGTCATCAAGGGGGCGACCGTCGTCGACGGGACGGGCGCCCCCGCCCGCACCGCCGACATCGGTATACGGGACGGCCGGATCGCCGCGGTCGGCGAGATCACCGAGGACTCCCGCACCAGCGAGGACGCGCACGGCCTCGTCCTCGCCCCCGGCTTCGTCGACCCGCACACCCACTACGACGCCCAGCTCTTCTGGGACCCGTACGCGACCCCGTCGCTGAACCACGGCGTGACGACGGTCGCCGCCGGCAACTGCGGCTTCACCCTCGCCCCCCTCAACCCGGACCGGCCCGAGGACGCCGACTACACCCGCCGGATGATGTCCAAGGTGGAGGGCATGTCCCTGGTCGCCCTGGAGGAGGGAGCACCCTGGAGCTGGCACTCCTTCGGGGAGTACCTGGACGCGCTGGAGGGCCGGATCGCCGTCAACGCGGGCTTCATGGTGGGGCACTGCGCGCTCCGCCGGTACGTGATGGGCCCGGACGCGGTCGGCGGGCAGCCCACAGCCGCGCAACTGGAGGAGATGCTGCGCCTCTTCCACGAGGCGATGGACGCGGGCGCCTGGGGCCTGTCCACCACCCAGTCGTCCACGCACTCCGACGGCGACGGCAAACCGGTCGCCTCCCGCCATGCCCGCCCCGAGGAACTGCTCGCCCTCGCCCGGGCCGTCGGCGAGCACGAGGGCACCCAGATCGAGGCGATCGTCGCCGGCTGCCTCGACCAGTTCAGCGACGCCGAGATCGACCTGTTCGTGGAGATGAGCGCGAGCGCCGGGCGCCCCCTGAACTGGAACGTCCTCACCGTCGACGCGGCCGTCCCCGAGCGCGTGCCCAGACAGCTGTCGGCGAGCGAACGGGCCCGCAAGGCCGGCGGCCGGGTCGTGGCACTCACCATGCCGATCCTCACCCCGATGAACATGTCCCTGGGCACCTTCTGCGCGCTCAACCTCATCCCCGGCTGGGGCGAGATCCTCGCCCTGCCCGTCCCGGAACGCATCGCGACGCTGCGCGACCCGGACGTCCGGGCGGAGATGCTGCGCCGAGCCGACTCCAAGGAGGCGGGCGTCTTCCGGCGGCTGGCGAACTTCGGCCGGTACGTCATCGGCGACACCTACAGCGAGGCCAACCGCGGGCTGACCGGCCGGGTCGTCCGGGACATCGCCGAGGAGCGCGGCCAGGACCCCTTCGCCTGCCTGGTCGACATCTGCGCCGCCGACGACCTGCGTACGGTCCTGTGGCCGATGCCCACCGACAACGACCCGGCGTCCTGGACGCTCCGGGCGGAGACCTGGCAGCACGAGGACGTACTGCTCGGCGGCTCCGACGCGGGCGCGCACCTGGACCGCATGTGCGGGGCGCCGTACACCACCCGGTTCCTCGGCGACTGCCTGCGCCGCCGGAAACTGGTCGGCCTCGAACAAGCGGTGAAGATGCTGACGGACGACCCGGCACGCCTCTTCGGCCTGCGCGAGCGGGGCCGGATCCGGGAGGGCTGGCATGCGGACCTCGTCCTGTTCGACCCGGAACGGATCGACGCGGGCCAGGCCACCCTGGTGCACGACCTGCCGGGTGACAGCCCCCGGCTGGACGCCAAGGCCATCGGGATACGGGCCGTCTGGGTCAACGGGATCGAGGCGATCCGGGACGACGTGGTGACCGGGGCGGTGCCGGGGCGAGTACTGCGCTCGGGCCGGGACACCCGGACGGTGAGCACCAAGTGACCGACCCCCAAAGGCTGTTCATCGGCGGCGCATGGGTGGAGCCGGGCGCCGGCCACTACCCGGTGACCGACCCGGCGACCGAGGAGACCGTCGGCTGGGCGCCGGAGGCCACGCGGGAACAGGCACAGGCGGCCTGCGCCGCGGCCCGCGAGGCCCTCGGCCCCTGGTCCCGCACCCCGCCGGAGGAACGCGCGGCGGTCCTGGCCCGGGCCGCCGACCACATCCGCGCCCACCTGGCCCCGTACGCCGACCTGGCCCGCGCCGAGACCGGCGCCACCACCGGCACCGCCCGCGCCATGCAGGTCGGGGTCGCCGCGGCCCGCTTCCGCCGCTACGCCCGCGTGGAACCGTCCGAATGGGCCATCCCGCCGCAGATCAACGAGGCGGGCCCGATGGGGAAGGCCGGCGTCATGGGCGCGCTGGCCGTACGCCAGCCGGTGGGCGTCGTCACCTGCGTGACCTCCTACAACAACCCGTGGGCCAACCCGGCCGGAAAGGTCGCCCCGGCACTCGCCATGGGCAACACGGTCGTGGTGAAACCCGCCCCGCAGGACCCGCTGTCCGTCTACCGCATGGCCGAGGCCCTGGAGGCGGCCGGCGCGCCACCCGGCGTGGTGAACGTCGTCTCCGGCCGCGAGGTGGCCGTCGGCGAGGCGACCGTCGCCTCCCCCGACGTCGACATGGTGAGCTTCACCGGCTCCACGGCGGTCGGGCAGCGTATCGCCGAGGTGTGCGGGCGGGAGATGAAACGCCAGCTGATGGAGCTCGGCGGGAAGGGCGCGGCGCTCGTCTTCGAGGACGCGGACCTCGACTCGGCGGTCGCGGGAATCGGCACCACCTTCTCCTTCTACAGCGGACAGATCTGCACGGCGCCGACGCGGGTCCTCGTACAGCGAGGTGTGTACGACGCCCTCGTATCGCAACTGTCTGCCTACACGAGCCGATTGAAGGTGGGAAGTCCGAGCGAGCCGGCCACGGCGGTCGGCCCGGTGATCTCGGCGGAACACCGGGACCGCGTGGAGTCGTACGTGGAACTCGCCCGCAAGGAAGGCGCGACGGTGGTCACCGGTGGCGAACGCCCCCCTCTCGACCGCGGCTTCTATGTCTCCCCGACCCTCCTCGCCGACTGCACCAACGACATGCGGGCGGTCCGCGAGGAGATCTTCGGCCCGGTGGTCGCGGTCGTCCCCTTCGACGACGAGGACGAGGCGGTCACCCTCGCCAACGACTCCGACTACGGCCTGATCGACTACGTCTGGTCCGGCGACGTGGCCAGGGCCTTCCGGGTGGCCCGGCGGCTGCGGGCCGGCGGGGTCGGGATCAACACGGTCGGCCGCAACATGGAGGCGCCGTTCGGCGGGTTCAAGAGGAGTGGCGTCGGCCGGGACGTGGGGGTGTACGCCCTGCACGCGTACAGCGAGGTGCAGGCGATCGTCTGGCCGGGGTGAGGGGCCGCCCGGGTCCGCCCGGCTCAGGAGGTCAGGTCGACCCGCACGGTCAGCAGACCGGTCCCCAGCGCCCGCACCGCCGCGCTGTTCATCCGGGGCAGGTGGCGCAGGCGGGCCACCGGGTCGTCGTCGGGCAGCAGATGGGCGGTGCCGGTGTGCCACTTCCCGGCGATCCGGACCCGGACCGCCGGGTTCGCCCTGATGTTCCGTACGTACTGCGACC
Source organism: Streptomyces sp. NPDC020299 (assembly GCF_044387825.1). NCBI lineage: Bacteria > Bacillati > Actinomycetota > Actinomycetes > Kitasatosporales > Streptomycetaceae > Streptomyces > Streptomyces sp. NPDC020299. Next base: position 121,185 of record NZ_JBIRWL010000007.1, read on the forward strand.
TCTCCCCGAACTCCGACACCAGCCAGAAGGAGCCCCCGACCCGGCGTCCGCCCACCGGAGTCTGCCGGGGCAGCCCGGAGACGCGACCGGTGGTCTCCAGCACGGTCTGGAAGGGAAGGCGGCGCAGCACCGGATTGCCCACATGGCGCTGGAAGCCGGTGGTGGCGCGAAAGCGCAGGTCGGCGAGACGGGACATGGTCGAGGTGCTCCCCTGGGACGGGCTTTGGGACGGGCTTGACCTGTAAGTGCAGCTTCCACGCTATGTGCGACCCGCTGTCAAAGGGTGGGAGCCGGGGTCAAATCGTGCTGCGCGGCCGACGCCCAGACGGTGAAGGTACGCGTCTACGGTACTCAGGCCCCCTTCGTCAACACCTGGGTCACCGTCACCGGCACCTGGCACCCGAGCGGCACCTTCCACGCGCACCGGGCATCTCGCGAGGCACCCTCAGACTGATCCTCGCCGCCCACGGCATGCCGGACCTCACGCCCACCGCGGAGCTCCTCGCGGCGGAGCGCTGACGAACTCGCACCGGCACACGAAAGGCCCGTACGCCCTGCGCGTCCTGTCCGGGAGCTCCGGCCGGCTCCGGGTGGCGGCGTGGGACACCGACCCACGCGTCCCGCCCGGCTTCTCCGTCCCGGGCGCGCCGCCCCCACCGGACGCCGAGGGCGGTCGCGGACTCCACCTGGTCCGGGCCCGCGCGGACACGTGGGGCGTGTCGGCGCTCCGCGAGCTGGGCGCGTCGAAGGGCGGGAAGCTGCTGTGGGCGGGGTGCGGAGACGGGGGAGCGGCGCGATGATCAGGGCCATACTGGGAAACGGAGCCATGCCCGTTCATCAGGAGCAGACCATGAGCGCACAGCCTGAGCACGGCTGGGGATCGATGCCCCTCCCGGAGATCCGGACCGTGTACGACCTGCGCAGTGCGCTCAGCCGCTATGGCTTCCCGGGCGACCGGGAACGTTTCGAGGACGAGCTGGCGGCTGCCATAGGAGCCTCCCCGACGGACGACCTCACGCCCGCCGCCGTGGTCCGGGCCTACCGGCACCGGGTCCTGATCAGCAACTCGCCGGAGATCATGGCTGCCCTCGAGGACGCGCGTGCGGGGGGAAGTACCAGGTGAGCGATGTTCCGTTGGAAGAAGCCGAACCGGCCGGAAAGGCGTTCGGTGATCTGACGGAGGGGAGCAGGAAGTCGTCCGGGACGCCCTCGTGGCCATCGGCCGTGATCCCGCGCTGGGCCGCGAGATCCCAGGCTGGCGCCCTCCTTCAGTCGAGTACACGTACACGACACCCCTTGCCGCGACTCAGCCGAGGCGATCACCGTGGTCTACACGCACACGCCCGGTATGGGAGTGACGGTCGTCTACTACTTCCGTGATCCACAAGTGGTGGACTGAGTCCATCCGGCGCATGGGCCATGCGGGGCTGAAAGCTACTGTGCGGGGTGGAAGGGGGTGGGTTTGCTGGGCGCCGGTTGGGTGGGGGCCGTGGGGCCGCCCGCTTCTTCTGATTGTCGGGCTGGAGCGGCCCGCGTCAAGGGCGCTCCCGCTCCGCTGCGCTCCACGTCCGCGTCGCCTTCGGCGATGGCCCTGCGGGCCACCCTTGACCCGGTCCACTCCAGCCCGGGTGAGAAGCGAGCGGGCAGCCCGGAGAAAGCGGGGCCCAAGGTCGGCGACCCCTGCCGTCGGCTGGGCTGCGGGGCGGGGTCGGGGTACGCGGTGGCGCCTCGCCTGCACGCCGGGTGGGTCCGGCGGCGATCGGTGGGTGGCTGGGTGGGCGGCTGGGGCGCGCTGGGTGGGCGGGGCACGCCGGACGGGCTTGGCGGCTTACGGTCAGTGAGTGGGGAGGGGCCGGGGTGGGTTTGGCCGCGATCGGTGGCTGGGGACTGGAGACTAGACGCCAAAAGCGAACAAACGGGGCGCTGGGGTGGGGTGGTGACGACGAGTGGAAGGAATGTCTCACCCCTCAAGCTCGCGGGCCTGCCACTACTCCCTCCGCCCCCGGTACGTTCCTTCCACTCGCCGAACGGGCGTGGCGGATGAGGCGTTTGTGACTCGCAGGAGCGGGGCGAGGAGCCCAGGTCCATCGCGGCCCAGGTCCATGGCGGCCCACCCCACACAAGCCCCAGGCCCCGCCACGCGATCCCCGGGCCCCGCGCCCCGTAGCGCGATCCCCGTTGAGCCCAGCCGGCGTACCCGCGCCCACCCAACGCGCCCCCACCCGCCGACCGCAAGCCGCCAAGTCCACCCGTCGGCCGCCGGCCGTCGGTCCCACCCGCCGGCCGCCAAGCCCGCCCGTCGTGCCCCGCCCACCCAGCGCGCACACCCCCACCAACCCACCCACCGCAAGCCGCCGAAGCCACCCGGCGTGCAGGCGAGGCGCCACCGCGCAGCCCCGACCCCGCCCCGCAGCCCAGCCCACGCAAGGGACTACCCACCTTGGCCCCCGCTTTCTCCGGGCTGCCCGCTCGCTTCTTCCCCGGGATTTCGTGAGCCGGGTCAAGGGGCGGCCGCAAGGCCGATCGCCGCAGGCGACGCGGACGTGGAGCGCAGCGGAGCGGGAGCGCCCTTGACGCGGATCACGGAATCCCGACACTGCAAAAGAAGCGGGCGGCCCCACGGTCACCACTCGACCGGCGTCCGGTTCACCCGCCCCATCGCCCCAGGAAGATCGGGTTCGTCAGTGCGGCCAACGCCCCGGGAACCGTTCCCGCCGCTGTCTCGTGGCGGAGTTCGGCGCGTACGTAGGCCGCGTAGGACGGGGTCGTATGCCACTCCACCACGCTGGAGCCCGAGACCGGGAGCGGGTCGCTGGTCAGCAGTACCCCCTGGTCGGTGACGATGCGGGCCGTGCAGCGCGGGGCGCCCGAGACTTCCAGGCGGACCGTCACCGGGGCGTCCGCACCGACCTCCAGCCGTTCCCCGATGCCCGCGTGCCGGCCTCGGCCGTCGGACACCGTGAAGGTCAGGGAGATGTTCTTGGACTCGGCGATGTACGAGCGGCCCGCGCGGATGCCTTCCTGGATGGCCTCGCGGGTCAGGTCGTCGGCCAGGACGACGGTCTGGGGGCTGCCGACCACGTCCGGGTCGCGGTGTGCGTCGCTGCTGCCCATCGCCGGGAGCCAGGCCCGGCCGCCCCGTACCGAGGCGACGAGCAGGTTGTCCCACTCGGCCAGCATGACCTCGTCGTCCGGCGTGTACGGGCCGTTCCACACCTCCACGGCGTCCGCCTCGACGAAGCCGAACTTCCAGCCGCAGCCGACGCAGGTGGCGTGCGGGTGGGCGGGAACCACCAGGCCGCCGGCCCGGTGGATCTGCCTGGCGAAACGGCCGAAGCGGTTGTCCCGGGCGCGGTAGCGCCAGTCGACGAAGGTGCCGGGGTCGGTGCCCAGGGCGACCACGTGGCCGTTCCTCGTCGTGATCTCCTCGCCGAGCATGATCAGCAGGTCGTCCTCGGCGGCGTCCGCCCAGTGGGCGTGGGCGGAGTGCGTGTTGTGGTCCGAGGAGTTGATGAAGTCCAGGCCCGCCGCCCGGGCCAGGGCCACGATCTCGGCCGGGGTGCGGCGGCCGTCGGAGTGCCAGGAGTGGAGGTGGCAGTCGCCCCGGTACCAGGCCCGGCCGCGCCCCCTGGCCCGGGCGGGCGGGTATGACGGGGGTGCCGTGGTGCCCGGTTCGCCGTACGTCAGCGTGATCGTGAGCTCGTAGGTCAGGCCCTGCGGCGCGACCGTGTAGGGGCCCAGGGCGATGTGCCAGGTGCCCTCCCGCACCGGGCCCGGGATGTAGCCGGGCGTGGCCTCGTCCGCGCGGATGGAGAACTCGCTGCGGGCGCCGCCCGACCAGCCCCTGAAGCCCCGGCCGCCGAGTTCGGTGCCGTGCTGGTCGAAGATGCCGATGTCGAGTGCGTTGCCCTGGGTGCCGGCCGGGACGGACGGCTTGTCGTAGGTGTAGGAGACCTTGATCTCCCGTACACCCGCCGGGACTTCGACGGGTACGTACACGAAGTCCGGGGAGCCGGGCGGCAGCGTGCCGCGTACCGTCCGGGTCTCCTGGCCCTGCTCGTCCGCCGCCGCGAAGCTCACGCTTCCCAACGTAAGCGCGGCCGCCGCTCCCGTCACGAACAGGGCGCGTCTTCCGATGCCGTGCGTGTCGTCACACATGGGGTCACCGTCCTGTGTGGGCGTGAACTCTCCTCGTATGCAAGGCAAGGGCGAGTTGACGGCTTGTCATGGACGCGCGGTCGACTGGGTGTGCCGACCAGTCGGTATGGACAGCCGCCCCCCACCCCGGTACACCTGGAACATGCGAATCGCCGTCACGATCTTCCTCACCGACGAGACCGTCACCCCCACCCGGCTCGCCCGTGAGCTGGAGCAGCGCGGGTTCGCCGGGCTGTACCTGCCCGAGCACACCCACATCCCGGTCGAGCGGACCACCCCGTACCCGGCCGGCGGCGAGCTGCCGCGCGAGTACGGCCGTACCCTCGACCCCTTCGTGGCGCTCGGCCAGGCGGCGGCCGTGACCGAGCGGCTGGGGCTCGGCACCGGGATCACCCTCGTGGCCCAGCACGACCCGATCGACCTCGCCAAGCAGGCCGCCACGCTGGACCACCTCTCCGGCGGCCGGTTCACCCTCGGCGTCGGCTTCGGCTGGAACGTCGAGGAGGCCGCCGACCACGGCGTGGACTGGCGTACCCGGCGGGAACTGGTCCGGGACCGGATGGCGCTCATGCGGGCGCTGTGGGCCGAGGAGCCGACCGGGTACGAGAGCGAGTCCGGGAGCGTGCGGCCCAGCCACGCCCACCCCAAGCCCGCGCAGAAGCCGCGCGGGCCGGTCACGGGTCCCCGCACCCTCGTCGGCGGGGCCGCCGGACCCAAGCTGTTCGCGCACATCGCTGAGTATGCCGACGGGTGGCTGCCGATCGGCGGACGCGGGCTGACCGAGTCACTGCCGGTGCTGCGCGCCGCCTGGGCCGACGCCGGCCGCGACCCGGCCGCCCTTCAGGTCGTGCCGTACGCCGTCCACCCGAGCCCGGGCAAGCTCGCGCACTACGCCGAACTCGGCATCGAGGAGGTCGTGGTGCAGTTGCCGGCTGCGGGGGAGACGGAGGTGCTGCGCGCGCTCGACGCGATCCAACCGTAAAATCCCGACTCGGGTCCGCATCGGATCGGCGTCCGACCATCGCCGATCGCAGCGGAAAAGGGGGAGAGGGTCGCGTCATGAGGCTCTACTGGCTGGTGCGCCTCGTGCTGCACATCAACGAATTCGGTTACAGCAAGGGGCCGTTGCTCGGCACGGTCGGCACGGTCGCCGTGTTGCTCGGCGCCCTGGTGGCCGGTTCCGCACTGCGCCGCCACAGACCGGCCGACATGATCGCCGGCGGCCTCGTGGGCGCCGCCGGTATCGGCTGGCTCGCCCTCCACTGAGCGCGGCGGCGGACGGACCCGGGGGCGGCCCTGACTGCCCTGGTCAACGCACTCGTATGCTCGAAGGATGACGACTTCCGCGACCCCCGGAACCGGCCCGACCGAGAACTCCATGCGTCGCGCTCTCAAACGCGCCCGCGAGGGAGTCGCCCTGGACGTCTCCGAGGCGACGGTCCTGCTCCAGGCGCGCGGCGCGGACCTGGAGGACCTCACCGCGTCCGCCGCCCGGGTGCGGGACGCGGGCCTCGAGGCGGCGGGCCGGCCCGGTGTCATCACGTACTCGAAGAGCGTCTTCATCCCCCTCACCCGGCTGTGCCGGGACAAGTGCCACTACTGCACCTTCGTCACCGTGCCCGGCAAGCTGCGCCGGGCCGGCCACGGGATGTTCATGTCCCCCGACGAGGTGCTGGACATCGCCCGCAAGGGCGCCGCCCTGGGCTGCAAGGAAGCCCTGATCACCCTCGGCGACAAGCCCGAGGACCGCTGGCCGGAGGCGCGCGAGTGGCTCGACGCGCACGGCTACGACGACACCATCGCCTACGTCCGGGCCATCTCCATCCGCATCCTGGAGGAGACCGGCCTGCTGCCCCACCTCAACCCCGGCGTCATGACCTGGACCGACTTCCAGCGCCTGAAGCCGGTCGCCCCGTCCATGGGCATGATGCTGGAGACCACCGCGACCCGCCTGTGGTCCGAACCGGGCGGCCCGCACTACGGCTCCCCGGACAAGGAACCGGCCGTCCGCCTGCGCGTCCTGGAGGACGCCGGCCGCTCCTCCGTCCCCTTCACCTCCGGGCTCCTCATCGGCATCGGCGAGACGTACGAGGAGCGGGCGGAATCCCTCTTCGCACTCCGCAAGGTCTCCCGTGCGTACCACGGCATCCAGGAACTGATCATCCAGAACTTCCGCGCCAAGCCGGACACGGCCATGCGCGGTATGCCGGACGCCGAACTGGACGACCTGGTCGCCACGGTGGCCGTCGCCCGGCACCTGCTCGGCCCCTCCGCCTGCCTCCAGGCCCCGCCCAACCTGGTCGACTCCGAGTACGAGCGGCTCATCGGCGCGGGCATCGACGACTGGGGCGGGGTGTCGCCCCTGACCATCGACCATGTCAACCCCGAACGCCCCTGGCCGCAGATCGAGGAGCTGACCGCGAAGTCCGCGGCGGCCGGGTTCGAGCTGCGGGAACGTCTCTGCGTGTACCCGGAGTTCGTCACACGCGGCGAGCCCTGGCTGGACCCGCGGCTGCTGCCGCACGTACGGGCGCTGGCGGACCCGGAGACGGGTCTGGCGCGTCCCGACGCCCTCGTCGAGGGACATCCGTGGCAGGAGCCGGAGGAGGCCTTCGTGGCCTCCGGCCGTACGGACCTGCACACGTCGATCGACACCGAGGGCCGCACGTCCGACCGGCGCGACGACTTCGACGAGGTGTACGGCGACTGGTCCGCCCTGCGCGAGGCCGCCGCCCCCGGGATGGCTCCGGAGCGCATCGACACCGACGTACGGCAGGCCCTGCGCACGGCGGCCGAGGACCCGACGCGCCTCACCGACGAGGAAGCCCTCTCCCTGCTGCACGCGGACGGCCCGGCGCTGGACGCGCTGACCCGGATCGCCGACGACGTACGGAAGTCGGCCGTCGGCGACGACGTCACCTACATCGTCACCCGGAACATCAACTTCACCAACGTCTGCTACACCGGCTGCCGTTTCTGCGCCTTCGCCCAGCGCCGCACCGACGCCGACGCCTACACGCTCTCCCTGGAACAGGTGGCCGACCGGGCCCAACAGGCCTGGGAGGTAGGCGCGGTGGAGGTGTGCATGCAGGGCGGCATCCACCCTGACCTACCCGGCACCGCGTACTTCGACATCGCCAAGGCGGTCAAGTCCCGCGTCCCCGGGATGCACGTGCACGCCTTCTCCCCGATGGAGGTCGTCAACGGCGCCACCCGCACCGGGATGTCCATCCGCGAGTGGCTGACGGCGGCCAAGGAGGCGGGCCTGGACTCCATCCCGGGCACGGCGGCGGAGATCCTCGACGACGAGGTCCGCTGGGTCCTCACCAAGGGCAAGCTGCCCACGGCCACCTGGATCGAGGTGGTCACGACAGCCCACGAACTGGGCATCCGCTCCTCGTCGACGATGATGTACGGCCACGTGGACCAGCCCCGCCACTGGCTCGGCCACCTCCGCACCCTCGCCCGCATCCAGCAACAGACGGGCGGCTTCACCGAGTTCGTCACCCTCCCCTTCATCCACACCAACGCGCCGGTGTACCTGGCGGGCATCGCGCGGCCCGGTCCCACCACCCGTGACAACCGCGCGGTCACAGCCATGGCCCGCCTCCTCCTGCACCCGCACATCCCCAACATCCAGACCAGCTGGGTGAAACTCGGCACCGAAGGCGCGGCGGAGATGCTCCGCTCCGGCGCGAACGACCTGGGCGGCACCCTGATGGAGGAGACCATCTCCCGCATGGCGGGCTCCTCCTACGGCTCCTACAAGTCGGTACGCGACCTGATCGCCGTAGCCGATGCGGCCGGCCGTCCGGCAAGGCCCCGCACCACGCTGTACGGGGAGGTGACGGAGGAGCGGCAGCGGGCGGCGACTGCTTCGGACGGGCATCTGCCGGAGCTGTTGCCGGTATTGGACTGACAGTCGATCTGCGCTGTCGGTCGCATGTCGGGGGGCCGTCGGTCGGATATCGGCGGCCCGTCGGCGGCGGGTGGCACTTTTCTGGGGACGGCCGGCCCGGAGTTCACCGGGCGGCCCGATCCCGAGGAGCCATCATGCATACTCCAGTCACGATCATCGGTGCCGGACTCGGCGGACTCACGCTGGCCCGCGTTCTGCACGTCCACGGAATCCCGGCCACCGTGTACGAGGCCGAGCCCTCGCCGCAGTCGCGTACGCAGGGCGGGATGCTCGACATCCACGACTACAACGGGCAGCTCGCTCTCAAGGCGGCCGGTCTGATGGACGAGTTCCACGCCGTCGTCCTGGAGGGCCGCCAGGCGATGCGGGTCCTCGACCGGGACGGGACCGCCCTGTTCGAACAGGCCGACGACGGTACGGGCGGACGCCCCGAGGCGATGCGCGGCGACCTGCGGCGGATCCTGCTCGACTCGCTTCCGGCCGGCACCGTCCGGTGGGGGCACAAGGTCAGCGGCACCCGGGCCCTCGGTGAGGGCCGCCACGAGGTGACCTTCGCCGACGGCGGCACCGTCGACACCGGCCTGCTGGTCGGCGCGGACGGCGCCTGGTCACGGGTGCGGCCGCTGCTCTCCGACGTGATACCCGAGTACGTGGGCACGTCGGTCGTCGAGACCTACCTGTTCGACGCCGACACCCGGCACCCGGCCACCGCGAAGGCGGTTGGCGGCGGGTCGATGATGGCGCCCTCGCCGGGCACGGAGATCTTCGCCCACCGGGAGCGCGGCGACACCCTGCACGCCTACGTGATGCTGTCCAGGCCGCTGGACTGGTTCGCCGGCGTCGATTTCGCGGATACCGCCGCGGCGACCGCGCGGATCGCGGCGGAGTTCGACGGCTGGGCGCCGGAGCTCACCGCGCTGCTCACCGACGGCGACACCGCACCGGTCCTGCGCTCCCTCTACGCCCTGCCTGCCGAACACCGGTGGGACCGGGTGCCGGGGGTGACCCTGCTCGGCGACGCCGCCCACCTGATGGCCCCGAACGGCGAGGGCGCCAACCTGGCCATGCTCGACGGCGCCGAACTCGGCCAAGCCCTCGCCGCGCACCCCGACGACATCGAGGCCGCGCTCACCGAGTACGAGCAGGCCATGTTCCTCCGTAGCGCCGAGGTCGCCGCTGCTGAAGATGCCGAGCACTACCGGATCGACTCCGAACACAACAACGCCCACGACCTGATCAAGATGTTCACCGAGAACGCCCAATGACCCACCCAGGCCCCGAACTGCCTCTCATGTTAGGGCCCTTGCAGAAGTTCGCCCCGCACGGCTAGTCGCGGCTAGTCAGTGTCTTTGGGGTGGCGCGTGGCCGCGTACACGAGGTACACCGTGCGGTGTCACCGTGAGCTGAACAGCCGCCCTGGGAACCGGACCTTCCGGCCTGCTCGGGGCGGCTCGCTGCCTGTGCTGAGTGCGCCCGGCGGACTAGGTTCGCGTGCACCGGTTGCCGGGGCACGCGACCCCTGCCGTCCCGTGTGTGTGAAGGGGTCAATCGTTCTCCTGGGCCGCCCCCGGCAGGTACGTCACCAGCAGCGCCACCCCGGTCAGCACGATCACCCGGGTGGCCGCGTCCAGGCCGTTCCATGTCTTCGACTGCCACATCGCGAACCATTCCCCGCCTATCGCGACGAACCCGGCGCCGAACAGCAGCAGGAGCATCAGCAGGCCGATGGTGGAGGCCTGGCGGGCGCGCGGGTGTTGCCGGGCCCACAGGTAGGTGGCGGCGACCAGTATCAGTGCTGCGAGTGTCTCCCAGACGATGATCGCCACGTACGCCGCGTCCTCCCAGGCGTGCGAGGTGATGGCGCGCCACATCAGGTCGTCGTCCTTGAACGTCGTGTCCATCGCGAGTACATGGCGGACGAACTGCTGGTTGGTGCCGAAGTCGGTGATGTTGCCGAAGGCGACGAGGGCGATGTAGAGGGCGACCGTGCCGGTCAGGAGGGTGGCGGCGAGGCGTGGGGCTCTTGGAGTAGTGATCACGGCGGTCACCTTCCCCACGCGGTCTGGTTCGGGTCGTACACATTGAGCCACAATTGGCGGGGCTCGGGCGGCTGCTGGACGAGGGGGCATATCGCGTGGGGTGGTCAGCGCATGAGCCGAGTGGGAGGCCCGAGCGGCCGGGTTTCGTGGGGCGCAGCGACGCTCTGGCCGCGTTCCGCGGCAACTTCGACCTCTCGCCCACGGACGCGCGGCACCGCTTCCTGTTCCATGTGCACGGCATTGCGGGCGTCGGAAAATCGGCCCTGGTGCGGGAGTTCGAGGGGATAGCACGTCAACGTGGGGCGCTGACGGCCTATGTGAACGAGACCGTCAGCAGTGTCCCGGAGTTGCTGGAGGAGATCTGCGACCAGTTCGGTGCTCAGCGCCGGCGGCTGAAGAAGCTCGACCGGCGTCTGGCGGCATACCGGAAGCTGCGTCACGAAACCGAGGTGGCGCTGGCCGGGACGGGACCCGAGGCCGAAGGACCGTCCCCGGCGGCCATGACGGCGGCCCGTGCCGCGCTGGCGGCGCTGGAGCTGGTCCCGGGTGTCAGCCCCCTCGCCGGGGCCGTTGACCCCCAGGAGGCCGGACGGCTGCTGGCCGGTGTCAGCGCCCGTTTGCGGAACCAGGACGACGTGCGGCTGGTGACGGCTCCGGTGCGGGAACTCACCCCACTGCTGTTGCGCGAACTCGCGGCCGTGCCCTCCTCCGTGCCGTGGATCGTCCTGTTCCTCGACACGTACGAGCGGACCGGCCCGCTTCTCGACGGCTGGCTGCACGAGGTGATGACGACGCACCGGTACGGTGAGGTGCCCGAGAACGTCGTCGTGGTGACGTGTGGACAGCTGCCCTTGGACGCCGCCCGCTGGGGCGGCTTCGCGAACTCCCGGGCCGACCTTCCGCTCCGGCCGTTCACGGAGGCGGAGACACGAGAGCTGCTCGCCGGCCGGGGCGTGGTGGCGGAGCCGGTCGTCGCGGAGGTGCTGCGCCTGAGCGACGGGCTGCCGCTGTACGTGTCCACCCTGGCCGAGCAGCGCCACGCCGACGTCGGTGACATCGATGATCCTTGTTCGACGGTCGTGGAACGCTTCCTGCGGTGGGAGCGGGATCCGGCGCACCGGAAGGCGGCGCTGGCCTGCGCGCTGCCCCGGGGCCTGAACCTGGACGTGTTCCAGGAGACCGTGGACTGCCCGCGGGATGAGGCCGAGAATCTCTTCGACTGGCTGCGCGGGCTGTCGTTCGTCACGGATCGCGGTAACCGGTTGACGTACCACGACCTGGTTCGCGGGATGATGCTCCGGCGCCAACGTGGTCGTTCCCGGCGGGGCTGGGCCGAGGACCACGAGCGGCTGGCGGGTGTCTTCGGGCGGGGGCGGCAGGAGGCGGCGGTCGGACTGCGTCCGTACTCGCACTGGTCACACAAGCCGTGGCGTGAAGCGCGGCTGGAGGAGACGTATCACCTGCTGTGTGCCCGACCGGACGGGGCGCTCGCAGGAGCGCTGCGCGACCTGGTCGGGGTCTGTGCGGCAGACCTGGCCGCCGGCCGCCGCTGGGCCCAGATGCTGACAGAGGCGGGCCGCGACACGGATGCGCCGGTCCTGCTCGACTGGGGTACGCGACTGCACGAGGCGCTCGCGAACGACACGTCCGGAGTGACCGAGGCGCTGGGCCTCCTCCTGGCCGACACCACCGGACTGGACCGGACTGGCCGGGCACTGGCCCACACGCTGCGCGGAGTGGAACTGGCCCGCGCGGGCGGACACGAGGCGGCCTTGGCCGAATACGACCGGGCGACCGAGCTGGAGCCGGAGTTCGCCCCGGCCTATTACAACCGTGGGCTCGCCCACCAGCGGCTCGGCGACTTCCCGGCTTCGGTGGCCGCGTTCGACCGTGCGAACGAGCTGGTCCCGGACTCCAGTCGCATCCTCGCGGGCCGTGGCAAGACCCACTGGCGTGCGGGGCGGTTCGAGGAGGCCATCGCCGACTGCGACCGGGCCATCGCCCTCGACCCGACCGACTCCGCTTCCCTCGCCTACAGAGCCGTGTGCCGACATGCACTCGGCCGGTACGACGAGGCACTCGCCGACTTCGACCGCGCGCTGAGTCTCGACGAGGACGAGACATGGACGCTCGTGCGCAGGTCGCGGCTGCGCCGGGTCAGGGGAGAGTGGGACGACGCGTTCGCCGACCTGGATCGTGCGGTGCGCCTGCTGCCGGATGCCGCCTGGGTCGCGTCCGAACGGGGCGACGCCTACCGGCTCGCGGGCCGTTACGAGGAGGCTGTCACCGAGCTTGGCCGAGCTGTCTCCCTCACCCCCGACTACTCGTCGGCCCTGGCGAGCCGTGGCGTGTCCTACTACAACCTGGGACGGAGTGAAGAGGCGCTCGCCGACCTCGCCCGGGCTGTCGAGTCGGCGCCCCGCTATGCCTGGGCGCTGGGGTGGCTGGCCCGGGTCAAGCGGCGGCTGGGAGACCAGCAGGGCATGCTGGAAGCCCTGCGCCGAGCGGCCGAGGCGGCCCCGGGCATCGATTGGATCGGCGTCGAGCTGGGTGAGGCTTGTCTGGAAAAGCACCTGTACGGGGAGGCGATAGCCGCCTTCCGGGGCGTACTGGAACGGCACACGGACCACGGCGGGGCATGGTCCGGCCTGGGCGCCGCGTACTACGCCCGAGGGGCCGATCGGGAGGCGCTGTTCTGTCTGGACCGCGCCCTGGAGGTGAACCCCGACGATGGGCTGGCTCACGGTCGGCGGGCGCGTGTCTTCCTGGCGACCGGACAGACCGGTCGGGCCCTGGCCGACCTGGGGCGGTATGCCGCACTGGAGCGAAGATCGGAGTGGGCGCGTACCGAGTTCATCGAGGTGCTGATGCGCTGCGGCCGATGGGACCAGGCTTCGGCCGGTCTGGCCCTCGCCGACCGGTCGGCAAGGGCCGGTGGCGGCTGGGACGCACTGCGCGCCAAGGCCCACCGGCATGCCGGGCGGTGGGCGTCGGCCCGGAGCATCGCCGAGCGGCTGCGCGCGACCGACCCGGTCACCGGAACCCTTCATCTGGCTCTTGCCGTCGGCGGATCCCGCGGACTGGAGGCGGCGAGACCTCTGTGGCGGGAGCTGGCGCGGTTGGTGGAGCCGGGTGCCGCGGAAGTGAACGAGGGCGCGCTGCGGTGGTGCGTCGCCAGTTGTGCCCTCGACGACCGGCACGAGGGCGAACGGGCCCTGCACGCTTTCCTGGCCTCGAACCCCACCTGGGACGAGTTGGCGGATGCGGCCCTCTACCTGACCGAGCTTCTGCACAGCCCGGGCGCCGACCGGTCGTACCTGACCGAGCGCCTCGCAACGATCACAGAGGCCCGTGATGCCCTTCAGGCCCGCTACGCGGAATGACCCGCGAACGCCACGAACTCGGCCCACGGGGCGTCAGTGAAGGCGAGTTGGGCGCCGTGCTTGTTCTTGGAGTCGCGGACGTGGACGGTGGTGGCGGCCGCGGGTATGGCGACCTCGACGCAATCAGGGCCGTCATTGCTGCTGTAGCTGCTCTTGAACCAGTCGAGGTCGCTCATGTCTCTCCCAGAACTTTCTCGATGAAGGCCAGAGACTCCCGTGGCGGGAGAGCCTGCGCCCGGATCATGCCATAGCGCATCTCCAGGATCTGGACGTCCCGGGGATCGCTGATCACTCGACTGTGCAGCTGGGCCTCGGAGTGCCCGAGCGTCTTGCCGTCCCCGAGCTTCAGCAGCCGGATCGGTCCCGCCATGCCCGCGTGGTCCTCGCGGTCCGTGGGCATCACCTGAATCGCGACGTGCCTCAACCCTGCGATCTCCAGCAGATGTTCGAGTTGTTGCCGCAACACCATCCTGCCCCCGATTGGCCGCCGCAGCGTCACCTCTTCCTGGACAAAGGTGAGCAGCGGTGAGGGCACGCGCTCGAAGACACGCTGCCGGGCCAGGCGCGCGGCGACATGGCCGTCGATCTCCTCCTCCGTGTACGCGGGCCGCCGCATCGCGTACAACGCGCGGGCGTACTCCGGGGTCTGGAGAAGGCCGTGCATGTTGTGGCTGGCGTACGCGCCGAGCTCGACCGCCTCGTCCTCCAGCCTCTTCAGGTCCCGCACCTTCTTCGGGTAACGGGCCTTCTCCACGTCTTCCTTCATCGCGGCCAGCTTTCCGCCCGCGCTCCACGGACGAGACCGTTTCCTCGCTGTACCCGATGGCGGCCCCGAGCTCCGCCTGCCGCATACCTGCCGCCTCGCGCCAGACCTTGATCTGCCGTCCGACCGCCTTGAGTACGGCCGTGGCCTCCTCGTCCTCCATACCGCTCGCCTCCACGTAACCGTACGGTCGCTCTCCGTGCCGATGTCAGTGCTGTTCAGCTCCTCATGCGCCACTACGCCGGATCGCGCGGAGTGATGACCCGGGCGGGCCCGACGCCAAAGACAAAGAACCGGGGAAAGAACCAAACCCGCCCCACCCAGCCCGTCGCCCACCGCACCCCTGGTCACTCGGTCGGGTGATCGCGGTCGGTTCACCTGGCGCGTCGGTGAGTCGGTGAGGCAGCGTCAGCCTCGACACACACGTAACGGCCCCCGCCGGGACTGCCATCCCGAACGAGGGCCTGATCACCTAGGAAGAGACACCTTCCCGATGACTGAGCAGCACCTTAGCGCGCACGCGCGCACCCGTTCCGTCCGTTCCCGCCTCGGAGTTACCCACGTGGACGAACGCCACGACGAAGAGTTCACCGTGGTCGGAAACCATCTGGCGCAGCATCCGGATCTGTCACTGACGGCCATCGGGCTGGCCGTCCACATCCAGTCGCTGCCCACCGGCGCCCTCGTCGGCATCAAGGTCCTGGCGGCCAAGTTCCCCGAGGGAGAGACGCGGATCGCGTCTGCGCTGCGGGAGCTGGAGGAGCACGGCTACCTGGCCCGCACCAAGGAGCGGCTGCCGTCGGGACGGATCGTCACGCGCACGACCTCCTACAACAAGCCCCGGACGCGCACGGCTCACGCGACGCCTGCACCGCGCCGCGAACCCGCCCCAGACCTCAAGGAGCCGGAACAACCGACCCCGGCCGCATCTGACCTGCCCGCCCACCGCGCCGCACGCGCGGTACTGGCGGGTCTGCGCCTACGTGACCCTCGCCTCCACCTGGCCGAGCGCGAGGTACGCCGTCTCGTTCCCGCCGTGGTCGCCTGGCTGGAACGCGGCGTCGGTCCGGAGGACGTGCAGCGAACACTCTGTGCGGGGCTCCCGCCGGAAGGCGTGCGCCATCCCGGGGGCTTCCTGGCCCACCGCCTCACCGCTCTCCTGCCCCCGGCTGTCGAACCCGCTCCAGAGCCGACCCGGCCCGCCCCCTTCCAGACCTGCGACCGCTGCGACCGCGCGTTCCGCGCCCCCGCCCCGGGCCACTGCCGCGACTGCCGGACGGCCGAACGGAAGGTGGCATAGCGATGCCGGAAACGAGTCCCATCGCTTGGGCTGCCCCGGCGGCGTGCCGCGGCCTTCGCCGGTACCGTACGGGGAGCGAACCAGCAGCACCGGAGGCCACCGTGAGTGCCCAGAGTGACGGCCCGTACGGACCGCTGATCCCCATGCCCGAGCCGACTCCGGACGCGCTCCGGAACGCGGTGGCCCGGATCGCTCCCAGCCGGCTCCCGGCCCTCACGCAGCACCTGTTCGAAGCCACGACCAACGCTCAGCAGACCCAGAGTCTCGCGCCCCTGCGCGCCTTCGTGCACTCCTGGGCCGTGTCCGTCGCCATCGAACGCCACCCCGCCCGGGCCGCCCGGCTGCGGGAGCTGGAGCGGATCGTGGACGCCGGCGAACTGGATCCCGCTGCGGCCATCGCCGAGATTCACGCGATCCGGGAGGCGGCTGGCCGCGCTTGGCCACGACTCCGTGCGGGTGGGCAGACCCACTGATCGGGAGGCGGCCTCCGCGAGTTCGACCTTCTCGGCGGGCGTGGCTTCATCAGCTTCCTGGCCGTGCCCCGCCATGAGTGCGTGTACGTCTGCAATGTCACGTGGTACGGCTGACGCACACTCGCGTTCACCCGACCCACACCCCGCCCCCTGTCCGGCCCCTCTACCGACCGTCCCCGTTCGATTACAGTGCTGGACGTCGTACGTGCGGACGGTGCCAACGTGGGAGGTCAGGATGGATGCGGCATCCGGGGCCGTCTGGGGGCGTGCCGAGCAGCAGGACTTCCGTAGCCGGGTGCGGGGGACGCTGCTGGGGGTCGCCGTCGGGGATGCGCTGGGGGCGCCGGTCGACGAGCTCGGGGTGGAGGAGATCCGGGCTGGGTACGGGGTGGAGGGGCTGGTCGACCTGGCGGTGGGGTACGGGCGGCGCGGTGCCGTCACGCATCACACGCAGCTCACCCTCTTCACCGTGGACGGGCTGATACGGGCCCAGGTGCGGCGGGACACCGGGGCCTGGCATCCGCCGACCGATCTGCACCGGGCGTATCTGAGATGGGCGGCCACGCAGCGGGACTGGGGTCCCGACGAGCGGCGCAAGGACGACGGGTGGCTGGCGCGGGAGGAGTGGCTGTACGCGCGGCGGGACCCGACGCGGGCGCTGCTGCTGGGGCTCGGCGACGAGACCATGGGCACGCTGGAGTCGCCCAAGAACGCGGGGGAGCTGGGGCCGGAGGCCGTGGCCCGTTCCGCGCCGTTCGGGCTGCTCGTCGGCTGGGAGCCGCAGCTGGTGGTGCAGCTGGCCGTGGAGTGCGCGGCCCAGACGCACGGGCACCCCACGGCCTGTCTCTCGGCCGGCGCGTACGCGGTGATCGTGCACGCGCTGGCCCGCGGCGAGAGCCTGGACGGTGCCGTGCAGCGGGCGCTGGCCCTGCTCGCCGCCCGGTCGGGGCATCAGCCCGTGTCGGACGCCCTTCAGCACGCGCTGGGGGCCGTACGGCAGGGGATGCCGTCGCCGGCCCGGGTGGAGGAGCTGGTGGGGGACGGCGCGGCGGACGGGATGCTGGCCGGTGCGGTGTACTGCGCGCTGGTGGGGGAGGACGTACGGCACGGGCTGTGCCTGGCCGTGAACCAGGGTGGGCCCTCCGGTGCCGCCGGTGCGCTGACCGGTGGGCTGCTCGGGGCCCTGCACGGCGAGACGGCCCTCCCGCCGGCCTGGCTGGCCGAGCTGGAGGGCCGTCCGACGATCCTGGAGCTGGCCGACGACTTCGCGATGGAGATGACCCAGGGGCCCGCGCTGCACGGGCCGGCGGGGTCCGCGCCGGCCTGGCTGGCCCGCTACCCCAGGGGCGGGTAGCCGCGGGGTCAGTCCTTGACCGGGGCGCCGACCATGTCGTCGCCCGCGCCGGCGGGTGCCGGGACCGCTGCCATCGCGCCGTCGTCGTCCGTGTTGATCCGCTCGATGACGGCGAGGCGTTCCGGGGTGTCCTCCGGCTTGATGTAGCCGATGACGATGTAGAGGACCAGGGAGACGGCCAGCGGGACCGAGACCTGGTACTGGAGCGGGACGCCGCCGTCGACGTTCCAGTTGATCGGGTAGTTGACCAGCCAGAAGGCCAGCAGGCCCATCGACCAGCTGGTGAGCGCCGCTGTCGGGCCGGAGCGGCGGAAGGGGCGCAGCAGCCCCAGCATCATGGGGATGGCGATCGGACCCATCAGGCCGGCGACCCACTTGATGACCACCGTGATGATGTCCTTGAAGGCGGGGGAGTTGACCTGGGTCGCCACCGCCATCGACAGGCCGAGGAAGACCACTGTGGTCACCCGGGCCGCGATCAGCCCGGAGCGCTGGCCCCACTGACGGGCCCGCTGGGAGAACACCGGCGCCGCGTCCCGGGTGAAGACGGCCGCGATGGCGTTCGCGTCGGAGGAGCACATGGCCATGGTGTGGGAGAAGAAGCCGACGATGACCAGGCCCAGCAGGCCGTGCGGCAGCAGCTGTTCGGTCATCAGGCCGTAGGAGTCCGAGCCGTCCGGTTTCTTGGCGTGGACGAGGAGCGGTGACACCCACATCGGGAAGAAGAGGACGACCGGCCAGACCAGCCAGAGCACCGCCGACAGTCGCGCCGACCGCTCGGCCTCCCGCGCGCTGCCCGTCGCCATGTAGCGCTGGGCCTGGTTGAGCATGCCGCCGTTGTACTCGAACAGCTTGATGAAGAGGAAGGCGAGCAGGAAGACGGTTCCGTACGGGCCGACCAGAGGCTTGCCGTGGCCGTGCAGGGCCGGCTGGTCGAAGGCGTCGAAGAGGCCGATGCCCTTGTCGTTCAGCTTCAGTACGACCGCGACGAACATGGAGATGCCGGCCAGCAACTGGATGACGAACTGGCCGAGTTCGGTGAGGGCGTCCGCCCACAGGCCGCCGATCGTGCAGTAGACGGCCGTGATCGCGCCCGTGATGAGGATGCCCTGGTTCAGGGTGACGCCGGTGAAGACGGACAGCAGCGTCGCGATCGCCGCCCACTTCGCGCCGACGTCCACGATCTTCAGCAGCATGCCGGACCAGGCGAGGGCCTGCTGGGTCTTCAGGTCGTACCGGTTCTTCAGGTACTCCAGCGGAGAGGCCACATGAAGCCGCGACCGCAGGCGGTTGATCCGCGGCGCGAACAGCTTCGAGCCGATGGCGACGCCCAGCGCGATCGGGAAGGACCACGTCACGAAGGACGTCACGCCGTAGGTGTACGCGATACCCGCGTATCCGGTGAACATCACCGCGCTGTAGCCCGACATGTGGTGCGAGATGCCGGACAGCCACCACGGCATCTTGCCGCCCGCCGTGAAGAAGTCGCTGACGTCGTCCACGCGTTTGTGCGACCAGACGCCGATCGCGATCATCACGCCGAAGTAGCCGATGAGCACGACCCAGTCGAGACTGTTCATGCGCTCCCCTCCCAGGGTCCGCCTTGTGAACTCCGCTCAGCTGGCTGGCACTTCGCATAAGCGGAGCGTGGACGGGGAAGGTCGCGAAGTGCCCGCTCATCGTGGGTGGGGTTACGCGGGCACGACAAGCGAGCGTAAGGTCAAGAGCAAGCAAAAATGTTCTACTCACTGACCTGAGTTCATCTACGTGAACATCTCAAGTGGCTGAAAACAGCGGGTCGTAGTGGGTGGTGGGTAGCGGGCGGTCAGCGCATCAGCTCCCCGGCGTTGACCAGCAGCGACTGGCCGGTGATCGCTCGCGCCCGGTCCGAGGCCAGGAAGGCCGCCGCGTCGGCCACGTCCCCGTCCGTCGCCAGGTCGGGCAGTGCCATCCGGCCGGTGAGCCGGCCCAGTACGTCGGCCTCGGGGACGCCCTCCGTGTGGGCCGTGAACTGGACGTACGCCTGCACCGGCGGCCCCCACATCCAGCCCGGCAGCACGGTGTTGACCCGGATCCGGTACGGGCCCAGTTCGCGGGCCAGGGAGTACATCGCGCTGGTCAGGGCGCCCTTGGAAGCCGCGTACGCCGCCTGCTTCACCTGGGTGGGCGCGGCCACCGCCGACTGTGTGCCGATGATCACCACCGAGCCGCCGCCGCCCTCCTTCAGGGCGGGCAGACAGGCCCGGGTCATCCGCAGCGTGCCCAGCAGGTTCACGTCGATGACCGACTGCCAGGTCGTGAAGTCGGCGTCCTCGAGCCCGCCGAAGCAGGAGTCCCAGGCGGCCACGTGCACCACCGCGTCCAGAGCGCCGAACCGCTCCCGCGCCAGGGCGGCCAGCGCCTCGCACTGCCCCTCGTCGGTGATGTCGGTCGCCCGGTACGCGGTCCGGGACCCCTCCGGGTCGATCTCGGCCGCGCTCTTGGCGAGGTTCGCCTCGGTGCGGGCGCCGAGCACCGCGTTCCCCCCGTCCCGTACGACGGCGGCGGCGACCTGGTGGCCGAGCCCGGCCCCGACGCCCGACACGACGACCGTCTTGCCCTCGAGCAGTGACATCCGGGCCTCCCGGGGGATGGCGAATCATCTGACGGGGCGTCAGAGTATGGGCGTCCGGCGGAGGAAGGAAGAGGAAGGAAGGGGAACGGCATGAGCGAGGAGACCCGCAGCGAGACGTACGCCGAACTGGCCGCCGTGGGCCCGTACGGGGTGCGCCCCGGCCACGCCCTGATCACCATGGTCGAACCGCACCCGGGCCACGAGTACGCGTACAACCGCTGGTACGAGGACGACCACTACTACGCCGGCGCGATGGCCATGCCCTGGATGTACGCGGGCCGCCGCTGGGTCGCCACCCGGGACCTCCAGCTCCTGCGCTACCCGGAGAAGTCGGCGGTGGCCCAGCCCGTCACCGCGGGCTGCTACCTCTCCACCTACTGGGTCACCGACGGCCGCTACGACGACCACATGAAGTGGACCGTCGCCATCAACCGGCGCCTCAACCGCGACGCCCGCGTCTACCAGGACCGCACCCACGTCTTCACGGCCTTCCAGGACCACGAGGCCACGGTGTACCGGGACGGCGCGGCCGGGCCCCGCGACTTCCACGCCCTCGACCACCCGTACGCGGGCCTGGTCCTCGAGGTCGTCGACGCCGACAGCGCCGGGCAGCGCGCCGAACTGCTGGAGTGGCTGCGGGCCCGGCACCTGCCCAAGCGCGTCGCGGGTTCCCCGGCGGCGCTGGTGACCGTCTTCCGGCCCACGCCGCTCCCCGGCGACCGCATGACCTACGTCAAGCAGGTCGAGGGCGTCGACACCCGGCTGACCCTGCTGTGGTTCCTGGAGGCGGACCCCCGGGAGTGCTGGGAGCGGTACTTCGCGGGGCTCGACGAGCAGGTGGCCGAGTCGGGGCTGGGGCGGGTGGAGCTGGTGGCGCCGTTCGTCCCGACGGTCCCGGGGACGGACCGGTACGTCGACAAGCTCCGCTGAGCGTCAGCGGCCCGGCGCCCCG
The DNA here is from genome assembly GCF_044387825.1 of Streptomyces sp. NPDC020299. Classification (NCBI taxonomy): domain Bacteria; kingdom Bacillati; phylum Actinomycetota; class Actinomycetes; order Kitasatosporales; family Streptomycetaceae; genus Streptomyces; species Streptomyces sp. NPDC020299. The sequence continues at coordinate 142,140 of NZ_JBIRWL010000007.1, forward strand.
GCCTCGGGCGGGGACCGGGGCGGCTCACCGCTCCTGCAGCTCGTCCGGGCACGGCGTACCCCTGGGCAGCTCATAGGGCGCGGCCAGCCGGTACGTCCCCGCCTTCGGCGCGAGCAGCATCGTCCACTTGTCGCCCTTGGCGTCCTCCGGCGTCTCCATCAGACAGCCGTTGACGTTGTCGTACGTCTTCGGCGTGCCCTCGGTCCGGTGCTTGGAGGCCTGGGTCTCCTGGGGCGGCTTCATCTTCTTGCCCTCGGCGTCGACGATGCTGAGCCACGGCGAGTAGGGGATGCGGATGAGGATGCGGCCGGCCTCGCGGACCTCGATGGTCATCTCGCCCTGCTCCGCCCGGTCGACGACCGCGTTGGGCTCGGCGAGCGGGGCCGGGTCGGTCACCCGGAACAGCTGCCAGTTGGCGTCGCCCCAGATCTGCGTCAGGTACGGCATCCCGCGCCGCACGAGGGCCCGCTCCCGCTTGCCGCCGTCGCCGTCCGGCTCGCCCTTGGGCAGGACGACGAAGTGGACGGCCCAGCGCTGGAGCCACGCGTGGTAGTTCGCCGCGTCGAGGGTGTCGTCGTAGAAGAGCGGGTTGCGCTCCATGTCGGCCTGGCGGAGCCAGCCCCGGGCCAGGTTGACGTACGGGGCGAGCGCGGAGGCCTCGCGGTGCGAGCGGGCCGGGACCACCTCGACGCGGCCCTTCTCGGCGCCGACCTGCTGGAGTTCGTTGACGAGCGGGGCGAGCTCGCGCGCCCACGACGCGTCCGGGGTGGTGTGGATGATGTCGTCGACCGACTTGAAGCCTATCCAGCCGACGAAGCCGAGGAACGCCAGCACCGTCGTGTACCACTTGCGCGAGCGCGGCACCGTGAACGGCAGCGCCGCGATCAGTGTCACACCCGCGAACAGCATCGGCAACCGCGAGATGTTCGACCCGATCTGCGAGCTGAACAGCCAGACCAGCACCACCGCGAGGCTGAAGACGGCGGCGGTCAGCCGTACGGTCTTCCACTCCTTGGGGACGAGGAACAGGCAGAGCAGCCCGTACAGCAGCGGCATGACCACCGAGCCGATCGTCATCGGCTGCGTGCCGGAGAAGGGGAACAGCCACGTCGACACGGCGACCACGGCCGTCGGCGCCAGCCCCAGCGCCCAGGCGCCCGGCCGCCGCTTCTGCAGGAACAGCGCCGCCGCGATCAGGCCCACGAACAGGCCCGCTACCGGCGACGACATGGTGGCGAGTGCGGCGAGCGGCCCCGCGGCCAGGGCCTTCGCCCAGCGTTTGTACCGCCAGCGGTACGGCCAGCAGAACACGGCCGCGACCGCGCCCAGCGCGAACACGGTGCCCAGGGCGAAGGTCACCCGGCCCGAGATCGCGTTGCAGATCAGCGCGAACACCCCGGCCAGCGCGGCCCACAGCGGGTTCTTCACCGCCCGGCTGCGGATGAGGACCACCGTCAGCAGGCCCGCCGACAGCGTCCCCGCGATCATCAGTGTCGTACGGACACCGAGCACCGACATCAGATACGGCGACACCACGCTGTACGACACCGGGTGCATACCGCCGTACCAGGCCAGGTTGTACGCCGAGTCCGGGTGCCGGCCGACGAACTCGGCCCACGCGTCCTGCGCCGCGAGGTCGCCGCCACTGTTGGCGAACGTGAAGAACCAGATGACGTGCAGCACACCGGAGAGCGCGGTCATGGACAGGGCGGGGTGCAGGAGGAGCCGCTGCCGGAGGGGTTCGGCGGCGGCCAGCAGCCGCGCCCGGCGGCCGACCGGGCCGTCCGCGACTGTGGTGTCCGCGGCTGAGGTGTCCGTGGCCGTGCTGTCCATGGCTCGTCCGTCCGTGGCCCGTCCGTCCGTGGCCGGGCCGTCCGCGGACGGGTCAGCCTCGGACGGGCGTATTCGCGGGCCGGTCCCCGGGCCCGTATCGGTGTCGTCGGCGCGTGTCGGCTCCGCAGTGGCCACCTGAAGGCACTCCCCGTGTCCCGTCTTCTGTTCTCGGCCGCTTCGCTCGGTGTTACCGGCCGCTTCCTGTCCGGATGGCGGCCGTTTCCCCTCGGCCGACCACCTGCCCCGTTTCGTGACGCTAGCACGCACCCCGCCGAGGGGCTTGGTCGGCGGGGTGCGAGGACGGCGAACCGGACGCCGCGTGTGCCGCGGGCGCGTCGGGTGCCTCTGGTCAGCGGATGCGGGTCAGCTTGCTGCCGAGGCCCGGCTCGGTGAGGTCCTTCTTCAGGGCCACCGGCACCTTCACCGCGCCGCTCTTGCCGTCGCCCACGGTGAGCGTGCCCACCTGGGTGCCGGCCTTCGCGGTGTGCGGCACCTTGTCGGGGGCGAAGGACAGCTTCGCCTTCAGGCCGGCCCAGCCGACCGCGGTGACGTCCTTGGTGACGACGACCGGGGTCCGGCCGCCGAGACCGTCGTCGACATAGCCCACGACGTCACCCTTCTTCAGGATCTTCGCCGAGGTCAGCGCGCCCTTCGCGGCGGTCAGCGCGGTCTTGCTGACCGCGTTGACCGTGGCGAGGATGTCCGGCTTGTGCTGGCCGAGGATCGCGCCGACGACGGTGACCGTCTCACCGCCGACCTCCCTGCGCGCGGCGAAGAGCAGGTTGCCGCCGGCCGCGGTGGTGCTGCCGGTCTTGATGCCGATCGCGCCCATGACGTAGGGGAGCGTGTTGGGGTTCGACCAGTTCTTGTGGGTGGGGTCGTCCCAGCTGGCCGCGCTGGTGATGGCCGTCAGCACCGGGTTCTTCACGACCTCGTTGCCGAGCTTCACCTGGTCCTCGGCGGTGGAGACCGTGGTCTCCTTCAGACCCGAGGGGTCGGTGTACGTGGTGTGCGTCATGCCGAGCTTCTTGGCGGTGGCGTTCATCTTCTTGACGAACGCCGCCTCGGAGCCCGCGTCCCAACGGGCCAGCAGGCGCGCGATGTTGTTCGCGGACGGAATCATCACGGCCGAGATCGCCTGCTTCTCGGTGAGCTTGTCGCCCTCCTTCACCGTGTCGAGGGTGGACTCGCCGGCCTTGTTGTAGCCGCCCTCCTTCTCGGCGGTGGCGTCGACGGTGATGGACGGGCCCTCGGCGCCCGGCTTCAGCGGGTGTTCCTTGAGGATGATGTACGTGGTCATCGTCTTGGCGACGGAGCCGATGGCGACGGGGGTCTGCTTGCCGAAGTTGCCCATCGTGCCGATGCCGTTCACGTCCATCCAGCCCTGGCCCTCGCCGGGCCAGGGGAGGCTGGTCCTGCCGTCGAACGTGTAGGTCTCCTCGGCGGTCAGCGCGAGGGTGGGGGCCGGCAGGGGACGCATGGCCTGTACGACCGCAAAGACGACCGCCAGCAGCAGGGCCAGCGGGGTCCAGATCTTGACCCGGCGCACGATCGTGCGGACCGGGGTCTCCGGGGGCGGAGGCGTGTTCGTCAGCTCGGCGAGCAGGTCCAGCGGGGGCTTCGGGGGAAGCGGCTGCTGGGTGGTGCGCTCGGGGCCGATCTGGGGGACGGGGGTGGTGGCGTCCGCGGGGGGCGCGGCTGCGGGCTTGGCGGTGGGCGCGGGCTTGGGGGCGGCCGGCTTGGGCTCCGGCTTGCGGGTGGACGGGTCGTCGAGGGGCTTGAGCGCGACGAACTTGCTGGTGCGCTCGGGGTCCGACTCGGCCTTCGGCTTGCCGCCGAGCTTGAGCATGGTGGTCGGCTGGTCGACCTGCCGCGGGGCCTTGAAGACGGCGGTGGGCTGATCGACGGGCTTGGCCTCGGCTTCGCCTTCGCCGTCGGCCTCATCGGTGGCGTCGGTGTCCGCGTCCGGCTCTGTGTCAGTGGCCTCGGCTTCGCCTTCGGCCTTTGTGTTCCCACCCGCACCACCCGTGCGGCTCTCGTCGTCGGGTGCGGGTGGCCCCTGCGGGGCGGAATCGCCGTCGGCGGGCGCGGGTTCGGCGGCAGCGTCGGCCTCACCGGCGACGTCCGCTTCCGGCTCGGTGTCAGTGGGCTCGTCCGCGTCCGCGGCGGCTTCCTCGTCCTCGTCCTCGTCCTCGTCCGCGTCTGCGGCAGCGTCCGCGCCCTCGTCCGCGTTCGCGGCGGCGTCCTCGTCCGAGGAGGCGCTGTCGCTCTCGTCGGTGTTCGCCGGCTTGTCCGCGTCCGCGTCCGAGTCCGAGTCCGCGGCAGCGTCCTCGTGTTCGTCGGGCATGTCGGTCTCGGCGTCCGAGCCGGCCTGCGCGGCAGCCTCGTCGTCCTCGCCCGCGTCGTCCTGCGCGGCCTCGCTGTCGTCGGCCGTCCGCTCGGCGCCCTCGGCGTCGTCGTCCTCGGCCTTCTCGCCCTCGGTGGCCCGCGCCTCGGCGTCATCCGGCCCAGCGGCTTCCGCAGCGGAGGCATCGGGCGGAGAACCCTTCGCCGGCTCCTCCCCCTCGGCCGAGTCCCCGGACCGTACCCAGGCCGCCACGGCCTCGCGGAGGCGGGCGTCTTCCTGCTGGGCGGGGGGCTCGTCGTCGGACTTCAGGTCGCGGGTCGACAGGACCCTGGTCGCCGTGTCGACGCCGCCGCGCTCGTCGGAGTCGCGGGACACCGCGGATCGCGGATCGCGGGCCTCGGGAACCGGACCCGCCTTCCCCGACGTCGGTTCAACCGACGACTCGCGCTGCTTCGACCTGTCGGGGGACTCGCCCGCCACCGATGCCTCCTCCATGTGACGCATGTCACCGTACGCCTACCCAGTCGACCGCCCGTCCGACGGCCGAACACCCACCCGGACAACGCCTCCCCGCCACTGTCCGAACCATGTACCAGTGTCCTGTGTGCGGGCTTGTCCCCTGTGGTAGACGAGAACGACATACCTACCGGTTCCCTTACAAACAGGTCACGCACTCTCGACAGACCAATGTGAGAGGGGTCACCCTGTCATTCATCCACGCGGGGAGGCATGGATGGGCAGGAGCCGCAGAACACTTCCGGAGGAGCTTCTGCTGCTGGCACTGGACCCGGCCACGGGTACCACTGCACAGCCGCAGTCGCTCGACCTAGGTCTGGCCGGAGCGCAGCTAGTAGAGCTGGCGCTGGCCGGACGGATAGCCCCAGACGGGGATCGTATCGCCGTGGTGGCACCACGGCCGACAGGAGATCCAACACTGGACTGCGCGTTGGAGTTGCTGCGAAGGCGTGGCGCTCCGGTACGGGCCGTCCACTGGATCGGCGGGCCGCGTCTCGGGCTCCGCCAGGTCTACCTCTCGCATCTGGAGCGGTGCGGCATGGTGCATGCCGTGGCGGGCCAGATGTGCGGGGTGCTGCCGACGACTCGCTACCAGGCGACGGACACCGCCATCAGCCGGGAGATCCGTGCCCGGCTGGATTCCGCGATCCGCACCGGCGTACCGCCGGACCCGCGGACCGCGGCGCTCGCCGCCCTGGCGCACGCGGTCGGCCTCGGCAAGCACCTGTATCCGGGCAATGAGGGACGCTCCTCACGGTCCCGGCTCAGGGATCTGATCAGGCATGACCCCATGGGCGGTCTCGTCGCGCACGCCGTGATGGACGTCCAGAACGGTGCGGCGGCCCAGCCGCGCCGCAGCCCGGCCCCGCCCGGCCGTCAGGCCGGACCAGGAGCCAGGCCCGCACCGGAACCCGCGCGGGGTGTTCCGATGCAACCGCGCCACGGGTCCATGGCGCGCGTCGTGGCCCACTGAGCCGCAGTACCACGGCACCCACGCACACAGCACCGCCGCACCGTCGTACCGCCGCACAGCCGTCCCCAGACCCGGTTCGGGAGCCGCTGGTCGAGCGGGGTGGTGAGACCCTGAGGTCCCACCGCCCCGCTCGACCGCTTTTCCCTTTTTTCCCTTGGGTTCTCGGCTTCCTTGGCGTTCTTGCGCCCGAACTGACGCGTACGCGCCGCATATCCACCGTTTCCCAGCGGTAGGAAGCTCCTTGGTGGCAGTCTGCTCAACAGCAGATACGCAAAGTGGTAGGTACAGGCAGTCAGCCGGAGGTGCACGTCCCGTGGCGTCCAATGTCAATCCCACCGTCAGGCGGCGCCGGCTGGGCCAGGAGCTCCGCAGGCTGCGCGAGCTCAAGGGCATGACGGCCGAAGAAGTGGCGGAAAGACTGCTGGTGTCGCAGTCGAAGATCAGCCGTCTCGAGAACGGCCGGCGCAGCATCAGCCAGCGCGACGTCCGTGACCTGTGCGGGGTGTACGAGGTCGAGGACCAGCGGATCGTCGACTCCCTGATGGAGATGGCCCGCGACTCCCGGCAGCAGGGCTGGTGGCACGCGTTCGGTGACATCCCGTACAGCGTCTACATCGGCCTGGAGACCGACGCCGAGTCGCTGCGCGTGTACGAACCCCAGCTCGTCACCGGCCTGTTGCAGACCCGCGCGTACGCGGAGGCGCTGGTGCAGGGGGCGTTGCCGGAGACCTCGACGGCCGACATCGACAAGCGCGTACAGGTGCGGCTGCGGCGACAGGAACGTATCACCGCCGAGAACAACCCGCTCCGGCTGTGGGTGGTGCTCGACGAGGCCGCGCTGCGCCGGGTGGTGGGCAGCAAGCTCGTGATGCGGGAGCAGTTGGAGTACCTCATCGAGATGTCCCAGCTGCCGCACGTCACCGTGCAGGTGCTGCCGTTCGAGGTGGGCGCGCATCCCGGGCTCAATGGCCAGTACGCGATCCTGGAGTTCGCCGACGCGGCCGATTCCAGCGTGGTCTACCTCGAGGGCGTCACCAGCGACCTGTATCTGGAGAAGGCGCAGGACGTGCAGAAGTACGCCGTGATGTACGAACATCTGCGGGCACAGTCCCTGAATGTGGACCAATCCCGACAGCTCATCTCGGACGTGGCCAAAGAGTACGCTCGCTGAGCCTTCCGGCATGAAGGGCGACGGATGATACTCCGTGCCATGTCCCAGCGTAAGTCCCCACGGGAATATGCCACCCGGTCGAGTGAACGAGTGCTCCAGGAGGGGATGTTGCCGAGTAGCGTCGATCACGCCAACCGCTCGACATGGTTGGCGTGAATCGCACTACAGAGCAACTCGCAACAGGAGTGGACATGGCACTGCTTCAGGGCGCCACCGAGACGTGGACGAAGTCCTCCTATTCCGCCGGGAACGGGGCGTGCGTCGAGGTCAAGTCGCCCGCGACCGCGGAACTCGCCGTACGCGACTCCAAGGTCACCGAGGGCCCCACCCTGGCCTTCCCCGCCGACGCCTGGAACGCCTTCGTGGCCTCGGTCAAGGCGTAGGGGGCCTCCCTCGTCCTCGCCCCACCCGACTCCCCGCAACCACAACTCCACAAGCACCACCCAGAGCCCTCTCGACCAGCCCGCCGTCCTTGCCGAGAGGGCTCTCCTCTGCCCTAGGCCGTTCCCTGGGCCATCAGGCCAGCTGCGCCTCGACCGCCGCGACGATCTCGGCCGACTCCGGCTCGGTCTGCGGGGAGAAGCGGGCGGCGACCCGGCCGTCCCGTCCGATGAGGAACTTCTCGAAGTTCCAGCGGATGTCCCCGGTGTGCCCCTCGGCGTCGGCGAAGCCGACCAGGCGGTCGTAGAGGGGGTGCCGGCCCTCGCCGTTCACCTCGGCCTTCTCGGTCAGCGGGAAGGTGACGCCGTACGTCGCGGAGCAGAACTCGGCGATCTCCTCGGCGCTGCCGGGCTCCTGCCCGAGGAACTGGTTGCAGGGCACCCCGAGCACGGTGAAGCCCTGCTCGGCGTAGCGCTCGTGGAGGCGCTCGAGGCCGGTGTACTGCGGGGTCAGCCCGCACTTGGAGGCCACGTTCACGATGAGTACGGCCTTGCCCGCGTACTGGGAGAGGTCCGCGGAGCCGCCCTGGAGGGCGCCGATCTCGGTGTCCAGTACGGAGCCGTTGTGGTCAGTAGTCGTCATAAGCGGATGCTAGCTCCGGTAGGTGTCGGGCCGGTGACCGGTTCCCCCGGGGTCGCGCTCCCCGCCCGCTTCCCCCGGGGCCGCGCTCCCGCCCGCCTCCATCAGCACCTGCCCCGCCGCCGTGCGCGCGTACAGCACCGACCTCCCCGCCCGCCGGCGCTCCACAAGCCCCGCCTCCCGCAGCACCTTCAGATGGCGCCCCACCGACCCGAGCCCCTGCCCGGTCACCGCGGTCAGCTGGGTGGTGGACAGGGGGGAGTCGAGCAGCACCAGCACCTCGGCCCGGGCCGCGCCGAGCAGCGCGCCGAGGCTGCGGGGCACCGCCCGGCCGCTTCCGCCGGCGAGCGCGCCGGCGCACGGGTAGACGATCGCGTACCGGGTGCCCTCCTCCCACGACACCCAGTTGTGCCGTTGGGGTGTCACCGGCACGAACAGCAGTTCGGCACCGGAGATCTCGCGGGGCGGGTACTCGTGCAGGTTCACCTGGAGCCGGCTGTCCCCGAGCCACCGGGTCCGTCCGGGCCGCAGCGAGTCCAGCACCGCCGCCCAGCCGCCCCGGCTCACCTGCGCGGTCCGCGCGACCACGTCCGCCTCCAGGATCCGCCGGCGCCGGTCCCAGTACGGCCGTACGGCCTCGGTCCACACGTACGCCAGCAGCGTGGCCGCCCGTTCGGGCAGGTCGTCCCGGTCCAGGGCGTCCGGGAGCGGCCCGGCGAGGGAGGTCCTCAGGTGGGCGCGCGCCCGGTCCGGGTCGGCGGCGCGGACCCGGGCGGCGGTCTGCGCGAAGGCCTCCCCGTCCCGGGGCGTCGGCGTGAGGAAGTCGGCGATCCAGTTCCGGCCCAGGCCCGCCCGTATCAGCAGCGCGGTGACCGGGTCGGCGGCCAGCCGCGCCCGGTACGCGGGCAGGTGTGCGCGCAGCCAGTCCCGCTCCCCGGGGTGCGCGGCCACTCCCGCGTGCAGCAGTTCCAGGCACGCGAAGGTCTCCACGTACGGCGAGAGCAGGAACCGGCTGCGGGCGAGCGTGTCGGCGTTGAGCTGCCACCAGCCCATGGGCACCTCCGGAGGTTTCGCGTGGGCGCGAAACAATAACGCCCGGCGGCGGGGCCTCACAGACTCCCCGCATGACTTCCCGCCCGACTCCCGGTACGACTGCCCCTACGGCTCCGCGCAGCTATCGACACCTGTTCCGCACGCCCGAGTTCACCCCGCTGTTCGTGTCCTCCGCCGCGCAGACCGCCGCCCAGACGGTGGGCGGTCTGGCGCTCGGCACGCTGGTGTTACGGACGACGGGTTCGCCGCTGCTGTCCGCCGTCAGCATGTTCGGCCCCTCCCTGGCGCAGGTGCTGGGCGCGACCCTGCTCCTGTCGGGCGCGGACCGGCTGCCGCCGAGGGCGGCGATGACGGGCCTCCCCCTGGCGTTCGCCGCCTGCACCGCGCTCCTGGCGCTGCCCGGGCTGCCCGTGGCGGCGGTCTTCGCCGTCCTGCTCGCCCAGGGACTGGTCGCCTCGCTCGGCGGCGGAGTGCGCTGGGGCCTGCTGAACGAGATCCTGGCCAAGGACGGCTACCTGCTGGGGCGTTCGGTGTTCAACATGATGAGCGGCATCGCCCAGATCACCGGGTACGCGACCGGCGGCGTCCTCGTGGCCGCGCTGTCCCCGCGCGTGACGCTGCTGACGTCGGCGGCCCTGTACCTGGCCGCGGCCCTCGGGGCCCGCCTGGGCCTGACCCGGCGCCCGCCCCGGGCCGCCGGCCGCCCCTCCGTCGCCGCGACCTGGCGCACCAACGCCCAGCTGTGGTCGGCCCGTCCACGCCGGCTGGTCTATCTGGGCCTGTGGATCCCCAACGGCCTGGTGGTGGGCTGCGAGTCCCTCTTCGTCTCCTACGATCCCGACGCCGCCGGCACGCTCTTCGCCTGCGCCGCGCTGGGGATGCTGGTGGGGGACGTGGCCGTGGGCCGGCTGCTGCCGCCCGGCGTGCGGGCGCGGCTGGCCGTACCGCTGCTGTTGCTGCTGGCGGCGCCGTACCTGGTCTTCTTCGGCCACCCGCCCCTGCCGCTCGCCGCGGCCCTGGCCGCCGTCGCCTCCGTCGGCTTCGGGGCGAGCCTGGTGCAGCAGGAGCGCCTGATGGCCCTGACCCCGGACGAGCTCAGCGGGCACGCCCTCGGGCTGCACTCGGCGGGCATGCTGACGATGCAGGGCGTGAGCGCCTCGCTGGCGGGCTCGGTGGCACAACTCACCTCGCCCGCCACGGCGATGACGGTCATGGCCCTCGCCTCGACCGCGGTGACGCTGACGCTGGCTACGGCTGCTCGGCGAGAGGCACCGGAGCGGCTGCAGCCGGCGTAGCGGGCGGGACCGGCTTGGCGGGCGGGATCGCGGGAGCCTCCTCGGCCGCCGCGGGAACCGCCGGGGTTGCCGCAGCCGCCGGGCCGGCCGGGCCCGTCGCAGCCGCCGGGGCCGCCGGGGTCGCGAACTGCTGGGCCGCCTTGTCGAAGTAGCGCAGCAGCTCCACCGGGAAGGGCATCACCAGCGTCGAGTTCTTCTCGGCGGCGACCTCCACGACGGTCTGCAGCAGGCGCAGCTGCATGGCCTCCGGGGTGTCGGACATGATCCGGGAGGCGTTGGCCAGCTGCTGCGCGGCCTGGAACTCACCGTCCGCGGTGATGACCCGCGCCCGCCGCTCCCGCTCGGCCTCGGCCTGCCGGGACATGGACCGCTTCAGCGACTCCGGCAGCTGTACGTCCTTGATCTCCACGCGGTCGATGTGGATGCCCCACTGGGCGGCCGGGCTGTCGATCATCAGCGCGAGACCCTCGTGCAGCCGCTCCCGGTCGGAGAGCAGGTCGTCCAGGTCGCTCTTGCCGATGATGGACCGCAGGGAGGACTGGGCGACCTGCCCGACGGCGAAGACGTAGTCCTGCACCTCGATGGCGGCCCGCAGCGGGTCCGTCACCCGGAAGTAGACGACCGCGTCGACCTTCACCGACACGTTGTCCTTGGTGATGCCCTCCTGCGAGGCCACCGGCATGGTCACCACCTGCACGTTCACCTTCCGCATCCGGTCGACGAACGGGATCAGGAAGGTGACGCCCGGATGCCGGTACTCCGGCAGCGCCTTGCCCATGCGGAACACGACCCCGCGTTCGACCTGGTTGACCACCCGCATCCCACTGCGCAGTACCAACAGCGCCAGCGCGGCCAGGGCCACGACTGCGACGACGGTGCCTTCCATGGCACTCCACTCCCTCTGCTGACTCGACAGTTCGAGACACGGATGAGGACACCGGCCGGGGGGCCGTTGGATGCGCGGGAGGTGTCAGGAATACGTAAAGAAGCCGGCGGGCCGACGGGGCCGCACTCCGACCAGGCACACTTGGCGCGTGCCCTGTGCCTGCTGGCCTACGACCCCTGGGGGGGGAGGAACCGGAGCAGGTGTACGTCTCCCTCGCGGACGGTGCCTTCCATGGTCAGCCCCTGTGGCCCGACTCGGCAACCAGTATCGAGGCCGCCGTCTTCGCCGTGGCCGAAGCCGCCCAGGACACCGTCATCGAGTGCCTCTGGCAGGTCTGGCCGGTCTGCCCCGTCCACCACTTGGGGATGCACGTGGGGCAGGGCTCCGACGGCCCGGCATGGTGGTGCGCGGGCGGCCCCGCCCCGCAGGAACCGGACCACGCGCGAGCGGCCGTCGGCGCACTGGACACCCTCCAGCGACCCCACCGGCCGAACCGGAAGCGCCGCGGGAGGGGCCGGTAACCGTGCACCCCGTGGGTGCCGGTTTCGGGGCCGGTGTCAGGACGGCTTGGCCGACGACACCGCGGTGACCGTCACCTTGTTGTCGCACTCGGCGAACTGCCCGTCGTCCAGGGCTACTTGGTGCGATCCCGAGCCCGGCAAGCCGACCACCAGCGTGGGGTACACCACGGGGTCCGCGCCGGACTCGCAAGAGCCGTCGGCCTCGCCCTGGACCTGTACGAAGGTGAGCTTCACCCAGGCCTTGCCGCCCGGGGACACCCGCACCGGCGACGCCGACCCCGTGGCTGTCACGGACAGCGGGGAGTTGTGCTCAGGGGAGCCGTTGCCGGCCCCCGCAACCGACGGATGGCCCTTGAGGACGCACGGGTGACTCGAGACGTTGGTGAACTCGACGATCGCCGCTCCGGTCCCGGTGCCGTCCGGGCGATCGGCGGCCTGGTACGCGGCGGCCTCGACGCTGCTCGCCGTACAGCTCTTCACGGCTCCGCCCGACGAACCGGTCCCCGAGCCGGACCCCGACCCGGTCCCTGATCCGGTCCCTGATCCGGTCCCTGATCCGGAGGAGACGCTCGCCGCCGGAACGACCGGGACGGCGGAGCCCGACGAACCGGAAGGAGCCCCTGAAGGGGTCTCGGAAGGAGCGGCCGACGCGCTCGACGTGCCCGCCGCGCTCGCGGCGCCGGACGGCGACCCGCCGGCCTTCGCGCCGCCCCCGCCGGCCTGGCACCCGGCCACCATCACGGCGGCCGAGGCCGCGACCATCGCCAGCACGGTCTTGCGGATGCCATCGCTGTACTGCATGTCGTCCCCCGAATGCGGATCGCACAGGGCACCGGCCCGCGCCGGCACCTGCCCTTGCAGACAGACCGGCCGGGCACGGGGGTTCTTCCGGCCGACGACCTGTGACACGGCGGTGACGAGATCCGAGCAGGATCACCGCGGCATCATCGCGGCGACGTCAGCCGAGGCACACCACGAGCAGGCAGAGCTCCGGCGACGAGGGCGTTGCCGGGGAGGGGGTCGCCTGAGGCGTTCCCGGGTCCGTGCCGTTGCCGGAGGCGGGCGCGGAGGTCTGCTGGGACGAGGTGCCGGTGTGACCGGCGGCCGCTCCGCCGGAGGACGCGGAGCCGGCGTGCTGCTGCGGGGCGGGTGTCGCCGCCGCATGGGTCGCCGGAGTCGTCGAAGCCGGGTGGGCCGTACGCGGCAGGGAACCGGCGCTCGGCAGGGTGGAGGTGCTACGGAGCGGGGCGGCGGCGGACTGCCCCTGCTGCAGTTCGGTCGCGTGCGACTGGCCGGAACGGGCGGGCGAGGACCGCTGGGTGTCGGGCCGGGCCGCCCCCGAGCGGGTGTCCGGTGTCGTCGGCTCGTCCGCGGCGGGCGAGGTCGGGATGCTCGGCGTATCCGGCGCCGTGGCGGCCTGCGCCCGGTCGGGGGAGTGCCGGTCCATCGCGGAGACGGTCAGGCCGCCTCCGACGAGCGCGACGGCGGTCGCGACCAGGGCCCGGCGCTGGGTCTTCTTCCAGCGGGCCATCTTGCGCCGCCGTGCCGCCCGCCCTGGTGGCGCGGGCGGCACGTCCTGAAGTCCGGCCGACGGGTCGGTCCGCGGTGCCTCGTCCATGGCCTCCCACGGCACGGCCTCCCACGCCGCGGTCCCCGTCGCCGCCTCGGCGGTGCGGGCCGGGGCGGTGGGGGCCGGGGCGGGGCGGGTGTCGGCGGTGAGGGCGGCGATGTCGGCGGCGAGGGCTGGGGCGTAGGCACCGCACCCCGGACACATCAGGGCGCCGTTCAGATGCCGACGGCACGAGGAGCAGTAGTCCATCTGTCTGCGGTCTTCCTGAGTTGACGTGCTGTCTTCCCAGCGGGCCGCGAACGGGTCACGTTCACACGTGGGATCGGATGTCCAGCACGCTAACGAGTCATTCGAAAGACTGTGTGCAGTCTGTGTGACGCTCCTGCGAGGATCCCCTGGGTATCACCTTGGGTATCACCGTGGGCATCACCGGCCGGCACCGACGCCGGAGCCGGTGCCGGCGCCACGCGTGAACGGTTCGAAGGCGTGGCTGAAGTACCAGGTGTCCTGGGCGATGCCCGAGCAGGAGTTGGCGCCGGCGGTGCCCACGCAGCCGCCGTTGTCGCGCTGGAGTGCCCAGAAGGAGAGGGTGTTGATGCCCTTGGCGACCGCCCACTTCTTCACCGTGACGGCGTCCTGCGTGGTGAAGGTCTCCTCGGGGCCGTAGTCGTCGATGCCGGGCATCTCGGTGACGCCGACCATGCTCCACAGCTTCGCGGGGCTCTTCTTCGGGTAGAGCGCGGCCAGTTGGCCGTGCAGCCCGGCGGCGGCCGTCTCGGTGTCGGCGGCCATGTCGTGGGTGGCGCCGTCCCAGTAGTCGAACGTCATGATGTTGACGACGTCCACGCGCGCGCCGTTGTCGACGGCGTTCCTCAGCAGTGCCACACCGCTGGGCGCGAGCCCGGTGTTCGTCGTCGGCAGGGTGTAGGAGAACTGCACGCGGTGGCCGGTGTGCCGGGCCCAGTGCTGGACCTCGGCGATGGCCTTGTTGCGGCGGTCGATCCCGGCGGAGTTGTTGATGGAGTCGGCCTCGACGTCGAGGTCGATCCGGGTGACGCCGTACGTCGTGACGAGACTCTCGTACACCTTGGCGATGGCGTCCACGCTGGTGCAGCTGTCGGCCAGTTCGGTGCCGGTGGTGTCGGCGCTGTAGCCGCCGAAGGACGGGATGACGTTGCCGCCGCGCGCCTGGATCGCGGCGATGTCGCTGCCGAAGCTCGCCCGCGAGACCGGCTGTGCGGGCGCACCGTTCCAGTACGCCGTGCACGAGCCCGCGGTGTCCGTCTGGAGGAACGCCATCGTGAGGTACTTGTTCCCCGACGCGGCGGCGAGCGCGGCCGGGCTCTCCCCGGTCCAGGTCTCGACATACGGCGCCGCGACGTGCGCGGGCATGGGCTTGGGCGCGGCGTGATGCGAGGGCGCGGCGGCCTGCGCGGCGACCGCCCCACCGCCCCCGAGGGCGACGAGCCCGGCGGACAGGGCGGTGACGGTCGCACAGGACAGCAGTGCACGAAGAGAACCAGGTCGTCTCATGGACGCTCCCATGGTGGAAGGGGCAACCGGGGCGCGCCCATCTTTGGACTAGACCAATAGACTGTCAAGGTTCTTTACAGTTAACTGACCGGAGCGAGCCGGCCTTCACGACCGGGTGGCGGTCCCGCACCCCGCGTCGCCGGCCCCCCGCGTGCGCTCGTCCATTGACTCGCTGCGGTCGTACGGGTCCACCTTGCGGCCGTCGTGGGGGTCCTGGGTCGCGCGGTCGGCGCCGAACTTGGGGGTGAAGTAACCGCCGGTGAAGGTGTCGCAGCCGCCGTTGGTGGTGTCCACCTTGTAGGAGAGCAGGGAGAACGTCCCCGGTGCGGTGACCACCTTCGCCGGGTCGTCCCAGCTCATCACGATCTCGCGGCGCACGATGGTCCGCTCGACCTCGTCGCTGCCCGCCGCGGCGCGTACGACCGGATAGACGTACGTGACATCGGTGGTCACCTCGACCGCACCGCGCTTGCCCTCCCGGTACGTGACCCGCCCCCGGGTCTTGACCACGTTCCCGACGAGCCGCACCTTCGCCTTCTGGAACCGGCTGAACAGCAGCAGCGGATCGTTCTCCTTGCTGGGCGAGCGGAACGCGGCCGACAGGTAGTCCTGGACGTCCTGCTGATGCGGATTGATCAACGCGATGGCCTTCCGCGGCCGTTCCCCGCCCAGCACCCCGGCATCCAGACTGGATTCCGCAAGGAAGTCCCGGGTCCGGTCGAGCGCCTGCGCGACCCGTGCCTTGCTCATCCAGCCGGTCGCCCGGGCGGCAGGCATACCGATGCCTGCCGTCCCATCACTCCACCGCGCCGCGGGTGAACCCCTGAACGGCTGCTTCAGCGTGGGCTGTTGGGCTGCCGACTCGGTCGGCGGTGCCTGACTCGGACGTTCCGACTCGACGGCGAGCGGCGCACCGTCGCCGCCTCCGTCTCCACCGCCGAACCACCCGGCCACCCGCCCCGGAGCCAGCGCCACCACCAGCAGACCGGCCGCGGCCACCAGCCCGACCGCGTACCAGCCCTTGCCCCGGCGCCGCCGGGCCGGCCGGTGAGCCCGCCACCCCTCCGGACTGCCGGACTCCTCCTGCAACCGCCGAGCCACCATCCGAGCCCGCGCCGACGGCTCCTCGGGCGCACCCTGAGTCCCGGCCTCGGCCTCCCTCAGAAAGCGCTCCCACTCCTCGTCCGGTATGGACGACCCGCCCTTGCCCACGGTGGCTCAGCCCCTCCCCTGCACCCGGTCCCTCCCCAGGGCCGGTCATCGTCCGTGCATCATCACACAGCCCAACTCGGCACGGACGGCCGCCGATCGCCGGCGCCTAGTCGACGCCCACCGGACCGTCGTCCGACTTCCTCCCCTTGCCGGTGGGCAGCTGGAGCAAGCCGTTGCCACCGCTGCTCCCGCCCTCCCCGGAGCGGCGGCCGTCGCGGTTGCCGTCGCGGTCGCCGTCGGCCCGGTTGCCGTCGGAGTCCTGGCCGCCCAGGTTCTGCCGGACCGAGTCGAGGATCGTCAGACCCTGGGACACCAGGCCGGCGGCGATCTCGCCGAGACCGTCCGCGCCGTTGAGGACGTTGACGTTGGCGCCGGCGAGGCCGCCGGCGGCCTCCTTGACGATCTGCGGGAGCTGGTCGATCAGCATCCGGTCGAGCGCGACCCGGTCGTACGAGGCAGCCGCCTCCGCCTGGATCTTCATCCGCTGCGCCTCGGCGGCCGCGAGGATCCTGACCCGCTCGGCCTCGGCCTCGGCGGGCTTCACGACCTCGGCCACCAGCTGCTGCTGGCGCAGCTTGGCCTGGCGCTGGGCCAGCTCCGTCTGGGCGGCGAGCACCTCCTGCTGGGCGTGTGCCTGCGCCAGCGGTCCGGCCTGCGCGGCCTGCGCCTGGGCGCGGTCCACCTCGGCCGAGTACTCGGCCTTGACGATGGCGGTCTGCCGGCCGTACTCGGCCTGCTTGCGGGCCGCCGCCTGCTCCGCCTCGACCGCGGCCTGGGTGGCCTGCGCCTGGGCGATCTGAGCCTGCCGCTGGATGGCCGCCTTGTGCGGCGCGGACATCGCGTCGATGTACCCGGTGTCGCCGTCGTCGATGGACTGGATCTGCAGCGAGTCGACGATCAGGCCGATCTTCGCCATCTCCGTCTTCGAGGTGTCCAGGACCTCCGCGGCGAGCTTCTGCCGCTCGGTGACGATCTCCTCGACCGTCATCGAGCCGATGATGGCCCGCAGGTGCCCGGCGAAGATCCGGCCGGTGAGCACCGACATCTGCTCCTGGTCGGAGAGGAAACGCTGGCCCGCGTTGATGATGCTCTCGTGGTCGTTGCCGACCTTGAAGGCGATGACCGCGCGGACGTGCAACGAGATGCCCTGCTTGGTCACACAGGTCTCGGTGACCTCGGACTCACACATGGACAGGGTGAGGAACCGGACCTTCCGAAAGACCGGCAGCACGAACTTCCCGTGCCCCGTGACCACTCGGAACGGCGCGCCCCCCAGTCCCCGCCTGCCCCCCGAGATCAACATCGCCTCGTCGGGAGCGGGTACGCGGTATCCGAACATTCCTGTTACTCCTCAGCCGGCCTCGGCGGCATCCCCGCCGAGCGCGTCCAATGGATCCACCCACTCGATGACGCCGACCTCGCGGCATCCCCGTGATTCGATCACGAGCACCGTGGCGCCCGCGGGCAGGGGCTCCTCCGACCAGGCGAGGAAGGTCTCGGAGCCGCCTCTGACCCGTACCAGTACTTCGCCGGGACCCGTGGAACCGCGCGTTCCGATGAGCACCTTCCCCGTGCAGCCGATCACGGCCTCGTCCTGCGGCATCACCGGCCGTCCTCCTCGTCCTGGCCCCGTGATTCCGACGATAGACCCAGTCCGTCCGGGACCCAATGGCCAGGGGGCCGCGACGAGCACGAGCTCGCGCCCGCCGCTCGACGGACGGTCGACCGCGTTCCGCACCGCGATCGCCTCCGCCCCCAGCCTCGACGCGCAGGTGCGTCCAGGTCGCTCTTGAATGCCAGGTACTTTGTAATGCAAAGTTATCGCCCGGCGGGCGGCCTTCTGGCGGTCCGCTCCGAGCGCCGCCGAGGCGCCAAGGCGCCAACAGCAAGGGGGACAGATGAGAACATCCGCACCGAGCAGCGCGGAATCGGAACCGAGGGCGGCCGCGGCTGCCTTGTTGGCTGCGACGGAAGGCCTCCGGACCAAGACCCGTACGCAGACGAACGGCGCATGGATTCCTCTCCTCGGCTTCGGACTTCTCGCGCTGGCGGCCGTCCCGATCGCCCGGTACGCCTTCAACTTCGGGGCCCACGGACGCTCTGTCGGGTCCTATCCGGCCTTCGCCTACGCCGAGCTGACCGGCCTGTGCGTCGTCCACGAACCGGGAACCGCCTGTCTGAAGGGCGAGTTCGACGGCGCCGTACTGCGCTTCGCGGCCTGGGGCGTGTGGTTCGCGCTCCTCCCCCTCGCATGGTTCGCCTTCGCTCGCTGGTACCGCCTGCGTGGCGAGGCCCGGGGTATCGTCCCGCGGCGCGGCATGTGGGTCCGCGTGACCGTCATATCCACCACAGTGATCACGACAGCCCTGATGGCGCTGCTGTTCGGCAAGGAGCAGCCGTGGGAGGCCGTGCTGCTGGAGAACAGCTACGCCTCCCCGTGGTACCTGGTCGGCATCGGCCTCCTGGCCCTCGGCATAACCGAACGCAGTTGGCTCGCCGCGGCGGCCGGCACAGCTCACGCCGTGCTGCTCACGGGATACCTGGGAGCTTCCTGGGGCAGCGGCTGGCTCCCTTGGCAACACCCCGCCCAACCGGGCTGGACCGACGGACCGCAGGTCAAGGCCCTTCTGCTCGCCGCCATCCTGCTCCTCGCCGGTCTGTGCGAGTGGATGGCGGTCCGCCGCCGGGCTGCGCCTGTCGCAGGTGCGGGTACGGTCCTGTCATGAGCGTCGAAGGCTCGACCGCCGCGCGGGACGACCAGGAGGAACCGCATCCGACCCAGGCGCTGGACGACACCGTCCACCAGCGGGTGCGGCTCGGCGTCCTCACCGTCGCCCGCGAAGCCGACCGGGTCGAGTTCGGCTTTTTGAAAAAGCAACTGGCCGTCACCGACGGAAATCTCTCCCGGCACCTGAAGGTGCTGGAGGAGTCCGGAATGATCACCGTGGAGAAGGGCTACGCCGGTCGACGCCCCCGAACATGGGTAACTCTCACCCGGCAAGGCGCGCAGGCCCTGGACGCCGAACTCCATGCCCTACGCGCACTCGTGCTGCGCCTTGAGGCTCCCCGTCCCCTACCCGGCGCACCCGATACGTGATCACCGCTCCAGGAGTTCGATCCGAGCTGGCTCCAGTTGCTCCCGTCGACTGGTGAAGAGTCCTGCGTACGGTGCCGGCGTGCCGGTCACCAGGAGGTGTGGGACCGCGACTGTTGGGTCTGCTGCTGAACAGGGAAGTCGGCGCCGGCAGCGGGCGGTGCGACCGCTGCCCGCTCCTGTTCGTCGTTGCTGAGCATCATGTCGGGGTCGAACATGACGATCGTGGCGGCGACCAGGAGGACCACGAGCGGGCCGGCGAGCATGACGAGGAGGAACGACAGCAGGTGGGTGGAGGACTGTGCCGAGGCGGCGTGGCCGGTGAGGTGTACGGAGACCGCAGCCATGCCGGTGTAGTGCATGCCGGTCACGGCCACCCCCATGACGAGACTCGAGCCCAGGCTGGACCACAGGGTGTGGATGGAGACGGCCGCCCACAGGGCCGCCGTGGCGGCCGCGACGGCGATCACGACGGACAGCGCCACCGTCACCGTGTCGAAGTGCAGGGTGCCGTTGGTGTGGATGGCGGCCATGCCGAGGTAGTGCATGGCCGCCACCCCGAGACCGGTGACCGTGCCGGCCACCGCCAGGTTCGCCGGTGTACCGCCGCGGTAGCCGACGAGAAACACACCGACGGCGACGAAGGCGATCGCGACCGCGAGGCTGAGGAGGGTCCTCGCCGGGTCGTAGTCGACCAGGGCGCCCTGGACGCTGAAGCCGATCATGGCGATGAAGTGCATGGTCCAGATGCCGCAGCCGATCGATACGGCGCCCAGCGCCAGCCAACCGGCCCTGCGGAGCGGGCGCCGTAGCGACCGGGTCGTGCACCGCAGTCCGAGGGCCGCCCCGAGGCAGGCCATCAGATAGGCGGCCACGGGAGTCGCCGCGCCGTAGTAGAAGTTCGAGACGGTGGCGGTCATGGAGGAATCCCTTCACGTACGGGATGACAGGTCGCACCACGGACGCGACGTGTCGGCGCGGCGAACCGCCCACTCCCGTCCGTGCCGCGCGTGCGCAGCGGCTCGGCCCGGCGGGCATGACCCGACGTGGCAGCACTGCTCAGGGCGCAGCACACGGGGAGCCAGTCGATCAGATCAAGCCACCTGGCCGAGCCGTGCAAGATTCAACCACACGGTGCGCACACAGTCTTCACATCACGCAATCGTTCGCTGAATCGATACTTCGCCCTCTTCACCCCAAAACCCATGCGGAGCGCCCATTTTGGCCGACGCCGGTGTCCCGACGGGGGACCTGGCCCTGGTCCTGGTCCTGTACAGCCGCATTCCAGCGGATCCGTGAGCCGTTGGGGCGTCACACCCGTGAACAATGCCATTTGAGTCGCTCTCAGAGTGCGGGCCGTCGTGTCGTCAACCTCGTCCTCCGGTGCGCCGCACATCTCAGCTGCAAGGCCGCGACGTCCTTGGTCCTGGCTACCGGCCAGGTAAGGCCGCAGTTCCTGGGGGTGCTCTGCCTGGGCCAGCGCCTCGATCGAGGCGGCCCACACGGTTTCCCGTGCCGGAGACGGTAGCCAATCCCTCAACACCGGCAAGATTTATACGAGCGTATTAGACAATCGTATTGCGCGTGCGCCCAAGCGTGGCGTACGTTCTCTCTGTCGCAACCGCGCGACCCAGCAACAAGGTTCGGCCGCCCCGGCCGCCCGCTGATCGCCCTGCACGGGCACTTCGGCGCGGCCAGGGTGAGGGTCTGGGGCACGGCACGGGGTTTCACCACCGCCGACACCTCTGAAAACGTTCTGAAACGGCGATGAATGGCAGGTCGGCCACGCTCTGAGGCATGGCGACGACGGCTCCGCGAGGGGCATGGCTCGGGAGGGGAGCACCATGAACGGCCTGCGACTGATCCGCCGTCACGCGGCGGCCTTCGTACGCTTCGCCGGGATGGGCGGTGGGGTCACCCTGACTGCCTCGGCGGCCCTGGTCCTGCTCTCGCAGTGGATTCCGTGGATGGCGGCGAACGTGCTGACCACCATCGTTTCCACCGTGGCCGCCACAGAGCTGCATGCCCGTGTCTCGTTCCGCCACGGACGGCCCGGCCTGGCCGGCCACCTCAAGAGCGCGACCACCATGGCTGTCGGCTGGCTGGTCACGTCCGCCGCGGTCGGCGTGCTCGCCGCGCTCCGGCCCGGCGCCGGACTCGTCCTGCAGCAGACGGTGTACCTGTCGGCCACCGCGCTCGTCGGGATCGGCCGCTATCTCGTACTGCGTCTGTCCGTGTTCGCGGAGCGCGCCCCGCGGCCGCGAACGGGCGGCGGCGTCCGGTTGCGGGCCGCGTACGACGCGGCGGCGTGAGGTCCGGCGGGGAAGGCACTGCGGAGCCTGGTCCGAGGAGGACAAGGCGAAGCTGCTGGAGTCGCTCGAGGAGGGCGCGAACCGGCCGGACACGCGAACCGGCTGGACGCGCGGGCCGGCAACCTCCTCGACATGCCCCGGCTGCGGACCGGCATCGTGCGGCCAACCGGCCCGTGCGATCGCCCTCGACGAGGCGGTGCCCGGGGCGCTCGCACTGATGGCCGAGGGCAGCGTGAGCCCGGATATCCCGTTGCCGCTGCGGATCCTGGCCGAGCCGCCCAGCGAGCCCTTCCACCTGACACAGATGACGCGCTGACCAGCCCATTTCACCGCGATGCCGATGGACGGCGGTCAGTGAAACCACGCTGAAAGGTCGCTGAACGCGGCGCCCCGCAGACTCCGGGGCATGACGACAACGACCCCCGCATCCGCCATCGCAGCCACGGGGCTGCGGAAGTCCTTCGGGGACAAGCTGGTCCTCGACGGCATCGACCTGCACGTGCCCACGGGCACGATCTTCTCCCTTCTCGGCCCGAACGGCGCCGGCAAGACCACCGCCGTCAAGATCCTCTCCACCCTCATCACCGCCGACGCCGGCGACATCCGCGTCGGCGGCCACGACATCTCCGTAGATCCGCAGGCGGTACGCGCCGCGATCGGCGTCACCGGACAGTTCTCCGCCGTGGACGGCCTGATCACCGGCGAGGAGAACATGCTCCTCATGGCGGACCTGCACCACCTCTCCAAGAACGAGGGACGGCGGGTCGCCGCCGAACTGCTGGAGCGCTTCGATCTCACCGAGGCGGCGAAGAAGCCCGCCTCCACCTACTCCGGCGGCATGAAGCGCCGCCTCGACCTCGCCATGACCCTGGTCGGCAGCCCGCGGATCATCTTCCTCGACGAGCCGACCACCGGCCTCGACCCGCGCAGCCGCCACAACATGTGGCAGATCATCCGCGGGCTCGTCTCCGACGGCGTCACCGTCTTCCTCACCACGCAGTACCTGGAGGAGGCCGACGAACTCGCCGACCGGATCGCCGTGCTCAACGACGGGAAGATCGCCGCCGAGGGCACCGCCGAGGAGCTCAAGCGGCTCATCCCGGGCGGGCACGTACGACTCCGCTTCTCCGACCCGGCCGCGTACCAGAGCGCCGCCCGCGAGCTGCGCGAGGTCACCCGGGACGACGAGGCGCTGGCGCTGCAGATCCCCAGCGGCGGCAGCCAGCGCGAACTGCGCTCCATCCTCGACTGGCTGGACTCGGCGGGCATCGAGGCGGACGAGCTGACCGTGCACACCCCCGACCTCGACGACGTGTTCTTCGCCCTGACCGGCCCGGCCAACGTCCCCAACCAGTCCAACCAGTCCAACCAGCCCAACCAGCCCAAGGAGAACGTCCGATGAGCACCCCCCTGGCTCCCGCCCGCCCGACCCGGATCTCCCTCGCCGTGCGCGACTCGAACACGATGCTGCGCCGCAATCTGCTGCACGCGTGGCGCTACCCGTCCGCGACCCTGAACCTGCTGCTCACGCCGATCATGATGCTGCTGCTCTTCGTCTACATCTTCGGCGACACGATGAGCCGGGGCATCGGTGGCGGCGGCGCGGACCGCTCCGACTACATCGCCTACATCGTCCCGGGCATCCTGCTGATGACCGTCGGCAGCACCGTGGTCGGGGCCGCGGTGTACATGTCCATGGACATGACCGAGGGGCTCATCGCCCGCTTCCGCACGATGGCGATCTACCGGGCGTCTCTGCTCGTCGGGCACGTCGTCGGCGGCGTGCTGCAGTGCCTGATGAGCGTCGTCCTCGTGGGCGCCGTCGGCGTCGCCATCGGCTTCCGCTCCACGAACGCCACGGCCCTGGAGTGGCTGGCCGCGTTCGGGCTGATCGCGCTGTTCGCCCTGGCGCTCACCTGGATCGCGGTCGGGATGGGCATGGCCAGCCCGAACCCCGAGGCGGCCGGCAACATGGCCATGCCGCTGATCCTGCTGCCGCTCATCTCCA
Organism: Streptomyces sp. NPDC020299; assembly: GCF_044387825.1. Classification (NCBI taxonomy): domain Bacteria; kingdom Bacillati; phylum Actinomycetota; class Actinomycetes; order Kitasatosporales; family Streptomycetaceae; genus Streptomyces; species Streptomyces sp. NPDC020299. The sequence goes on from NZ_JBIRWL010000007.1 coordinate 165,484, forward strand.
GCGCCTTCATCCCGGTCGACACGATGCCGGGCTGGTTCCAGCCGATCGCCGAGTACCAGCCGTTCACGCCGGCCATCGAGACCCTGCGCGGCCTGCTGCTCGGCACCGAGATCGGCAACAGCGGGTGGATCGCGATCGCCTGGTGCGTCGGCCTGACCGCGCTCGGCTACCGATGGTCGACGGCGCAGTTCAACCGCGACCCGAAATGAGTGCGCGGGTTGCCTCCCACAACCCGTTCCACTCCAGGGCGGCGTACTCCGACACCGCGTCGGCGTACGCCGCCCCGTCGGCCTCCTCGGCGGCCCGCCGGGCACGGTCGGCGGACATCGCGGGGAACGTCTGCGGTACGTGCATCCGCTCCGCCAGTGCCAGCAGCCGCACCGCCGAGGTGTCGCCCGAGGTCTCGCCCGTGGTCAGCCGGACCAGACCGAGGGCCAGCACGTCGACGCCGGACCCCGGGTTCTCCCCGGCCGGGCGGGAGCCGTCGGCGAGCAGCGTGCGCAGCCGGTCCTCCAGCTCGGCCACCAGGCCGGCGACCGGCTCCAGCCGCCCGGCGTACGCGTGAGCGGCCACCGCGTAGGCTTCGATCGCCCGCGTCCACATGTCCATGGTGGGGTCGACGGGCGGTGAATCGCCCCCGCGCAGCCGCTCCACGGCCGTCCGCCACCGCTTGAGACCCAGCTCGGTCAGCCCGCGGGCCAGCGCGATCTCGGCCCAGGCGGCCAGGTCGGTCGCGACGGCCGAGGTCTGCTCCGCCGGCTGGCTCTGCTCCACGCGCCGCAGCCACTCCTCGGCCTCGTCCGGCTCACCGCGCTGCAGGCAGGCCAGTGCCAGACCCCGGTGCAGGCCCGTCGTGGGCGACTGGTCACTCAGGTGCTCCAAGGCGTCCAGCGCCGCCAGCAGATGCCGGTATGCCTCCTCGCCGAGACCGGCGTCCGCGCACAGCTCGCTGCAGCGGGAGTGGCCGAGCAGCTTGAGCGACGGATTGGGCACGGCGTCGACCGCGGTGAGCAGCCGGCGAGCGGAGGACAGCGCACGCTCCGGCTGGTGCTCGTACGCCCAGAGATAGCTGGCCACGCACTCGGCGATGCCCGCCAGCAAGGGCGCGTCACTCGCGCACAGTTCGTGCAGCGCTTCGTAGCCGGGCGGGCGCATGTCCGGAAGGGCGCACAGTACGACGGCCAGCGCCCGCAGCAGGGTGTCCGGCTCCGCGGGCGGCAGCCGACGCAGGGTGACGAGATGGCGCGGCAGGAGCGGGCCGTTTCCCATGAACGGGGCGGCGGTACAGATGGTGCTGAGGGTGCGGGTGACCTCGGTGTGCCGGGCGTCGGGGCGGTAGTGCGACAGCGGCGCCGCGGTGTCGGCGGCCAGGGCGAAGACCCGGTGGAAGTTCGTCGAGTCTATGAACCAGGTGCCGGCCAGTACCGCGCCGGCCGCCGCGGTGGTGGCGTGGTCCTGGCGGGCGAGGGCATACCGCAGGGCGAGCACGAGGTTGTCCTGCTCCGCGCGCAGCCGCGCCCAGTGCCGCAGCGGCTCGGGGCCGGCCATCACGTCGTGGTTGGCCAGTCCGAAGTCCCGTGCCCAGCCGAGGAACCGGTCGGTGACGGAGTCCTCCTCCCCGGCGGCCGCCCGCCGGGCGGCGCTGAACTCCCGCACCGTCTCCAGCATGCGGAAGCGGATCCCGGCCGCGGTGTCGGCGGCCTTCAGCAGCGACTGGTCCACCAGCTGCTCCAGCAGGTACAGCGCGCCGCCGCTGTCACCCAGCAGCCGATCGGCCGCCTCTTCGGTGAAGCCGCCGGGGAAGACCGACAGCGCCCGCAGCGCCGCCCGCGCGTCCTCCTCCAGCAGGTTCCAGCTCCACTCCACGACCGCGTGCAGGGTGCGGTGCCGCTCGGGTGCGTCCCGGGCCCCGCCGCGCAGCAGCGCGAACCGGTCGCCGAGGCGGCGGCCGATCTCGGGCACGGACAGCACCCGCACCCGCGCCGCCGCCAACTCCACCGCGAGCGGCAGCCCGTCCAGATGCCGGCACAGCGCCGCGACCGCGACGGGCGGCAGCTCGACATCGGGGCGCGAGGCCCGCGCCCGCTGCTCGAAGAGCTCGACCGAGGTGGCCGGGCTCAGCTGCGGCAGCTGGTACACCGCTTCCGAACTCAGCCCCAGCGGTGCCCTGCTGGTGACCAGCACCCGCAGATCCCTGGACCGTGCCACCAGCTCCCGTACCAGGTCGGCGGCGCCCCGGACGACCTGCTCGCAGTTGTCCAGCACCAGCAGCGCGGGTCCGGCGCCGAGGGCGGCGACGATTCCGGCGGGCACATCCGCCCCGCCGCCGTACGCCCCGACGCCCCCGCGTGGCGCCGCCCCGCCGCCGAGCGCCGACGCCACCTCGCCGGCCACGTCCTCGTCCGCACGGACTCCGGCCAGCGAGACGAAGTGCACCACCCGCTGCTCCGCCTGTCGGCTGACGGCGTACGCGAGCCGCGTCTTGCCCAGCCCACCGGGACCGACGATCGAGACCAGCCGAGAGGAGTGCAGCAGCCCGCCCACCGCCGCGAGATCCTCGTCCCGCCCCAGCAGCGGATTCGGATCGTGCGGCACCCCGTACCGGACCACGGGGGCCTCGACCCGCAGCAACTCCTGGTGCACGGCCTTCAGCCCGGCGCCCGGATCGGTGCCGAGATCGTCGCGGAGCTCGCGCCGGTACGCGTCGTAGCGGGCGAGCGCCGCCGAGGGCCCGGCCGTGGCCGCCTCGGCGCGCAGCAACTCGGCCAGTACTTCCTCATCGCGCGGCGCCCCGGCGAACACCTCGGCCAGCGGCGCCAGCGCCTCGGCCCGTCGCCCCAGCCGGGCGAGCGCGAGCGCCCGGGAGCGTACGAGGGAGCCGTACCGTGGCGCCCGCTCGGCCCGCAACTCCGCGACCGGGTCGCCCGGCACGGCCTCGGCGTCCGGAGCCGCGTCCCAGAAGGCGAGGCCCTCCTCCGCACTCGCCAGGGCGGCGGCATGATCTCCGGCCCGGATGTGCCGTGCGCTCGCCTCGGCGCACCACACCACCACCGAACTGTCGACCTGCTCCTCACCCAGCACCAGCCGGTAGCCGGTCGGGGTACTGACCACGACATCGGCCCCGAGCTGCGAGCGGGCCCGAGAGACCAGAATCCGCAGCGCGTTGGCCGGGTTGGCCGGCAACTCGTCCCCCCACAGCCCGTCCACCAGCCTCGCGGCGCTGCAACCGGACCGCAGCTCACCTGCCAGCAGCGCGAGCAGCCCGCGCAGCCGGGGCGCGGTGATCTCCCGCCCGCGATAGGCCACACGCGACAGGAGCGTCAACTCGGTCTTCACTCGGTCAGGTTATCGACACCGGCTACTCGGCCGACTGCTCCGACCGTGGCCCGCCGGACGAAGTCGGAGCCGCACGGGCAGCCGTATCAGGCGGGGCCGTGTCAGTGCCTACGTCTATGGTCTCCAACGCGCGGTCGGCTTCCGGGGGTTCCAGCTCTGTAGGGATGGTTTCATCCCCGGCCTGTCCGGGGGCGGCCCGGAGACTCGTCCGGGACCCAACCGACGGTCGGGCTTCGCCGATGGCCACGAGGTGACCTGCCAGCGCCGGCCGCGCACCACCTCTCGCGTGCACGCGCGATGTCTGATGCCAGCTCAGGACATGTCTGTGACAGGGTAATTGAGATTCCCCTCGTACCATGGTGATCAACAGGCGCCCGTCGGCGCCCTCACCCAACGGGAAGAAACCACCATGCGTCTGTTCCACGCCGCCACCGCACTCGCCGCCACGTCCGCGCTGGCCCTGGCGCTCACCGCCTGCGGGAACGGCAGCGGCAACGACGCGTCGGGCGACAAGTCGTCCGCACCGACGTCCTCGTCGTCGGCCACTGCGGCCGGCAGCGCCCCGGCCGAGAACACGGGTTCCACCAAGGACGCGGGCAGCAGCACGGGCGGCGGCGGTACGGGCACCAGCACGGGCAGCGGTGGGACCGGCAGCAGTGGCGGCGGCACCGGCGCCGGCCGCTGCCACACCGCCGGGCTGGGCTTCTCCTTCGGCTCCGGCGACGGCAAGGTCAGCAGCTCGGACGACCAGCAGCAACTGGCCGTGGTGCTGAAGAACAAGACCTCCGCCGCGTGCACCATCCAGGGCTTCCCCGGGGTCGACCTGAAGTCCTCCGGCGGCAGCTGGTCGCTGACCCGCAGCGGTGCGGCGCCCAAGAAGGTCACCCTGGCCGCCGGCGGCACCACCACGTTCACCATCACCTACCTGCCGTGGAACCAGGGCAGCGGCACCGAGTTCAAGGCCACCTCGGTCGTCGTCACCCCGCCCAACGAGACCAGCTCGACCACCCTGGCCTGGCCCGGCGGCAGCGTCCAGCTCCAGGACGGCGCCACGCACCCCGGCACCTACACCGGCCCCGTCGGCGGCTGACGGACGGCGTCCGGGTCTCGCCGCATGCCGTTGACCGGGGAGCGCGGGGCGGACAGGTCGTCGACGAGGACGCGGTCCATCCATGCGGGCAGACCGCTCACGCGTCGCGCACGCAGGGGCCCCGGGGACCCGGGTCAGGTAGCCGAACCGTCGAGGCCGAGGCGGACCACCGCGAGTGCCTCGGCGATCTCGACGGTCATCTCGTCGTCGGGGCCGAACACCATGCACATGTCCTGGTGGAGCGGTTCGAGGACCTGCCGGGCCTCGACGGACCGGCCCTGGGCGAGCAGCAGCATCCCGATGTTGTGCCGTAGCTCCACGGCTTCCTCGCTCACGTCGCTGTCGACGGCCCGTACGACGTTCAGCACGCCCTGGAGCGCGGCGAGCGCGTCGGTGACCTGGCCGAGTTCGGCACGGCACCGGGCCGCCTGGGCGCGGCAGGCGCGGGCCTGCTCCCCGGTGGGTCCGGCGATGCGGGCGTACGCGTCGGCGAGGGCGTCGAACTCGGGCAGGGCTGCCCGGTAGTCGCCGCCGAGGAGGCGGATCGCCGCCCGCTGGCGGCGCAGCGCCAGGACCTGCTTGCTCTCGGAGCCGAGGGCGAGGGCCGCGGGTTCGATGACCTCGCCGAGCACCTCGGCCGCCTGCGCGAACCGCTCCTCCGCCAGCAGGGCGTCGGAGCGGGCGTACGCCTCCTTGATGTCCTCGCGCAGCCGGGCGGGGACGGGCACCGGCTGGGCCCCCGGGAGGACGGCTGTCGGCGTCGAACCACCGGGTGCGGGGGCCTGGGCGCGGGCGCGGGGCGCGAACGGATGGCGGAACACGCTCGTCGGGTCGGGTGCGCCGGCCGGTCCGGCATCGGCTGCGTCCGCTTCTCCGCCCGGCGGCGGGAGGAACGGCAGGAGCCGCGCGTACACCTCCTGCGTGTCGGCGGGCCGCGCCTCGGGCGCCTTGCGCAGCAGGTGCAGGACCAGCTCCTCCAGCGCCTCGGGGACATCGGGCCGCAGCTGTCGCAGCGGGGTGGGAGCGGCGTTGACGTGCTGGTACATCAGCAGGTACTCGCTCTCCGCCTCGAACGCGAGGCGCCCGCTGAGGAGTTCGTGCAGCACACAGCCCAGCGCGTACAGGTCGGTCCGCGGGGTGATGCGTCCGCCGCGGACCTGCTCGGGCGACATGTACTGGTGGGTGCCGATGGGGCTGCCGGTGGCGGTCAGTTTGGTGACGTCGGTGCGCAGGATCGCCGCGATGCCGAAGTCGAGGACCTTCACGGTGCCGTCACGGGCGACGAGGATGTTGCCCGGCTTGAGATCCCGGTGGATGACCGGCACGTCGTGCGCGTACGACAGCACGGTCGCGACCTGCGCGGCGACGGCGGCCGCCCAGCTGACCGGCAGCGGCCGGCCGGGATCGAGGTAGGCGGACAGCGGCACGCCGTCGACGAGCTCCATCACCAGGAACAGCCGCTCGTACGACGCGTCGAGCACCGCGTCGTACACCTGCGGCACGCCGGGGTGCTGGATCCGCGCGGTGATGCGGGCCTCGCGGCGGAAGCGCTTGGCGAACTCCTCGGCCAGCTGCGGGGAGGTGACCGACGCCTGCCGGACGAGCTTCACGGCGACGGGCCGGTCGAGCACGGCGTCGTAGCCGCGCCACACGTCGCCCATGCCGCCGTGGCTGAGTTCCTCCAGGAGTTCGTAACGGTCGGAGATCGCCTCCTGCGGCACCTTGCCCCCGGTGTGCGTGATGAACAGTCACGGTCAGGGGTCAAGTGTGACCGCTGCGTTGATCTGCCGTCCAGGTGTCGGGGTGCGAATGGGCTTGGGTGTGGTGGTGGATGGCGGGCAGGAGGGATGCGGCGGCCGGTGCCGACTACCGTCGATGGTAGATTGTGAGAAAGTTGGAAAGTTGGAAAGGCGAAGAGTCGAAGAGTCGTGATTTAGCTAAATCCTGGGTAGTCTGAGTAGCGAAGAAGACATGGAAGGTGAGAGTGGGAGGTCATCCATGGCTGCGGCTACGTTCCAGGCCAGCGTGCGGGACAAGGGGCAGCTGACGCTGCCCGCAGGCGTACGCGAGGCGCTGGGGGTCTCCCCAGGTGACGAGCTTGAGTTCGAGATCAACGACGCCGGAGTCGTCGAGGTTCACGGGCTGAGGAAGATCCGCACCGATCAGGCATGGTTCTGGACGGAGCGGTGGCAGGCGGGTGAGCGCGAGGCCGGCGAGGACATCGCGGCTGGGCGCACGACCCGCCACGAGGACGCGGACAGCATGTTCGCGCACCTCGACAAGGAGAGCTGACCCTGACCCGCCTGGAGGCCCTATTGCCGACCTTCGCGACGACTGCCCGCTTCGACCGCGACTTCAAGAAGCTCCTCCCGCAGGAGCGAAAGCGGTTCGAGGACACCGTCCGGAACAAGTTCGTACCGGATGTCGCAACTGGGCAGTTTCGACCCGGCCTCCGGGTCAAGCCGGTCCAGGGAGTCAGGCTCCCTGACGGCGAGCGTCCCATCATGGAAATGACTTGGGCGCCTGACGGGCGCGCCACCTGGCAGTACGGAGATGAACTCCGCGAAGGTGAGCCGCACGTCGTCTGGCGTCGGGTCGGTGGACACGAGATCTTCGATCCCGGTCCCGCCTGAGGGGCCGAGAGCGGCCCACCTGATACACGTGCTGGGCCGCTCTCGGTCGCTCTGCTGGGGTCGTGCGGCGGCGGCCGGTCGGCCTCCCGTCGGCAGGGCGTACTCCGCCCAGACCGTCTTGCCGGGGCCGTCCCGGGGTGCCAGTCCCAGCGGTCGGCGAGGTGCTGCACGAGGAGCAGGCCGCGGCCGGTGTCGGGGAGGTCCGTGGGCGTGGTTACGACCGGTACGAGCGGTACGCCTTCGGTGCGGGTGTCGGTGACCTCGATCCGTACGGTCGTGGCGTCAGCGGCCAGCGAGAGGTGGAAGTCGCGGCCGGGGACCCGGCCGTGCCGGACGGCGTTGGCGGTGAGCTCCCCGACGATCAGCGTCAGCGCGTGGTGCGTGTCGCAGTCGTAGGGGATGCCCCACGCGTCCAGCCGCTGCCCGACGAGACGCCGGGCGAGCCGGGCGCCGCGTGGGGTGGAGCTGAAGCGCATCTCGAGTGGTCTCACTGTTCATGCCTCCACGCTCCCCGGTGGTGGCGTAGCGTGACCAGTGGTGACGCTCTGCCGCCTTCCGGTTGTACGCGATGGAGCGGGAGGTGTACGCGGCGCGCCGCGTGACCGGCTCGGGGCGGGCGGCACCCCTATACGGTCCGTAGCCCACCGCCGCACGCCTTCAGGCCGCCCGTTACTGCGGTCCGAAGGTGATGTTGCCGTGGACGTCGCGAGCCTGGATAAGGTTCGTGACGGTTCCGCTGTTGGTGTTGCGCAGGTCAGGCATGTCGGGCAGCTCGCGTACGACGTCGAGCAGGGCCGGGCGCTCCGCGAGAACGGCAGCGAGGTATCCAGCCCAGTACGCTCTCTGAACGGCCTCGCCGTCGCCCATGCCTCCGGCCTGGCGGTGGGCCGTGTCCAGGCGGCGTTCGATGTCGGCTCGCGCTTCGCCGGTCTGTCGGCTCCAGCGGCGTGCCAGGGCGTCGCGCACGTGTGTCCAGCCGTCGGTGAGAATCGCCGTGACGAGGGACTGGGCGCTGGGCAGGAGCACGGATGTCATCGGATCCACGAGATGATCACGCACCTTTGCGGTTCGGCTTCGTCCGTCATGGTGGAAGGTGGCTGATGGATACGCGTAGTGCTGATGTCGTACGGGGCTGAGGGCCTCGGGGGCTTGCCGTTTCGGCATGTTCGCCGTGCCGGGGCCGCTGGCGGTCGGTCGGGGCAAGTGGGTCAGTGTGCTGTGGACCAGCGTCAGCGAGGTGAGCGGTGTGAGGATGCGGTGCGGGGACGGGCCGCTGTGGGGCACCGAATCGGGGCCGGTTCCGGCTCGTGAACGCCAGCTGGTCTCGTCGTGGGGTCGTCACCGCTGGGCCATGCTTTCCCGTAGCCGTACAGCGCGCGGATCGGTGAACGCCGTGAGCAGATCGCATGCGTCAGCTCGTGCGTCAGCGGCCTCCTGCGGTGTGCCGGCACAGTCCAGGGCATCCGCCAGATGTGCCAGCGTTCGTGCTGTCTCCCATGCCTGCTCAAGGTCTCGGTAGGTGGCCACTGCCCGGAGGTGGTACTCGGTGGCTTCCTGAGCGCGGCCGAGTTGCAGACAGGTCTGCCCGAGGCCGTCCCAGGCTGCGGCTTGGCGGGCGCGGTCGCCCAGTTGTTCTTGGAGTGCGGCGGCGCGACGGTAGGAGGCCAGTGCCCGGGTGGGATGCCCGGTGGCGCGTTGCGCATCGCCCAAGGCAAGTAGCCAGTAGCCTTCCGCGGCTGCGCTGCGGATCTCGGCGGCGATGGCTACGGCTTGCTCGGCATGTGCCAACGCGGCATCCGTGTTCCCGTTGTCCAACTCCGCCGCGGCAAGGAGCCTCAGGCCGTTGCCCTCGGCGTGACGATCGCCGTGGGCCCTGAATACCTCGATTCCTCGGCGCAGTGGGCCGAGTGAGCCGGCCGGGTGCCCGAGTTCCAGTTCCACCTGCGCGAGATTGACTGCCACGCGAGGCTCCCAGAAGCCGTCGTTCAGGGCCGCGAACAGCGCCTTGCTGCCTTCGAACGCCGCTTGTGCCTGGGCGAGGTTGCGGCGGCGTAGTTCAAGCAGGCCAAGGCCGTTGAGCGTCAGTGCCTCACCGAAGGTGTCGCCCAGGTATCGGCGCAGGGTCAGAGCCGATTCGTAGTGCTCGGCGGCGGCTGCCAGGCACTGGGACTGGGCGTACGCCATGCCGAGGCTCTCCTCCAGTTCGGCTTCGGCGCCTGCATCGCCGTCGCGCCGGGCGGCCTCCAGACCGATCTGCGAGGTGGCGAGCCAGTCCTGGAACGGATTGTTGGTCATGTAGACGGCACGCAGGACCACGGCCAACTGCCAGGCGATCCGGTCCAGCCCGCTACTCGCCGCCGCGCGCACAGCGGCCACGAGGTTGTCGCGTTCTGCCTCGTACCAGCGCATCGCCCGCGCCTCGTCGGCGAACCGCAGCTCGGGCAGCCCTCCCTCGGCAGGTACCAGCTCCACGCGAGGCTCGTGCGGTGCGACACTGGCCTGGACCGCGTCCGCGGTGTGCAGGTACCAGGTCAGCACCCTGCGCCGCGCGTCCTGGCACTCCTGGGGGGTCTGCTCCAGCCGTGCCTGATCGGCGGCATAGGCACGCAGCAGGTTGTGCAGGCGGAAGCGTTCGGGCGCGGTCTGGTCGACCATATGCGCGGCAGCGACGACATCAAGCAGGCGTCGTGCGGTACGGATGTCGACTCCCGCGAGAGCTGCCGCAGCCGTGTCGCTGAAGTCCGGCCCGGGGTGCAGTCCGAGCAGCCGGAAGAGCCTGGCGGCATCTGAGGGCAACGCCCGATAAGACCACGTGAACACGGGACGCACCGCCTCAGACTCCTCGTCGCCGTCTGCCGACAGAACTTCCCACCGACCGGACTCGTCACGCAGCTCGCCGATCAAATCCGCCAGGTGCATCAACGGCCGCCCCGCCGCACGCTCGGCAGCGATCCTGAGCGCCAACGGCAGGCGCGCGCACAGCGAGGCGAGCTCCGCCACGTGAGCGGGGTCGTCCCCGTCGCGGTAGCCCCGGATGACGCTGCGCAGCAGGGCGACTGAGCCGTCCTGGTCGAGCACATCCAGCGTGAGGCGCCGCGCTCCCTCCCGGATCGTCAGACCAGGCAGACGGTGCCGGCTGGTCACGATGACCAGGCATCCGGGCGTCGCCGGCAGCAAAGGCCTCACCTGGGAGGCGCTGGCGGCGTTGTCGAGCACGATCAGCAGCCTGCGGCCGGCAAGCCATGAGCGGAAGGCCGCGGCCATGTGCTCGCCATCGGCATGGACCGCGTCCGCAGGGGCGCCGAGCACCCGCAGAAAGCTTTCAAGAACCCGCTCGTACCTGACCGGGGCCTGCGGGTCGTAGCCGTGCAGGTCGGCATACAACTGGCCGTCCGGGAAGCGGTCACGGACCGCGTGCGACCAGTGCAGCACCAACGACGTCTTGCCAACTCCCGCAGTGCCGGTTACCAGCAGCACCCGCGCAGAGGCGAGACCGTCATCGAGTAGACGGTCGAGCGCCTGGCGCTCAGCGTGTCGGTTGACGAAGCCATGCCCGGCCAAAGGGAGTTGGTACGGCACCGGCGACCGCACGCGATCGGTCGCCGGAGCATGGAAATGTATTCCGCCTTGTACGTCGCGGGCCTGCACGACGTCGCGGGCGGTGCCGGAGAGTGAGGAGTTGACTTCCTCGCGCGGCTCACGCACCCGTCGGAGGCTTGAGGTGGGCCACTTCGCGCTCGAAGAACGTGCCGACGTCCTCACCCAGCACGTACAGCTCCTCGACTCGCGCCGCGACGCGATCCCGCTTTCCCGCACCGAGGTAGCGCACGGCCCCTTCCAGGACACCCTCCACGTCGTAAAGGATCTCGTACACCGTGTCGTCGTTCAGCGTAACCAACTCCGGTACTGGACCCTCCTGTTCGTATGCCGCGAGGTGCTGCGGGCCGATGACGCGGATCAGCTCACCGCACTCCGCCCGCACACGCAGCAGATGCAGCTCCCACTGCAGGTACGGCGTGAGCGGCTGCTCCACCACACGGACACGCAGGAGACGGCACCGATGACGCGCGGCCAGACGAGACACGTCAAGCAACTCGGCACGCTGGGCCTCGATCAGCCTCAGCGCCTCATCCCAGTCCCCTTGGGCAAAGGCGTTCCAGCTCGCGTCGCCCGGCTCACGGAAGTGCTGGCGGCGTTCCAGCTTCCACGAATCGCACCCGTCGACAACGAAGTCCCTGCTGCGGAAGTCCTCGCGATAGGCGTCCAGCCCCAACCGCTCGCCGGGCGAGACGCCAAGAAGGTCACGCATCCGGAATGTGCGTCTTGGCGGCCAGCAGAGTGACGCGCGGGATGACCACGAGGCGTTCTCCACCGCCGATCACCGCGTCATCGGGCAGTCCCTCGGAATAGACCGCCGTAAGGTCACGGCCGATGACCGCGAAGTCGCCGTTCTCGAGCTCCCAGATGTCCGGACAGCCGTCCCTGCCCCCAGTGGTACCCAACTCGGACGGCGAGAGGCCGATGCGCCGGGTCAGCCGCGCCTGCGGGTCCGCGTTCCACGTATCGCCCATACGTCGCCCCCTGCTTGCTCTGCCCGGACTTCCTACCCAGCGTACGGATGCGGCGACAGGCCGTCCACGGGTGCTCGCGGGAATCAGCCATGTGCCGCACTTCCATCAGGACTTCTCTCTGGAATACCAGTCCCACGCCGAAGCGATCGACGACTACCTGTCTGCCGAAGCTCATGAGGACCACCAGGCCGTCCCCCAGGACATCGACGGCTTTCTCGCCGTCAACTCGACGGACGACGAGCTGACGGAAGGAGTGCGCGTGCTCGGCCTGCGAATCGCCCCTCCAGAGAATGTCCCACTACGCCGGTGGCTCACCGACCTCCAGGGCATCATCACGCACCACGTGCCCAGATGATCTGCGAGTGGCCGATTGGATGTTTCCCGACATCGATCGAAGCCCACCAGCACGGTGTTGCCCTCGACAACCAGCCTCGGTCGGCATGTCCAGCCGGGGTGCGGCAGTCGGCCAGCCCGGCGCCGGCAGGACGTACTCCGCCCAGACCGTCTTGCCGGGTCCGCCCTGGCGCGGGTGCCAGTCCCAGTGGTCGGCGAGGTGCTCCACGAGGAGCAGGCCGCGGCCGGTGTCGGGGAGGTCCGTGGGTGCCGCCACGACCGGTACGCCTTCGGTGCGGGTGTCGGTGACCTCGATCCGTACGGTCGTGGCGTCGCGGGTGAGTGAGAGGTGGAAGTCGCGGCCGGGGACCCGGCCGTGCCGGACGGCGTTGGCGGTGAGCTCCCCGACGATCAGCGTCAGCGCGTGGTGCGTGTCGCAGTCGTAGGGGATGCCCCACGCGTCCAGCCGCTGCCCGGCAAGACGCCGGGCGAGCCGCGCACCGCGCGGGGTGGAGCTGAAGCGCATCTCAAAGTGGCCGGCGGGGCTGGTGGGCCTGGCGATGCTGCCGGGCGGAGCGGTCTGGCTGTTCATGCTCCAACGGTCCCGGTGGTGGCGTAGCGTGACCAGTGGTGACTCGCGGTCGCGTGCCGGTTGTACGCGATGGAGCGGGAGGTGTACGCGGCGCGTCGCGTGACCGGCTCGGGGCGGGCGCGTTGGGCCGGGGAACTGGGCCGGGGAGGCGGTGGAGCCGATGGAGTCGGTGGAGCAGGCCGAGGGTGTGCGCGAGGATGCCGGGCCGAGGCCTGAGGACGAGCCGGGATCGGGCGTGGTGACGGCGTTCGGGCGGATGTTGAAGCTGCTGCGGGTACGGGCGGGCCTGGAACGGCCGGAGTTCGGCAAGCTCGTGGGCTACGCGGGCCAGTCGATCGCCTCCTTCGAGCAGGGGCGGCGGATTCCCTCGCCCGGGTTCATCGACCGCGCGGACGAGGTGCTGGACGCCGGGGGCGTTCTCATGGCACTGAAGGAGGAGGTGGGGCGGGCGCAGTATCCGGCGTTCTTTCGGGACGCGGCGCGCTTGGAGGCGCGGGCGACGGCACTGAATGTGTACGCCGTGTTTGCCGTGCCCGGGCTGTTGCAGACGGAGGATTATGCACGGGCTGTTTTCCAGATGCAGCGCCCGCTGTTGGAGGACGACGTAATCGAGCAGCGGTTGGAAGCTCGTATGGTGCGGCAGAGCATCTTCACCCGTCGCCCGGCCCCTCTGATGAGTTTCGTCATCGAGGAAGCAGTGCTGCGCAGGCAGCTCGGCGGCCCGAAAAGCATGCGCGGAACCCTGGAACAGATCTTGCTCACCGGGCAGTCGAGGAACGTGGAAGTACAGGTCATGCCGATCGGACGCGAGGACCATGCCGCGCTTGGTGGCCCCTTCACCTTGATCGACACCGACAAGGGGCATCGCATCGCGTACGCGGAGGTTCAGGACGACAGCCGTCTCTACACCGATACCTCATACGTACGTACGCTCGAAGCACGCTATGGCATCCTCCGATCACAGGCGCTGACCCCGAGCGAGTCGTCGGCGTTCATCGAGCAACTGATGGGAGAGGCATGAACGTACAGCGCAGCAGGGCGGCTGTGCCGGAAGCCGCTTGGTTCAAGAGCAGTTACAGCACCGGCAACGGTGGCGAATGCGTCGAGGTCGCCGAGGTTCCCGAGGCCGTACTGATCCGGGACTCGAAAATCCGATCCGGACCGGTTCTGACGGTCACCCCCGACGCGTGGGCCGGGCTCGTCCGGCTGGCCGCCGACCAGCCCATCTGAGCCGTACATGTGCAACCCCCGTGGATCCAGTCGCACAGGCGGCTGGACCCACGTCTGGGGTTGTACTCCACCCACGCGTCAATCGGACACCGCTTACGCCTACACGGGCAGAGCTGGGAAAACGACCACCGAGCCGTCCTTGTCGCGGGCAATCTCAATCGCCACGTCTGTCGTACGGCTGTTGACCATTACGCCGTCGCCCAGCTTGCGAATGCGGTGTGCCGCGCGCATCAAGCGATCGACCTCACTAGTCGTGAAGACAGGCATCAAACCGTTCGGGCGCGCCAACTCCAGCGCCGACAGGCGTTCCAGGACACCGGCGATGCTCGACTCCAGCTCTTCGAGGCGCTGCTGGTCGCGCTTGAGCTCGCGGGTGAAGTTCTCGAACAAGTTGTCAGGGTTGTCCTGGGCGTGATCGACAGCCTGCAGGACGACGACCCGCCGCTTCAACGCAATGGCCAAGGCTGCGAGTTCGAGGTGGGCTCGGAACATGCCGCCGTCCTCGTCGACGCCGGGGAACGACTTGGTCAGCGTGCTGATCTCGACGGGCTTGTCGTCGGCCAGCTTGTCGAGTGCGGTCTGCCACCGGGCAAGGCGGCGGTCAGCGGCGCCCAGAGCCGTGTTGATGGCATGGACCGCCGAGTCCAGTCCCAGCGAGACACCGAGTTTGCCCTGGTCGAGCAGAATGGCGGTGGCTTTGTCGATGGCATCGCGGCAGCCGTCGAGTTCGCTGTGCTCGTCTTCGAGCTTCTGCTCGTGCAGTTGCTCCAGCAGTTCTGTGATGTGTTCGATAGCCTGCTGGCGCTTGTTGTCGGCATGCGCGCTCACCCCCACCGCTACGGCCATGAGTACAAGGGGCGCGGCCACGGTGAGCGCCGCGCTGCCGGCGGCCGCGACGCCGGCTGTCGCACCGGCTCCACCGGCTGCGCCTGCTGCTGCCGCTTTACCGACCGGCACGAACGTCGCATTGGCGGCGATGCCCGTCGAGTTCATGAGCGCACTGTGGATGCCACCGGCCGCCGCCTTCGACGCCATCGGACGAACCATGCCCTGACCGAACTGGGCGGCAACCTTCGCTGGAACCACCATGCGATACAGGTTTTCGCCGGTAGCGGTCGCCCTGGCCGCTGTAAGGGAACTTCGCGTCGATTGCGTGATGAACTGTGACAGGTGCTGCGCCAGGGGGCTCGCGGCATCGAGCGGGATACCTCGGCTGCGGACGAGCTTGTCGGGCAGCGGATGCACCTCCAGCGTGGCAATCGGCGCGTCGGTCATGGCGGCCAGCACACCGCGCAGTTCAGCCAGGCGCTCGGCCGTCATCGGCTCGCCTCCGGTCAATGCGGGTGCCCGGACGTCGCCGGTCGCCAGCGTCCACACCGGAACGATTGCCTTGCGGGCTTCAGCCATTGCCTCCCCCTCTTTCTCACAACAACCTATGGCGTACATAAGACAGAACGCAGAGCAAGGCACCAGATCACC
Organism: Streptomyces sp. NPDC020299; assembly: GCF_044387825.1. Taxonomy (NCBI): domain Bacteria; kingdom Bacillati; phylum Actinomycetota; class Actinomycetes; order Kitasatosporales; family Streptomycetaceae; genus Streptomyces; species Streptomyces sp. NPDC020299. The sequence goes on from NZ_JBIRWL010000007.1 coordinate 180,748, forward strand.
TACGGCCGGGAGGCCGCAGACGAATCGAGGCCAAAGGGTGCCCCGGCCGGCATGCCCAGCCGGGGCGCGCGGATCAGATGTCGTCGTCCACGCCGTGCTCGCGGCGGATCATGCGCCAGGCGGCCTTGCGGGCGCTGCGGTCCAGGCTGGACTTGAAGCCCTTGTCGGGGCCGAAGTACTGGCGGCCCATGCCCGCGATGGTGTCGATGTGGTCGGCCATCTTGTCCGCGAAGACCTTGTCGAAGACGAGCCCGAAATTCTCCACGTCGTTGTTGGCGACGGCCGCCGCCTGCACCTTCGGTTCGGCCATGGCCTCCTCGAACGGGCGGATGACGTCCTGCTCGGTGAACTCGGTGCCGAAGCGTTCGTTGAACTTCTCGATCAACTGCGAGAGCAGCGACTTCTCCGCGTCCTTCGCGCCCCCCGAGCCGTCGCCGAAGCCCTTCATCGTCGTCGGCCCCTCTGCGGTGAGGGAGACGTCGTATTCGCCGGTCTTCTCCACCCGCATGTGGCTGAGGTCGACCTCGCCTATGTCCACGCCGCCGTCCGCGCGGCGCGGGAGGCGGTTGAGGAGGTAGCGGCCGTAGAGGTGCAGCCGTTCCAACTCGGCGTCCCAGTAGGGGACGATCTGCGCGAGGAAGCCGTACTTCCTGACGTAGTCGTTGAGGCCGGCGCGGAAGCCCTCCGCCGTCTCCTGGTCGTCCTCGTCCTCGCTGTCCTGCAGCGCGGTGAAGCGGGCCACCGCGGGAGACAGCAGACGGTACAGCTCGGCGTGCGCCTTCTCCCACTTGGACTGTGAGCCCGCCGCCTTCTCCTTGGCGGCGAAGTACGCGGCGGCGAAATCGTCCATCTCCTGCCCCGAGAGGATCGCCTCCTGCATCACCCGGCTCTGCGCGGTGTAGAGCAGGTTGGGGTCGGAGGGAAGGGTGTGCGCCTCCTCGAAGTACGGGCGGAAGGACTCCTGTATGTCGTTGGCGTCGTTGACGAAGTCCAGTACCGCCAGGTCCGCCTGGGTCTTGCGCTCGGCGGTCCGGTTCAGCCGGGACAGGGTCTGGACGGCGGAGATGCCGGTCAGCGACTTGTTGACGTACATCGTCGTCAGCAGCGGCTGGTCGAAGCCCGTCTGGTACTTCTCCGCCACCACCAGAATCCGGTACTCACGCTGGCCCGCACCGCCGGCTCGGGCGGCCTTGTCGTCGGCACGCGTGTACGCGAACGCCTTCGGCAGCGCGCTCTCCGACAGCCCGCCGTTCTCCTTCGGCTCGGTGGTCTCCTCGCCGTCGACGGTGAGCGAGCCGGAGAAGGCGACCAGGACACCCAGGTCGGGGTACTTGGTGTCGTAGTCCCGGTCCTTGATGTAGCTCTTGATCGCGCGCGCCATCTGCACGGCGGACTGCCGCGAGGCGGTCACCACCATGGACTTGGCCCGCCCGCCGAGACGGCCCCGGCTGTGCGTCACGAAGTGCTCCACGATCACCTGGGCGTGCTGGGCGACCGTCGAGTCATGGGTGAGCGCGTACCGGGCGAGCAGGGAGTTCGCCTTCGACGGGTCGACCTCCCGCTCGTCGGGGTTCTGGTTCACCAGCTTCCAGTACGTGTTGTACGTGACGTAGTTGCGCAGCGGGTCGAGGATGAAGCCTTCCTCGATGGCCTGCCGCATGGAGTACGTGTGGAAGGGGCGGTAGGTCGCCTTGCCGTCGATGTCCTGGAGCGTGCCGAAGAGTTCCAGGGTCTTGGCCTTCGGCGTGGCGGTGAACGCGAAGTAGGAGAGGTTCGCGGCCCGGGAACGCTGCTCGGCCCTCTTCTTGAGCTGCTCGTCGAGGGTGGCGGCCTCGGCCTTGACCGTGGTCGTGCCCGCGTCCTCCGAGTCGGAGTCCAGGCCGAGGTCGCGCAGGGCGGCCCGTACGTCCTTGGCGGCGTCGCCGGATTGGGAGGAGTGAGCCTCGTCCACGATGATCGCGAAGTGACTGCCCCGGATCTCGGTGGGGTTGCGCTCGATGTACGAGATCAGCGCTGGGAACGAGTGCAGGGTGACCGTGACGATCTTCCCGGTGTCGCGGGAGAGGGCCTTGGCGAGCTGCTCGCCCTTGGCTCCGTGCTTCTCGTCGATCTTTACGACGAGGCCTGCGGTCTGCTCGAAACTGCCGACAGTTTCCCGGAGTTGGGCGTCCAGGTTGCGGCGGTCGGTGATGACGATGACCTTGTCGAAAACCGGCACGCCCGGCTTGAGGCCCTTGGCGATGGCCTCGGGGTCGAGTTCGCCGGGGTTGGTGGAGGTGTGCAGGTCGCTGAGGCGGTGCGCGAGCCATCCGATGGTGTTCGACTTGCCCGAGCCGGCCGAGGCCATGACCAGGTAGTCGTGGCCTGCGCCGTGGGTGGCTGCGTGGGCGGTGAGCTTCTTGACCGCGTCCCACTGCTGGAACCGGGGGAAGACCATCGTCTTGATGCTGCCGCCACCGGGCGTCTTGCTCTTGTGCAGGTGCACGAACCGCTGGAGCAGGTCCAGCCAGTTGTCCGGCTGCCAGACCTGCTCCCAGAGGTAGGACGTGGCGTACGTGCCGTAGGCGGTCGGGGCCGGGTTGCCGGCGCCGCCCGGCTGACCGGGGCCGTTGGAGCCGGTGTTGAAGGGCAGGAAGCGGGTGTTCTTGCCCTTGAGCTGGGTGGCGACGAAAACCAGGTCTGGGTCGACGGCGAAGTTCGCGACGACCCGGCGGGTGAAGATCAGCTCGGTGGGGTCGCGGTCGGTCCGGTACTGCTCCTTGGCCTGCTCCACCCCTTGCTTGGTCAGCGGGTTCTTCAACTCGGCCGTTGCGACGGGGATTCCGTTGAGGAAGAGGGTGAGGTCGAGCCTGTTGCCCCAGTCGGCCTGCTTGGTCGCGTACTCGAGTTCCCGGACGACGGTGAGGCGGTTGGCCCGGTAGCCGTCCAACACGGAGTCGTGGGCGACGAGGTTCGGCTTGAAGTACGCGACGCGGAGCAGGACGCCCCTGTCCTTGACGCCGTTCCGGAGGACATCGACCAGCCCGTTGGTGGCGATGGCCTGGTCGAGGCGTCCGGCGAACCCACGCTGCGCCTCGTTCGGGTCGCTGCCGTAGACGGTGAGCAGTTCGTTCCACTCGTCGGGCTGGGTCGCCCCGATGAAGGTGAACAACTCGTTGGTGTCCAGGCCGAGATCGGCCTGGTAGTCCTGCGGGCGGGCTTCGCGCCAGCCGCGCTCGACCATGGCGGCGACGATGGCGTCACCGAAGGCGGACTCCGTGTGGATGGGGCTCATGGCTACGCGGTGACTCCGTCCGTTACGTTGCGCCCGCTGGCGGTGGTTACGTCGAACTGGCCGGTTACGGCGGCGGTGATTAGGGCCTGGCGGCGTTCGGCAAGCGCCCGACGTTGGGCTTCGAGAACCCCGGTGAGCTTTCCTTGTTGCCGACGAATTGTTGAGGTGATTAGCAAGAGCTCGTCTCGGCCCCGCTCATCGACCGGCCACGACAACCTGAAGTTGGAAAGGTCCTCCATGCCCAACGTCGGCTGTGCGGTGTCCGATCCGGTCACGTCCGATGCCTGTCGGAGAAAAGAGGGCGTGGTCAGCCATGTGGCAAGGAGCTCAGGTGAGACTCCTTGACGTGTCCGCAAGGATGCTACGGCCCGAGCCACATTCGCCCCAGCTAGCTGGGGAGGCACCACCGTGGATCGTCCCATCGTCCCGACGACGCTGAGTAGAACATCCCCGGGTCGCGTTACCGTCCGTGCGTATTGGGATGAAAGTGCGTCCGGGATCTTTGCCAGCGAGTCGGCCCTGCCAGCCAGGTCAAGAAGATCATTGACCCGGATGAATCGCACGCCCGAATCACTGAACTGAGGGACCAGGACACCGTATCGAGGCTTTACCGCCAAGAGATACTTCAACCTAGTGGGCTCATGCGTAGAATTCTCGAAAGCTCTGTCGAGCGCGAGCGTGAATCGTTCTTCGAGGAGGCCCGCCTGGCGGCTGCGCAGCTGAGTCAGCCGATCGATGCGGGTGGTCTCGGCGTCGAGGAAGTCGGCGATACGGCGCTGCTCCTCCAGCGGCGGGGCAGGGAGAAGTACGTTGGCCAACGTAGATGCGTCAAATGATGTCGAACGCTCACGAATTCCCTTCGCCAGCGTACTCACGTATCCATTGACGGCCATGGTGCGCAACGCGTACGCAACGTATCGAGCATCAGTTTTTCTGCTGGGGCGGTACGCATGAACAACTGGCGATGACTTCCCATCAGAATCCGATACGCCGATAGCCCCGGCGAACCCATCCATACCGTGCACTACAAGGTCGCCAGCGCGAATTCCTTGGTAGCCGATCTCCTGGATGGCATTAGTATAGCCCTCAGTGCGCCTCCGTTCCCGGAGAGTTACCTGCCCATCCCGGAAAGCGGTCACGATTCCATCCTCGGGGCGAACGTCTCGCTGTTGCCGATGCAGTAGCCAACGGGCACGCTCTGACGCCCAGTGATCAGGAATTACGCCGAGTCCGGGAATGGCGGTCATTCGGTCACCTCACCCAATAGCGCCTGAATCTCCGCCTCCAGCAACTTCAACTCCGCGTCGATCTCCGCCAGCGGCCTCGGCGGCTTGTACACGTAGAAGTGCCGCGTGAACGGGATCTCGTAGCCGATCTTGGTCTTCGTGCGGTCGATCCACGCGTCCGGGACGTGCGGCAGCACCTCGCGCTTGAGGTACTCCTCGACGTCCTCGCCCAGCGGAACGTTCTCGTAGTCCCGCAGGTCCCCGTCCGGCTCCGACGCGCCCTTGATCTTCTGGACCTCGCCCTCCGGGTCCCGGACCCCGACCGCTTCCCGTACCGCCTTCGCGAACGGCGCTCCCGACGGCCAGGTCAGGCCGGCCGCGACCACCGCGTCCTTGAGCGCGATGAACGCCTCGGACTTCGTCGTCCAGGACGAGCCGAGCAACGTACGCACCGCCGCGACGAACTCCTCACTCCGCTCCAGCCTCGCCACCGGCTTGGCCTCGGCCAGCGCCGCCAACGTCTCCTCCGTCACCTCGAAGCGGAGCTTCAGCGGGCGTTCGACGGTGATGCGCTGGTAGCCGAAGTCCTCGTTCCAGAAGACCTTGACCTTGCCGTGCAGAGCGTGCTCCGGATCGCCCGCGACCTGCAGCGCCTCCGCATACAGCCGGGTGATGTCACCGATGTGGTCGGGGCGGCCGTTCGTCCCGTCGCCCAGCTCCTTGCGCTTGTCGCCGAGCGACTTGCGCATCTTCTGCCACTGGTCGCGCGCGTCCAGCAGGACGACCTTGCCCTTGTGGTCGGCGTCCTTGCGGTTGGTGAGGATCCAGAAGTACGTGGAGATGCCGGTGTTGTAGAAGAGCTGGTCGGGGAGGGCGACGATCGCCTCCAGCCAGTCGTTCTCCAGGATCCAGCGGCGGATGTTGGACTCGCCGGACTCGGCCGCGCCGGTGAACAGCGGGGAGCCGTTGAAGACGATGGCGATGCGGGAGCCGCCCCCGCCGTTCACGTCCACCGGCTTCATCTTCGAGATCATGTGCTGGAGGAAGAGCAGCGAGCCGTCGTTGATGCGGGGCAGGCCCGCGCCGAAGCGGCCGGCGTCGCCGAGCGACTTGTGCTCGTACTCGACCTCCTCCTTGACCTTCTTCCACTCCACGCCGAACGGCGGGTTGGCGAGGAGGTAGTCGAACGAGCGGCGGGCGTGGCCGTCGTCGGAGAAGGAGTTGCCGAAGCGGATGTTCTCCGGGTTCTGGCCCTTGATCATGAGGTCGGACCGGCAGATCGCCCAGGACTCGGGGTTGAGCTCCTGCCCGTACACCTCGACCGTCGCGTCCGGGTTGAGGGCCTTGATGCGGTCGTCGGCGGCGCTGAGCATGCCGCCGGTGCCGCAGGCCGGGTCCATGACCGTGCGGACGACACCGGGCAGGCTGAGGGCGTCCGCGTCGGGCGCCACCAGCAGGTTGACCATCAGCTTGATGACCTCGCGCGGGGTGAAGTGCTCACCCGCGGTCTCGTTCGACTGCTCGGCGAAGCGGCGGATCAGCTCCTCGAAGATGTAGCCCATGTTGTGGTTGGGCACGACGTCGGGGTGCAGGTCGAGGTCGGTGAACCTGCCGATGACCTGGTAGAGCAGGTTCGCGCCGTCGAGCTTCCGGACCTGCTGGTTGAACTCGTACTTGTCGAGGACCTCGCGGGCGTTGTCGGAGAAGGCGCCGACGTAGATCTGCAGGTTCTTCGCGGCGTTCTGCGGGTCGGCGGCGATCTTCCGCAGTGTGAGGTCGCTCTTGTTGTAGAAGGAGTGGCCCGAGGCCTTGCGCAGGAAGTGGTCGGTGTCGATGTCCTGGCCCGCGAACCTGGCGACGGTCTCGACGACCTTCTCGCGCGTCGGCTCCAGGACGCACTCCAGGCGGCGCAGCACGGTGAACGGCAGGATGACCTTGCCGTAGTCGGACTGCTTGTAGTCACCGCGCAGGAGATCGGCGACGGACCAGGCGTGGTTCGCCAACTCCGTGTGCTTGCTGCTGTTCAAGAGGTCCCGGCTTCCTTTCGAAGAGCACCGTCCGGGCGTGGGACGGCAGGGATCCAGTGTGGTCGTGTGCGGTGGGACGCGTGGGGCGTTTCAGGCGGAACGGCTGTCCGGGGTGACCGGCGCGACCGGGGTGTCCGGTGGCAGGAGTACGCCGGCGGTGAGGCCGGTGGTCAGGGTGGTCGCGGTGTCGGCGGCGAGGACGGCGGTTCGGCGGACGGCCGCGCGCAGCTCGTACACGCGGCGGAAGGCCTCCCCGTAACGCCGCTGCTCCTCCAGGGGCAGCAGCGGTACGCGCAGGCGGCCCGGTGTGACGTGCACGAGGGTGGAGCCGGTGGACGCGGAGGCGATGTTGTCCGCGGCGCCGAGGAACCCGGCCAGGAACCACGGGTCGAGGCGGGCCGGGTCGGGGCGCAGGAGGTGGACCTGTGGACCGAGCAGTGCTCCGGCGTCCCGGTCGTCCGCGACCCGGGTCATGGCGGCCGAGTCGCCGCCGCCCGCGAGGGCACGTACGAGGACGTCCCCGGCGGCGACGGGCTGCGCGGCGTCCGCGTGGAGGTCGACAGCCGTGCCGGAGGGGGCGGTTCCCGCCGAGATGTCCCGGGCGGTGAGGACCGGCCGGTCCACGGTGGCGGCGCCTCCACCCTTGGAGCCCCGTGTGCCGGGCGTCGCCGCCCGCAGCACGGTCAGGGCCCCGCCGCGTGCCAGGTCGGAGACGGTCGCCGTACGCCACTCGCGGGCCGAGGGACCGGACGGCCGCCACCCGCCGGACGCGGAGGCTGCCGCCAGGGCGGCGACCTGCTCGGCCAGTTGTCCGTGCAGGTCGTCGACGCGCCGGGCCAGGGCGGCCGGGTCGATGTCGGCCGCGGTCGCCCGGACGTGGCGGGCCGGGGTGACGTCGACGACGTCGTCGAGGAGGTCGACGAGCTGCACCGCGCGGGCGACGCCGGGCTCGTCGGCGTACGTGTCGGGGGCGGTGGTGAACGCGGCCCACTGGCCGAGGACCCGGTCGGTCAGCCCCTCCCAGTCGAAGGACGAGGCAGAGGAGGAAGAGGCGGCGGGGGAAGGGGAGGAGCCGGACCGGCGGGGGCGTGAGCCGCCACGCGTGCCGGGGCCGGCCGTGGCCGTGTCGGTGGCGGACGGAGTGCCCGCGGCGCCGTCCCGCTGCTCTCCCTCCCCGTCGACGAACAGCACCGTCGAACGGTCCGTTCCGCCCGGCTCGGGGCGTTGGAACACCCAGATCTGCAGCCCGATGTGCAGCGGATACGCGGCACGGGCCGGAAGGGAGACGACGGCGCGCAGGGCCCCGCTGCGGATCAGTTCCGCGCGGACACGGCGGCCGGAGGAGCGGAAGGCGAGCGCGGGCGGCAGCAGCATGACCGCGTGGCCGCCGGGCTCCAGGTGGGCGAGGGCGTGCTGCACCCAGGCCAGCTCGGACTCGAAGCGCGGCGGGAGTCCGTACGCCCACCTCGGGTCGTAGGCCAGCTCGTCGTGACCCCAGTCGCGGTCGGCGAACGGCGGGTTGCACAGGACGGCGTCCACGGTGACGTCGGGGAAGGCGTCGGCGCGCAGGCTGTCGCCGACATGGATCGCCGTCTCGGCCTCGGGCGCGGCGAGCAGCAGCCGGACCGCGGTGCGCCGGCCCTGGACGGGGAGCGAGTCCTGCCCGTACAGCTCCCGCGCTCCCTGCCGGGCGGCGGCGGCGAGGAGCGTGCCGCTGCCGCAGGCGGGGTCGAGGACGCGGGACGCGCCGGCGGGCACGAGCCGGGCCATGAGCAGGGCCAGGCCCTCCGGGGTCTGGTAGACACCGCTGGCGGCGCCCTCGTCCAGCTCGCGTTCGGCGAGGACGTCGACGGCGGCCTGTGCCCCTGCCTCCCGGACGCAAGCCAGCAGGGCGCGGAGTACGCCCGCGTCGTCCGGACCGTAGCGGAACGGCTCGGCCTCGGGCACGGCGACCGGGAGCTCGCCCGCCGACTTCTCCGCTCGGGCGACCAGCTGGTCGTCGGACAGGGCGGCGAGTTCGGCCAGTTCGTCCGGCGTGCGGCGGGAAGCGGCGGCCACCAGCGGGAACAGTCGCGCGGTCACTCCCGAGCCGGGTCCCGTCAGCCGCAGCGCCGTACGCAGCTCCTCGGCCGGCGAGGCGGTGGAGGTGTGCCCGCGTGCCCGCAGCCATGCCTGCACGGCCGGCAGGTCATAGAGCGGGCTGGTCTCCGTGCCCGCGCTGGGGGCCGGGAAGTCGTCGTGGCGGCGGCGCCAGTTGCTGACGGTGGCGCGCGTGACCCCGGCGATGCGGGAGATCTCGGCGGCCGTCACATGCGCGGAGGGCGCCGAGTGGGCTGGTGGCTGCTGGGGCATGGCGTGGGGTTCCGCACCTCTCGGGCCAGTCGGGATAGGGAGCGGTTAACACAGTACAGCGTGCGTCAAGCCTGGGAAGGTGTTTGACGATGCTTTCAGTATTGTGCTTATCTGGTTCTGCTTCCGAGTGGAAACGGCAGCTACGGGTGCTTCGTTGAGACCCGCGCCGCGCACCGGATCTGTCCACTCACGGCCATCACGCATCGCACGTCGCGCATCGCAACGGGAGGAACCCAGATGACCACCCAGCCCCCGCAGCAGCCGGGCTACGCGGACCAGCCCGGATCCCCGGTGCAGGCCGGATTCCCGCAGCAGCCGGGCTACCCGCAGCCTCCCGTGCCGCCGAAGAAGCGGTCCAAGGTCAAGCTGGGCTGCCTCGGCGTCCTGGCCGTGATCGTGGTCAGCGGTATCGCGTCCGTGGCGGGGTCGGGCTCGGACGACTCCCCGGCCGGCGCCACGTCCTCCGCCACGTCCACCGGCTCCTCCGCGGGCGGTCACTCCTCCAGGACCACCGGCTCCTCCAAGGCCGCAGCGCCCCAGCCGTCCACCGTCGACGCCTTCAAGGCGTATGTGAAGAAGCACGAGTCCGCGAAGACGCGGGAGGCGGCGACGCACGTCACCAAGGTCCAGGGCGCCGACAAGAACAACGACGTCCTGGACACGGCCGACATCTACACGGACTACACCGGAGACCTGATCAGCGCGGACGCCGGCAACGCCAAGCTGCTCGCCTCGGCCTTCGCCGACTTCCAGGCCGGTCGGGGCAAGGCCAGCGAGAACGGCCTTGTCACCGTCTACAACGCCGACGGCGACATCCTGAGCAACGGCAAGTACTGACGCCGTAGCCGTAGCCGTAACCGGAGCCCGCGCCGAGGCACTCGGCGGCGGGGCCCCGTCCGCCCACCCGTCCGGCTGGGCGCAACACCCCCACCGCCCTTACCGGTTACCCCGCTCGTGACTTGGAAGGTCACCGTGACGATCGCCACGCACACCGAGCTGGTCCAGCACTACACCGAAGACTTCAGCGCGCTGCAGGACGCCGTCCTCGCACGCATGAACGGCATGGCTTCCCCGGAGACCGCCGCGGCCCTGGCCCACCCTTCGCTGGCCGGGCTCATCGCCATCGCTCTGGCCCACGCCGATGTCCTCGCCCGTGGGGACATCAGGCGCACCGAGCTCTCAGGACTGCCCGCACCCCACCGGCTGCGCCGCCTGCGCGAGCACGCACGCAGGGTGCGGCGCGCACGGACCGAGGCGGATGCCGTGTGCAAGGAGCAGCGCGCGCGTCGCGCCGCCGATCGTCGCAGGCCCCCGCTGGAGCCGCTGGAACCGCTCGAGCTGCGCGTGGCGCGCGCCGCGGACCCGGAGGCGTACGGCCGGGCCCTGCGGGAGGAACTCCTCGACCGCGGATCGACGGCCGCCGATGTGCGGGAGCCGGACAACGATCTCGCCGTTTGGGCTTGGCGACGGGGCCGGGTGACAGCCGAACTGCCCGCAGCCGTCAGCGAACTGCTGGAGTGTCACGACGACGCCTTCGTCCAGGTTCTTCTGCGTGACGCCCGGGAGGAGGAAAATCCGCACCTCGCGCACGACGCGGTGGTCGAACGATGGGCCCGGCATGCCCGTACCGCGCTGGCCTGGGGCCGCTACGCCATCGCCCAGGCCGAACGCCAGGTGCTCGCCCGCCCTCTCACCGCCCGCCGTGTCCAGCTCGACGCGCTCGACGACGCCTACCAGGACGCCGCGATCCTCGCGGCCCGGGCCCGCGAGGCCAGGCACCGGATCGCCGATCTCCATGACCGGATCCGGGACCATGCGGCCACCGGGCCCTTCGCGGAGCTCATCGCGCAGTGCCGCGCCGCGGCTTCCCTTCGCTTCACCGCCGACGAGCCCGAGTTGTGGCAGCGGGCCTGTCGGCTGGCCACCGAGCACCAGGCGGACTGCGACGCACGGGCCGACGGCTGCCCGCGGTGCCACCGCACCCTCGCCGCCCTCCTCACCCACAACGCGTCCGCCGACACGTCGCAGGACGATGGTGGCGACGGCGGCGGCGACGGCGGCGGTACGGCGGAGGCTCTGACCCCCGGCTACAAGGAGCGTTACGCCATCCTCGACGACTTCCCCAGCCGCACCGCGGTGGCCGTCGCAGACGCCGCGGTCGGCGACGAATCCGCACTGTGCGGCTACGGCTGGGCCGCCGAGGACGGAACGACCGGACACGGCGACTCGATGGCCTCGTGCAGCGGCGAGGCCGAGATCATCGGTATCTGCCAGGCTGCCGTCAGCCTCCTGGGCCGCCACCCGCACGTCCCCGTAGTCGTCCTGTGTGACAGCACTGAGGCCGTCGCGGCGGTGAACCTGGCCCTGACGAGCGCCGATCCGGCAACCGTCCACCGCACCGTCGTCTTCCCCGAGGGCAGGGAACTCCTGGGCCGCCTGTTGCCCCATCGCGACCGCTTCCAGGTCCGCTGGCTCAAGGGCCACATCGGACATGACCTCAACGAAACCGCCGACGCCGTCGCCCGCCTCGCCCTCCGGCGCGCCACCGGCCGCATCTCCGCCTCCGCCGCCCGCAACGAGGAGGCGCGGATCCTGCGCTCTCTCAGCTCAGACCAGCAGCCGGGCATGGCCGCTGCCTGAACCCGACCGATCCCACCTCGGGCCGTCTGACCACTTGTCACCAGATGGCCTCTGCATGTTATTTCACCGGTGTACGGGCGCATGCCCGGCGCAGCACCCTTCGGGGCACTGCAAGGGAGGGGACACACATGGGCACCACCACGCGCGACGAGATCATCGCCATCGAGCAGAAGGCGGTGGACCGCGCCTACGACTGCTACGCCGCGCGGCTGGCCGAACTGACCGGGGGGTCGGTCGCCTCGGCCTCCGCGAGCGGCAAGGACAGCGTCGCCAACCGTCTCTTGGCCGAGGAGCGAGCCGCGGCGTACGGAGGCCTCGGCAACGCATCGCTGGTCATCAGTCGCGTAGACGTGCAGGACGGCCCTGGTGGTGAGCCCGATACCTGGTACGTCGGCCGGCGTGCCGTTTCCGACGTCCAGACCCGAGACACCGTCGTCGTGGAGTGGACCAACGCGCTCGCGAAGAAGTGGCTCGACGCGCTGCCGGGAGCTCCGGGAGAGGTGCTCCTGCGGCGGCGGCTGCACTGCACGCAGCGCGTCGTCGAAGGCTATGCCGACGACATCTCCGCCCCGCGGCCGGCCGCGGACGACGCCGATCCGGAGTCCGCGGCGGCGGATTCCGTCACCGACGTACAGCAGCCGGAAAAGGCACGGCCGTCCGTTCTCACCCCGGGAGACATCGCCCGCCTCCATCGCCAAAGACCCCAGCAGCCCGACGACTTCCTCCTGCGCGAGCTCCAGCGCTCTCGCAGCAGCAGCATGCGGGACATCGTCGAGACGATCCGCCGTGACCAGATGGCTCTGGTCACCGGTTCGCCCTCCGACATCCTCGTCGTGCAGGGCGGCCCGGGTACCGGCAAGTCGGCGGTCGGCCTGCACCGCGTGACCTGGCTCGTCAACAACGGGCACTTCAAGGCCCAGGACGTCCTCGTCGTCGGCCCCCACCAGCGGTTCCTGGACTACGTGAGCCAGGTGCTGCCCACGCTCGGCACCCGGAACGTCAACGCCGTGCAGGTGACCCGACTTTGGGACGGCGAGATCCTCGGCACCGACACGCTCCAGGCGCGGCTGGTGAAGTCCGATGAGCGTATGGCGGCCGTCCTGCGGCGGCGCGTCGAGAGCGAGTGCCGTCCCGAGGCCGTCGACGAGTTCACCACCACTCCCTCCTACGAGGGGGCCAAGCCGGAGCTCACCGTCACCGTCGGCAGCACGACCCTGCGTGTCCCGCGCTCCGAGGTGCTCGCCCTGCTGGAGGACGTGCGCCAGGGCGATGGCTCCTACCGTGAGCGCCGCGACCGCTTCCGCGGCCTGTTCGTCGACCGTTTGCTGCGGGAACTCGTCGCCGTCGCCCCGCGCCGCAGCCGCGACGACACGATCCGCCGCGACCTGGAACGCAACCGTCAGGTCGAGCGCCTGATCGAACGGGTCTGGCCGTCGCCGGGCGCCAGGGAAGCCCTCCGCACCCTCTACGACTCGGAGGATCTCCTGCGTAACTGCTCCGAAGGCATTCTCGACGCCGCGGAGCAGGCCGCTGTGCACCGCCCCCGGGCCGACAAGGCCGACGCCGACCCCTGGACGATCGACGACCACGTCTGCCTCGAAGAACTGCGGTACCTCATCACCGGGGAGACGCCGCAACGGTACGGGCACATCGTCGTCGACGAGGCACAGGACCTGACACCCATGCAGGCCCGCTCGCTGCGCCGGCGCTCCGCGGCACACGGCTCCATGACCATCCTCGGCGACCTCGCCCAGGCCACCGGGCCCCACGCACACACCGACTGGGACCGCCTCGGCACCCTCCTGTCCGACCACGGCGACTGGCGCGTGGCCGAGCTGACCACCAGCTACCGCGTGCCGGCCGAGATCATGGAGTTCGTCGCCCCCCTGGCTCGTACCATCGCCCCCGCACTGCCGTACCCGCAGGCCGTGCGCGCGGCGGGCGAGGATGCCGTACGGACAGTCGCGACCGACCCGTGGAAACTCCTCGACGACACCGTGGCCCAAGCCACCCGCCTCATCGGCACCAGCGACGGACAGACCCTGCGTTCCGTGGCGGTCATCGTGCCCGACGACTCCGGCTGGCTCGACGAGATCAGCCGCCACCTGGACCTGGCCGACGGCATCACCGAGCAGGGACGCGAGGCGGTGTCAGTGCTGGCTGCCGCGCAGGCCAAGGGCATGGAGTACGACCACGTCCTCGTCGTCGAACCCGCCACCATCGCCGACCGCGGCCCGGCCGGCCTGCGCCAGCTGTACGTCGCGCTCACCCGCAGCACCCAGAGCCTGACCGTCCTGCACACCTCCCCGCTCCCGGAAGTCCTCACGAACTCCGGCGGCAGCAGCACCGAAACAGCTCCCACCGAAGGCGAAGCAGGCATGGCACACGGCGACGTCCCCGAGATCGGTACGGACATCCGAGTCCGCGTGACCGGCCGGACCCCCGGCGGACGCTACCGGGTCAAGGCCCTGTCTCCCGCGACCGATGTGCCTCTGCTCCTGACCGTCCGCCACGGCTCGGTACCGCCACGGCCCGGCGAGGCACTGGACTGCTGGGTGTTCGCCCACGAGACGAACCACTGCCTGCTCACCAGGGACCAGCGTGGCCGCCAGCCCATCTCGCCCAGAATGGCGGAACGCTACGTGGCGGCGCTCGGCGTCCTCGGCGACCTGACCAACGGTGACGGAACCATTCCGGAGAACGCCCGTGATCGTCTGTCCGAGCTCAAGGGCATGGCCAACCGCGTCCTCCGCCGCGACCAGGCGGACTGGGTGGACGTACGCCGCGTGCTCGGGTCCCCGGACAAGCACCGCCTCAGCCTCCTGCGCGACCTCGCGGCGCATACCAACCGCATGCTCAAGGACGACGACCTGGACGTGAACCGACTCCAGGAGGACCTGGCACGCGCCGGCTGGGCCCAGGCACTGGACCAAGCCCGGGAGACACTCGAGCACCGCCTGGCCGCCGTGGGCGAACCCGAAACCGACGATGCACCCGCCTCCACTGAACAAATGTCCGAGCACAAGGAAGCCGATCCCGTGACCTCAGCCGAAGACATGCCCACCACGCCGGCGCCCGCGAAGGGGCTTCTGCACTCGCTGGAGACAGCGGCGGCCGCCGACCGCACGTGCAAGAAGCACGAGGCGGTGCGCCACGCTCTCAAGGCGGCCCTGCTCTGGGCGGACCTGCAGCCGACCGACTCCCCGGTCATCGATGTCAGCCGCGTCGCGGAAGACGGCCACTTCCTCTACGAAGTTCTTGGTGCCGGCCGCTCCACCTACGCCGACCTCCGCGCGGGAGCCACCCGCCTCCTGGAGATCAACCACACCCTGCCCACTCCTGCCGACCGGCTCTATCTGGTGCTCTCCGAACCGCCCGCAGAGGACTGGTCCGCCGACACCTTGTACGGCGTCTTCGGAGTGCACGTCCTGTGGCGCACCCCCGACAGCTGGGGCGGCCAGGACGCGGAAACCGCCCTCAGCACCGGCCAGGCGTAACCCCTAACGCCAGGAGCGCGATTGTCCCGGGCTGCCGGGCTCGAGGGCGCCGATGCGGACGGGGGTGTGCCAGCGGTGGCCATGCGAAGCCGGGAGGAGCCGCCCAGCGTTGCAGCGTAGGAAGCTGCCTGACGGAGCGTTCCCATTCGTTCCCATGCAGAGCCAAAACCCCCTCGGAGATCACTTCCGAGGGGCCCTGCTGATGCACGGTGCCTGTTCAGGCGTGGTGCCCCTGGGACAATTGCTGCGCTGACCTGTGCTGGAGCGGCTTTGGCACCGGACTGATCGACGACCTGGCACGCTCCTGGCACGACCTCGCCGTGCTGAACCTTCGGCTGGAGGGCCATTGAGGCCTGATGGGCTGGTGAGTCAGCCATCGACCGTTGTCGTTGGCGGTCGCCTGCGGTCGTGGTGGTTGCTGTACTTCCCTGCTGTACAGCGGTCACGGGATCAGGGAAGCCGCCCAGCCTTGTGAAGCGCGTCGAAAGCCAGCTCGTCGACGGCCGAGACTCGGTCCCGATCGGCGTAGCGGAACCACGCCTTCTCGGCAATCTCCCTCGACGGGGTCAGCTCACCGCGGTGATCGGCGGTGTAACAGATCATCCGGAAAGGGCCGTGATCAGGATGGCCCTCGCCGATCTCGAAAGTGCCGAAGTGCACCATGGAGCCGGGGTCGATCGCCGCCTGCAGTTCCTCGTCGATCTCCCGCACCAGGGTCTCCCCGTCGGACTCGCCGGGCTCACGATGACCGCCCGGGAAGTAGAAACGATCTCTGCCGTGACTACGCGTTACCAACACCCGGTCGTCCCGAACCAGGATCCACGCCACCTTCTCCGGCACATCGCTGCCATTCGCCATGGCTCGGGACCGTATCGGAGGACATTGCCTGCGTCAGCACCATCCAGCCTCAGCCACGCTGCTGGGACCGCTTCGTCCCGAAGCAAGCCAGCAGGTTCAGATAGTCGAGCACACTGGCCGCCCCCCGCACCCGGTCGATGAGGCTGCCCATCAGATCGTTTGCGATCTGTCGGTTCTCGGGGCGGGGTTCATCGACAGCGCCGGTCGGCATGCGGTACGACGAACCGGCGCCGAGACGGCGCTTCGCCGCGTCGGCTGGAGGCTTACCGGCTCGTTCCCCCTGCCGGGCACGGTTCCCGTAGCTGGTGCCGACGGGCTCTCCTGCGACGAGTCGCTCGGGCGGCACAGGCCTCCGGTCCAGCCACTCCATGATCTCCGACCGTCGGAAGTAGTCCTGTCCGTTGGAGCGCCGCGGCGAGGGGAAGTCGGTCTCCTGTCTTTCCCAGGCTGTTACGGTCGGTCGGCTTACGCCTGCGAGCGCGGCGATCTGTGCTCGCCGGAGCAGCGGATCGTCACCGGTCGGCGGATACGACATGAGTGCGGGCCCCCTTCAACTGCGCCATGAGAAACGGCTGTTGGACAGTGAGCCTAGAAGCGCGCGACTCCGCGAACAATTGCGCACCTGGAGTGCGCAGATTGCGGAGTCGTGAGGATCAGGAGCGTTCGTGAGTCCACAAGCCCCCTGTGGCATCGTTCTAGTGGCTCTCTCAGGGATTCGATCGCTGCACACCGATTGAATAGGGTATTGGGGTCAGGCTGCCCGCTCGAGCGCATGGTGCCTGTCGGGGCCTTGTTGCCGGACGGACCACCTCCCAACGGGCGTGGCGTGTACCAGCCTGTTGGGTAGGGCGCTGCCTCATCGACGCAAGATGACCATGGACGCGTCTTCCTGAACGAACGTGGTCACTGCGTCGCTCTCGGTACGACGGGCAGCGGCACGAACACGTTGGCGGTCCACCGGGCTCACTGCCTGGCCGCAGCTCCAGGAATCGGAGGCGGCACCCTTCTCGTTGCCTTCAACAAGGAGCTCGTTATCTACATCTACCTCGGGCATAGGCACGCTGCCGCCGAACCTGCAGATCGAGACGTACCACACGTTCGCAGCAGCTCCGGCGTGACCACTCGTAATGGAGGGCGCCCGTCGGTGTACGGCCGGCGGGCGGTCGGGGAGCCGACGAGTCGCCGGAGTCAGACGCGGGCGGTGTTTCGTCAGACCTTCTCGACTCGCACGGAGTGTCCCGCGAGGAGTTGATTCATGTCGTCGGTGTCGGAGGTGAAGACGGTTGCCTCAGCTCCCTGCGCGGCTTCCCGTCCGGCCACAGCCGCCAGAACCGCGTCGATGGCGTACTTGTGCCCATGCAGGCCCGCTGTCTTCAGCATGTCGCGTGCCAGGGCGATCACCTGGTCGTCTGTGTGCACGACGCGGATCCGGGACAACGTCCAGTTCCACAGTGCCTGCCTCGATGCTTCGCGAGGGTCCCATGCTTCCAAGGTCGTGAGCGCTGAGGTGACGATCGGGATGTCGAGCCGCGGAGTTGTCTTGATCAACGCAGTCATCTCCCGATCGCCCTGAACTGCCTTGGAGAGAGCCTCGGAGTCGAACACGAAGACGCGCTGTCGCGGGTGGTGCAGCTTCGCCTGGGCGGTGCGGCTCACGCGGCCTCGTTCGAATGCGAACGCTGCTCGTCATGCCAGCCGTCAATGGCGGCGATGCGGTCCAACGCTGCTTGCTGCTCCTCGTCCGTCACGGCGCCGTGCTCTTCTTCGAGTCGCCCGGCCAGCTCGCGCAGCCGATCCATGGCGTCCTGATGAGCGGCAGCGGCCGCGATGTAGCCGGACACCCCGCGTGCGTCGACGCGCTCCTTGATCGATTCCACTAGCTCTTCCGGCACGGTGATGGTGATCTTCCGAGTTGCCATACTTCAAGTATGCCACGTCCGGCCGACTCGGAGCCCGTGCCGGATGATGTAGACGCAAAACGGCCCCGGACGGGGAATCCGAGGCCGACCAGTACGCCTCCTGGGGGAGGAAACCCCAGGCCAGCGGCGTAACGCATTGTGCCCCCGGCAGGATTCGAACCTGCGACACCCGCTTTAGGAGTTCGATCCGAGCCCGCTCGGGCTGCGGCCGTCGGCTGATGCGAGGGCCGGAAAAGGGTGCTGGTGTACGCCCTCGGCGTCCAGACATGACGCATGCCCCACTCTCGTCCCAAGGTTGTGAGCGGGGAGGCGGAAACCCGTAGCCTGGGACCAGCAGCAGCACGCAGCCCGATGCACGCGGAGGGGATGCCGATGACCACAGCTCCGAGCGGGGACCCTAACCCGCCGCGCCCGTCGTCGCATCCGCTGCGGACCATCCGTGACATCCGGGAGTCCCTGCCGGAGGACCAGCGTCGGCACTTCGACGCGGAGCTCGCCGACACGGAGATCGAAGCTCTGCCCGAGATGTTGCACCGCTGGGTGACGTTGGGTAACGACGGCTTCGAGGAATTCCTGCTCTCCCGGCCCTTCGAGGGGCTGGAGTTCGGCGCCCGCTCCTACGATGCGCAAACGGACGCCGAGTGATCTACCTGTTCGACACCAATGTCGTTGCCGAGCTCACGACCCGGGCGAAGCCCGACCCGCGCGCCATGGCCTGGTTCCGGTCCACGGCCCGCCCCAACCGCTTCCTGAGCGTCATCACCGTAGCTGAGATCGAGGCAGGCGTTGCCGCCGCCCCGGATCCCGTAAGGCAAGCCCGCTACGCACAAGCCCTCGCTGCGGTTCGGCACGAATTCCGTGACCGCATCGCACCGATCGGCGAACAGGAAGCCGCTGCCTACCTCACCATCCACAAGACGCTCAAGGCCGCCGGCACCAGCATCGACCCACCGGACGCCCTGATCGCCGCCACCGCCCTGGCCAACGGCTGGACGGTGGCCACACGCAACATCAAGCACGTGGCCCGAACCGGTGCTCTGGTGGTCAATCCGTGGGAGCAGCAACTGTAGGTGGCCGCGGCGTCGGTGCCGTATGAGTGCTGCAACCGCAGGGGCCCTCCGTCCGCTGGACGGAGGGCCCCTGGTGTTTTGCTGTGCCCCCGGCAGGATTCGAACCTGCGACACCCGCTTTAGGAGAGAGGCGGGGGAGTGGGGGCGCTGAACTGGAGCTTCGATACCTGGTCGGGCCACCGAGAACTCGACCGCGAGACACCCCCGTTGACCGTGGCTGACCCTTGGATCTGGCACGGCAGTGGCACGAACCTCAGCCGACGACAGTCAGCCACGACGGCGGGTGCGCCAGCCGACCAGGCACGCGTGCGCCTCGCTGCACCCCCACCGGCCTCAGCCACGCTATCGGGGTGTGTCGTCGACTAGAGCAAGCGGCCACGGTCGGCCCGTGACGACGGCCTGAGCCCTCAGCTTGGGAAGCTGCGATCATCCGCGGGTGGTTTGGGCACTGACCTGGAGGAACGGCAGGGTTGCAGCCTCCTTCGGCTGTGTGGCTTTCCCCGTGGTTCCCCGCTGTTCCCCGCCTGATCTGGTGCGCTTGTGGTGCGGCGGGTTGTCCCTGTCAGAACGTTGACCACTCGGATCCAGGGATGCAGTCCCAGCTGTTCTCTGCCCACTCGCGGATGAGGAAGACAGGTCGGGTGAGGACGACGTCCCCTGCCCGTTGGGCACGCATGATGAGTCCAAGGTCCGCCGAGCCCGGGTCTGCCGCGTGCGTGAACAGCAAATCCAACTCGTGTGCTTCCGTGTGCTTCACAAGCCACGTCTCGGCTTCAGACGGTATCTGCGCCACAAGCGGTGTGCCGTCCAGCGTGACCTGTGGGCCGGCAAGGGCGTCGACGGCTACTCCGGCCAATGTCTGCCCTTCACGCTCGTAGTAGGCAGTGACGCCCAGCTCGGTGAACTGGGCTTCAACGACCAAAGGCTTGTCAGAGACTGGCCATGTCTCGTATGCCTGGCGGCTGATAGTGGCGGTGCTTGTGAGAGCTTCACTCACCTCATCGGGAGTCATCCCGAAACGGATCGGTCCTGCACTGACATTCGGAACGAACGTCCACTGCGTGCGCTCGTGATCCTTTTTCACGTCCCAGATGCCCACTGCGCCGCCTTCCCCTGTCCGCAACCGATGGGGCAGGAACGCTACTCAACGTCGGGCAGGTCTTGTGAACCAGGGCCGGACCTTTGAGGATGACTCCTTCGTCCCGAAGCAACTTGGGCGGGGGTGCTGCCTTGGGCTGGGGTGCCGCGCACCTGCGCTGATGGTCCGTAGGCGTCCGCGGTTGTTCGCCGTTGTTTGTCGGCGTTGTCACGCAGTTAGACATTCACCCACAGCTCGGTGGGCGCTGCTAGGCGGGGTCGCCACTATGCCCGAAAGCCATGGCCGCGCGACATGTATCGAGGTGCTCAGGGCAGCCGAAGTATTGCTTAGGTCGCTTAAACAGTCCCAGGCGCTTGGTTACCCGGTACTCCGGGAGTTCGTTGCATCCCTGCACGTCGCAGGACGGAGCACGATCCATGTTCGGGACGCGGTAGAAGTCCATAGCGATCGTGTCGCGCGCGCCGATGCCCGCTGCGGCGAGCTCGGCATCACTGCCATAGAGGATCTGCTGAGTACGAATCCACTGGCCGTTGATGAGCTCTACGTGCTGCTCCATGGCGGGACCTTACTGAAGACGGGGTCCATGCCGGAACCTGGTCGGCATAAGCGTTCGAACCAATCCGGCGGAAAGAAACACCCCATCTTGCCGTGACGGCTACCACTGGGGGAAACCCGTTCGGCCGGGGGCCCTGATCTGGGGTTTCACTGTTGACAGGTGCGGGACGTCTGTCGTTGCTGGTTGCTATCGAGTGGCCTTGAGGGACCTCGGACGGCCCGGAGACGGCCCAGAGTTGAACATTACGGTCCGGCCGGTTGGCCAACTGCGGACGCCTTCGATGTGGGCCGCCCGAACCTCAGCCGACGACAGTCGGCCACGACGGCGGGCGCGCCGACCGACCACGCACGCGTGTGCCTCGCTGCACCCCGACCGGCCTCAGCCACGCTGCCATGTCGTCGATCAGGGCAAGCCCCGCCGACCGGGTCGTGCGACGCCTCTCATCCGGCGCGGCAGCGCGACCATTCGTGCTGCCGCGCCCAACAGTAAGGTGTAAAATATTGGTGAAAATACCACTAATGACACAAATCTTCGCAGTCTGGTCGCCTGTGACCTTGGACGCCTCCCGTCGAGCGGGACAAGGCCTGAAGGAGCCCTGCAGTTCTGTCGAGTGGACCCAATACGTCAAGTCCCACGATTAAACTGCGTGTTTGCGCCAGAAGCCGGCACGCGCAGACGACTCAGGGGGCCTGTACATGAATATCGCTTTCGACGCACTGGCAATGGCGGCGCTGGGTGGAATGAGTGGGCAGCTTGGGCAGAGCGCTGTCGCCGCGCTCTGGGATCGGCTGCGCGCCCGTTTCGCGCACGATCCGGACATTACGGCCACCCTGGAAGTGCGTGACAGCGCCGACGCAGGTGCCATCTCCCGGCTGTCTGGCGCGTTGCGACAGCTGGCTGAAGACGACGTCGAGTTCAGGGCAGAACTGGAGGATTTTACCCGCCAGTACGGATCGCTGGCGCCTGTCGTTAACACGGTTCGTGACTCACAGGGCCTGAATGCCCCCGGTGGCACATTCACCGCACCCATCACGATGAACTTTGGTGAGGGGACGGAGAGTTCTACGCAGTGAACGTGCCGGGCCGATCAGGCGTGGGCAGTGGATTCGGCAACCAGGTCAGTAGCTCATCCGGCCTTAATGCTCCAGGATCGGAGTTTTACGGCGATGTAACGATCAACGTCGGCACCGCGCCAAGCGGGTCCGGGACCGAGTACACATACCGCCATCTGCTGACCTTTCTACAGAAGGAACTTAGAAGCGGTTCGCGTGTCCGGCTGCTTGATCCCGCGCTGCGGGAACAGCAGAGTCTCGCCGACATCTTCGTCGACCTCGACGTCAGGCTCATCCCTGACTCACGACAGGACCAGGGTGGCCACCGCCTGTTCGACGGGCCGCCCGACGAAGCGTTCGCCTTCCTTCAACAGCAACTCTCCCTCGATGGAGCGTCCCGCACGGTTCTCATCGGCGGCCCTGGACAGGGCAAGACGACGGCTGTGCAGATGCTGGCCCAGGTGCACCGATGTGCCATCCTGCGGAACTGCGACCCCGAGATGCTCTCGCCGCGCACTGCGGCGGAATTGGAACGCGTCGATCGGCTCCTCAGTCGACTGGAACTATCTCCCCCCTCCGGCGCACGCCTCCCGCTGTGGATTGAGGCTGATGTCTTGGCCGCGTACCTTCGCCAAGCATCCGAAGCCCGTAGCTCGCTGTGGCATTTTCTCGCTGAACGCCACGAACGGGTCCTCAATATCCCGGTGTCAACCGATACCATCCGCGCGCTGGTCGAAGGCCGCCCGACTCTCCTGGTACTGGACGGTTACGACGAGGTGCCGCCCCGATATCGCCACGCGGTCATGGAACACGTGATGGACTTCGCCGACGAGATGCAGGTGGCTCGCGCTAACACGGCGGTAGTCTTTACCTCGCGTCCCCAAGCGTACAAAGACGAACTGCGTTCTCACCAGTTCGTGGCGTGGTCACTGGCACAGCTCACGCCAGAGGCAGCCGAACGGCATGCAGTCATATTGGCCGGAGTAGAAGATGAGGGGCAGCGGTTGTTGAGCCTCTTCCGCACGGCTCTGAATGGCAGCGCCGTTCTGGATTTGCTTAACACGCCCCTGCATGTGGCCTTGCTGATCGCGTTGCTAGCCGAGTCCGGGCCACCCCCCACCAGCCGTCACCTTCTGTTCAGCCGTTACTATGACCACGTCTACGTTCGGGAACAGGGACGGGGCGGGGAACTTGGTGCCTTTCTAGAGAAGCATCGACACTTGGTGGACGAACTGCACCGCCGCGCTGCCTTCCATGTTTTGGCGACAGCCGGAGATGGATCCGAGCAGCGAGGCATCGCTGTCGGTGAGTTCGCTGAGATAGCCCGATCTCTCGTGCGCGAGGTGAAATTGGCGGACGACGACACGGAACTCGACGTAGTTCGACAACTGATCAGGTTCACCCGGGAGAGGTTGGTCCTTATCGTTGGAGTCGACGCGGACGAGGTCGGTTTTCAGATTAAATCCTTCACCGAGTTCCTGGCTGCGGCTCATCTCGCCCAGACGTCCGACGAGTGCCTCATACGTGAGCGATTTCGTGCAGTCGCCGCCTCGGAACCGTGGCGTAACGTGGCACGCTTCATGGCCGCAGCAGCCTTCGAGGCGGACAGTCTGGCTGAGCGGGATCTGCGCGACTCCGTCGTGACGGTGCTCGCTGAACTCGACCGGAAAGAATTCGTGGGCGCTGACGCCTTGCTACTGCGGGGCGCGGAACTGGCCGTCGACCTACTAATGGATGTTCCCGACCTTGACAATCGTTACCGTCGACATCTCATTCCTTCTTCGCGAGTCATCGAAAATCTCCACAACCGTGGCGATACATTGGCTGCAGTGGCATCATCTGATTTCGATGACGGGCGCATTGCTGATCTGATCGGCACGCTCTATTCGCCCTCGGATGTCGGCCGTGACAGACATGCCGCCTGGCGCTTCCTGAATAAACTAGCCGAGCACGGAAACGCAATGGCCGCTAAAGCTGGTCGGGAATATGCGTATCAGGCTGGCCCTGATGCGCTGCCTCGGCTGCTGTGGGATATCGCAGTTCCTCAGGTCGTTACGCCGGAAGAGCTTTCTGGTCTTCTACGGCAGGCTGATCCGAATATGGTGCACGGTTCGTCTGGGGCCAGGGAAGTCGACCTGCCTGCAGGCTGGGCCAAATCCGCCTGGGAGGTGTTGCACGGAGCTACTGCGCAGCTCAGGCTCGATGTAGATCTCGAAGGAGTCTGGCACCTTATGGGCCCTAGCACCCTGCGAGGGCTGCAATCCCGTATCGCCGGACTCTCCAACCCTCCGGCTGGATGCCACCCCCGCTGGTCAGCCTGGGCCCGGGTGGGTCAGGTGCTGAAGGACCCAGCCTCGAACGTAGTCGAAACACTGCTCCAAGCCCTCTCGGGCCTCAAGGAAGGGGACAACATGGCCAAGAGCGGGCCGTGGCCCTTTCAGGAGTTGCTATCCGACACCTCGCCACCGACGTCGGTTGCTGTCGACGACTGGTACATAGCGGAGGATCGCTGGAGGGAGAAGGGAGTGCGGCTCCACGATATCGAGACATACCTGGTTCATGGCGCGCTAGGGCGTCACGTAGCGATGAGCGGCTTCCCCTTTGGCTCGGTACACTGGAGCACACCGGCACAACGCGATGTGCGGATTTCCTCACTTGCTCGCGACGTCTATCACATATGGCACGATAAACAAGATGCGAACCCCGGCTACCACGCCCACATCGCTGGGAATGTTCTGGTACCAATGTGCGACTACGGACTGCAGTATGACGTCGACACCTTTGAGCCTGCTCAGATCCGCGAGATTATTAACGCGGTGCCGGCCTCTGATGACATGACCTTCACCCTCCCGACCGTGTGTCACGCGCTTTCGGAATGTCCCAGCAACGAGACATTCAGTAATCTGGCAGCACGAGTCGTCCACTCTCGGTGGTCCACCGGCTACGACAGGGAGCAGCGCCCGTCGGCTCACGACATCGTTGAGCGGGCCTATCGAGTCTTGCCTGAAGTGACCTTCCGCGAGTTTTGCCGGAAGATAGCCATGCATAGCGCGTCTCCCGGCTCATGGGAGGCGTTGAATGCCTACTGGATCGACCCCGCGACCCCAGGGCATGCTGATTGGCCGCTGGTTGCTCTATTGCGGGCCCGTGGAGAGTCGCCCAGCCGTCGTGACATCGCCCGCGCCGCTGCGGCGGAGGAATCAGTGTGGGGCCTGTTTGATCTGATGGACAACGCCCCGTTCTGGTCCGAAGAGACCCGGGCCTGGGTCCGGGAAGAGTTGCTCGTCCAGATCGGTGAGCCATGGATGACAAACGCGCCGACGATCTGGCGTCGTGCGCGGCAGCCTATCCAGCCAATTCCCCTGGCAGCCCTTGGGCTGACGATTCCCTGAGATCGGCCGCAACTCACGTTCTCGCGGCCGCCGCGACATGGTTGGGGCGAACGTCCCACCACGCGGCGAACTTTGTGCACCCTACGTGTGCTGTTAAGGCTATGCCCGGGGTTCGCTTGGCTTGGCTCCTTACAGAGGGCGGCGGAGCGGCTTTGGGGTGGCGCTGCGCCCTTGATCCGGCACGGGTTGCGCCGGATCAGTTCCGCTACCGGCTGCTCATTCTCCTGGCCGCGTTCACGACTCTGCGGTTCGGCGAACTCGCCGCCCTCAGGCGCCGGGACATCGACCTGAAGGACATGACCGTCAGCATCCGCCGGTCTCAGGCCGAGTTGCAGGACGGTCGGCTCTTCGACAAGGCTCCGAAGTCCGCTGCCGGGGTACGTGCCATCTCGTTCCCCGCCGAGCTGCTCGACGACGTGACGCGCCACCTGGAGCAGTTCGCCGCTCCCGGCCGCGACGGACACGTCTTCGTCGGCCCACGGGGCGGCCAGCTCCGGCGGAGCAACTTCCGTGACGACTGGGTGTCGGCCAGGAAGGCCGCGGGGGTCACGTCGGAACTCCACTTTCACGATCTCCGCCACACCGGCAACACGCTGGCCTCGACTGCCGGTGCCAGCACCCGTGAGCTGATGATCCGCATGGGCCACAGCAGCTCGCGCGCCGCGCTGATCTACCAGCACATGACCAGCGACCGTGATCGGGCCATCGCTGATCGGCTCGGAGCGATGATCCGTGAGGGTGGGGGAGAGGCCGTCTCGGACTAGAGGATCCGGCCTCCACACAGCCGTAGTGGCACGCATGTGGCACGACCCCGAACACGACGAAGGGCCAGCCTGGGAGGAAACCCCTCCTGAGCTGGCCCTTTGCACTGTGCCCCCGGCAGGATTCGAACCTGCGACACCCGCTTTAGGAGAGCGGTGCTCTATCCCCTGAGCTACGAAGGCGGATCGTGGCTGTGTGGGCCACAGGCGTCAGCGTACCGGATCTCGGGGGTGGGGGTGGGGGGTCAGGTCAGGGGGATGGGGGTGAAGCGGGATGCGGTGTGGAGGTCGGATTCGATGTGGGTGGCTGTGGTGGTCAGGGCGGGGAGGAGGTCGGTCACGCAGGCGGCGAGGGTGCGGCGGGCCGCGTGGGTGGAGAGGTTGAGGGCGGCGATGACGTGGCCCGTGCGGTCGTGGATGGGGACCGCGATGGAGCGGAGGCCTGATTCGAGTTCCTCGTCGGCCAGGGCGTAGCCCTGGGGGGTGAGCTCGGAGAGGAGGGCGCGGCCCAGGGAGGTCGAGCGGGCCGGGAGGCGGGTGCCCACTGTGATGTCGGGGGAGAGGACTCGGGGGGTCGTGGCTCTCGCCGTCAGTTGGATCGTTGGGGCCGGCGAATCCGTCAGTACCGCCAGGGCCGTCGACTCCTCCACCCTGTCCGCCAGCGCGCGCAGGTGAGGTGCCGCCAGGTGGGGGAGGGTCGTGCGGGAGAGGGGTGGGAAGCCCAGGGACAGCAGGCGGGGGGTGAGGGTGAAGGTGCGGGTGTCCGGGGTTGGCGTCACCAGGCCCAGGTGGGTGTAGGTGATCAGGGCTCGGCGGGCCGTCGCGCGGGCCAGGCCCGTTGCCTTGGCCACCTCTGTCAGGGTCAGGGAGGCGCGGCCTTCGCCGAAGGCTGTCAGGACCGTGAGGCCGCGGGCCAGGGATTCGATGAAGTCGCGGCCCAGCTCGTGCTTCGAGGCTGTCGTCCAGGTGGCCAGGTCGGAGGGGGGTGGGCCGGGCAGTGCCGGCGGGGCCTCGCGCAGGTCCGTTTCCATTGCCGTCACCGCCTCGCGCAGGCTGGGGAGGAGTGTGTCGCGGAGGTCGGCGGCCGTGTGGCGGCTGGTGTGGCTCACCACGTTCGCCGCGCACATGACTCGGCCCGTCGCCGGGTCCCGTACCGGTACGGAGACGGCCACCAGGCCCGGTTCGATCAGTTGGTCGTCCAGGGCGTAGCCGTCGGTTCCGGCGAGGGTGGAGCGTCGTAGGAAGGCATCGTCGTCCTCCGTCGCGGCCTGGCGGCTTCTCCTTGGTACCGCCGGGAAGCTCCTGTCCTCCGGGTCCGCCGCGCGGCGTGCCCGCCAGTGGGTCCAGTCCGGCTCCGTCCAGTCGGTGGCGAACAGCGGGCCGGGGGCGGTGCGTTCGGTGGGGAGGAGGTCGCCTATGCGGAAGCTGAGGGACATCGCGCGGCGGCGGGTGGCCTGGTGGATGAAGCGGATGCCGTCGCGGTCGGCGACCGCCAGAGACACCGACTCGTCTAGTTCGTCGGCCAGTTGGTCGGCGCGGGCGTCCAGCAGGGCGGGCAGGCGGAGGGCGGCGAGGTAGGCGTTGCCCAGTTCCATGACGGGAGGCGCCAGGACGACGTCCCGGCCGTCGAGACGGACGTACCCCATGCGTGCGAGGGTCGCCGTGATCCGGTCCACCGTGGAACGGGCGAGGCCGGTGGCGCGTTCCAGCGCGCTCGGGCTCAGGGTGCCGCCCGCCTCGGTGAGCTGCCGCAGTACGGCGATCCCGCGGATCAGCGGCGTCACCGCCTCGGCCGGCGGCACGGCGGCTCCCCCTGGGGCGTCGGTGTCCAGTGGGGTCTTCGTCGCGGGCATCGGCTGCGGTTCTCCGTACGGCGTGGCGTAGGGCGGGTGGGGTACGGCGGTCTCGGCACGCCTACCGTATGCCCGGGGCGCCCGGCCCGCGGCGGGTGCTAGCTCCGCGTCATCCGTACCCGGTAGTCGCCGTCCGCGTCCTTTCCGGTCACCTCCACGGTGATCCCCCGCTGCGGGTCCTTGAAGGTCTGCCCGGGGCCGAACGTCGCGTCCGAGAGTTCGGTGTGGACGTTGGGGCTGCTGGTGCAGCCGCCGGAGTGGGCGTGGGCGTCGTACACCTTGATGGGCCCCTCGCCGGTGTCGACGTTCGCGTCGACCTTGTAGATGAGGACGCCGGGGTGGCAGACGGTCTCGTCGTTGCCGCCGCGGGTGCGTACTTCCAGGGCGTAGTCGGTGTGGCCGTCGACCGGGATGACGACGAGTTTGCGGCCGCCGGCCCGGTACAGCGGGGTCAGTTCGTACTCGGCGGTGCCGCGGCCGGCCGCGCAGCTGATCTGTGCCGCGTCCAGCCAGCCCAGCTTCCACTTGTGCCAGCCGAGCAGGTCGTTGCCGGCGCCCCAGTCCTCGCTCATGATGTCCCAGTGGCCGACCGTGCCGGCGCCTTCCTGGGTGTAGAGGTCGGGCAGGCCGAAGACGTGGCCGTTCTCGTGCGGGAGCACGCGATAGCCGGTGAGGGGGTAGGAGCCGGAGCCGTCGTCCTGGCGGGAGTAGACGAAGGAGGCGTTGGCGACCGGTATGCCGTCGGCGACCGGTGCCTCCGCGTTCCCGGCGAACGTCACCGACAGGACCGTGTCCAGGGCGGAGGGGCCCGCGTTCGGGGTGACCAGGATGTTCAGCAGGTCGTACGAGCGGAAGTCCACGGTCGGGTCGGCGGCGGCCACGATGTCCTGGACCAGTCGGCGGTAGCCGGGGTCGAAGGGGGCGCCGCGCTCTATGCCGTAGTCCTTGAACGGCTTCGGCATGCGCAGCCAGTCGGTGACCGGGGTCTCGGGGCGGTAGTCGAGCCGGCCGTAGGAGGCGGCGCGGAACCATTCCTGGGTCTTGGGGAAGAACTCGTGGAAGCGGTCGAGGGCGCTGCCCTGGCCGGGCGCGTCGGAGAAGTCGACCATCAGGGTCAAGGCGTGGACGGTGCCGGTGGAGTGGGAGTAGCCGGCGGGGGTGGGGATGCCCTCGGTCATCTGGATGTCGTAGCCGCCGCTGATCATGCAGGGGGCGAGGGCGGGCGAGCGGGCCAGGGCGAACGGGCCCGCGCCGGCGGTGGTGGAACCCGCCGTGAGGTGCCCCGTGCCTGCCGTGGTGCTGACCGCGAGGGTCAGTGCGGTCACGGACGCGAGGGCGGCCACACGGCGCGGGCGTATCCGGTGTGCGCCCGGCGCACGCCGGCCGCTGGACGACTGCGGCTGCATGCAGGGGAACCTTCCGCTCCACGGCAGCCGCCGGTCGCCGACTGCACCCTTGTGGTCACCCTGTGTCGATGGGGCGGGGGGGCGCGCGCTGGGGGAGTCCGATCGTGGGTTTCCCGCGGGTAGGGGCATGGATGCCGCCGGATGTGCGCCGTCGGATACCGGATGTGTGCTGCCGGATAGGGGTGTGACCCAGGTCACGGGGAATTTCTCTGGGGTTGCGAAATAACCGGGGACCGTTTCCCCGTTTAGCCATGTGTCCGAGCGAAACGGGGACTCGATCCCCGGATCGCCCATCCGAATGAACTCAGGAGTACGCCGTGCCCACCGCGACCCCCGTGCGACGCAGCACGCCCAGGCCCCGCGCCGACGCCCTGCGCAACCGGGAGCGGATCGTCGCCGCCGCCCGGGAGATGTTCGTCGAGTACGGCCCCGACGTGCCGCTCGACGAGATCGCCCGCCGGGCCGGTGTCGGCAACGCCACGGTGTACCGCAACTTCCCGGACCGGGACGCCCTCGTCCGCGAGGTCGTCTGCTTCGTCATCGACCGTATGGCGCGGGCGGCCGAGGAGGCGCTCGCGGAGACCGGGGACGCCTTCGAGGCACTGGCGCGCTTCACGCACACCGCCGCCGACGAGCGGATCAGCGCGCTGTGCCCGATGGTCTCCACCGCGTTCGACCAGAACCATCCCGACCTCGAAGCGGCCCGCCAAAGGGGCGAGCAGATCGTCGAGGAGGTCATGGACCGGGCCAAGGCGGCCGGCCAGCTCCGCCCCGACGTCGGCGCCGGTGACCTGCTGCTCGCCGTGTCCCAGCTCAGCCGGCCGCCGGCCGGCGCGGGCTGCCCCAGCATCGACCGCTTCGTCCACCGCCAGCTGCAGCTGTTCCTGGACGGACTGCGGGCCCCGGCCCGCTCCGTGCTGCCGGGCACGGCCGCGACCATGGAGGACTTCCGGCAGACCTGACCCGAGCTGACCAAGCCGACCGAGCTGACCGATTAGTTCCGGGCCCCACACCGGTCCATCCGACGACACTCTCCATCTCTCAGAACACGAGCCTCCGGCCGCCGCTCACCTCGGCGCGCCGTCGGCACCCTCACGCCTTTTACCGATTTCTCCGTCACGAAGTCCCGAAGTGGGTACCTCCATGTCCAAAACAGCACCGGCCACCGTCGGCGCCGCCGACGCCAACCGCTGGAAAGCGCTCGTCTTCATCGCGCTCGCCCAGCTGATGGTCGTCCTCGACGCGACCATCGTGAACATCGCTCTGCCCTCCGCCCAGCAGGACCTGGGCATCTCCGACGGCAACCGCCAGTGGGTCGTGACGGCGTACGCCCTCGCTTTCGGCGGTCTGCTCCTCTTCGGCGGTCGGATCGCCGACCTGTGGGGCCGCAAGCGGGCCTTCGTCGTAGGCCTGACCGGCTTCGCCGCCGCCTCCGCGCTCGGCGGTGCGGCGACCACCGGCGCGATGATGTTCGGCGCCCGCGCCCTCCAGGGTGCCTTCGGCGCGCTGCTCGCCCCGGCCGCGCTCTCGCTGCTCGCCGTGATGTTCACGGACGCCAAGGAGCGCGCCAAGGCGTTCGGCATCTACGGTGCGATCGCCGGTGGCGGTGGCGCCGTCGGCTTCATCCTCGGCGGCGTGCTGACCGAGTACCTGGACTGGCGCTGGACGTTCTTCGTCAACATCCCGTTCGCCGTCATCGCCGCACTGGGCGCTTACTTCGTCATCCGTGAGCCCGAGGGCGGCCGCAACCGCAACCCGCTCGACATTCCGGGTGTGCTCCTGTCCACCCTCGGCCTGGTCTCGCTCGTCTACGGTTTCACCCGCGCCGAGTCCGACGGCTGGGGCGACGTGACGACCGTCGCCCTGTTCGTCACGTCGGCCGTCCTGCTGATCGCCTTCGTCCTCACCGAGGCCAAGGTCAGGAGCCCGCTGCTGCCCCTGCGCGTGGTCACCGACCGCAACCGCGGCGGCATCTACCTCTCCCTCGGCATCGCCATCATCGCGATGTTCGGCACGTTCCTCTTCCTGACCTACTACCTCCAGGTCATCAAGGGCTACTCGCCGATCAAGACCGGCTTCGCCTTCCTTCCGATGATCGCGGGCATGATGGTCGGCTCGACCCAGATCGGCACGCGCCTGATGACCCGCGTTCCGGCCCGGATGCTGATGGGGCCCGGCTTCCTGGTCGCCGCCTCCGGCATGCTGCTGCTGACGCGGCTGGAGATCGGCTCGTCGTACGCCTCGACCGTCCTGCCGGCGATGCTGCTGCTGGGCCTCGGCATGGGTACGGCGTTCATGCCGGCCATGTCCCTGGCCACCCTGGGTGTCGAGCCCCGGGACGCCGGGGTCGCCTCCGCGATGGTGAACACCTCGCAGCAGGTGGGCGGCGCGATCGGCACCGCCCTGCTGAACACGATCGCCGCCTCCGCGACGACCTCGTACATCAAGGACCACATCGCCACGGCCACCTCCAGGCCGCAGCAGCAGCTGGTCCAGATGCAGGGCATGGTGCACGGCTACACCAACGCGATCTGGTTCGCCGTCGGCATGCTGGTGCTCGCCGCGGCCATCGTGGTCTCCCTCGTCAACGCCGGTCACCAGGGCGCCGGTCCGGTCGCCTCGGGTGAGGGCGTCGAGGACGAGGTGGCCGTCCCGGTGGTCGCCCACTAGCGCCCCCTGGCCGTGGCTCCCTCAGCGGAGCCAGGGCAGGTCGGCACCCGCTTCGTTCGGCTGAAGACCCTCGGCGACGATCTCCATGATCTCGCCGAGGGTCTTCTGCTGCTCGGGGGTCAGCCGCTCGAACAGCGCCTGGCGTACGGCGGCCACATGGCCGGGCGCGGTGCGCCGCAGTACCTCGTGGCCCTCGTCGGTCAGTACCGCGAACTGGCCGCGCTTGTCGGAGGGGCAGTCCTCGCGGCGTACCCAGCCGTTCTTCTCCAGGCGCGCGATGGCGTGCGAGAGACGGGAGCGGGTGATCTTGGCCTTCATGGCCAGCTCGGTCATCCGGAGCCGGCGGCGCGGGGCCTCGGCGAGCCCGACCAGCAGGCCGTAGTAGACGTGCGGCATGCCCGCGTCGCGCTGCAGCTGACGGTCGAGGTGGTCCTCAAGGAGCGTGGAGGCGTGCAGGTAGGAGCGCCAGACGCGCTGCTCCTCGGCGGTGAGCCAGCGGTGCTCCTCGGCGGTGAGTCGGCGGTGCTCTCCGGCGGTGAGCCGGCGGTGCTCTTCGGCGGCGGAATCGGGTGCCGTAGTCATGTATCCCACTGTACGGGGCTTCTCCTTGAATCTTAAACAAGTTAGGCGTAGCCTGTGAGACGTAGAGCTTGAGACTTAAAGCAATCAGGGAGCCGCCGTCATGTCCGCCGCCACCCAGGAGCGCATGCCCACCCTCTATCTGAGCCACGGCGCCCCGCCCCTCGCCGACGACCCGGTCTGGCCAGGTCAGCTCGCCGCCTGGTCCGCCGGCCTGCCCCGCCCCAAGGCGATCCTCATGGTCTCCGCCCACTGGGAGGAGGCCCCGCTCGCACTCGGCGCGACGACGACCGTCCCGCTCGTCTACGACTTCTGGGGCTTCCCCGAGCACTACTACCGGGTGCGGTACGAGGCCCCCGGCGCACCGGAGCTCGCCGAGTCGGTACGCAAGCTGCTGCGCGCCCCCGGCACGCCCGTGCAGGACATCCCGGACCGCGGCCTCGACCACGGCGCGTACGTCCCGCTGGTGGAGATGTTCCCCGCCGCCGACATCCCGGTCCTCCAGGTCTCCATGCCGACCCTCGACCCGGTGCGGCTGATGGAGATCGGCCGCAGGCTCGCCCCGCTGCGCGACGAGGGCGTGCTGATCGTCGGCTCCGGCTTCTTCACCCACAACCTGGCCGCGCTGCGGTACGCGGGCAACGGCGTGCCCAGCTGGTCCTCCGAGTTCGACGACTGGGGCCGGCGCGCGCTGGAGACCCGCGACTGGGACGCCCTGCTGGACTTCCTCGACAAGGCCCCCGCGGGCCGCTACGCCCACCCGCGCACCGAGCACTTCGCCCCGCTCTTCGTCACCATGGGCGCGGCGGAGGCCGGTGGTGAGCTGGACGCGCAGAGGTCCGTGATCGACGGGTTCTGGATGGGGATGGCCAAGCGGTCGGTGCAGTTCGGCTGAGCGGGCGGGCTGGAGCAGGGCTGGAGGGGGCTGGGGGGCTAGAGCTCCTTCTCGTACCAGGCGACGTCCCAGTACTGGCCGAACTTGCGGCCGACCTCCCGGTACGTGCCGACGTACCGGAAGCCGAAGCGTTCGTGCAGCCGCGTGGACGCCTCGTTGGGCTGGGCGATGCCCGCGTAGGCGCGGTGCAGGTCCTCCCCGGACAGGGCCTCGAAGAGGGCCTTGTACAGCAGGGTGCCGATGCCGCGGCGGCCGGTGTGCGGGGCGACGTAGACGGTCGTCTCCACGGACGTGCCGTACGCGGGCTTCGCCCGGTAAGGGCTGGATGTGGCGTAGCCCAGAATCTCCTGTGAGTCCGTGGCCACGGCAACCATCAGACGGTACGGGCCGTCTACCGGGTGGGAGAGCAGCCAAGGGCGTCGCTCCTCCGGCGTGAAGACCGCGGTGTCGAATGTGATGGGCGTCTCACGTACATAGTGGTTGTAGATGTCCGTGAGGGCCGCGAGGTCCCCCTCGACTCCCGGTCTGACCTGCACCTCTACGCGCTGTGACGGCATCGCACCTCCCCGTGTGGCCCGACAGGGTACTGCATGATCAGAAAAAAGGAGGGGTCGGTTGGGAATTCTGTCCTGATTCCAGTCGTTGTTTCCATCGGATGCCGGGCACTCGAGAAGAGTCCCAACCGTTCATCTCGCGGAGTGCCGAGTGTCCGACTGGACCACCCGCTGACCCACCATCGCAAGGGAGCACGCATGGCAACCCGTGCCGTCGCCCGTCGTAAGTCCGCCACCGGCGAGACGGTCGACGCGGCAAGCAGTGTTCGCGCCCATGGCGGCGAGATCGCCGATCGCGACCTGGTCGGCATGTACCTCGACGAGATCGCGCGGACCCCACTGCTCGACGCCGCCAAGGAAGTCGACCTGTCCCAGACCATAGAGGCGGGCGTGTTCGCACGGCAGATCCTCGACGGGTACGAGGAGTCCAAGTCGGGCGCCACCCGCGAGGAGCTCGAGGCCCTGGTCGCCGAGGGGGAGCGCGCCAAGGACGTGTTCATCCGCTCCAACCTGCGCCTGGTCGTCGCCGTCGCCCGCCGCTACCCCCGCAGCGGTCTGCCCCTGCTCGACCTGATCCAGGAGGGCAACGCGGGCCTGGTGCGCGCGGTCGAGAAGTTCGACTACCGCAAGGGCTTCAAGTTCTCGACGTACGCCACGTGGTGGATCCGGCAGGCGATCACCCGCTCGATAGCCGACCAGTCCCGCACCATCAGGCTGCCCGTCCACCTCGTGGAGGAGCTGGGCCGCATACGGCGCGTGCAGCGCGAGTTCAACCGGGAGAACGGGCGCGAGCCGGAGCCCACGGAGATCGCGGCCGAGCTCGGCTCCACGCCGGAGCGCGTCATCGACGTGCTCGACTGGGCCCGTGACCCGGTGTCGCTGAACATGTCGGTGGACGACGAGGGTGAGACCCAGTTCGGCGATCTGCTCGAGGACACCTCGGCCGTGTCGCCGGAGCAGTCGGTGCTGACGCTGCTGCGCAGCGAGGAGCTGGACGACCTGATCGGCCGCCTCGACCAGCGCACGGCCTCCATCATCAAGATGCGGTACGGCATCGAGGACGGCCGGGAGCGCACCCTGACGGAGGTCGGCAAGGAGCACGGCCTGACCCGCGAACGCATCCGCCAGATCGAGAAGCACGCGCTGCTGGAGCTGAAGAAGCTGGCCCGCAGCACCGGCTTCGACGCGGCGGCGTAACCGCCGGTCGGCCGGCGTTCGGCGGCCTGCCGACCGCTCGGCGACCGCGTACGCCGGGTGGCGGAAGACCGCGCAAACATGGCGCTGTAGCGCCGCTTCAAGTCTCGGGGCCCTGGGAACAACACCTCAGGGCCCAGGCCTGAGCCACGTCCCGACGCACATCCCCCCCCGGCGCCGGGACCTTCCCCGAGCCGGGCTTCGGCGCCTGTCCCCCCGGGTGCCGGAGCTCGGCTCCTCCGTGTGCGCGGGTGCGCGGATCGCGTGCGCGGATACGGCTGAGCGGCGGGACACCCCGTACCTGAACCCCGGGGTGGCCCGCCGGATGGCAGATTCTGCCACATGGGCATAACCTGCCGCCGTGAGTCCCACTGTTCCCACCGGTCCTGCTGATTCTGCTGATTCTGCTGGTCCTTCTGGTCCTTCTGGTCCTCTTGGCCCCTCTCCGGTCTCCGGATCGCTGACGGAGCGGCGCAAGGCCGAGACCCGGATGGAGATCGCACGGGCGGCGGCCGGTCTGTTCGTCAGCCGGGGCCTGAAAGCCACCCGCGCGGAGGACATCGCCCAGGCCGCCGGATGCGCTCCGCGCACCTTCTACCGCTACTTCGCCACGAAGGAGGAGGCGGTCGCCCCCCTCTACGCGGCGGGCGCCCGGCACTGGACTGAGGCGGTCCGCGAGGCCCCCGCGGCCTTGTCCGTCCCCGAGGCCCTGGAACACGCCGTCCGCCAGACCCTCACCCCCGGCCAGGCAGTCTCGACCGCGTCCTGGGAGTGGGTGCGCACCCTGATCCGGCTCGCCGGCACGAACCCGGCGCTGCGGAGGGTGTGGGCGGAGGTGTGCCGCGATTCGGAAGCGGCGCTGGCGGAGATTCTGGCCGCCCGGCGGGCCGGTGCCGACAACGTTGCCGACGCCGGTTCGCCCGACCTGCGGTTCGCCGCGGCGGTGGCGGGGGCGGCGGTGCGCGTGGCGGTCGAGGCGTGGGCCTGCACCTCGAACCCTCCGTCCGGCCCGGAGGGCCCGGCCGCGCTCGCGCTGGGGAATCTTGCGGCGTTGCGGGGGTTTCCTTGGGAGGCGGGGTCGTCGGCGCCGTAGCCGGCGGGGTCCGGCGGGCGTTGGCGGGAAGCCGCTGCGCCCACCCGTGCCGCCCCAGCGGCACGACTGCCCGCAGCTACGGCGGCTCGGGCCACGCGGGCAACCCCTCACCCACCCCCCGCCCGGCTCAACCCCCCGCCCGGCTCAACCGCCCGCCCAACTCCCGTACGCACCGCACGAGTTCCGCAGGCTCGCGGACCTCGAAATCGCACCCCACCATCGCCAGCCGCACCGCCAGCCACTCCACGGGGTCGCCGGACGTGCCCCGCAGCACGCAGCCCCCGGCATCCAGCGGCTCCGGCCGCCCCGCCCACGTCGGCACCCGGGACGCGACGAAGTCGGCGGACTCCGTGAACACGACCTCGTACGCGTACGAGTCCTGCCGCCGCTGGATCGACTGCCGCAGGTACTCCGCCGCACTCCCCGTCGGCAACTCCCGCGGAGCGAACCGCGCCCCGGTCGCGAACGGCTCGCTCACCCGGTCGACGCGGAACGTGCGCCAGTCCTCCCGGTCGAGGTCGTACGCCACGAGGTACCACCGCCGCCCGGTCGACACCAGCCGGTACGGCTCGGTCAGCCGCCGCGACTCGCTCCCGTCCTTGGCCCGGTACGCGAACCGCAACCGCTCCCGCCCGGCCACCGTCGACGCCATCACGGTCAGTGTCTCGGGCGCGATGCTCGCCCCGTCCCCGCTGGTCAGCGGGGTGGTCGCGGCCTGAAGGGTGGAGACGCGGTGGCGCAGCCGGGCCGGCAGCACCTGTTCCAGTTTCGCCAGCGCCCGTACGGAGGCCTCGTCCACGCCCGCGACCGCGTGCCCGGCACCGGCCCGCAGTCCCACCGCGATGGCCACCGCCTCCTCGTCGTCCAGCACCAGGGGCGGCATCGCCTTGCCCGCGACCAGCCGGTAGCCGCCGTCGGCACCCATGGTCGCCTGCACCGGATAGCCCAGCTCGCGCAGCCGGTCGACGTCCCGTCGCACGGTACGGCGGGACACCCCGAGCCGGTCGGCGAGCTCGCCGCCGGGCCACTCACGGGGCGTCTGGAGGAGGGAGAGGAGCTGGAGCAGCCGGGCCGGGGTGTCCGTCGTCATGCGTCCCAGAATGCCGCAGAAGTAGGACACGATCTGACCTACTCGGCCTCTACATTCGATCCATGACCTCCACCGAGACCGTTAGTACCGCCGGCACCGAAAGCACCGCCAGCACCGCCCGGCAGGCGGTGGGTGACCGCCGCCGCTGGTTCGCTCTCGCGATCGTGATGACCGCCGCCTTCATGGACCTGGTCGACGTCACGATCGTCAACATCGCGATCCCCTCCATCCAGCGGGACGCCGGCGCGTCCTTCAGCCAGATCCAGTGGATCACCGCCGGTTACGCCCTGGCCTTCGCCGCGGGTCTGATCACCGGCGGGCGGCTCGGTGACATCCACGGCCGCAAGCGGCTGTTCCTCGTCGGCATCGGCGGCTTCACGCTCGCGTCGGCGCTGTGCGGGTTCGCGGCGAACCCGGAGATGCTGGTCGCCTCCCGCATCCTGCAGGGCGCGATGGCGGCGATGATGGTGCCGCAGGTGCTGTCGATCGTGCACGCCACCTTCCCGGCGCACGAGCGGGGCAAGGTCTTCGGGCTCTTCGGCGCGATCGTCGGTCTGGGTGCGGTCTCCGGCCCGCTGCTGGGTGCGCTGCTGACGGAGTGGAACCTGTTCGGTCTCGAATGGCGGCCCATCTTCCTGATCAACCTGCCGGTCGGCGTCGTCGCCTTCCTCCTCGGCCGCCGCTTCATCACCGAGTCGAAGGCCCCCAGGGCGCTGAAGCTGGACCTCGTCGGCGTCGCGCTGGTGACGCTGGGGCTGCTCATGCTGCTGTATCCGCTCACCCGGGGCCGTGAGCTGGGCTGGCCGCTGTGGGGGTATGTGTCGATGGCCGGTGCGGTCGGGGTCTTCGCGGCGCTGGTGGCGTACGAGCGGCGCAAGGGCGCGCGGGACGGCTCGCCGCTGATCGAACTGTCGCTGTTCAAGGTGAAGAGCTTCGCGGCGGGCATCGCGGTGCAGACTGTGTTCGGGGTCGGGCTCGGTGTGTTCTTCCTGGTCTGGACGCTGTACATGCAGGTCGGTCTGGGCTGGAGCCCGCTGCGGGCCGGGCTGACCGGGGTGCCCTTCTCGATCGCGGTCTCCACGGCGGCCGGGCTGTCCGTGCAGAAGCTGGTGCCGCGCTTCGGCCGCAAGGTGCTCCAGGCCGGCGCGCTGCTGATGGCCCTCGGCGTCCTGATCTACATCGGGGAGGCCCACCGGTACGGCCAGGGCATCGCCTCCTGGCAGATGGCGCTCCCGCTGGTGGTCATGGGTGTCGGCATGGGTCTGATCGTGGCGCCGCTGACGGACGCGGTGCTCTCCGAGGTGCCGCGCGAGCACGCGGGGTCGGCGTCCGGGCTGATCAACACCGTGCAGCAGATGGGCAACGCGCTCGGGCTGGGGCTGGTGTCGGTGGTCTTCTTCGGCTCGATCGGCGACGACCTGACCCCGCCGCAGGTGGGCCCCGAGTTCGTGGACGCCTTCCAGCACGCGCTGGGCTGGGTGGCCGCGGTGATGGGCGTGATCTTCCTGCTGATGTTCGCCCTGCCCAAGCGGCCGGCGCAGCACGTGGAGGGCGGGGAGGGCGAGGAGTCTCCGCTCCCGGTGGAGGAGAAGGAGCGGGAGCTCGTCTCCTGAGTCCTCTAAGTCCTCCAAGTCCTCCCGAGGAAAGGGCCCGGCGTCCGCGCGGTCCGCGCAGGCGCCGGGCCCTTTCGCGTACCCGCCCGGGTGCCACCGTCCGGGAGGACCGAAAGTCCGTTCATGCCCGAATCAGGTCCGAACCTGTTTACTTTCCGGAAATCCGGGCGTAGCCTCACCCCTGAAACCACACGTTCGGGCATGAGTCGGAGGCGAACGGACATGTACGCACCGGAACGGCAGCAGGAGATCCTCCGGCTCGCCCGTGACGGCGGCCGGGTGGACGTGCTCTCTCTCGCCGAGGAGTTCCAGGTGACGGCGGAGACGATCCGCCGCGACCTGAAGGCACTCGACCGCGCCGGCCTGGTCCGCCGGGTGCACGGCGGTGCCATCCCGGCCGGACGTCTCGACTTCGAGCCGGACCTCGCCGAACGCGAGGGCACGGCCGCCGACGAGAAGGAACGCATCGCCAAGGCGGCCCTCGCCGAACTGCCGACCGAGGGCACGCTGATCCTCGACGCCGGCACGACGGTCGCCGGCCTGGCCGGAGCCATCCCCCTGGAGGCGCGGCTCACCGTCGTCACGCACTCGCTGCCGATCGCAGCCCGCCTCGCCGACCACCCGGGCATCCAGCTCCACCTGGTCGGGGGGCGCGTACGGCACCGTACGCGCGCCGCCGTGGACGCCTGGGCGCTGCGCGCGTACGGCGAGATCCGCGCCGACGTCCTGTTCATCGCGGCCAACGGCTTCTCCACCGAGCACGGTCTGACCACCCCCGACCTCGCCGAGGCCGCGGTGAAGCGGGCGGCCGTCGCGGCCGCCCGCCGGGTGGTGCTGCTCGCCGACGCCACCAAGCACGGCCAGGAGCACTTCGCCCGCTTCGGCGACCTGAGCGATGTGGACCTGCTGATCACCGACAGCGGGCTGAGCCCCGAAGACGCCGTCGCCATCGAGCGTGGCGGCACGGAAGTAGTGCGCGCATGATCCTCACCGTCACCCCGAACCCGTCCCTCGACCGTACGTACGAGGTGCCCTCGCTGGACCGCGGCGAGGTCATCCGTGCCACCGGTGAACGCATGGACCCCGGCGGCAAGGGCGTCAACGTCTCGCGGGCCGTCGCGGCCGCCGGGCAGCGCACGGTCGCGGTGCTGCCCCTGGGCGGCGCGCCGGGCGCGCTCGTGGCGGATCTGCTGGACGCGCAGGGCATCGAGGTCGCTCCGGTCCCGGTCGCCGGGGCCACCCGCTCCAACATCGCGCTCGCCGAGGCGGACGGGGTCCTGACGAAGATCAACGCGCCTGGTCCGGAGCTGTCCGCCCAGGAGCAGGAACTGCTGCTGGACACGGTCCGCGCGCAGTCCGGTGACGCCGACTGGATCGCGTGCTGCGGCAGCCTGCCGCGCGGTCTCGCCCCCGCCTGGTACGCCGACCTGGTCGCGCGGGCGCACGCCGCGGGCAAGCGCATCGCCCTGGACACCTCCGGGCCCGCGCTTCTCGAGGCCCTGCGGGAACGCCCGGACGTGGTGAAGCCGAACGCCGAGGAACTGGCGGAGGCCGTCGGGCGCCCCCTGGCGACCGTGGGCGACGCGGTGAAGGCGGCCGAGGAACTGCGTGAGAAGGGAGCGCGGGCCGTGCTCGCGAGCCTGGGCGCCGACGGTCAGCTGCTGGTGGACGGCACGGGTGCCTGGTTCGGCAGCGCGCGGGTAGACGCGGTACGCAGCAACGTGGGCGCCGGCGACTCCTCGCTCGCCGGATTCCTGATCGCCGGTGGCAGCGGCCCCGAGGCGCTCGCCTCCGCCGTCGCGCACGGCGCGGCTGCCGTCCAGCTGCCCGGCAGCGTGATGCCGACCCCGGCCGACCTGGATCCGGCGGCGGTGACGGTCACGAGGGAGGTCCCGGTGGACCGTGAGCTGACGGAGCCGGTGTCATGAACGTGTGTACGACTGCCATGACGGCCGTACTGGATGCGACGGCCGCGCCGGACGCGACGTCGTCCCCGCTGAACGCGACGACCACGCTGAAACGGTTCCCCATGAAGCGGCGAGGTCTCCCGTTACTCGCCGCGACCGCCGGTCGGCAGGGCACCCTGAGCCGCTCTGCCGGCCCGCGGAGGCGGGGCTTCCCCGGTCCCGCCTCCGCACCCGGAACCTCCTCCCCTCACAGCACCCCCGTCCCCACCCCCGCCCACCCCACCCCCCGGGCGATACGCGTGCGAAGGAGCCCGCGATGAGCGAGATGATCACCGCGGACCTGGTCGACCTCGACCTGTCCGCCGACACCAAGGAAGCGGCGGCGCGCGCCCTCGCCGAGCGCATGGTGACCCTGGGCCGGGTGACCGACCTCGAGGGCTTCCTCGCGGACGTGGCCGCCCGCGAGGCGCAGATGCCGACCGGCCTCGACGGCGGCATCGGCATCCCGCACTGCCGCAGCGAGCACGTCACCGAGCCGACCCTCGCCTTCGGGCGCAGCGCGGCCGGGATCGACTTCGGCGCG
The DNA here is from genome assembly GCF_044387825.1 of Streptomyces sp. NPDC020299. NCBI lineage: Bacteria > Bacillati > Actinomycetota > Actinomycetes > Kitasatosporales > Streptomycetaceae > Streptomyces > Streptomyces sp. NPDC020299. The sequence continues at coordinate 221,908 of NZ_JBIRWL010000007.1, forward strand.
CCCGACGGCCCCGCCGACCTGATCTTCCTGATCGCGGCGCCGGCCGGTGCCGACGACGCCCATCTGACGATCCTGTCCTCGCTGGCCCGGCAGCTGATGAACGCCGAGTTCACCTCCGCGCTGCGCTCGGCCGGCGACGCCACCGCGGCCGCCGCGCTGATCCGGGGCGACAAGGCGGCGGAAGAGGCGACGGAAGGGGCGACGGAAGGGGCGACGGACAAGGCGGCCGGCACCGCCGGAGCGACTGGTTCCGGTTCCGAAGACTCCGCTGCGGCGTCGGCGGCGGCCTCCGCCGACGCCGCAGCGGGCAGCACGGCCCCGGCCGAGGCGGCGCGGCCGTTCCGTGTCGTCGCCGTCACCTCCTGTCCGACCGGCATCGCCCACACCTACATGGCGGCCGAGTCGCTGGAGACCGCCGGGCGTGAGGCGGGCGTCGAGGTCGTCGTCGAGACGCAGGGCTCGGCCGGTTTCACCCGGCTCGACCCGGCGGTGATCGCCGAGGCGGACGGCGTGATCTTCGCCCACGACGTGCCGGTGCGCGAGAAGGACCGCTTCGCCGGGAAGCCGACCGTCGACGTCGGCGTGAAGGCGGGCATCAACCGGCCCGGCGAGCTGATCTCCGAGGTCCGCGGCAAGGCGGAGCGCGGCGAGGTCACGGCGGGCGCGGCAGCCGGTACGCCGGTCGACCGGGCCGGCGACGCCAACGAGGGCTACGGCACCAAGCTGCGCAAGTGGCTGATGTCCGGCGTCAGTTACATGGTGCCGTTCGTCGCCGCGGGCGGTCTGCTGATCGCCCTGGGCTTCGCGATCGGCGGCTACCAGATCAAGTCGGCGCCCTCGGTCATGGACCACTTCGTGTGGACCCAGTCGCACAGCTGGGCGGCCCTGATGTTCCAGATCGGCGCGGTGGCCTTCGGCTTCCTCGTCCCGGTCCTGGCCGGCTACATCGCGTACGGCATGGCGGACCGGCCCGGCCTGGTCCCCGGCTTCGTGGGCGGCATGATCGCCTCCACGATCAACGCGGGCTTCCTCGGCGGTCTGGTGGCCGGTCTGCTCGCCGGTGGCGTGGTGATGGCGATCCAGAAGATCAACATCCCGGCGGTGCTGCGCGGCATCATGCCGGTGGTGGTGATCCCGCTGATCTCCTCGGCGATCGTCGGGTTCCTGATGTTCGTGGTCGTCGGCAAGCCCATCGCGTCCGCGCAGAAGGGCATGACCGACTGGCTGGGCGGCCTCTCCGGCGCCAACGCGCTGCTGCTCGGCGCCCTGCTCGGCCTGATGATGTGCTTCGACCTCGGCGGCCCCGTCAACAAGGTCGCGTACACCTTCGCCACCGCCGGTATCGCGGTCTCCAACCCCAGTGACTCCGCGATGAAGATCATGGCGGCCGTCATGGCGGCCGGAATGGTCCCGCCGCTGGCGATGGCCCTGGCCACGACCGTGCGCGGCAAGCTCTTCACACAGACCGAGCGCGAGAACGGCAAGGCCGCCTGGGTGCTGGGCGCCTCCTTCATCACGGAGGGCGCGATCCCGTTCGCCGCGGCGGACCCGCTGCGCGTCATCCCGTCCGCGATGGCCGGCGGCGCGGTCACCGGCGCCCTGTCGATGGTCTTCGGCGCCACTCTGCGCGCCCCGCACGGCGGCATCTTCGTGGTCCCGCTGATCGGCAACGCGTTCCTCTACCTGATCGCCATCGCGGCCGGCGTGTGCGTGAGCACGGCGGCGGTCGTCGTCCTCAAGGGCATGCGCAAGCAGGCCCCCGAGGCCGCGGGCAACGGGGCGGCGGCGGGCGCGGCCGCCGCGACGGCGGAGCGGAAGCAGCCGGTCGCCGCCTGACGGGCCGCCACTCCTGTCCTGTGCGGCCCTTGTCCTATTAGGGCGCTGTGAGTTGTTCACGGCACCTGCGAGATACGTCACGGTCCGGGACCAGAGTCCCGGACCGTGGTGTGTACTGGGGCTTATGCCTGCGCACGCCTCGATCCTCCAGCCGGTGGCGGTGATCCTCCTCGCCCTGGTGACCGCCGCCTGGGTGACCGTCGTGACGGGCATCCTGCGCCGCCGCCGCTACCAGGCCGCCGCACGGCGCGCCCACCGGCCGCCGCACCTTCTCCCGGACCTTCCCGGCCTCCCGGACCAGCGGCAGGCGGCCCCCGAACTGGAGACCGTGGAGCTGACCCCGGCGGAGAGGGACGCCTTCGCGGGTCTGGTACGGCGGTTGGACCGGCCCTGAGCCGAAGGACTCCGGCGGGCCCGGCTCAGGCCTGCTGGGCCGCCCGGCGCTCCATCGCGTCGCGGGCCGCGTCCTCCGACACGTACACCTCGCACATATGGCGGCCGTCGGGCGTGGCCGTGTGCTCGACCTCCCAGAGGGAGAGCTCCCTGCCGTCGTGCAGCAGGAAGGCGTGCTCGTAGAGCGAGAAGCTCAACGCGCCCCGGCCCGCCCGGCCCGGGCGGCCGAAGGCCTGCGTGATCTGGTGCGCGAACGCCGTCGCCAGCAGCGCCGCCGTCCGATCGTCCGGCCGGTCCTGGTTCTCCGCGCGGCGCAGCAGCCGGCGCGCGTGGTCCGCCGAGTCGTCCGAGGCGTACACATGCCGGGGCTCGGGGAGCGGCGACAGCTGGGTCAGCACCGGCAGTTCGAAGTCCGGCGTGTCCGCCGGCAGCGGCAACCGGGCCGTTGCGGCGCGCAGCTCCTCCTCGTCCACATACACCTCGTGCTGCGGCTCGCTGCCGGGCGCGGTGTTGTGCACCAGCTCCCACAGCGTGACCGCCGAACCGTCGGCGAGCAGCCAGGTGTGCCGGTACGTCTCCCGGTGCAGCCCCGCGCTGTGGTGGGCGGAGTGCAGCGAGCCGTCGTGCGCCAGCGGGCAGTCCAGCTGCCGCAGACACTCGTCGGGCAGCTCGAAGGAGTTCAGGGCACGGCCGAGGAGCCGCTCGAGGTGCTCCTCCGGAGACTCGGGCGACTCGGCTGGTTCGTACGCTGCCGTCTCGTACGGAACGCTCAAGGCTTCTCCCGGCGTTGCTGCATGTCACCTTGTGGGTGCATACCGTAGCCCCTCGGTCGGACATCATGTCCGGGAACCGAGAAAACGTGTGCCGGGAAAACGCGCGGGCCGCGCGGAATGTTCCCGCACGGCCCGGTCTTCCGTCAGAAACCGCCGGTCAGGCGCCGCTTCCCGCGGTCCACTCGCTCCAGGACATGTTCCAGCCGTTGAGCCCGTTGTCCGGGGCGACCGTCTTGTCCGGGGAGTTCTTGACCACCACGACGTCACCGATGAGGGAGTTGTCGAAGAACCACTTGGCGCTGGTGTCGCCCTGGGCGCCCTGCACGTCCGCGAGCCCCACACAGCCGTGGCTGGTGCCCTCGCGCCCGAAGGGCGGGTTGCCCTTGTTGTACCAGTAGTTGCCGTGGACGAAGGTGCCGGACTGGGTCAGGCGCATCGCGTGCGGCACGTCCGGGATGTCGTACTCGCCGCCGAAGCCGACCGTCGAGCCGTTCATACGGGTCTGCGTGAACTTCTCGGAGATCACCATCTGCCCGTTGTACGTGGTGTGCTCCGGGCTGCCCGCCGAGATCGGGACCGACTTCAGGGTCTTGCCGTCACGGACCACGGTCATGGTCTCCGTGTTGGCATCGACGGTCGAGACCTGCGAACGCCCGACGGTGAAGGTCACCGTCTTCTTCTGCACGCCGTACACGCCGCTCGTGCCCTGGACGCCGTCCAGGTCGATCTTCATCGTGACCTTGGAACCGGCCTTCCAGTAGTCCTGGGGCCGGAAGTCGAGCCGCTGCGCCCCGAACCAGTGCCCCACCACCTGCTGCCCGCTGCTGGAGGAGACGGTGATGTGCGACTGGACGGCCTTCTTGTCGGTGATGGCCTTGTCGAAGGTGAAGGACACCGGCATCCCGACGCCCACCGTGCTGCCGTTGTCCGGGGTGTAGGTCCCGATGAAGCTGTTCGAAGTCGTGACCGTGGTGAAGATGGAGTTGGCGGCGGCCGTGCGCCCGTTCCCGTCCTTCGCGGTCGCCGATATCTGGTACTTGGTCCCGCGCTCCAGCTGCGCCTTGGGCTGCCAGCTCCTGCCGTCACCGGATATCGCGCCCGCCACGGCCTGCCCCGACCCCGCCACGGTCATCTTCACGTCGGTCAGCTTGCCGTCGCTGACCTTCACGCCGGTGGCGTTGATCGACGCGCTGGTCGAGCCGTCCTTCGCCGAGATGGCGATCTTCGCGGTGGACGTCTTCGTGGAGGTGCTGCCGCTCTTGCCGCCCTTGCCGTCGTTGTTGTCGGCGCTGGCGTCGCCGCCGCACGCGGTGAGGGTGAGGGCGCCGACCATGAGGGCGGCACAGGCCACCAGTGCGCGCCGCGCTGCAATGTCCGGCGTTGTCACGGGCTGCTCCAGGTTCGTGTGATGTGCTTGATCCGCTCCAGTGCGTGAACGAAGAGGCAGCCGGGCTCGGTTGGGGTTCCCTCCGTTCGCGTTCAAGGTCACCACGTGACAGAACCAGGACAATCGAAGCAGCCCGGGGATCTACGGCCGGCCGCTGCGGGCCCCGTACAGCTCCTCGTACGACGGCCACGCCCCGCCCGGTCCGTCCACCGGCTCGGCGGCGCGTACGGCTCGGACGATCGCGCGGGTCACCAGGTCGGCGCCGGCCGCGAGGACGGCGTTCAGCGCGAGCGGGTCGACATCGGGATCGCCGAGCGGGCGGCCGCCCGTGGCCAGGGCGAACACCGTGTCACCGTCGTTGAGCAGATGGACCGGCCGGACGGCACGGGCGATGCCGTCATGGGCGGTGCCGGCCAGTTTCTGTGCCTGCGCCTTCGACAGGTCCGCGTCGGTGGCGACCACCGCGAGCGTGGTGTTGAGCGGCGGAAGCGCGTTGCGCGCCGCGGACTCGGCGATGCGCCGGCGCGCGGCCTCGTGGACCCGCGCCTCCGGGTACACCACCCGGCCCCCGGGCAACTCCCCGTACAGCACCCCCGTTTCCAAATCCACCGCCGACCCGGCGGCGTTGACCACCACCAGCGCGGCCACCGTGACCCCCGTGTCCAGCACCGTGCCCGCGGTGCCGACCCCGCCCTTCAGCGCGCCCACCACGGCACCCGTACCGGCGCCCACACACCCCTGAGGGACCGGCGCCCCGGGTGGGCTCGCCGCGGCCGCCTCGACCGCCGCCCGCCCGGTGGCCGCGTCCGGCCGGGCCCGGAAGTCCCCGCCCCGGCCCAGGTCGAAGACACAGGCGGCGGGCACCACGGGCACGACGTGCGCGGGATCCGCGCCGACCCGCACCCCGCGCCGCTGCTCCTCCAGCCAGGCCATCACCCCCGATGCCGCGTCCAGCCCGTACGCGCTGCCGCCGGTCAGCACGACCGCCTCGACCTTCCGCACCACGTTCCGGGGATCGAGCGCGTCGGTCTCCTTGGTGCCGGGGCCGCCACCGCGTACGTCCACCGCGGCGACCGCCCCGCCCTCGGGCGCGAGCACGACCGTCGTACCGGTGAGCCGGCCGTCGCCGGCCCGGGTCGCGTGTCCCACCCGGAGTCCCATGACGTCCGTCAATGCGTCAACTGTCATGCGGGCAGTCTGCCCGGGCCGGGGCGCCCGGGGCGGCCCGTACCCTTGAGGGCATGAGTACCGCCCCCGCCCCCGAGCCCCGCGAGCCGAAGCCCAGGCTGTTCTTCGACGACCCGCTGGACCAGCAGTCCTCGGACGACACCGACCGCGGATGGGGCGAGCGGACCGATTCGGACAGTGGCGGCGACCTCAAGCGCTTCCTCGACGAGAAGCCGCCCCACCACATCTGAGCCCGCCCCGCCACCGCGGAGCCGGGCACCTCGCTATCGCTCGCCGGGACCCGAGACGCGCTCGGCCGCCAGCAGGTCGCGGATCTGTTCGAGCACCTCCAGCTCGGTCACCGGCACGACCTCCTTCGTGCCCTCCCGCGCCTTCCTGCGGGCCTCTATCCGGGCCAGGTACCGGGACATCGGCAGCACCATCAGGAAGTACACCACCGCGCCGGTGATCACGAAGGTGAGCGTGGCGCCCAGGACGGATCCCCACATCAGCCGGATGCCGTGGGTGCCTTTGCACGACTCGCTCAGGCACGAGCTGTAGTTGTCCAGGTTCTGCGTACCGACCGCGCCGACCAGCGGGTTGATGATCCCCTTCACCACCGAGTTGACGATGTTCGTGAAGGCGGCGCCGATGACCACCGCGACCGCCAGATCGACGACGTTGCCGCGCATCAGGAAGGCCTTGAAGCCCTGCCAGACGCTCGGTTCCTTCTTCTCGCTCACCTCGGGGCCTCTCTTCGCGTGCACAGGGTGTGGAACAAAACGCTCCGCAACCTACGGCACGACGAGGTACCCCTGTCCACCGAGGTGACCCCGGTGAGACGCTCAGCACAGCGTCACCGCCAGCCGTGCCGTCGCGCTCGCGCCGACCAGCCGCGCCGCCGTGGGACGCGGCACCGCCAGCACCACCAGCGCCCCGCCGCTCTCGACGGTGCCGTCCAGGGCGGGCGGCACCTTCGTCACCCGCGCCCCGCGCGCGACCACCCGGGCATCGCCGCCGGCGGCCGGGTCCTCGGCCGCGATGACGTCGACCCGGTCGCCGGGCCGGAGCAGCCGCACGGTGGCCGCGTCGGCGATCCGGACCGGCGCCGTCACCAACTCGGCCGCGGGGTGCCGTCGTACCGGGCCCGCCGCCGGATGCCCGCGTGCCCGCCCTCCGCGTTCCGGCTCAGGCGCGGTGCGCGGTCCCGCCGCCACGAGCGCCGCTGCGGTCACGGCGAGACCGACCGCCAGGGCCCGCCTGCGGTGCCGCACCAGCCGCTGTAGTTGATACCGCCCGCCGCGCACCCGCACGGGCGCGAAGTGCGGCACCTCGCATGTGGCGGGGGCGTCGGTGCCCGGCGGGCGCGGGGTGAAGGACGGCGAGGGGCGCGGGGTGAAGGAAGGCGAGGGAAGGGAGGGCGAGGGACGCATGTGCACGAGGACCACCACCTGCGGCGAGGAGACGAGGAATCGGCTTGCGATCCCACGATGACGCCTCGCGCCGAAGCTCGCCGGGGCCGGTGGACGACCGGCGGGTTGTGGATAACCCGCCCACCCGAACGCGCGCTTCCGCGGGGAGATTACGGCAGCACGAACCCCGGATCCATCCCGCCCAGCGCCTCCACGCACAGGCAGTCCCGCCCCCCGGTCTCCGGCAGGGCCGCCACCGCGTCGAACAGCACGCCGCGCAGCCGCTCCACGTTCGCCGAGAACACCCGCAGCACCTCCTCGTGCGAGACGCCCTCGCCGGTCTCGGCGCCCGCGTCGAGGTCGGTGACCAGGTTCAGCGAGGTGTAGCAGAGCTCGAGCTCCCGGGCGAGCGCGGCCTCGGGATGGCCGGTCATGCCGACCACCGACCAGCCCTGCGCCTGGTGCCACAACGATTCCGCACGGGTCGAGAAGCGCGGGCCCTCGACCACGACCAGCGTGCCGCCGTCCACGGGCTCCCAGTCCCGCCCGCGCGCCGCCTTCAGCGCGGCGGCCCGCCCGGTGGGGCAGTAGGGGTCGGCGAGCGACACGTGCACGACGTTCGGGATGGTGCCGTCCGGCAGCGGCAGCCCGTCGAAGTAGGAGTTCGCCCGGGACTTCGTACGGTCCACCAGCTGATCCGGGACCAGCAGTGTGCCGGGCCCGTACTCGGGACGCAGACCGCCCACCGCACAGGGGCCGAGGACCTGGCGGACGCCGACGGACCGCAACGCCCAGAGGTTGGCACGGTAGTTGATGCGGTGCGGCGGCAGATGGTGCCCGCGGCCGTGGCGGGGCAGGAAGGCGACCCGCCGGCCGGCGACCTCGCCGAGGAAGAGCGAGTCGCTGGGCGCCCCGTACGGGGTGTCCACCTGGATCTCGGTCACGTCCTCGAGGAACGAGTAGAAGCCGGAGCCGCCGATTACACCGATCTCCGCGTTTACACCGGTCTCTGAGTTCGCCATGAGCAGCACACTAGCCGCCCCTGGAGACGCCGAAGACCCCGCCGTCGTACGACGGCAGGGTCCCGTAAGGAAATGGTCAGGCGGCGGAGCTGCTGGCGGAGCTCGACGACGAAGAGCCCGAGGAGCCCGAGTCGCTCGACGAGGACGATGCCGACGACGAGGAGCTAGAAGAGTCCGAAGAGCTCGGGGTGCTCGACGAGGACGAGCCCGACGACTTCGAGGCCGGGCTGCTGCTCGACGACGAGCCGCGGCTGTCGTTGCGGTAGAAGCCGGATCCCTTGAAGACAATGCCGACCGCCGAGAACACCTTCTTCAGGCGGCCACCGCAGTTGGGGCACTCGGTCAGGGCGTCGTCGGTGAACTTCTGCACCGCCTCGAGGCCCTCGCCGCACTCGGTGCACTGGTACTGGTAGGTGGGCACTGTCTTCCTCCTGGCACTCTCACTCGATGAGTGCTAACGACGATCCATAGTGACGTATTCCGGGGGATCAGTCCACCGTCATCGGCAAGCGGTGACCGACGCCACGTGCGACGGTGCGGGTCCGGGGCCGGGCGGCGAGCAGCGACCGCAGGGCCAGCAGGGTCGCCAGGGCCAGCAGGGTACCGGCCGCCGGGACCAGGAAACCGGCGCCGTCCCAGAGGCGGTCCTCCAGCTGGCCGGCGACGGTGACGGCGGCCGCCTGGCCGAGCGCGACCGCGCCGGTCAGCCAGGTGAAGGCCTCGGTGCGGGCTCCCGCCGGGACCAGGTCCTCGACCAGGGTGTAGCCGGTGATCAGGGAGGGCGCGATGCTCATGCCGACCAGCAGGCCGAGCCCGGCGAGGAGGAGCACGGAGTGCGCCGTCCAGAGGGCGGACGCGGTCAGCGCGAGAGCCGCGTAGCCGAGGACGAGACGCCGCTGCGGGGCGGTCTTCCAGGCGATGGCGCCGCAGACGAGGCCGGAGAGCATGTTGCCCGCGGCGAAGGTGCCGTACAGGACGCCGTTCAGGCCGGGCTCGCCGATCGACTCGGTGAACGCGGCCAGTCCGACCTGCATGCCGCCGAACACCGATCCGATGCCGAGGAAGGTCACCGCCAGCACGCGCACGCCCGGGACGCGCAGCGCGGAGGCGTGCTTCACGCGCGCGTGCCCGGCGTCGGCGCCCACGGGAGGCTGGGTGCTCTTCCGCGCGGCGAACAGCAGGCCGCCGACCAGCGTCAGCGAAGCCTCGGCGACCAGACCCGCCGCCGGGTCCAGGGCGGTGCACAGGGCCGTCGCCAGCAGCGGGCCGAAGACGAAGGTCAGCTCGTCCGTGACGGACTCGAAGGCCGCCGCCGTGGTCATCAGGGGCGAGCCCTTGAGCCGCACGCCCCAGCGGGCGCGCACCATCGGGCCGATCTGCGGCACCGAGGCGCCGGTCGGCACGGCCGCCGCGAACAGTGCCCACAGCGGTGCGTGGGCCAGCGCGAGCGCCGTCAGGGCCAGGCCCGACAGGGTGTGCACGAGGACACCGGGAACCAGTACCGCGCGCTGGCCGTAGCGGTCGGCGAGGCGGCCGCTGTAGGGCGCGAACAGTGCCATGGAGACGCCGGTGACGGCCGCGGCGGCGCCTGCCGCGCCGTAGGAGCCGGTGGTGTGCTGCACGAGCAGCACGATGGAGAGGGTGAGCATCGCGAACGGCTGGCGCGCCGCGAAGCCGGGGAGCAGGAACGTCCAGGCGCCGCGGGTGCGCAGCAGCTGTCCGTATCCGGGGCGCTCGGTGGTGACCGTGGACTCCACGGCCCGTGCCTTTCTGCCGCCTGGTAGCGCGACCCCTCATACGGTCAGGGGGCGCCGAGAGCTGTCCTCTTGCGCGGAACTGCGGTAGATACCGGCATCCACTGCGGGAGCGCCCGGCCGCCATACGGTCGCGCCAGCTCTGCGTCAGGCAGAGTTGGTTCGATCAGGGTTCTACAGCCTTCATCTTACAGGGATCAAGCCGGGTACGGCTGTGAAGCAGAGCACGACGACCGGTGTTCACCTGGGGTTTGTCCCATTCGTACCCAGCCATCCGGCCAGCTTGCCGCCCCTCCCGACCGCGCGCAGGCGTCGTTCCGCTGCGTCCCGGACCGGGTCGGTGGCGACCACGAGGAGTTCGTCCCCGTGCCGCAGCACCGTGGTCGGCAGCGGAACGAACGATTTCCCCTCGCGGACGACGAGGGTCACGGCGGCCCCGGCCGGCAGCCGCAGCTCGTTCACCTCGACGCCGTGCATCCGTGAGCCCTCGGGGACCTCCACCGACAGCAGGTGGCCGCGCAGCCGCTCCAGGGGTGCCGACTCGATGCCCAGGTCGGCGGCCTCCGAGCCGTCGCCGAGCCGTAGCGCGCGGGCCAGCCAGGGCAGTGTCGGCCCCTGGACGAGGGTGTAGACGACTACCAGTACGAAGACGATGTTGAAGATGCGGTGGCTCGTGTCGACGCCGTTCACCATGGGGATCGTCGCCAGGATGATGGGCACCGCGCCGCGCAGCCCGGCCCAGGACATCAGGGCCTGCTCCGGCCAGGGCACCCGGAACGGCGCCAGGCTGAGCACCACGCTCAGCGGGCGCGCCACCATGGTCAGCGCCAGGCCGATGACGAGCGCGGGCCAGATGTCGTCGCCCAGTTCGTGCGGGGTGACGAGCAGGCCGAGCAGCACGAACATGCCGATCTGGGCGATCCAGCCGAGCCCTTCGGCGAAGCCGCGCGTGGCGGGCCAGTGCGGGAGCCGGGCGTTGCCCAGGAGCATGGAGGCGAGATAGACGGCGAGGAAGCCGCTGCCGTGGGCCAGGGCGCCGACGGCGTACGCCGTGACCGCGATCGCCATCACGGCGATCGGGTAGAGGCCGGAGGCGGGCAGCGCCACGTGCCTGAGGCCCCAGGCGCCCAGCCAGCCCACCGCGAGGCCGACGGCGGCGCCGATGGCCAGCTCCAGGAGTATCTCGCCCACGAGCACGTACCAGTGCTCGACCGGGCCGGCCGTGGAGAAGGCGACGACCAGGATGACCACCGGGGCGTCGTTGAAGCCGGACTCCGCCTCCAGGGTGCCCGTCACGCGCGCGGGCAGGGGGATCCTGCGCAGCACCGAGAAGACCGCCGCCGCGTCCGTGGAGGACACCACCGCCCCGATGATGAGCGCCTGCCGCCACCCCAGTCCGACCAGGTAGTGCGCGCCCACGGCGGTCACGCCGACGCTCACCGCGACCCCGGCCAGCGCCAGGGTGGAGGCGGCCGGCAGGACCGGCCGGATCTCCTTCCACTTGGTGCCGAGACCGCCCTCGGCCAGGATCACGACCAGGGCCGCGTAACCGATGACCTGGGTCAGTTCGGCGTTGTCGAAGTGGACGTTCCCGATGCCGTCCTGGCCCATGAGGACGCCTATCCCCAGATACACGAGCAGGCTGGGGAGCCCGCTGCGCGAGGAGATCCGGACCGCCGCGACGGCGACGAGCAGGACGACGGAGCAGACGAGCAGGAGCTGGTCGAGGTGGTGGACGGACAGCGGCGGTTCCTCCCCTTTTGTTCCGGAAGGCAGGGTCCCGATGATCCGGAAGGCGGGTTCCCGGGCAAGTGTTCCGGTCGACTTCTGCGGTTACTTCATTACCTTACCTAACTCTTGACGATTTCTTGACGAACCACAAGGCAAGATCGAACGTCCGTCCGCGTCTGGACCCGACACCGCGTCAAGGGGCACCGAGCCCTGCGCCTATGGTTGCTCCAGCACTCCAGTACCGCCTGCCGCTCGCGTTAGGACAGCAAGGACAGCGATGCCCCCCAATACCACCGCCTCAACGGGTGACAAGCCCGGCAAGTCCGGCAGGAAGAAGGGGCGCAAAGCCCGTCTTGTCGTGCTCGTACTGGTGCTGGCCATCATCGGAGGCATCGCCTACGGGGCCTACTGGTCCATCAGTACCGTGCGCGCCTCCTTCCCGCAGACCAAGGGATCCATCACGCTCGACGGCCTGTCCGGGCCGGTCGACGTGAAGCGGGACGGTAACGGCATCCCGCAGATCTATGCCTCGTCGGACGAGGACCTCTTCATGGCGCAGGGCTTCGTCCAGGCGCAGGACCGGTTCTACGAGATGGACGTGCGCCGCCACATGACCTCCGGGCGGCTGTCGGAGATGTTCGGCAAGGGCCAGGTCAAGAACGACGAGTTCCTGCGCACCCTGGGCTGGGACCGCGTGGCCCAGAAGGAGTACGACACCAAGCTGTCGCCGGAGACGAAGAAGTACCTCCAGGCGTACGCCAAGGGAGTCAACGCCTATCTCCAGGGCAAGGACAGCAAGGACATCTCCCTGGAGTACGCGGCCCTGGGCTTCACCAACGACTACGCGCCGGCGAAGTGGACCCCGGTCGACTCGGTCTCCTGGCTGAAGGCGATGGCCTGGGACCTGCGCGGCAACATGCAGGACGAGATCGACCGCGCCCTGATGACCAGCCGCCTCGGCCCCCAGCAGATCGCGGACCTGTACCCGGACTACCCGTACAGCCGCAACAAGGCGATCGTCCAGGAGGGTCAGTACAACGCGCTGACCAAGACGTTCGAGCAGGGTAGCGGTACGTCGGGCACCACGGGCGCGAGCGGTACGACGGGCACGGGCGGTACGGGCAGCGCGACGGGCACGGGCGGCACGACGGGCACGGGCGGCACGGCGGGCAACGCCGGGACCTCCGGTTCGGGCGTCACCAGCCAGCTGGGGGGCCTCTACAAGGTCCTCGACAACGTTCCCGCGGCCGTCGGCGTGAACGGTCAGGGCATCGGCTCCAACTCCTGGGTGGTCGCCGGGAAGCACACCATCAGCGGCAAGCCGCTGCTGGCCAACGACCCGCACCTGTCGGCCTCGCTGCCCTCCGTCTGGTACCAGATGGGCCTGCACTGCCGCGCGGTCTCCAGCAAGTGCCAGTACGACGTCACCGGCTACACCTTCGCGGGCATGCCGGGCGTGATAATCGGCCACAACGCCGACATCGCATGGGGTATGACCAACTCCGGCGTCGACGTCACCGACCTCTATCTGGAGAAGCTCAGCGGCGAGGGCTACCTGTACGACGGCAAGGTCCGGCCCTTCACGAGCCGTGAGGAGACCATCAAGGTCGCCGGCGGCTCGTCCAAGAAGATCGTCGTCCGGCAGACCAACGACGGGATGCCCCTGCTCTCCGACCGCGACGACGAACTCGTCAACGTCGGCAGAAAGGCCACCGTCGACACGGCGGCCCCCGACCGCGGCGACGGCTACGGCATCGCCCTGAAGTGGACCGCCCTGCAGCCGGGCACCTCCATGGACGCCGTCTTCGCCATGGACAAGGCCGCGAACTGGAACGACTTCCGTTCGGCTGCCGCGTTGTTCGACGTGCCCTCGCAGAACCTGGTCTACGCCGACACCAAGAACCACATCGGCTACACCCTGCCCGGCAAGATCCCCACGCGCGCGAAGGGCGACGACGGCTCCATCCCGGCGCCGGGCTGGAACTCCAAGTACAAGTGGACCGGCTACATCAAGCAGGACGAGCTGCCCTACGAGTTCGACCCCAAGCGCGGCTACATCGTCACCGCCAACCAGGCCGTCGTCGACGACAAGTACCCCTACACGCTCACCACGGACTGGGGCTATGGCACCCGCAGCCAGCGGATCGCCGACCTGATCGAGTCGAAGATCAAGGGCGGCGGCAAGATCTCGACCGACGACATGCGCCAGATGCAGCTGGACAACAGCAGTGAGATCGCCAAGCTGCTGGTGCCCAAGCTGCTGAAGATCAACCTCAAGGACAAGGACGTCCGCGACGCCCAGAAGCTCCTGGAGGGCTGGGACTACACCCAGGACGCCGACTCGGCGGCGGCCGCCTACTTCAACGCGGTCTGGCGCAACATCCTCAAGCTGGCCTTCGGCAACAAGATGCCCAAGGAACTGCGGGTCAAGGGCCAGTGCCTGTGGGTGGACAAGATGGACTCCACCGGCCCGGTGGACGACGACGCCAAGGTGCGCGAGTGCGGCGAGCGCGACGCCGACCAGGCGCAGCCGGACGGCGGCGACCGCTGGTTCGAGGTCGTGCGCACCCTCATGGACAAGCCGAACAGCGACTGGTGGAAGACACCGGCCGGAGTGGGCGACCGCAACAAGGCCGACAACCGCGACGAGCTGTTCAAGCGCGCCATGATCGACGCCCGCTGGGAGCTGACCGCCAAGCTCGGCAAGGACATCGACACCTGGAGCTGGGGCCGGCTGCACCGCCTGTTCCTGAAGAACCAGACCTTGGGCACCGACGGCCCCGGCTTCCTGAAGTACATCCTCAACCGCGGCCCCTGGAAGCTCAGCGGCGGCGAGGCGACGGTCAACGCGACCGGCTGGAACGCGGCCGGCGGCTACGGCGTGGTCTGGGTGCCGTCGATGCGGATGGTGGTCAACCTCGACGACCTCGACAAGTCGAAGTGGATCAACCTCAGCGGTGCCTCAGGACACGCCTTCAGCGCCCACTACACCGACCAGACCGGCAAGTGGGCCAAGGGCGAGCTGCTGCCCTGGTCGTTCTCCAGCAAGGCGGTCGACGGCAGCACCAGCGACACCCTCGTACTGAAGCCGTGAGACTGAAGCCGTGAGGCTGAATCCGTGAGTACGTGAAATGGCCCTCCACGCACGCGTGGAGGGCCATTTCTCATTCGGCTCCCCGCTGGGTATCCCGGAAGCGCCGTACGCCCGACGGCGTCACCACCGCGTGCACCGGCCGGTCGTGCGGCTCCTCGGGGACGCGCTCGACCACCTCCGCGTCGTACAGCAGCACCACCAGCGCGGGATCCGCGCCCGCGCGCTCCAGCCGGGCCAGCACCCGGTCGTACGAGCCTCCGCCGCGCCCCAGCCGCATCCCGCGCGTGTCCACCGCGAGGCCGGGCAGCAGGACGGCGTCGGCGGCCGTCACGGCGTCCGGGCCGAGCCGCTGACCGGAGGGCTCCAACAGCGCCATCTTCCCGCCGTGTTGCACGCGCGCGAGAGAGCCCTCACCGGCGTACACGCCCCAGTCCAGGTCGTTGTCCGGCAGGAGCACGGGCAGCAGCACGCGTACGCCCCGCGCGCGCAACGCGTCGAGCAGCGCGAGCGTGCCGGGCTCACTCCCCACGGAGACGTACGCGGCCACCACGCGCGCGTGTGCCAGCTCCGGCAGCTCCAGGGCGCGCCCGGCCAGCGCGGTCGCCGCCTCCCGCACGTCATCGGGCGTCAACCTGCCCCTCACCGTGAGGAACTCCCGCCGCAACATTCGCTTGTCAGGCTCGCCCTCGCGTCCTGTCCGGTCCACCGGCCGTACCCGCACTTTCCTCAATAGGCTCAAATGAGAGACAACCAAACCGGAGCCACAGTTTGCCCACAAAGGCACCGGATAAGGTTGCGGGCATGACTCAGTCGCACCCCAGGATCAGCAAGGCTGTCATTCCCGCAGCAGGCCTCGGCACCCGGTTCCTGCCGGCCACCAAAGCCACTCCCAAGGAGATGCTGCCGGTCGTGGACAAGCCCGCGATCCAGTACGTGGTCGAGGAGGCCGTGTCGGCGGGGCTCGACGACGTCCTCATGATCACCGGACGCAACAAGCGTCCCCTGGAGGACCACTTCGACCGGAACTACGAGCTGGAATCGGCTCTGCAGAAGAAGGGCGACGCCGGCCGGCTCGCCAAGGTCCAGGAGTCCAGCGACCTCGCCACGATGCACTACGTGCGCCAGGGCGACCCCAAGGGCCTCGGCCACGCGGTCCTGTGCGCCGCCCCGCACGTCGGGCACGAGCCCTTCGCCGTCCTGCTCGGCGACGACCTGATCGACCCGCGCGACCCGCTCCTGCAGCGCATGATCGAGGTCCAGGAGGTGCACGGCGGCAGCGTGATCGCGCTGATGGAGGTCGCGCCCGAGCAGATCCACCTCTACGGGTGCGCGGCCGTCGAGGCCACCGACGACGGTGACGTCGTGAAGGTGACCGGCCTGGTGGAGAAGCCGGACACGGCGGACGCCCCCTCGAACTACGCGGTCATCGGCCGGTACGTCCTCGACCCGCACGTCTTCGAGATCCTGCGCAAGACCGAGCCGGGCCGCGGCGGCGAGATCCAGCTGACCGACGCCCTCCAGCAGATGGCCGATGACGAGAAGGCCGGCGGCCCGGTGCACGGCGTCGTCTTCAAGGGCCGCCGCTATGACACCGGCGACCGCGGCGACTATCTGCGTGCCATTGTCAGGCTCGCGTGCGAACGTGAAGACCTGGGCCCGGAGTTCCGGACCTGGCTTCGCAGTTACGTAGCCGAGGAGATGCAGCAGAGTTGAGCAGCGCCGCGACCAGCCCCGCCGGCCCGGACCACCTGTGGTCGGTCGAGGAGCACCTGGAGGACATCCTCGCCACCGTCCGCCCCCTCGACCCCATCGAGCTGCAACTGCTCGACGCCCAGGGCTGTGTCCTGGTCGACGACGTCACGGTGCCGGTCTCGCTGCCGCCGTTCGACAACAGCTCCATGGACGGGTACGCGGTGCGGGTCGCGGACGTGGCGGGCGCGAGCGAGGAGTTCCCGGCCGTCCTGGACGTCGTCGGGGACGTCGCGGCGGGCGCGGCCCATCTCACCCCCGTCGGTCCGGGACAGGCCGCCCGCATCATGACCGGCGCGCCGCTGCCGCCGGGCGCCGAGACCGTCGTCCCCGTGGAGTGGACCGACGGCGGGCTCGGCGAGGGCCCGGTCGGCGGGATGCGCGCGAGCAGTCTGGCCCCCGAGGGCGCCACCGGCCAGGTGCGCGTGTACCGCCCCGCGGAGGCACGCGCGCACGTGCGGGCCGCGGGCAGCGACGTGCAGGCCGGGGACCGCGCCCTGGACGCCGGCACCGTCCTCGGCCCGCCGCAGCTCGCGCTGCTCGCCGCGATCGGCCGCGGCACGGTCCGGGTGCGCCCGCGCCCGCGCGTGGTGGTGATGTCCACCGGCAGCGAACTCGTCCAGCCCGGCGAGGAACTGGGCAGCGGCCAGATCTTCGACTCCAACAGCTTCGCCCTCACCGCGGCCGCCCGGGACGCGGGCGCCATCGCCTACCGGGTGGGTGCCGTGGTCGACGACGCCGAGACCCTGCGGACCACCATCGAGGACCAGCTCATCCGCGCCGACCTGCTGGTCACCACGGGCGGGGTGAGCGTCGGGGCGTACGACGTGGTCAAGGAGGCGCTGTCGCACGTCGGTGACGCGGAGGAACCGGGCAGCGGGGTGGACTTCCGCAAGCTCGCCATGCAGCCCGGCAAGCCCCAGGGCTTCGGTTCCATCGGCCCCGACCACACACCGCTGCTGGCCCTGCCGGGCAACCCGGTGTCGTCGTACGTCTCCTTCGAGCTGTTCGTGCGGCCCGCCATCCGCACGCTGATGGGGCTGGCGGATGTGCACCGGCCCACGACCAGGGCGGTCCTGAAGTCGGACGAGACGCTGAGCTCGCCCAAGGGGCGCCGCCAGTTCCTGCGCGGGGCGTACGCCGACGGCGAGGTGACGCCCGTGGGCGGCTCCGGATCGCACCTGGTCGCGGCCCTGGCGCAGGCCGACGCGCTGATCGTCGTCCCCGAGGACGTGGTGAGCGTCGAGCCCGGCACCGAGGTCGAGGTGGTCCTGCTCGGCTGAGCGGCGCCGGATGGCGGTACCGTGTCGCGCACAACAGGCCGTCGCGCACAACAGGCCGGGACCGGGAGCACCGCACAGTTATGAGTACGCAGGACCGACTGACGCACATCGACGACGCGGGCGCGGCCCGCATGGTGGACGTGTCGGACAAGGACGTGACCGCCCGCACCGCCCGTGCCAGCGGCCGCGTCCTCGTCTCCGCGCGCGTGGTCGAGTTGTTGCGTGGCGAGGGGGTCCCCAAGGGCGACGCCCTCGCCACCGCACGCATCGCGGGGATCATGGGGGCCAAGCGCACCCCGGATCTGATTCCGCTGTGCCATCCGTTGTCGGTGTCGGGTGTGAAACTGGACTTGTCGGTCGCGGACGACGCCGTCGAGATCCAGGCCACCGTGAAGACGACGGACCGTACGGGTGTCGAGATGGAGGCCCTCACCGCGGTGTCGGTCGCCGCGCTCACCGTGATCGACATGGTTAAGGCGGTCGACAAGGGAGCGGTCATCACGGACGTACGGGTGGAGGAGAAGACGGGCGGCAAGTCGGGCGACTGGAGCCGGGCATGACCTACCGGGCTCTCGTGGTCACGGCCTCCAACCGGGCCGCCGCCGGGGTCTACGAGGACAGGGGCGGCCCGCTGGTCGCGGACGGCCTCAGGAGCTTCGGGTTCGCCGTGGAAGGGCCGCAGGTCGTCCCGGACGGCGACCCCGTGGAGGCCGCTCTGCGCGCCGCCGTCGACGCCGGGTACGAGGTCGTCGTGACCACCGGCGGCACCGGCGTCTCGCCCACCGACCGCACGCCCGAGGCGACCCGCAGGGTGATCGAGTACGAGGTGCCGGGCATCGCGGAGGCCATCCGGGCGTTCGGCCGGGACAAGGTGCCCACCGCGGCGCTCTCGCGGGGTCTCGCGGGAGTCGCGGGCGGCACGCTGATCGTCAATCTGCCGGGTTCCACGGGCGGGGTGAAGGACGGACTGGCCGTCCTGGAGCCCCTCCTGGCGCACGCCGTCGACCAGATCCGCGGCGGCGACCACCCCAGACCCGGCGCCGGCAGTGGGGGTGCGAGCTGAACAGCCCATCCTGGCCCGCCGTGCTGGTGGACGGCGACATCGTCCTGAGGCCGATAAGGCTGCGCGACCAGAAGGCGTGGCGCGACGTGAACCGGCGCAACCGGGACTGGCTGCGCCCCTGGGAGGCGACCATTCCGCCGCCCACGCCCACCGGTCCGGTCGCCCACCGGCCGACCTACCGGCAGATGGTCCGCCACCTCAGGTCGGAGGCGAACGCGGGCCGGATGCTGCCGTTCGTCATCGAGTACCAGGGACAGCTGGTGGGCCAGTTGACGGTCGCCGGGATCACCTGGGGTTCGATGTGCTCGGGGCACGTCGGCTACTGGGTGGACCGGGCGGTGGCCGGGCGCGGGGTGATGCCGACGGCCGTGGCGCTCGTCGTCGACCACTGTTTCCGCACCGTCGGACTGCACCGCATCGAGGTCTGCATTCGTCCCGAGAACGGGCCCAGCCGCCGGGTCGTGGAGAAACTCGGATTCCGTGAGGAGGGCCTGCGGCCGCGTTATCTCCACATCGACGGAGCCTGGCGCGATCACCTCGTCTTCGCGCTCACCGCCGAAGAGGTACCGGACGGCCTGCTGGCCCGCTGGCGGCGCGCACGCTCGCAGAACGCGTCCAATTGAATAGGGCCGCAATCCGCCGGCTTCTAATCGAATGAGCGTTCGAAATTGATCGGTTGATCGCATCGAGCGCAAAAAATGCTGGAAATATCAGCCAGATCGTGCGACACACCGGCCCAATTGGCGGATGCCCTCGTGCAAACCCCTCTACGGTGTGAGAGTGAGCAGCAGCGGCCTCATCTACGCAGTCATCGTCGGGGCCTGGGCCGCCTACTTGGTGCCGATGTGGCTCCGTAGGCAGGACGAGCTGAACGAGGCCCGTCCGACGGAACGCTTCAGCACCGCCATCCGGCTGTTGTCCGGACGGGCGGGCATGGAGCGTCGGTACGCCAGGGACCTGCGGTCGCGCTCCGCCGAGGAGGGGGAGCAGGCCACCGACGCTCCGGGCGTCGCCACCGACTCGGTGGACGTCCGGGCCTTCGCCGTACCTCCGTCCCGCCGGCAGGCGCGGGTGGAGGCCGAGCCGGAGGCCACGGAGCGTCCGGAACCGGCGCGCGCCAAGACGGTCGCGCCCGCGCGCAAGTCGCCCCCCGCCTCCGTGTCGATCCCCGCCCCGGCCTCCGCCCCCGGCCCCGCGTCCGCGTCCAAGCGGGTACCGGCCGCACGGCGGGCGCCCGCCGGCGAGTCGTCGGCCGCGGCGCGCGCCCGGCGTACAAAGGTGCTCGCGCGTCGTCGGCGCACCACCGTGCTGCTCTTCCTGGCCTTCACCCTCGGTGCGATCGTCGCCGCCGTCGGGGGACTGGCGTTCCTGTGGGCTCCCGCTGTGCCCGCCGTCATGCTCAGCGCGTACATCGTCTACCTGCGTACCCAGGAACGCCGCCGCTTCGCCTACCACATGGACCGGCGCCGGGCCGAGGTCGCCGCCCAGCGGCTGCGCGAGCAGCCCCGCCGGCGCGCGCCCCTGGCCGGGGACACGGGTGTCCCTGAGCCGGACGACGGCCCCGAGTCGGAGACCGACCCCGGGACGTCAGCGCTCGCCGCGGACCGCCGCGCCCTCGTCGAGCAGACCGACCACGCCGAGTGGGTCGACCAGCAGCGCGAGCGCCGGCGCCGGCCCGGGCACGGGGACAGCTGGGACCCGGTGCCGGTGCCGCTCCCGACGTACGTGACCGCGCCGGTCGCACCCCGGGCCACCTCCGACGTGGACCTGGGAGCCCCCGACACCTGGAGCTCCGCCCGGTCCGGCCCGGTGACCCCGGAACACGAGGCGCAGGCCGCCGCCGAGCGCGAGCCCGAGCCGGGCGCCCCGGAGTCCGCCGCCGACGACGACCGCCCGGCCGACGACGGCCGCACCGACGCCCGCCGCGCCGCCTCCGCCCGCCGTGCCCGCGAGCGCGGCCGCACCCCCCTCTTCGACCAGTACGAGGAAGGCGACCGCCCCCGCGCGGCCAACGAGTGAAGCCCGCGGCCCTGACCAGTCAGGGAACGGATTTCCAAGCACCCCGATGGGGATGCTAAAGTTTCACTCGTTGCAAGGGCCTGTGGCGCAGTCCGGTAGCGCACCTCGTTCGCATCGAGGGGGCCAGGGGTTCGAATCCCCTCAGGTCCACGCATCGCTGTACTTGAGGTCACTCAGGGGCAGTTGACGAGATCCCGCCGATCTTCTTGATCGGTCGGGATCTTTGTCGTTTCCCGGGGCCTGTTGGGCAAGGCTCCCAGCCCTTGGCCTAGCCTTCGCCGTGATCCTGGGTCAGTGCGGCCAGCAGTTCGGGGTCGGAGTGGACCTCGGCGGTGTGCTGCCAGGCGATGAGCAGTTGGGCGACGGAGGCGCTGTTGCCGATGGAGCCGGCGGCGCGCATGGTGTCGACCAGTTCGGCGGCGAAGGCGTGGAGGTCGGGCTCGGGCAGGAAGCGGCCCCAGGGGAAGGCGTCCGGCAGTATGTCGAGGAGCAGTTCCATGCTGCCGGGCTCCTGGCATGCCATCGCGGCCAGCATGCGAGTGGCTGCCGACACCACGGTCTGGTCCTGCTCGGCCCGCGCCGCGGTGCTGAGGACCAGATCCTCGCCGTCTCTGCGGTGCAGGAGCGGTCTCGGCGATTCCTGGAGCCGGGCAAGCGTCTGCTTGTTCTTCACGCGTCGCCCTGCTTGCCCTCGGCGCGGTGTCGCTGCCAGCCGCTGTAGTCCCACTGCTGGGCGGCGCGGAAGTACTTGGTCACGAGTGCGGCACGCTCGTGGCGTTCGGTGTATTCGCGGAGGGCGGCGTTGATTAAGTCCTCCTTGGTGCCACCGCCGGTGACACGCAGGGCCTCCTCCAGCGCGTCGTCATCGAGGTCGATCGTCGTCTCGCTCATGCTGGACTCTTCTATCTCAATTCGACGTCCGCAGGCGACGACATCGGGACAAGACCGTCAGTCGGTGGTCCCGTCCCTGTTCTCAGGTGTGTCGGTCGGCGGCTGCTCCACGACGAAGGAGCCCTTACCGCGCACGGTGACGACGAGTCCGCGTTCGCGGAGCTCCTGCGCGGCTCGTCGGGCGGTGAGCCGGGCCACCCCGTATTCGTCGGCGAGGTGGTTCTCCGAAGGGATCGGCCGGTCCGGAGCCAGCTTCCCTGCCTTGATCTGCCTTGTGATGACGTCGGCCAGTTGAACGTAGAGCGGTTTCGCGCTCATCGGGTCGAGGGCTGGATTGGTCTCCTCGGTATCGCTCATGCGTCCAACGTAGGCATGGCAGCACGTGCACGTTCGGATGGATCCCTCTGTACTTGTATATAGAGGGATACATCGCGGTGTCCTTCGGGCATGCAAAGGCCCCGGCGAGGTGGATCAGACCTCCCGGGGCACGGCCAACGCTAACCAGGAGCGTCGACATGCATGACCTTATCCGCCGCCTCGTCCAATGGCTCAGTCTTCTCTTCGGTCCCGGCACCGGGTCCCGCCGTGCAGGCGATCTCCGCCCCCCGGGCCTTACCGTCGGCACCCTGTGCCTCCCTCTGCACTGCTCCCCGTACAGCCGTCACCTCCCCCTCGACGGCAACGAAAGCCTCCTCGCACGTCCCTACCTCACCGCCCACGAAAAGGCGGCGGCCTGATGCACTCCCTCCCCGCACTCCGGCTGCTGCCGTGGCTCTCGCCAGACGGCAAGCCTTGCTTCCTTGCCAATGGCAGCGAGGTGGATACCTCTCGCGACTGGCCGACGACACGGAGGTCCTGCAACTGGCCGAGGGCCTGGAGACGCTCGTCGAGGCCCGGCGGCTGCTGGGCGATCCGCTGTCGCCGAACGTCGAGGTGCGCTACACCGCGATCCGGCTGTCCGAGTGCCTCGCCGACGTACTGCGCGTGGCGGAGTCCCGCGGCCGACGACTGCCGACGCCCCACCCGGACACCGCCGAGGACTAGCTGCCGTAGGGGTGGACCCACTGGCGTTCGCCGGAGTCGTTCGAGCCGTACCAGTAGCGGGGCATTCCCTTGGTGCTGGTCGTGTGGAAGGGGCGGCCGTGGTCGTCGATGCGGATCGTGCCGGTGCGGCCCTGGGAGGACCAGTCGAGCTCCAGGTACCAGCGGGCGTCGTAGGTCTGGGTCGTCGCGTCGACCAGCAGCACTTCGGGGTCCTCGGCGGAGACGCGGTACGGGAAGTGCACGGCCGGGATGGTGTGTTCGGTGTCGGCGGCGTCGGCGCCGTCCTTCGGGCGGGCGATGGGGCGGTCGGCGTCGAGGTTCACTGTGAAGCTGCGGGGCGTGAGGTCACCGCCGCAGCCCTGGGCCATGGAGTACGCGGTGCCGGGGGCCGGGTTGCCGCGGCTGACGATGCGGACCCGGAGCGCCTCCAGGACGACGGCCGTGGACGACCGGCCCTGCAACGAGATCTGCACCATCGTCTCCCGCCCGTGCACCGCCCCCTGCGTCGCCGCCCAGGCCGCGGCGTCCTGCTGCACCGGGGGCGGGGGGACCTGCGCGGGCGGCTTGTCGATGACGTAGTCGTGGTCGCAGCCCCCGCTCCAGATCTGGGAGTCGGCGCTCCAGGTGACGGGCACGCCGGTGGCCGGCTTTGCGGCGTGGGTGGGGTTTGTGCCCCTGCTCGCGGCGGGCGAGCCAGGGGTCTTGGTCTTCGGATTGGGTGAGGACGAGTTGTCGTCGCCGGTGGGGGAGGGGCTCGTGGACGGGGTCGGCTTCGATGAGCCGTGGGGCCTCGTGGGAGCGGTCGTACGCGAGCCGGACGCGTCCGAGGGGCGATCGGCCGGCAGGGCTGACAGGCTGCCCAGGGTCGCGACCAGCGCGCAGGCGGCAGCGGTGGACACCAGGACCCGTCGGCGGCGGTACCAGGGGCGGGGAGCCGGGGCGGGCGCTTCGTCCTCAGCGGTGGCGGGCGCTTCCTCCTCCGGCTCCACCGGCTCCACCGGCTCCTCGTCCGCCCCAGCCGCCGTACGGACCCGCTGTCGCGCCGCCACCGCGAGCAGCCACAGCCGGTGCAGTTCGAGTCGTTCCTCCGGTGTCGCCCCGCAGAAAGCGGCCAGCCGTTCCACGGGTGCGAAGTCCTGCGGCACGGCCTCCCCCGCGCAGTAACGGTGCAGCGTGGAGGTGTTCATGTTCACGCGCCGGGCCAGGGAGCCGTAGCTCCGGTCCGTACGGTCCTTCAACCGCCGCAGCAGCTCCGCGAACTGCTCGACGTCGCCCCGAGCCGACACCGTTCCCCCGTCGTCCACCGAATCCCGCGAATCCCGTATCCCAGGCACCCATATACCTGCACGTCAGATGGGCTGGGATGGTTCCACTGTCGCCGAACGGGCGTCGAGCGTTGCGCCGGGCTCCCGTGGCGGCCGATGCTCCTGGTGTCGCACCGACCAGGGCCGGACCGACTAACCGGCGTCGCCGCGACAACCGTCACCTCATGCACCCGTTCACGGGGGACACCCATGCCCAGCCACTTCGGAAATCGGAGAACACCCATGAACCGCAAGACCCGCACCGCCCTGACCGCCGGCGTCCTCGCCGTCGCCCTCGGCCTCGGCGCCACCGCCCAGGCGGCCTCCGCCGGCACCCCGCGCAGCGTCAGCGGCAAGACGTCCGACAACATCACCCGCATCGCCGACTTCTACGGCACCTACATCGACGCGATGAACGACGAGGGCAGCGTCAAGCTCCGGGCCGCGCTGCGCGAGCACTACCTCACCCCCGCCTTCCAGAAGGAACTGAACGCCTGGGAGAAGAAGAACCACGCCAACGGTGTCCTGCGCGCCCAGAACGTCCCGCTCGCCTGGAAGGTCACCGACAACGGCACCGCCGACTACACGGAGGCCGTCATCACCCTCACCTGGGGCATGAACCACCCCACCAAGCTGGTCGTCGACATGACCCGCGGCAGCCACAAGATCTTCCACATCGGGGAGAAGGGCATCGGCGGGAAGTAGGGAAGCGCCGCCGCAGCGTCAGGATCTGGAACGGCCGCAGCTCGAAGCCCAAGGCGCTTTCGTGCGACGGCCGTTGCAGCTCACCGCAGCGTTTTCGCGAAGCAGCGGCTGTCCTCGTAGTGACGGTAGTAGCCGAACTTGCCGCACGGCTCGTAGCCGCTGGAGGTGTACAGGGCGATGGCCTCCGGCTGCTTGGTGCCGGTCTCCAGGACCATGCGGAGGCGGCCGGCCGCGCGGGCGTTGTCCTCCAGGGCGGTCAGGATGCGGCGGGCGAGGCCCCGGCCGCGCATCGCCTCGACCACGAACATGCGCTTGAGCTCGGCGTCGCCGTCCAGGTTGCCCTCCCCGTTGGTGTCCTGGCTGCGCCAGCCGCCCGTGGCGACGGGTCTGCCGGTGGTGTCGTACGCGATCAGGTACACGCCCCTCGGCGGCTCGAAGTCCGACGCGTCGAGGACGGTGGCGTCACCGCCGTCGCCGTAGCGCAGGTGGTACTCGGCCTGGACCTCGTCGTTGAGCTTCACGGCGTCGGGGTGGTCGAAGAGAACGCGACGTATATTCATGCTGAGTATCGTACATTCATGCATAGTAGGGACCTGCCAAAAACAGCGCCCGTCCAGTGTGCCGGTATCGTGCCCTGGTGCTGACTGTGACCTCGGTGAATGTGAACGGACTGCGGGCCGCCGCGAAGAAGGGCTTCGTGGAGTGGCTCGCGGACACCTCGGCGGACGTGGTGTGCCTTCAGGAGGTGCGCGCCGAGCCGCAGCAACTGCCCGAAGCTGTCCGGCAGCCCGAAGGCTGGCACGTCGTGCACGCCCCGGCCGCCGCCAAGGGGCGTGCGGGCGTCTCCCTCTACACCCGGCGTGAACCCGACGGCGTCCGGATCGGCTTCGGCTCCACCGAGTTCGACACCAGCGGCCGATACGTCGAGGCCGACCTGCCCGGCGTCACGGTCGCCTCCCTCTACCTGCCCTCCGGCGAGGTCGGCACCGAGCGGCAGGACGAGAAGATCCGCTTCATGGCCGAGTTCCTGGCCTACCTCAAGGGCCTGCGCGAGCGGGCCGCCGCCGACGGGCGCGAGGTGCTCGTCGTCGGCGACTGGAACATCGCCCACCAGCAGGCCGACCTCAAGAACTGGCGCTCCAACACCAAGAACTCGGGGTTCCTGCCCGAGGAGCGGGAGTGGCTGAGCCAGGTCTTCGACGAGACGGACGGCGGCTACGTCGACGTCGTACGGGCGCTGCATCCGGATGTGGCGGGGCCTTACTCGTGGTGGTCCTACCGGGGGCGGGCCTTCGACAGCGACGCAGGCTGGAGGATCGACCTCCACGTCTCGACTCCCGGGCTCGCCGGCAAGGCGGTCAAGGGCTTCGTGGAGCGGGCGGCCACGCACGCCGAGCGGTGGTCGGACCACGCGCCGGTGACGGTGGTCTACGACCTCTAGTGGTGCTCGACGCCCAGGGCCTGCACGCGGCCGCCGGGACGACGGGACGGGATGAACTGGCTGCGGCTGGCATGACTACGGTGACTTGCCCAGCCCACCAATGCCAGGTTCCAAGCGGACAACAGTTATCGGGCGGCCTCTGTCAGCCCCTGAACCGCGTCGATCACGCTTTCCACCACCCCGATCAGCGGCTTGGACGCATCGATGATCGTCGCGCCACGGCTTTCGTAGACCGCTCGCATTCGAGGATTCCACCTCAGGGCCGCTGCGAGCTCTTCGGGATGTCGACCGAATGCGTTCGTGGTGCGGGTCGCGAGCCGGTGGCGGAGGGTGTCCTCATCGATCACCAGGCACACGATGAGGTCGAAAAGATCGCGGACGTCTGCCTCGTTCTCCGCCGACCCGCACAAGAACGCGATGCGGGAACGAGACTCCTCGACGAGGGTCTCCACGCGCTCACGGACGATCGCCCACCCGTATCGGTCGAGCCAGCCCCCAGGAACCGGATACGGGGGATCCGCCACAACCTCGCCCTTGGCTCGGTCGATCCAGCGACTGAAGCCGTCCTCGTCGGCGTCGAGTGCGACGTGGCCACGCGCTCGCAACTCCCCGCAGACCGTGGACTTACCGGTCCCTGAATTGCCCGTCACCCACACCAATGTCACGTCGCCAGCGTAGACATGACACCCCGGGATCGTGCTGTGACCGCGGGGGTTCGCCGGGGTGAGGTCAGGCGGATCCACCGGCGGCGAGCGGCAGAGCGAACGGAGTCGGCGAGCGAGCGGCATTCAGGCCGAGACGGAGCCCGGGAGCGGACCGCGAGTAGATGCGCGCCTACGGGACCGGCGTCGTCGTTCCTGCCTGGGCAGGGCGCGACTTCGTGGCGGGCGCCGGCTGCTGGCCCTCGGGGAGCGGACGGCGCACCCTTCGCCACAGCAGCGCGCCCCCGGTCGCGCTCAGGGCGACCACGGTGAAAGCCGGGCCGCCCACAGTGAGGACGCGCTGCAAAGAGGTCGCGGCGGCGTATCCGGCACCCGCTTCCGCTGCCGCCCACAGGCAGGCCGCTATGACGCTGTAGGGAGCGATGCGCCGGTAGGGCAGGCGGGTCGCGCCCGCGAAGTGCGGGGCGAGGGTGCGCACCACAGGCACGAAGCGGGCCAGGAGGACCGCCCGGCCGCCGTGTCGTGTCATCAGCGTCTCGGCCCGGTTCCAGGCGGCATTCGGGACACGCCGCCCCACGCCGCCTTCGCGCAGCCGGTCGCTGAGAAACCTGCCGGTGCGGTGGGCCAGGAAGTCACCCGTCACCGCGGCCGCGGCCGCGGCCGCGATGACGAGGAGAAGGCTGACGTGACCGGTGCGGGCCAGCGCGCCGGCGGTCAGGAGCAGGGTAAGGGTGGGGATGAAGGCGCCGACGAGAAGGATCGACTCAACCAGGACCGCCGCTGCCACGACCATGTAGGCCGCGGTCGACGGGAGGTGGTGGAGGATGCCGGAGAGCGTGTTCACTGCCTCGCCCCGGCGGAAGGCTTGCCGGTGGCGGGGAGGGGCCGCTGCAAGTGCCAGACGTAAGCGGGAGGCAGATTGGCCCACACCGTCCAGCGGCCGGTGGCATAGCTGCGCTGGTAGGCGGTCATGACCTCGTCCACCGCGGCGTGCCGGCGGGCTTCGGTCCGTGAGGCGGTCACAGCGCGGGCTCTGCGGGTGCCGAGGTAGGCGAAATAGGTGAGGGTGCCGCCGGGGTGCAGCAACT
Organism: Streptomyces sp. NPDC020299; assembly: GCF_044387825.1. Taxonomy (NCBI): domain Bacteria; kingdom Bacillati; phylum Actinomycetota; class Actinomycetes; order Kitasatosporales; family Streptomycetaceae; genus Streptomyces; species Streptomyces sp. NPDC020299. The sequence continues at coordinate 249,726 of NZ_JBIRWL010000007.1, forward strand.
CCATGTAGCGGGCCATGATGCGCTCGACCTGCACGGGCGTGAAGTTGGTGAGCGGCAGCCCGGAGACGATCACGTCGTATCGCTGGTCGGTGTCGAACTGCTCGACGTACGTCCCGTGCACGTCCACCTGCGCGGCCCCGGCCGCCAGACGGGGATGGGCGGTGACGAGGTGTCGCAGCCCCGCGGAGAAGCGTGGGTTGGCCTCGACGATGTCCAGACAGCTGCCTCGGGGCAGCTGGGGGATCAGGGTACGGGTGACCGCTCCGGTCCCGGCGCCGACTTCCAGTACTGCCAATGGGCCGGATGCCTGGGCCCGCACAGGTTCGGTGAGGGCTCGGGCCAGTGCCTTGCCACTGGGGGCTATGGCGCCGGTGGTCCGCAGGTCGCGGGCCGCTTCGATCAGGAACATCCAGCCTTCGGCGCGGCGCTGCGCCAGGACACGGTCATGGGAGGTGGTCCAGTCGTTCATGGATTCGACGCTAGAAACGGATTTCCGGACCCGAATCCGTCGTTCTTCTACCGCATCCCCCTACGAAAGTATGGGGTTGGCATCGCCGATCGTCAGACGAAGCGGCACGGCGGTCTGCCTAGCATGGCCAGGGTGAGCAGGAGAGAAGGTCGCAGGTGGCGGGCCTACGGGCGGGCAGCGCTCGTGGCCTTGCTGGTGTCGGCCGCCGCGCTGAACGCGGCAACGATCGACGGCGGAGAGCACCTGCTCCCGGTCACCGCCACAGCCCTGCTGTGCGGAGCCGCCCTGCTCTCCTCGCGCCTGCGATGGCCGCTCGCGCCGCTGCTGGTCACCGCAGCGACGGCGTGGTGGGGGTCACTGCTGCTGCCGCTGCTCGTGGTCGCCTTGTTCGACCTGGCGGTGGACGGCCGGGCACGGGCGGCGGTGGGATGCGGCGTCGCCGCCCTGGCCGCCAATGTGCTCGGCTACCCGGCAACCGCGCTGTGGACGCCGGACCGGTACGCGTCCGCTCTGTTCCTGCCTCCCCTGGCCGTGATCCTCGGTCTGTGGCTGGGCAGTCGGCGGAGGCTGGTCCAGGCGCTGGCCTCGGACGTCGAGCATCTGCGCATCGAGTCGAAGCTTCGCGAAGAGGCGGCCGGTCATGCGGAACGATCCCGCATCGCCGCGGAGATGCACGACGTACTCGCCCACCGGCTCAGCCTGATCGCCCTGCACAGCGGTGTGCTGGCGACCAGGAGGGACGCGCTGCCTGCACCCGTTGCCGAGCGGCTCACCCTGCTGCGGAGGACATCCGTGGAAGCCCTCGCCGACCTGCGCGACATTCTCGGTGCCCTGCGCGAGCCCGACGCCGAGCCATCGGCTGCCGCACGCGCACCGGTCATGCGAGAAGTGCGGGAGCTGGTCGACGAAGCCCTTGCCGCCGGGCAGCACATCGAGCTGACCTCGGAAGGCCATCCGGAGCAAGCTCCGACCACCCACCGGCTCGCCGTGTACCGCATCGTCCAGGAATCACTGACCAACGCTCGCAAGCACGCATCCGGCGCCCCGGTGACGGTACGCGTCGACTACCGTCCGCCTGCCACACATGTCGAGGTCACCAATCCCCCTGGCACCCCCCGCACGGACACTGTCGGCGGCGGATACGGCCTCGTCGGACTGCGGGAACGCGTCACCGCTCTCGGCGGTCATCTCACTGCCGGCCCCGCCGGGGCCGGCACCTGGCGGGTGGCCGCCCGCATCCCCCACCCTCCCGGCGTCGAACAGAACGGCACCCGCACATGATCCGCGTCATGATCGTCGACGACGACGCGCTGGTGCGCCTCGGCCTGGCCGACCTCCTCGGCGGTGATGACGGCATAGAGGTGGTCGCGCAGGCCGCCGACGGCCTCCAGGCCATCGAGCAGGCCACCGCGCACCACATCGACGTCGCCCTCGTCGACGTACGCATGCCCCGCATGGACGGCATCGCCGCCACCTCCCGGCTGCGCGCCCTTCCCCACCCGCCAAAGGTGATCACCCTGACCACCTTCGACCTCGACGAGTACGTCTACAACGCCCTCGCCGCCGGCGCCGACGGGTTCCTGCTCAAGGACACCGACCCGGCCGAGATCCTGCGCGCCGTCCACCTCGTGGCCGCCGGCTCGGCGATGCTCCACCCCACCGCGGCCCGTCGCCTCATCGACCGCTACCACGCGACCAACCAGCCCCGGGCCACCGCGGCCCGGGCGCGGCTGGATCAACTCACCCCACGCGAACGCGACGTACTCGCACTCCTCGCTCAGGGCGACACCAACGCCGACATCGCCACCCGCCTCACCATGCGCGAGAGCACCGTCAAGGCCCACGTCAGCCGCATCCTGACCGCACTGGACGTCACCAACCGCGTCCAGGCCGCCCTGCTGGCCCGCGATGCGGGACTCGGCGCCGACCGGTCAGACTGAGATTCCTCGACGACCTGCGACCCCTCGGTATGACTGCCGCGTCTTGAGGTGAGGGGCTGTACGGGACTGGCCGGCGGCGTGCCGGTCACGGTCGGCGCGGCCGAGGGGCCGTTCAGGGAGGGCCGCCGGGCGGGCGGCGGCAGCGGAACGAGGCGCCTGGCAGCGGTACAACCATCGGCCGCGCTCTGCGGCCGCCTGGTGGCTTGCAATGGCCGGATCGGCGCACTGTCCGGCCCGTTCGCCCGTTGGTCCAGCACCTGGGACACGCCCGCGCCGGCCCCCCACCGGTCGGAGACCCACCTCCGCGAGTGGCTTCCCGGGAAACGTGGGGGCGGGCGGACGAAGGCCGCCGAGTAGCGATGCGCCGACGCCAACGGGACCGTCAGTCGGCGGTCCCGTTGGCGTTCTCCGGGGTGTCAGCGGGCGAGTCGGGCGTCCCGATGACGTAAGTGCCTTTGGCGGGCAGAGTTGCCACGAGGCCGCGCTTTCGCAGCTCGACGATGGCTCGGCGCACAGTGCCGATGCTCACACCGTATACGTCGGTCATGGCCCGCTCGCCTGGTAGTGCTGCGCCCTGCGGCACCTTGCCGGATGCGATCTCGGCGGCGATGGCATCCGCAAGCTTGACGTACTCGCCGAACCGCGCCCTGCACCGCGAGGCCATCTGCGCCGGGGTGCAGGCCGCCTCGAAGCGGCGGGTGGAGGAGGTCAGCGAGGCCCCCCTGGGCGATGCCGGCGATAGAGCCGCTAGTGGTCTGCCAGGTCCCCATCCCCGCGGCGATGGTGCTCAGCCTATGGAAGGACGGGGACCTGCCGGCCGCACTGGCCGAGGACGCGGCCCGATACGTGCAGGCGGACAGCCCTCGGGCGTGATGACCGAACGACGCACCAACGGCCGGCTGGACCCGCCCGGCGTCTACCGGATCGCGTCTTAGAGGAACACAGCAGCAGTTGCTCTTGTCAGGAGGCAGCCGGCGTGGCGGTTGAGGCCGGCGATTTGCCAGGCGGAGTGGGCTGCCCGGAGAAGACGACGAGGTGCCACGTTCCCTTGTCCCGGATCACCGTGAAGGTGTCGTTCATGAGCTTGCCCGCCTCGTCCTTGGCGGCGAGATGAGCGCTTCCGGTGCTGGGTCCCATGTCGTGGTCGATCTCCAAGTTGCTGATCTTCCATCCACGTCCGCCCTTGGCAGCGAGGATCTTTGCTGCTTCCTGCCGAGACCAGGGTGCGTCTTTCACGCCACCGACCCGGATGAGATTGGTCGCGCTGCGTGCGTTGAGAGCGGTGATGTAGTCGTCGACAACCCGGCGTGCGCCGTCAGCCTGTGAAGCGGTCGGTTCGGCCTTGTCCTTGTCTGACGAGCAGCCGGACAGGGCCAGTAACGCAAGCGCGGCGACGGCTATGCAGCGACGGTTCACGGCAGGGCTCCTTTACTTCTCCTGTGAGGGCGTACCACCAGGTGTGCGGATGGTCGGAAAGGAGCTTCTTCAGGCTCTTGTTGTGGGTGTTAACGGAGTGGTAGGCGAGGTACGGGGACACCCCTGTACCTCTTGTGGACGAACATCGTGTGATCGACGACGTTGTCGCGGTTCCAGTCTGCCTGGAGCACATCCGAAGCAAGCAGGTCCCACACATTGCCAAGTGCTTTTGTCCGCTTGGAGTGCTTGATGGCGAACCAGTACCAGTTCTCGGCTCCGCCCCAGGTGTAGGACGTCCAGATGCTGACGGGCCCGTAGAACCAGTACTTGTTGCTGGTGTGCTGGATGATGGAGCCGCCCGCGGGTTTCCAGCCGCCGGCGAGCATGATCTGCGACACGAAGTTCGTGCAGTCGTTGCTACCGAAGGTGCGGTAAGCGGAGTTGCCGTACTTCCAGTACTTGTCCGCGTAGGCGATCATCTTGTTGTAGCTGTACGCGGCTGTTGTGGCGGGCTTGACCGCGCCGGGGCCAGGTTCGGGCTCGTCGGCAGGCGTGGTGCTGGAGGAGCCGACGCCTTTAGTGCCCTCATCCTCGTCTGCGGTTCCACCTTCGTCCGGCGCTTCCGGCTCTACATCGACGTCGGAGACCTGGGTGGATGGCGTGAGTCCGCCCTCGGCGTCGGCCTTGTCGGAGGCCAGGAGCCACGTGCCGTCGTCGGCCTTTGTGAACTTGAGCGTGTGGGGGAGGGACTCCTCCTCGTATTCCGGAGCCCCGTCCTCGACCTCCTTCTGCGTGAATGGAAGATACAGGCGGGTGTCTTCGGTGATCTGGAGTGTGGCCTGCTGGTCGTTAACGGTGGAACCATCGACGGTGACGTCTACCTGTGCTTTTGTGTAACCGCCGTCGAGCTTCTCGTACCTCTCGCCCTTTGCGGCAAGAGCGGCCAGGTCGTCCTGTGTCTGGGCGGCCATGGCAGGCGTGGTCTTCATGTGGGCGGCAGCGAACCGGAGGGTGGGCGGGCTTGTCGTTAGCATGTCGGCACGCTGTTGGAGGTAACCCTCGGCAAGTGCGGACAGCGACAACGTAATAGCGGTGTCCGAAGGCGCGGGGGTGGCACTGGGGGCGGCGCTCGCAGGTATGTCGACGAGCGTCAGTATCGCTGCCGTGCCCGCGGCGGCGAATGTGAGTCTGCGCTGCGCAGGGCGCATGAGACCTCCTGATCATGAGCTGACTGGTCGCCGTCGGCCTGCATGAAAAGAGATCGAATCAGCGCGTTCTGTTCCCGCATGGCCCTTTTCCTGCGGAGGAATGTCCGATTTCTCGCCTGCGTGACGCTGCATCCTCAGCAGGTATTTGAGCAGCGGTGCACCCAGAGGCACGGTCGGTGACCAACCGGGCTGTCGGCCGAAGTGTTGTGCTGTTGCCCCCTCCGGCGGGCGCCGGCGACTGCCGGTCCGGGGAGCGACCTTGCAGGATCGGCTGGCATGCCGTGCCCACACGGCGGTTGGTCGGGATGGAGAGGTTCGCCGGTGTCGTCTGATTCGCCGCGGCCCGCCAGCTGACTTTCTGGCGCGAGCCCGACTGAGCACGTCCCCTACCTCGCCGCCCTCCGCTACGAGGAGTCCGGCCTGCGCAAGCGTGCCGTGCGAACGGGTGTGGGAGCAGCAGCGCGCGGTGGACCGCGACGGCGCACGGCGCGACATCAAGGTCCCGCGTTCCAGACCGCGCTGAACATGGGCTGCTCCGACCGCCATCTGCCGGAGACCGACCTCCGCGAGTGGCGTCCCGAAGAACGTCGGGGCGGGTGGATGAAGGTCGCCGAGTAGCGAAAGTGGGCACGGGCCCGTCAGTCGGCGGTCCCCTCTTCGTTCTCCGGGGCGGTGTCGGAGGCGGACTCGGGGCGTACGAAGGTCCCCTTGATGGGGACTGTGATGACGAGGCCTTGGTCGCGCAGGTCGCGGACGGCTCGGCGGATGGTGTTGACGGCTACGCCGTACTGCTCCGCGAGGTCGCGTTCAGCGGGGAGGCGTGCGCCCACGGGAAGTCGCCCTGTGCGAATTTGCTCGGCGATGTGATGCACGACCTGTAGGTATACGTAGACGTGACTCGCCGGGTCGGGTCTCCACTCACGCTCATCAGCCATGGACGCACGCTAAAGCGATGAGTAGCGGGCCACCACGTACGGGTGCAACCGTATGCTTCCTATTGCTACCTAACGCGTCCTGACGCAAGGTAGTCTCAGAAACGCAAAAGACCCCGGCGGCCTGGCAGGGCCCCGGGGCACGGCCAACGCTGACCAGGAGCGTCGACATGTACGACCTTATCCGCCGCCTCGTCCATTGGCTGGCTCTACTTCTCGGCCCCGGCACCGGAACCCGCCGCGCGGTCGGCACCCGCCCCCGCCGTCACCGTCCCGCGCCCCTCACGCCCGACTTCGTCTGCCTCCCCCTCCACCGCTCCCTATACGGGCTGCACCTCCTCCTCGACGGCACCGAGAACCGCCTTGCCCGCCCCTACCTCACCACTCACGCGCACGAGCGCGAGCAGCGGGCACTGCGGAGCCGTCGCCGTCTCGCCTTTGTCCTCGCCGCCGACTTCGGGATCGACCTCGACCAGCACGTCGTCGGCGCGGAGAAGGTGGCGGCCTGATGCGCTCCCTCCCCGTGCTCCGGCTGCTGCCCTGGCTGTCGCCGGACGGCAAGCCCTGCTTCCTGGCCGACGGCGGTGAGGGCGGGTACCTCTCACGGCTGGCCGACGACACGGAGGCCCTGCAACTGGCCGAGGGCCTGGAGATACTCGTCGAGGCCCGGCGGGTGCTGAACGACCCCTTGAGCCCGAACGTCGACGTGCGCTACGCCGCGATCCGGCTCACCGAGTGCCTCGCGGACGTGCTGCGCGTCGCCGAGTCCCGCGGCCGACGCCTGCCCGCGCCCGCCAGCCCCGACGAGGGCAGCACCCCGGAGACGGGACCCTGACCAGGCCCCCGCCGTCCCGCTCCCGCAGCGCTAGCTCCGCTTGCGTTGTCGTCGGTCCAGGGCCAGGGAGAGTTCTGCCTCCACCACGCTGCGGGCCAGGGGGCGCAGGCGTTGCAGGTCCTCCTCGGGGCCGTGGCGCAGGATGAGGTCGGTGAAGAGTTCGGCGAGGGCGTCGGCGTGTTCGCGTACGCGCCCGGCGACCGCGAGGACCTCGGCGAGTGGGATGCCCTCGCGGGCCAGGGTGGAGGAGACGTCCAGCAGGCGGCGGCTGATGTGGACGATCTCATCGCCGTCGGTGCCCAGGTAGCCGAGTTCCATCGCGGCGGCGAGGTTCTCCGGGGTGACATCACCCTCGAAACGGGCGGCGAGCTCCTCGGGGGTGAGACGGACCGGCTCCTCCTCGGTGGGGGCACCGACGCCCAGCAGGTCGGCGACGTCGCGGCCCTGGTCGAGGGCCTCGGCGAGTTCCGCGATGCCGGTGAGGGTGTGGCCGCGCTCCAGCAGCGCCGCGATCGTGCGCAGGCGGGCCAGGTGGTGGTCGTCGTACCAGGCGATACGGCCCTCGCGGCGGGGCGGGGGTATCAGCTTGCGTTCCCGGTAGAAGCGCAGGGTGCGCACCGTGATGCCGGCCAGTCCGGCCAGCTCCTCCATGCGGTACTCGCGCTTGTCTGCCACGCCCGCACCCTATGTCGTACCCGGGGTAACTTTCCTCGCCGCGCCCCCTACCGGTCGGTACGGAGCTGCTCTACAGTCCCATTGCGCCAGTGTTCACTGGCAGGGTTTACGGTGCAGAGCCGCGTCGGGCAGGAGGCTGTCGGGATGAGCGAACACGAGCACGTACGGGTGGCGGTGATCGGATCCGGATTCGGCGGGCTGGGCGCGGCGGTGCGGCTGCGCCGCGAGGGGGTCACCGACTTCGTCGTCCTGGAACGGGCCGACAGCGTCGGCGGCACCTGGCGGGACAACAGCTACCCGGGGTGCGCGTGTGACGTGCCCTCACACCTGTACTCGTTCTCCTTCGCGCCCAACCCCGACTGGCCGCGCACCTTCTCCGGGCAGGAGCACATCCGCGCCTACCTGGAACACGTCACGGACGTCTTCGGGCTGCGGCCCCACATCCGCTTCGGCGCGGAGGTGAAGCGGATGACCTGGGACGCCGAGAAGCTGCGCTGGGACATCGAGACGGCCGGCGGTTCGCTGTCGGCGGATGTCGTGGTCTCCGCCACCGGGCCGCTGTCCGACCCGAAGATCCCGGACATCCCGGGGCTCGACTCCTTCCCCGGCAAGGTCTTCCACTCCGCCCGCTGGGACCACGACCACGATCTCACCGGCAAGCGGGTCGCCATGGTGGGTACGGGCGCGTCGGCGATCCAGATCGTGCCGTCCATCCAGCCCCGCGTCTCCCGGCTGACCCTCTTCCAGCGCACCCCGCCCTGGGTGATGCCCCGGATGGACCGGGCGATCGGCGACGCCGAGCGGCGGCTGCACCGGGCCCTGCCGTTCACCACGCAGCTCAGGCGCGGACTGCTCTGGGGCATAAGGGAGTTGCAGGTCCAGGCGTTCACCAAGCACCCCGACGAGCTGGGCCTGGTCGAGCGGCTCGCCAAGCGCAACATGGCGCGGGCCGTCAAGGACCCGGCCCTGCGCGCCAAGCTCACCCCGGACTACCGCATCGGCTGCAAGCGGATCCTGCTGTCCAGCGAGTACTACCCGGCCCTCGCCCGCCCCAACGTCGACGTCGTCGCGAGCGGGCTCGCCGAGGTGCGCGGCTCGACCCTCGTCGCCGCCGACGGCAGCGAGGCCGAGGTGGACGCGATCGTCTTCGGCACCGGCTTCCACGTCACCGACATGCCGATCGCCGAGCGGGTGGTCGGGGCGGAGGGCATCACCCTCGCCGAGGCCTGGCAGAAGGACGGGATGCAGGCGCTGCGCGGGGCCAGTGCCGCCGGGTTCCCGAACTGGATGACGGTCATCGGCCCCAACACCGGCCTCGGGAACTCCTCCATGATCCTGATGATCGAGTCCCAGCTGAACTACCTGGCCGACTTCGTGCGCCAGCTCGACGTCCTCGGCGGCCGGGTCGCCCTCGACGCCCGCCAGAGCGCCGTACGGGCCTGGAACCACAAGGTGCAGGAGCGCATGAAGCGCACGGTGTGGAACACCGGCGGCTGCACCAGCTGGTACCTCGACGCGAGCGGCCGCAACACCACCATCTGGCCGGGCACGACCACGGAGTTCCGCCGGGCGACCCGACGGGTGGACCTCGCGGAGTACGAGGTCCTCCGGCCGCCCGCCACGAAGAAGACCCCCGTCACGGAGAAGACCCCCGTCACGGAGAAGACCCCCGTCGCGGAGAAGACCCACGACTCCCAGGCCCCCAGCGAGGTCACCGCATGAGCCGCCCCACCCCCGTGGCCGCCGGCCCGTACGCCCCGCCCGTCCCCGGCCGCGTCCTGACGGCCGTCTCCGCCGACGGCGCCCGGCTGCACGTCGAGGTGCACGGCCCCGACGGCGCGCCCCCCGTCGTCCTGGCCCACGGCTGGACCTGCTCGACCGCGTTCTGGGCGGCGCAGATCCGGGAGCTGGCCGTGGACCACCGGGTCATCGCCTACGACCAGCGGGGACACGGCCGCAGCCCGGCGAGCCCGAGCTGCACCGCCGAGGCGCTCGCCGACGATCTGGAGGCGGTGCTCGCCGAGACCCTCGCGCCGGGGGAGAGGGCCGTGATCGTGGGCCACTCCATGGGCGGGATGACGGTGCTGGCCGCCTCCGCGCGCGCCCGCTTCCGCGACCACGCGGCGGCCGTCCTGCTGTGCAGCACGGGCAGTTCGCGGCTGGTCGCCGAGTCGCTGGTGGTGCCGTTGCGCGCGGGCCGGGTGCGCAGTTGGCTCACGGCGCGCGTCCTGGGTTCGCGCGCTCCGCTGGGGCCGGTCACGCCTCTCGCGCGGCGCATCCTCAAGTACGCCACCATGGGCGCCGGTTCGGCCCCGCACATGGTGGAGGCGTGCGCGCGGATCGTGCACGCCTGCCCGCGCACCGTGCGGCACGCCTGGTCGCGGGTGCTGGACACGCTCGATCTCGACCACGGCGTACGGGAGTTGCGGGTGCCGACGGTCGTGGTCGTGGGCGCGGCGGACCGTATGACCCCGCCGGTGCACGCGCGCTCGCTGGTGGCGGCGCTGCCGCACTGCGTGGGCAGCACCGAGCTGGCCGGCGTGGGCCATATGACACCGGTGGAGGCACCGGAGCTGGTGACCGGGAAGATCCGGGAACTGGTCACCGGGTACGTGACGGACACGGTCAAGGAGAGCGAGAGCGCATGAGCAGGGTGGATCTCGAAGGACAGGTCGCGGTGGTCACCGGGGCCGCGCGCGGCGTCGGCGAGCTGCTCGCGCGCAAGCTCTCCGCGCGCGGCGCCAGGGTGGCGCTGGTCGGGCTGGAGCCGGAGGCGCTGAAGGAGGTCTCCGGGCGGCTGCACAGCGACAGCGACCACTGGTACGCCGACGTCACCGACCACGAGGCGATGACCCGGGTCGCCCGGGAGGTCAAGGAGCGGTTCGGCAAGGTCGACATCGTCGTCGCCAACGCCGGGGTGGCGACCGGCGGCCCCTTCGCGGACTCCGACCCGGAGTCCTGGCGGCGGGTGATCGAGGTCAATCTGATCGGCTCGGCGGTGACCGCCCGCGCCTTCCTGCCGGTGCTGATCGAGAGCCGGGGGTATCTGCTCCAGGTCGCCTCGCTCGCCGCGCTCACCCCGGCGCCGATGATGACCGCGTACTGCGCGTCCAAGGCGGGTGTGGAGGCGTACGCGCACAGCCTGCGCGCCGAGGTCGGTCATCAGGGCGTCCGGGTCGGCGTGGCCTATCTGTCGTGGACCGACACGGACATGGTGCGCGGCGCCGACCAGGACGAGGTCATGCGCGAGCTCAGGCAGCGGCTGCCGTGGCCGTCGAACAAGACCTATCCGCTGGGCCCGGCGGTCGACCGGATCGTGGCCGGGATCGAGCGGCGCGCGAGCCATGTGTACGGGCAGCGGTGGCTGCGCGGGATGCAGGGCGTGCGGGGGTATCTGCCGGGGCTCATCGGGACGGTGGGCCAGCGGGAGATGCGCCGGTTCGCTCCCCGGCTGCGGGGCATGCGGACGGGCCTGGTGGGCGCGGGCGGGCAGGCCGACGAGCAGGAGCGGTCGGTGCGGCGCGGCTAGCCGTGGCCGAAACTGGCCCTGGACCAGCGGGTGTTACGTACCGTTAATGATCGAAATGCGCACTGTGTCCGCCCGTGTGAATCTGGTCGAGGCCCCACCGAGGGGCCAACCCCCACCCACCACGGGAGTGAACCCACATGGGTATGAAGGACCAGTTCCAGGAGAAGGCCCGCGGCATGCAGGAGCAGGGCAAGCAGAAGATGGGCGAGGGCCGTGAGAAGGCCGGCCAGCGTGGCCAGCAGCCCCCGAAGCGCGGGCCGCAGCAGTCTCCGCAGCGCGGCCAGCAGTCTCCGCAGCGCGGGCAGCAGCCGCGTGAGCACGGTCGTCAGGACATCGACGACACCGAGCAGGAGATGCAGGACCGCTTCAGCCAGGACTACGACGCCTGACGTGGCCTCCTGACGCGGTCTCCTGACCCGGAGGGGCGCCCCTGACGAGGGGCGCCCCTTCCTGCTTCCTGCGCATGTGCACTCGCTCACCGGTCCGTCGGCCGCCGCGGCAGCTTGGGCCGTGAACGGTCCGGTACGTCGCGGTAGTCCGGCGGGATGGCCGCGGGCTCGGTGGTCAGCAGCTCCAGCGCCAGCTCCACCGCGTCGACCAGTTGCGCGTACCGGCCCTCCGCCCAGTCCAGCGGGGTGCGCAGCGCCTCGACGTCGGGGGCGACGCCGTGGTTCTCCACGGACCAGCCGTACGCGTCGAACCAGGCCGCGTTCATCGGCACCGTGATCACCGTGCCGTCGCCCAGCCGGTGCCGTCCGGTCATCCCCACCACCCCGCCCCAGGTGCGCTGCCCGACCACCGGGCCGAGCCCCAGCAGCTTGAAGGCGGCGGTGATCATGTCGCCGTCGGAGGACGTCGCCTCGTCGGCCAGCGCCACCACCGGCCCCCGGGGCGCGTTGGAGGTGTACGACACCGGCCGGGCGTTCCGGGTCAGGTCCCAGCCGATGATGCTCCGGCTCAGTTTCTCGACGACCAGCTCGCTGATGTGTCCGCCCGCGTTGCCGCGCACGTCCACGATCAGCGCGGGCCGGGACAGTTCCATGCGCAGGTCGCGGTTGAACTGTGCCCAGCCGGAGCCGCCCATGTCGGGGATGTGCAGGTAGCCGCACTTGCCGCCGCTCAGGTCGTGCACCAGCGTGCGGCGTTTGGCGACCCAGTCCTGGTAGCGCAGGGGCCGCTCGTCGACGAGCGGGACGACGGCGACCCGCCGGGGCGGGCCCTCCTCGCCCTCCGGTGGCGCGAAGGTCAGCTCCACCGTCGTACCGCCCGCCCCCGCGAGCAGCGGATACGGTCCCGCCACCGGATCCACCGGCCGGCCGTCGACGTGGGTCAGGACCGTGCCGGTGCGGATGCCGGTGCCGGCCAGCGGGGAGCGGGCCCGGGAGTCGGAGGAGTCACCGGCCAGGATCCGCCGGACTGTCCAACCAGCTTCCCGGTGCTCGAAGTTGGCGCCCAACAGGCCCTGGAGGCGCTGGTAGTGCGCCGGGCCCTCGTTGCGGCGGGCGGCGCTGACGTAGGCGTGCGAGGTGCCCAGCTCGCCGAGCACTTCGCGCAGCAGGTCGGCGAACTCGTCGGGGGAGGCGACGCGTTCGACCAGCGGGCGGTACTGGTCGAGGACCGCGTCCCAGTCGATGCCGCACATCCCCGGGTCCCAGAAGTAGGCGCGGATGAGCCGGCCGGCCTCGTCGTACGCCTGGTACCACTCGGCGGCCGGGTCGACCTCGTGCAGGATCCGTCGGGCGTCGATCCAGGTCGTCGAGTCGGTGTCGCCGGGCTCGGTGGACGGCACCGCCCGCAGGTCGCCCTCGTCGACCACGACCAGCCGGGTGCCGTCGCCGCTCACCGCGAACCAGTCGAGGTGGCCGACGAGTTCGGACTTCTTCCCCTTGGTGATGTTGAAGTACTCCAGTGTCGGCCGGCCGGTGGTGTCGTCCGGGTTCGCGAACGTCTCGCCCAGCGCGCCGGAGATCGGCCAGCGCAGCCAGACCAGGCCGCCGCCCGCGACCGGTTGCAGCGCGGAGTACTTGGAGGCGGTGACCGGGAACGGCGTCACCCGGTTCTCCAGCCCCTCGACCTCCACGGTCACCGCGCCCGCCTCGCCGCCCTCCTCGTCCTCGACGGGGTCCAGACCGCCGGCCGCCGGCCGGCCCTCCGGGTTCAGGGCGAAGGGGGAGGGGGTCGCCGAGGACAGGGGGACGAGGTACGGCTTGCAGCCGAGCGGGAAGGACAGGTCCCCGGTGTGCACGTCGTACACCGGGTCGAAGCCCCGCCAGGACAGGAAGGCCAGGTAGCGGCCGTCCCGGGTGAACACCGGGTTCTCGTCCTCGAAGCGCCCGTTGGTGACGTCGACGATCAGCCCGTCCTTTGTCCGCGCCATCTTGATCTGCCGCAACGTCCGCCCGATCCCCGGATGCGACCAGGTCAGCCAGGCCCCGTCCGGAGAGAACGCGAGATCCCGCACGGGCCCGTTGACCGACCGGATCAGCTCGGTGACCCCGCCGCCGGGACTGCCGGAGGCGTCGGCGCCTTCCGCGTTCTTCGTGACGTCTGTGATGTCTGTGACTTCCGTGATATCTGTGACTTCCGTGACATCTGTGACGTCTGTGACTTCCGTGAGGTCGAGGAGCAGCAGTCGGCCGTCGTGGGCGGCGAGGGCCAGGCGGTCGCCGTCCGGGGTGGAGACCATTTCCAGGACGCGGCCCAGCCGGCCGGAGGCGAGGCGGCGGGGGGCGCGGTCGCCGGTGGCGCGGGGGAGCTGGGCGATCTCGATCGCGTCCTCGCCCTCGGCGTCGGTGACGTGGGCGATCTGTCCGGTCGAGCCCAGCATCTCCGGGAGCCGGACGCGTACGCCGGGGGTGTCCGTGATCGTGCGGGCGGGCCCGTCGCGGTGGGTGAGCCAGTGCAGGGAGCCGCGTACGACGACGGCGCTGGCCCGGCCCGTCTCGTCGACGGAGACGCCGTCCACGTGCTGGGCGGCCGGGACCTGGTACGTACGGCGGCCCGCGCGCGGCCCGGACAGGCGCACGTCCAGCTTGTGCGGTTCCGAGTCCGCTGCCAGGTCGTCGACCATCCACAGGTCGCCCGCGCACTGGTAGACGACCCGGGTGCCGTCGCTGGAGGCGTGCCGGGCGTAGAAGGCGTCGTGGTCGGTGTGGCGGCGCAGGTCGGTGCCGTCGGGGGCGCAGGAGTAGAGGTTGCCGATGCCCTCGTGGTCGGAGAGGAAGGCGATGCGGCCGCCGGTGAACATGGGGGAGTGCAGATGCCCGCCGATGTCGGGCAGCAGCCGCTGCCCGTGCAGCCACAGCCGGCCCATGGCACCGCCCCGGTACCGCTTCCAGGAGGCCGGTTCGTGCGGCGGGGTACCGGTCAGCAGCAGGGTCTTGTGCTCGCCGTCGACGTCGGCGACCTGGATGTCGGAGACCGGGCCCCAGGGCAGCTTGCGGCCCGGGTCGCCGGCGGGGGTGACCTTGTAGGCCCAGGTGAAGTACGAGAACGGCTCGCCGTGGGAGGCGACGGCGAGGATGTCGCTGTGTCCGTGCTCGTCGGGCGGGGTCCAGCCGCACACCTGGGTGTCCGGGCTGCCCCAGTAGGTCAGCTGCCGTGCCGGACCGCCGTCGACCGAGACCAGGTGGATCTCGGGCACCAGACTGCGCCAGGTCGTGTACGCGATGTGGCGTCCGTCGGGGGAGAAGCGGGGATGACCGGTCTTGGTACGGTCGACCGTGAGCCGCCAGGCGCGGCCCGGGGTGTCGAGGGGTGTCAGCCAGAGGTCGTCCTCGGCCACGAAGCACAGCAGTTCGCCGCTGAGATGCGGCAGGCGCAGATAGCTCACCTCCCCAGGTTTTCGCCGGGGACGGACTGGAGCAACTCGTGACAAGTGCGTCGCTCCCATCAGGCGTGACGCAGCACACGTACGAAACCGTTTCGTTTCGCTGGTGCCGTGCGCTACATTCTTCCTGTACGAAACCGAGTCGTTCGGAGCGGAAGGGTGAGAGAGATGACCGAGGTCGCCGCCGCGCGCCGCAGTCGGATCACACCCGAGCGCGAGGCCGAGTTGTACGGGGCCGTGCTCGACCTGCTCCGCGAAGTCGGCTACGACGCCCTCACCATGGACGCCGTGGCCGCCCGCACCCGGTCCAGCAAGGCCACCCTCTACCGCCAGTGGGGCGGAAAGGCCGAGCTGGTGGCGAAGGCCGTGCGGCACGACAAGCCGGGCCACTCCGCCGACGGTGTCGACACCGGGTCGCTCAGGGGCGACCTGCACGCCCTCACCCTGCACACGGACGACTGCGAGATGGAGCGGAACTCCGCCCTGATGCGGGGTCTGGCCATGGCGATCCACTCCAACCCGGACCTCCTGAGGGCCTTCAAGGAACACCTCATCGAGCCCGAGATGGCGGAGTTCCGCCGCGTGCTGCAACGGGCGATCGACCGGGGTGAGGTCCGCGCGGACAACCCCGCGATCGACTACGTGATGCACATGATGATCGGTGGGTTCGCCGCCCGCACGATGATCGACGAGAAGCCGCCGACCCAGGCCTTCCTCCTTTCGTACATCGACGCCGTCGTCCTCCCCGCCCTCGGCGTCACCACCGGCTGAACACCACCCGCTGAACCCTCTCCCCAGCAAGCCCACCACCTGACGTACCCGCTCACGTCGTCGGGCTGATCGACCCTGCCCAGAAGAACCCCACGACCTGACCGGGAGTACGCCTCCATGGCCACGTTCCTCTACAAACTCGGCCGACTCGCCTTCAGGCGACGCCACTTCGCCGCCCTGATATGGGTCGCGCTGCTCACCCTCGCCGGGGTGGGCGCCGCCTCCGCGCCGGCGGCCGGCAACACCTCGTTCTCCATTCCGGGCACCGAGGCGCAGAAAGCTTTCGACCTGCTGGAACAGCGCTTTCCCGGCACCACGGCCGACGGCGCCACCGCACGGGTCGTCTTCAAGGCGCCGAGCGGCGAGAAGATGACCGGCAAGGAGAACAAGAAGGCCGTCCACAAGGCGGTCAAGGAGCTGAAGAGCGGCTCCGAGGTCTCCTCCGTCGCCGACCCCTACAAGGCGCACGCCGTCAGCAAGAACGGCACGGTCGCCTACGCCTCGGTGCGGTACAAGGTCTCCGGCATGGAGCTGGAGGACTCGACGAAGGACGCGCTCAAGGAGGCCGCGCAGCACGCGCGGGACTCCGGGCTCACCGTGGAGATCGGCGGTGACGCGCTGACCGCCACGCCCGAGACCGGCTCCAGCGAGGTCATCGGCATCGCGGTCGCCGCGGTCGTCCTCGTCATCACCTTCGGCTCGCTGCTCGCGGCCGGATTCCCGCTGCTGACCGCGATCATCGGTGTCGGCATCGGCGTCTCCACGATCACCGCGCTCGCCTCCACGCTCGACCTCGGCTCGACGACCTCCACCCTCGCGTCGATGATCGGCCTCGCCGTCGGCATCGACTACGCCCTCTTCATCGTCTCCCGCTACCGCGCCGAACTCGCCGAGGGCCGCGACCGCGAGGACGCGGCCGGACGGGCCGTCGGCACGGCGGGCTCGGCGGTCGTCTTCGCCGGCCTGACCGTAGTCATCGCCCTGGTCGGCCTGTCCGTCGTCAACATCCCGATGCTGACCAAGATGGGTGTCGCGGCGGCGGGCACGGTCGCCATCGCCGTACTGATCGCCCTGACGCTGATCCCGGCGCTGCTCGGCTACGCGGGCCGCAGGATCAAGCCGGCCGGTGAGAAGAGCAAGCTGCTCGGCGGTGGCCGGAAGCCCAGGCAGGCGGGCCGCCCCAACATGGGCACGCGCTGGGCGAGCTTCGTCGTACGCCGCCCGGTCGCCGTCCTCCTGCTCGGCGTGATCGGCCTCGGCGCGGCGGCGATCCCCGCCTCCTCCCTGGAACTCGGCCTCCCGGACGACGGCTCCCAGCCGGTCTCGACCACCCAGCGCCGTGCCTACGACCTCCTCTCGGAGGGCTTCGGGCCGGGCTTCAACGGCCCGCTGATGATCGTCGTCGACGCCAAGGACAGTCCCCACCCGAAGGCCGCCTTCACCAAGGTCGGCAATGAGATCAAGGGCCTCAAGGATGTCGTGACGGTGACCCCGGCCCAGCCCAACAAGGCCGGCGACACCGCGACGATCACCGTCATCCCCGACTCCAAGCCGTCCTCCACCACCACCGAGGACCTGGTCCACGCCATCCGTGACAAGGGCACGGACATCACCGCGAAGACCGACGCCGAGGTGCTGGTCACCGGCTCCACGGCGATGAACATCGACTTCTCGCAGAAGCTGAACGACGCGCTGCTGCCGTACCTGGCCCTGGTGGTCGGCCTGGCCTTCCTGCTGCTGATCGTGGTCTTCCGCTCGATCCTGGTCCCGCTGAAGGCAGCCCTCGGATTCCTGCTGTCGGTGACGGCCGCGCTGGGCGCGGTGGTCGCGGTCTTCCAGTGGGGCTGGCTGTCGGGCCTGATGAACGTCGAGGAGACCGGCCCGATCATGTCGATGATGCCGATCTTCATGGTGGGCGTCGTCTTCGGCCTCGCGATGGACTACGAGGTGTTCCTCGTGACCCGGATGCGAGAGGCGTTCGTGCACGGGGAGAAGCCCAGCCAGGCCGTGGTGACCGGCTTCAAGTACAGCGCGCGGGTGGTGACGGCCGCGGCCGTGATCATGATGGCCGTCTTCTCCGGCTTCATCGGCTCCAGCGAGTCGATGATCAAGATGATCGGCTTCGGCCTCGCGATCGCCGTCTTCTTCGACGCGTTCATCGTCCGCATGGCCATCGTCCCGGCGGTGCTCGCGCTCCTCGGCAAGAGGGCCTGGTGGCTGCCGAAGTGGCTGGACCGCGCACTGCCCAACGTGGACGTCGAGGGCGAGGGCCTGCGCACCGGCGACGAGCCCCGCGCCAAGGACAGGGACGGGGACGCGGACGAGGACCGGGAGCTGGTGCGCGTCTGACGCCCCACTCCTGACCGAAAACGCCGGTGAGGGCGCCGTGGGGACGGCGCGCCCTCACCGGCTCCGTCGTCCCCGCTCCGCCTCGCCCCGCCCGAAACGGGGTCGCCTGTGCGGTACACCTACCACTACCGTGCCCGGCATGACGACGACAGCCGCCACTGACGCCGACGACCACTCCGCGGCCCACCCCCGTTTCGCCGCCGCCCTGGACGAACTCGGCCTCGGGGAGCTCCGCTCCCGCATCCGCCGCTTCCCGGACGCGACCCGCACGGCCGGCGAGGCCGCCGCCGCGATCGGGTGCGAGCTCAGCCAGATCTGCAAGTCGCTGATCTTCGCGGCGGACGGGGTGCCGGTGCTGGTGCTCATGGACGGGGCCTCGCGGGTGGACGTGGAGCGCGTACGGGCCGAACTCGGGGCCGCACGCGTCACCCGGGCCAAGGCCGAGGTGGTACGGGAGACGACCGGGTACGCCATCGGGGGCGTGCCGCCCTTCGGACACCGGAACCGGACGCGGGTGCTCGCCGACCGGGGACTCCTCGCGCACGACCTCGTGTGGGCCGCCGCCGGAACCCCGTACGCCGTCTTCCCCATGGCGCCCGGGACGCTGGTCGCCCGCGCCGGGGCCACCGTGGTGGACGTGCGCGAGCGCGCCTCGTGACCCCGCTGGTCACCTCCGCCGTACTGCTCGCCGCCGTCACCCACGCCAGCTGGAACGCCATCGCGCACCGGATCACCGACAAGCTCGTCGGGTTCACCCTGATCCTGACGGGCGGGGTGCTGATCGGGCTGGTCCTGGCGTGCTTCGCCCCCGTCCCGGCGGGGCGGGCGTGGCCGTATCTGATCGGCTCGGCGGGCATTCACTTCGTGTACGTCGTCCTGCTGATGACCTCCTTCCGGCTGGGCGACTTCGGGCAGGCGTATCCCCTCGCCCGCGGCTCCGCGCCGCTGGTCGTCACCGTGTTCGCCGCCGTCTTCGCGCACGAGGTGCCCGACGGCTGGGCGGCGGCGGGGGTCGCGCTGTCCTGCGCGGGGCTGACCGGGGTCGCCGTGTGGGGGCTGCGCGGGCGGCGGCCCGACTGGGCGGCGATCGGGGCGGCCCTCGCGACGGGGCTGTCCATCGCCTCGTACACCGTCGTCGACGGGCTCGGCGTACGGGCCTCCGGCACCGCCCTCGGGTACATCGCCTGGCTGATGGTGCTCCAGGGGCTGTGGATCTCCGGATACGCAGCCTGGCGGTGGCGCGGCGAGACGGTCGCCGTCCTGCGGCCCTTCGCCGCCCTCGGCCTGCTCGGCGCCGCCCTCTCCGTCGCCGCCTACGGCCTCGTCCTGTGGGCCCAGACCCGGGCCGAGCTGGCGCCCATCGCGGCGTTGAGGGAGTCCTCGATCATCGTCGGGGCGGCCATCGGGGCGCTGTTCTTCAAGGAGCGCTTCGGGCTGCCCCGGATCGCCGCCGCGGGGCTCATGGTGGTCGGCATCGGGCTGATGCTGCACACCGGATAGCGGGCGTGTCCCTGCCGCCTACGGGAAGCTGAGGCCTGTACGGCGACATGGGAACAGGAGTGACCGTCATGACCGACAAGCGCACCGTGAGCGTCCTGGGCACCGGCATCATGGGTGCCGCGATGGCCCGCTGCATCGCCCGGGCCGGACACACCGTCCGCGCCTGGAACCGCACCCGGGCCAAGGCCGAACCGCTGGCCGCGGACGGCGCGTACATCGCCGGCACGCCCGCCGAGGCCGTCGAGGGCGCCGACGTCGTGCTGACCATGCTGTACGACGGCGACGCGGTCCGGGAGGTCATGCGCGAGGCCCTTCCCGGCCTGCGGTCCGGCGCGGTCTGGGCGCAGTCCACCACCGCCGGGCTCGAGGCCGTCGCCGAGCTGGCCGGTTTCGCCCGCGAGCACGGCCTGGTCTTCTACGACGCCCCGGTGCTGGGCACCCGGCAGCCCGCCGAGGCCGGGCAGCTGACGGTGCTGGCCGCCGGGCCCGAGGGAGGGCGGAAGACGGTCACGCCCGTGTTCGACGCGGTCGGCGCCCGTACCGTGTGGGCCGGCGAGGACGCGGCGGCGGCCGGGGCCACCCGGCTGAAGCTGGTCGCCAACAGCTGGGTCCTGGCGGCCACCGCGGCGGCCGGCGAGGTGCTGGCGCTGTCGAAGGCGCTCGGCGTGGACCCGGAGAGCTTCTTCGGCCTCATCGAGGGCGGCCCGCTCGACATGGGCTACCTGCGGGCCAAGTCGCAGCTGGTGCTCGAGGGGCGGCTGACCCCGGCCCAGTTCGCGGTGGCCACCGCCGAGAAGGACGCCCGGCTGATCGTCCGGGCCGGCGAGCGGGGAGGCGCCCGCCTCGACGTCGCCGAGGCGGCCGCCGAACGGTTCGCGCGCGCCGCCGCGCAGGGCCACGCCGACGAGGACATGGCCGCCGCGTACTTCGCCAGCTTCGACGGGAAGTGACGGTCCCCGGCCTGTGCGGTGGCGCCCGACTCCCGAGGCGTTCCGACATGACGGCACGGGCCTTCGAGGAGCACCCTGGAATCAATGGTTCCGGAGGTGGTCGACATGCGTACAGCGGTGGGATGGCACATCGAGCTCGAGTTCGAGGAGGACGCGCAGCACACCCGGGCGGCGGCCCTGGTCCGCCTGCCCGACGGCACGGAGGTGCGGGCGCACGGCCACGCCAGCCGCCACCGCACCGACGCCAACCAGCCCCGGGTCGGCGAGGAGATAGCGGGCGGCCGCGCCCTCAACGACCTGGCCATGCAACTGCTGACCAAGGCACACGGAGAGATCGACGAGGCGTCCGGACGGACCTCCCACTCGATCCACATGTGACCGACGGCAAGGCCACCCGCCGACGGGCGGCCCTCAGCCGACGGCGGGCAAGGCCTGCCGTACCGCCCGCACCAGTGCCTGCGCTCGCGGGTCCGCTGTCACGCTCTTGCGCAGGCCGTTGGTGACGTAGCCGAAGGCGATGCCCGTCTCGGGGTCGGCGAAGCCGAGGTTCCTGTCCGGGCCGGGGTGTGCGAGGGGGCCGGGGCTCGGCTGCGGGCACGCGGTGTCGCAGTCGTCGGCCGAGGTGCGCGGGGGCCCGTCAGCCGGCGGCGGGCAAGGCCTGCCGTACCGCCCGCACCAGTGCCTGCGCTCGCGGGTCCGCTGTCACGCTCTTGCGCAGGCCGTTGGTGACGTAGCCGAAGGCG